>CAYSEA010000006.1:34535-72468 GCA_964429975.1 uncultured Treponema sp.
GCCTCTCTGACCGCGACCCCGCTCCGCTCCGCGTCCGATGACGCCTTCGTCGCGATCTTGTCGGTTTCCCGCGCGTTGTCCGCGTTTTGCTGAATATTCGCGGACATCTCCTCCATGGAAGAAGACACCTCTTCGGCGATGGACGCTTGCTCGCTCGCGCCTTGCGAAAGCTGCTGGGCGGTATCGCTCAACTCGCCGCTTCCGGTTCTCACGTAGCCCGCCACCTCGCGCGCGCTTCTGATGACGTCTCCGACGCGGGTTCGCATGTCCTCGAGACTCCGCGCAAGATCGCCAAACTCGTCGCCCAAGGAAAGCGTCGCGCCGTCTACGCGCGCCGCGAGATCCCCGCCGCCGATCTTTCCGGCAAATTCACCGAGGTTTCCCACGGCGCGGCTCATGAATACGGTGATGACGACGGCGAAGAATACGGAAAGGCCAATAACGGCGAACAGTACCACCGCAAGAGTCGAAAGAACGCGGGAATATGCCGCCATGCTGTCATTGTAGTTTTTTTCGGTTTCCTCAAGCATAACGTTCGTCAGCTCGTCCATGGCTCCGCGCATCTTCTCGAATACCTCGAGGTACTCTCCGTAGTAAATCTTCGCTGAAGACTCGAAATCCATGCGGGACATATTCGCCGTCAGCAACCCGCTCAAGGCCGACCATCGCTTGTAGTTCGTATTGAACGCCTCAAAGGCCGGCACGGCGGTCTTCCCGCTTTCGTAGAATATCTTCTCGAACGCTGAAAAGCGCTCCTGCACCTGCCGCATGTTTTCTTCTACGCCCTTAATCAGGCCTTTCGTCTCATCCGCCTTGCCCGCACGCATGATCTCGAAGGATTGCGCGACGGCGATGCTCGATTGATACGCATCGCGATCGGCCTCTATAAGCCTCTCTATGCCGATAAGGCCATCGTTATATATATCTACGGTGGCCTGATTAATCGTCCGGAGAGATGCAAGTATAAAGGTAAACCCGGCTAAAAAGACCAGGATGATGATAAAAAACACCCCGAACAACTTCCATCGCAATCGCAGGTTTCTGATCGCCGCCATAAAGCCTCCTCAATGTCTTAGTATTAAGTGTAGTGACGGCCCTCCGAAATGCAACACCGGCGCGTAAAAAACTCATACGTGGACAGTCGACGCGAGTCACGGTTTTCCCTTGCATCTTTGTCGTTTATGGGCAACACTGAACGAAACAGCCCACGGAGGCAGCCCATGCCCGATAAATTCAGGAACATCGCGGTACTTATCGACGCGGAAAACATTTCCCATAATTTCTTGGAGGATATCTCCGAAAACATAGCCCTGTACGGAATCGTGTCGGTTCGCAGGATTTACGGCGATTGGACCTCCGAGAAAATGCGCAGCTGGCGGCCGCTTCTCCTCGAATACGCGATTCAGCCCATTCAGCAGTTCAGCAACACCGTCGGCAAAAACTCCACCGACAGCGCCTTGATCATCGACGCGATGGATCTTCTCTACCTTCAGCATTTTGACTGTTTTTGCATCGTGTCGAGCGACAGCGACTTCACGAGGCTCGCGAGCCGAATCAGGGAGCAGGGAAAGTACGTCGTCGGTATCGGCGAAAAGAAAACCCCGTCGTCCTTCGTTAACGCATGCAATGAGTTTATCCACATAGAACCTGCCGGCAAGGCTCGTCCAGAACCGAGGAAAACCTCGGAAATTCATAATAAAACCGAAGTTCTCATCGAAAAGGCCGTCGATCAGCTTGCCGACACCTCCGGGTGGGTCATGCTCTCGCAGCTCGTTCAATACGTTCGTCAGGTAAAGCCCGACTTTGATCTCCGCGAGCTTGGGGTAAAAAAACCTCTGGATTACTTCACGAACCGAAAGGACAAATATAGCGTGCAAAAAGAGCGGGAGGACGCGCCAAGCGCGGTCTTTATCTCGAAGCGGAAGTAAGCATTCTCGCGAGACTCGCGAAAAACGGTACGGCGATGTACGCCGAAAATCCCAACAAAAGCAAATACCCCACCAGCTCGGCGCCGGCGGAGAGTCGACCAATTTTCGCTTCTTCCATCTTAAGGCTCATGAAAAGACGCGTTCGTCCAAACCATGCTAAATATCCCGCGGCGGTTATTGGAAAGCTCATTCCAAGAGACATGGCGGCCACGGCCATGATTCCAAGGGGAACGAGATCGAGGGCGAGCGATAAGATCAAAATGAGAATCGCGCCGGGACAGGGATAAAGACCGCTCACCAATAGCGTACCCAAGCCCATCGCGCCTGCCCGCCGTTTCGGGCAAGAAGAAAACAAATCGCATAACGCTCGGACCGAGAGAATCGCGGAGACACCGACGAGCAGCGCATAGGCAAGGCCTTCCATCCAGAGCGTAACAACGGCGGCCCGCGCGGAGATAGCGCCCGAGACTCCGCGCAGCGCGAGCAAGACAACGACGGCCGCGCCCCCGTGCAAAAGGGCCAAGAGAGCGCCGACAAGCGCCGGCTCCGCCACAGGCGCGGTTCTCGCGAGATAGAGGGAAAACACGATGGTCTTTCGATGCCCAGGTCCGAGAGCGTGAAGAATTCCATACGCGAAAGCCGCGCCGAGTATGGCCCATAGCGCGCCAGGGGAACCGGTCTTTTTCCATTCATGAAAGAGCGCGGCCAAGCGCTCGCGAACGGCAAGCTGACGATTAACATTGCTTTCGGAAGGTCGCGAGGCGCGAACGGGAGAAGGCTCGATAGCGCGATCTTGCTGGGGCGCAGACGTTTCTTCGTCGATAACCCCGGCGTCGCCACCGCTGTTTCCAGTAAAAGGATTGGCAAACGCGGCGCTTCCGGCGATGACAAGAGCCGTCGAGAAAAAAGCCGCAAGAGCGACGCGGTAACGACGCGACCGCGCGACTTTATCGCGAGCCATTGAAAAGCCTGATCTCACGCGGATAATACGTCGCGAGCCCAGGGGCAGGCTTATAGTAAACCGTCGTGTCATCGATTGCGCCAAGCGGATTGTAATACACCGGGTAATCTTTGTTCTCCACGATTTCCCACCTTATGCTCGCGACAGAATCACCGACCGAAGGCTCGGCGATTACCCGCACCGGATCTTTTTCTGGATACCGAATATCGCAAAAGTACGTGTAATCGTACACCGCAAGAAATACCTCGCCGGCTTGATATGACGAAAGATCCACGAAGAACCGGTAGATCACCGAACCGCCGCTTTGCCGGGCTGAAAAGCTTTTCACCGAGGAGGGGTTCGTCCGAACGGACCCAACGCGTATAAACGTAAAGTAATGATAATGTCGAAGGTTAACGAAGGCGCCCCGCTCGAGCTCACGGGTCTCCGCCGCGTCGAAAACGCCGTTTCGATCATGGTCGTATCCATGTATCAAGTCAGCGCTAAAAAAGGAATCGAGCTTCCATTCGAGCCACGCGCCGGAGAGAACGCCCCCGCTCTGAACGATTTCAGCCCTGCTCTCGAGAAACATATGCGGATGCGCGGCGAGTGGCGCGGCAGAAAGGATGAGCGCGACGGCCGCGACAGCTGAACGAAAAACAACCGGACGAATCTTACTCACATATGAATGATACATTAGAAGCCTAAGAATTGTCCAACGCTAAACACGGCCGCCGAGGCAAGCCAAGCGATACCCGTTTGAAAAACGATTGCGACGAACGTCCATTTGACCGAGCCCATCTCGCGCTGCGTAGCGGCGACCGCGGCAACGCACGGCGTATAGAGAAGCGTAAAAGTCAAAAAGGAAAGGGCGCCGAGCGGCGAAAAATAGGAACCGATGCCTTCGGGAAGAACGACGGAAAGCGTGCTGATGACGGCTTCCTTCGCCGCGAAGCCGCTTACGAGCGCGGCGACCGCCTGCCATGAAGCGAATCCGTTCGGGCCAAATATCGGCGCTATAACGGAGCCGAGCGATGCGAGTATGCTCTTCGCACCGTCGCCGACGAGGGTAAACGACCAGTCAAGATTCGTCAAAAACCAGATAATTAGCGAGCCCAGAAAAATAATGGTAAACGCGCGCACGACGAAATCGCGCACCTTTTCCCTGAGATGGAAAAAAACGGCCTTGAGCGAGGGAAGGCGATACACAGGTAACTCCAGAACGAACGGTACCGAGTTTCCGCGAAAAACCGTGAGCTTTAGGACATAGCCGCTCCCTATTGCAACGAGCACCCCGCCGAAATAGAGCGCGGTCATGACGATCGCGGCATGTCTCGGAAAAAAGGCGGCGCAAAACACCGCGTATACGGGAACCTTCGCGGAGCATGACATAAATGGCGCCAAAAGAATCGTCATCTTTCGGTCACGAGAGCTCGACAGCGTTCGCGTCGCCATGATCGCCGGCACGGTGCAGCCAAAGCCTACCAGAAGAGGAACGAAGGAGCGTCCGGATAGGCCAATCTTGCGCAAAAGAGTATCCAGCACGAAGGCGACGCGAGCCATATACCCGGTGTCTTCTAGAAGAGACAGAAAGAAAAAGAGAATGATGATAACCGGTAAAAACGAGAGCACGCTTCCGATGCCCGTCAGCGCCCCGTCCACGATGAGCGACCGCATCCATTCGTGCACGCCCGCCCGCTCCAAGCCGCCTGACGCGAGGGCGATCGTCCAGTCCACGGCGCCCGTGAAAATGTCCGAAATAGAAGAGCCTATCGGCCCGAAGGTCACGTAAAAAACGAAGGCCATGACGGCGACGAACACCGGAATCGCGAACACGCGATGCGTCAGCACGCGGTCGAGCGCCACCGAGCGGGCTTGCTCGCGCGACTCCTCGCGTTTCGTCACCGCGGAGGCCACGAGCCTCGCGATAAAAACATACCGCATATCGGCGATTGCCGCCTCGCGGTCCGTGCCAAGATCGGCCTCCATCTCCTTGACGATGCGTGTGATGATATCGCGATCGGCGAGAGAGAGCGCAAGCTCAGCCTCAAGCAGCGGGTCGCCCTCGATGAGCTTCGTCGCGGCGAAGCGTCCGGTATACCCAGCAGACCGCGAGCACTCTTCGACGATATGGGTAATCGCATGCAATGCTTTATGAACCGGCCCCGAGCAAAAATCTATCCGCCGTTCACACAGGGCGCTCCCAAGCGTCGCGTCTCTCACCCGCTCGACGAGTTCCGGAATACCCTCATTCCTGACGGCCGAAATGGGAACCACAAAAAGACCAAGCTCTCGCTCCATTGCCACAATGTCTATCGTCCCGCCATTGGAGCGAACTTCGTCCATCATGTTAAGCGCGATGACCATCGGAATACCGAGTGTCATGAGTTGTAGAGAAAGGTATAGATTTCGCTCGATATTCGTCGCGTCGACGATATTCAGTATGACGTCCGGCTTTTCCTTAACGAGAAAATCCCTCGAAACGATCTCCTCTGATGTGTACGGGGAAAGCGAGTAAATCCCGGGAAGGTCAACGACGGTAATGTCGCGCGAAAGCTTGACGACTCCTTCTTTCTTTTCCACGGTTACGCCGGGGAAATTTCCCACATGTTGGTTGCTTCCGGTCAATTGATTAAAAAGGGTCGTTTTACCGCAATTTTGGTTTCCCGCGAGGGCTACTCGAATGGGCATACTACGCTTCCTTCTTCAGTTTGATATTATGCGCATCCTCGCCCCGCAAGGTGAGCTCGTATCCCCGAAGGCAGAGTTCAAGAGGATCGCCGAAGGGAGCGCGTTTCCTCACGGTTACCTTCGTGCCCGGAGTCAGACCCATATCCAGTAACCTGCGTCTGAGCGCGCCTGTACCGCCAACTGTGGCAATTATTCCTGAATCGCCCGGAGTCATTTGATCTAAGCTCAATTTGTTACCCTCAAGTTACTTTTAACATATAAGAAATCGGTTGTTTAGTCAAACGTTATAGGATATATTCTACGCATGCCTGACTCAATAAGCGCATCAAAACAGGATTATCTCGAGACGATTCTCGACTTTTCTGCGGAGTCGGGACAGGCGCGCTCGATAGACATCGCGCGCACGCTCGGAGTCTCCCGGGCAAGCGTCAACAAGTCCCTCGGGGCGCTGAAAGAGTCCGGACTGGTCGAACATGAGCACTATGGGGATATTCGGCTAACCGAGACCGGGCTTCGCATGGCACGGGCCGTACGGGCGCGGCACAACGCGCTCAAACTCTTCCTTATAGACGTTCTCGGAGTCGATGAAGAAAATGCCGAGCGTGACGCTTGCCGTATGGAACACGCAATCAGCCGGGAAACCGCCGAAAAACTCGAAGCCTACCTTAAAAAAATCCTTCCAGCTACCGAAACGGAGAAATAACGGAAAGCGCGCGCACGCCCCGCTTTCGCGAAACGCGCGCGCGAACATGCGTGGCGTTATGCACTTCCCATATCGACGTATTTTTTCAATTGTCCCTGCGCAACCTTGGGGTTCGTGATAACTGACGGCCCCGCGATGCAACCGCCAGAACAGGCCATAACCTCGACAAGATTCGCCTCCGCGGGCGTTCCCGCTGCAGCGGCCTTGCCAAACAAAGCAAGCTGTTTCATTCCCGCGAGATCGAGACCGTTGATCACGAAGGGTTTCAGCCGCTCGGGCTTTGTAAGCCGTACACGAACCGCCTCGGCGACTCCGCCCGACTGCGCGAAATTCCTGCCAGTCGCGCTCGGCTGCGCGTTTGTCGCGGCGCTTTCGCACTCGCCGATATCGATTCCCTTCGCCATCAAAAGCGCGCCGATTTCCTCGGCAGAAAGGACATAGTCGACGAAAGGATCGTCAATGCCTTCTTTGCGCTTCGCCAGGCAGGGGCCGACGAAAACGGTAACGCAATCAGGGTCGTCATCCTTCGCTATCTTCGCGGTATAGTGCATCGGGGATCTCGTATCAGACACGCACCCATTAAGCTCCGGAACGTGAATATGCACGGCGCGCACGTATGCGGGACAGCATGACGTCGTCATCAGAACGTCGCCCCTCTCCATCCGCTCCTCGAACTCGTGGGCCTCTTTTTCGGCCGTAATGTCGGCTCCGACGGCAACTTCGTATGTTCGAGCGAATCCTGCTTTCGCGAACGCCCCTTCGAGCTGCCCGGGAACGGCGCGAAACTGGGCCGCTATCGCCGGCGCATAAAGAGCCACGACGCGCTTGCCTTCCATCAGCTTTCTTATCACGTCTACGATCTGCCCCTTGTCCATCATCGCGCCGAAGGGGCATTCCCGCATGCACGCGCCGCAAAAGGTGCACTTGGAATAATCGATCCGCTCCTTGCCGTTCTCATCTTTCGTTATCGCGCCAACGGGACAGGCTTCCTCGCAGGGAACCGGCACCTTGATAATCGCGTGATACGGGCAATTCTGCTTGCAGAGCCCGCAATTCACGCAAGCCTCCGGGTCGATCCGCGCGCGACCGCCCGTAATCTCTATGCATTTCTTCGGGCAGTTCATCATGCACGGGCGGGCGAGGCAGGCCTGACATGCGTTCGTGACGAGATAGTGCGCGCGGACGCACGCATTGCAAGCCTCGTCGAGAACGGTGAGCATCGGTTCCGTCGGACGCTCTCGCTCCAGGGCCTCGCGGGCGTACTCGGCGAGCTTTTTTTCGTCGTCGTAATCCTCTACGCTGTGACCGAGCCGCGCGATGACGCGCATGCGCAGGACCTCGCGGTCATGATACACGCAGCAGCGAAACGGATCCGCGTTGCGCGGAGCCATCTCCCGCGGTATGTAGTGAACGCCTTCCTCCAGCTTGCCCTCAAGCTGGAGCTTGGCGATCCGCACGAGAATCTCGCGCTTTATTTTGGAGGCGGCGTTATTAATATTAAGCATCGTTTAACTCCCGAATGCGGGCCATAACCTTAGGCAGCGTCGCCTGCGCCATGACCTCCCCGTTGATTGTCACGTACGGGGCCTCGTTCTTTTCGCCCGCCTTGCACATGCCAAGGCAGGTAGTACCCTCAATTTCCACGTTCGCCGCAAGCTCGGGAGATAGACTCTCCTCGAGCAACAATATGTCCGACGCGCCCATCACGAAACAGGCCGTACCAGAACAAATGACCACCTTGATCTTCGATGACATAGTCTCTCCTTCCCTAACCTAGATATAGCGGATAGTAACCTCTTTGAGGTAGTGACCCCTCAGCAAGGACTGTATTTTTTTGACGACGTTGCGTCTGATCTCCAGCTCAACGGGCATGTTCGGGTCCTGATGGGCCTCGTTTATCTTGGTGCCCACGACAAAGGTAATTCGGTCGCTGTCGAGCAAAAGCTCGACTATCTTCGTCGCGGCGTTCTCGCGCGCGCTTTCAAGGGCAGCGCTGCCGCCAATAGACGCGCCGCGCTCAAGCAACTCCGCGACGGTGCCGAGCGTGATTATGCCTTCAGTCACGAGATCGGCCCCTTCCATGACCGACATCGGCGGCACGACGGGGTCGATGTTCTTCATGATGAGGCGCAAAGGACGCTCTAGCTCGCGCGAAAGGATGTTGGCGGTCGTGCCGCCGCAGATGACTTTTCTGCCCCGAAAGGACGTGAAATCGCGCGCCATCTCGTCATCCCGTTCGCGGTTAACCGGCGGCCCGGACACTACGAGCATGTCCCGCGGATGGCGAAAATAAATAACGCCGCAGGTTATATCATCCTTCGCGCAGTAGCTATCATGCTGCTGCGCGGCGGTCACGACCGACCGCGCGAGCTCGCGCGCGCTCACGCCGGGATTTGCCTCGATCGACGCCAGTATGAATTCCTGCACGGAAGAGGCGCCCCAGCCCATCGGCGTGAGCCGCGCGCCCATTCCCGCCTGCGTAACCCCGTCCGAGAAAAATACAAGCCTGTCTCCGGCTCGCGCGCGATAGTCGGAGTAAAAAAGCACGGCTTCCCGCGCGGGGGCGCCCTTCGCCCGCTTTCGCTCGATTGGCGTGCATTGCTTTATCGGTTCCACGACCGTCTTCTCCCGCACGAGAATATAGCCCGGATTATCGTACTCCATGATCCGCACAGAAGAGTTCGGCTCGATATCGACGAGGGTAAACGTCGCGTAGCTGATGCCTCGCTCCTTGCAAACCGGAAGCGTGCTCATGATGATGTTCGCGGCCCGCTTGATCGGTATATCAGACGCGACGAATTTCATCGCCATGGTCGCGGTAAGCGTTGAAAGGACGCCCGCCTTGATTCCCGAGCCGAGGCCGTCCGAAAGCACGGTGATGACGCGTCCGTCCTGTTCGTTCTTCTGCGAGAGAAACGCGTCTCCAGGCGCGCCCTGGCCGCTCTTGCAGAGCTGATAGTGGCCGACCTCGATGAATGTTCCCGCCTCGTTCGCGTCGCTCATTGGCCGCCCTCGTCGTCCGCAAAGGATTCGATGATGGAATTAAGCGTGGCCTCGGTTTCCGCGGCGTTTTCGCCGAGAAGAAACGCTATCTTCTGAACGACCGCGAGATTTTTATCTATGACGCGCTTCGTCTGGCTAATGACACGATTGCGCCTGATCTGCGGCGCCGTCACATCCTGAATGACGCCGCACGCGCTCTCGCCCTTTTCGATCGAAAACACCGTCGCCTGAAATATCTTCTTTCCCTCGCGATGCTCGTGCTCCACGACGTCGGGCCCGTTTACCGCCATGACGTCCCTGAAGAACCTCGACATATCGGTTATCCGCTCGAGGTCCGCGCCCTCCATTCCGGGCTTTGCCTCAAACATCAAGGCGGTCTCGGGCCCCATAAGACGCGCGAAATTCTCGTTGCATTCGATGACGCGAAGGTTCGAGTCGCAAATGACCACGCCCGAGGGAATCGCGCGAATGAGACCGTTAGCCTTTTTCTGGGCGAGCTTACGCATATAGGATACGCACATCGTGCGCTCGGCCCGGGTTTCGATCATGGCCGCGGCGAAGGCCCTGCAGGTATCATACCCACAGCTTCCGCAGTTGAGCTCGTCCTGCGCGGTGAGCTTGCCGACCATCCGAAGCGCGGCGCGAATATCGTCGTCGTCATGAACGGCCATGACGTAGGACTCGACGGGAAGCGTACCGGTCAAATCGGGCTCGGCGAGACCCTCGGCGACATCGGCGGCGCGGGAGGCGTAATCGAGCAGGCGAATGCGCCGAAGGGCCGTCGGCGTGCCGCGCGACACGAGCGGGCCGTTCACGCATCCGCCGGGGCAGGCCAGAAGCTCGATGAACAGCGAGGAAGGAAGATCGGCCGGGTCGAGTCCCCGCAACGCGGAATCAATCTCGTCGAGGCCGGTAACCGTCATCATCTTGACCGGGTCGGCTCCCGGATACTTTCGAATAGCGGCGATCATACCGCCGTCAACCGGGTAAAGGGCGCCCTTAGCCGCGGAAAACGGCATAAACGTCGAGGTCCCCGCCGGCAGAGTCGCGCACTCGCTCTTCTCCAGCGCATACAAGTCTATGCCCGCCTCGCGAAACCATTCGCGTAAATCCTGAAACGAAATGGAGCAATCAATCGTTTGCCACACGTCGGCCTCGCGCTTTTTCGCGATGCACGGGCCGACGAACACCACTCCGGTATCGGGGCCATAGAGCTCTTTAAGGAACCGCGCGTGCGCGAGCAGCGGGGAAGCGCGGTCAGTAACGTATGGCGCGAGCTCGGGAATATACTGCTTTATGTACTCCACGGCGACGGGACAAGCTGACGAAAGGAAGAGAGCGCGCGTGCCCTCGCGCGACTCGCGCGCCGCATCGTCGGCAAAATCCCGCGCGAGCCGCGAGGATACGAGATCCGCGCCGATAGCCGTCTCTGAAACCCCGTAAAACCCCAGACGCGTAATGGCATTTATCAGAGTACGGGGCGAAATCCCCGGAAATTCCGCCGAAAACGACGGCGCAAGGGAAACGATAACTCGCTCACGGAGGGTAATGAGCTGACGCGCGCGCGGCCTATCGTCACGAACGCGCTTAGCGGAGGCCGGGCATACCGTCACGCAATGGCCGCACAGGACGCAGAGGGCGGATACGACCATCGCGTGGCCGTTTTCCACCCTGATCGCCTTTACCGGACACTCGCGGATGCATTTGTAACAATCCTGGCACTGCGTTTTTTCGGTATAAATCGGGCTTTGCAAGTTCATTATCGCCCCCGTACAAGTTTATGGTCGAGCAAGTCATACATCATTCCGGGCTCAACGCCCTGAATCAATTCGCCGTTAATGCGTATATTTGGGCCATCCTTGCAATGTCCGTCGCAGAGACAGCCCTGCACCTCGATTTTGGCGTCAAAATTGCGCTCACGGAGGAAACGTTCTATAATTTCAGCATTGATGTTATTCCCGCGGGAAAAACAGGAACTGCCCATGCATACGGTTATTATAGTTTCTGGTGTGTCCATTCGCGACTCCTGGGCCTATTGTATAAAAATATATCGAATTGGTCAATTATTGAAGAAGGAGCGTTGATGAGCCAGTTTTCACGGTCACAGGATTCCGTACTCTATATTGAAAATATCCACGATTATTTTACCGCGCTCTTGGAATACTATGACGAGCTCTTTCCACTCTCCGAGGAAGCCGTAAACCTGATTCTCGCTCTTGGGGCAGAATACCGAGCGGGTTTCCCAACCGAGGACTCGCCCCTATGCCGTTACTTGGGTATCGGTAGCGCGACGGGGGCCCTTGAAAACCGTATAGCGGGAAATGGCTTCGATATTACCGGAATTGACGCGAACGCGGATATGGTTGCCACCGCGCAACGTCGTCTCCGCAGGGGCCTTTCCACCACGAGATTTTTCGAATTGTCGATATTGGAGATGGGACGCTTTCTCAAAGCGGCGTCCTTCAACGTCATTGCCTGTATTGAAAATACCCTGCCCTTTCTGGGAGACGAAATTTTAGTACGAAAATTTTTTCACGACGCTCGGTCGCTCCTCGCCCCCGAGGGGGTGCTCGTAGTGCAAACACTCAATTTCGACGGGCTTCCGGAAACAAAGCCGGTGCGCCTTCCCGAAAGAAGCTCCATACGCGTAAAACTCGAAACGGGATATCGTCCCAACCCCGACGGAAAAACGGCGTATGACGCGGAGCTTGAACTCGGAAACGGGAAGCGAATCATACTCCAAACTGGAGGGTTTATCGTGCCGACGCCGACGGCGCTTCTGGAAGGATGGGCGAAGGACGCGGGCTTTACTCGCGTGGAAAAGTACGGAAGCTACGACAAAAGCCCGTTCTCGCCCGAAAGCGAGAACGCGATCATGCTATTCCGATGACGATCTAGCTACTGAATGCGCCACTTTCCGTCGACGCGAGCCATGCGCGACGAAGGAATATCGAGAACTCGTCCGTCCTCTCCCTGCAGGCGAATCATTCGCGTCAGCGGATTGACCTCCGTCACGCGGAAATTTGCCTCATCGTAAAAAAGCCGCACGCCCTCGTTTGGCAGGGTCTTCCGTTCTTCGCAATACCAATCATGCTCGTATGCGAGGCAACACAGAAGCCGCCCGCACTGTCCCGAAATCTTCAGCGAATTGAGCGATAGCCCCTGATCCTTTGCCATCCTGATGGATACAGGGCGAAGCTTGTCCGTGACGGAATGGCAGCAATACGGCCGCCCGCACACGCCGAGTCCGCCGGTTATGCGCGACTCGTCGCGCACGCCGATCTGGCGAAGCTCGATGCGCATCTTAAAGATCGAAACAAGATCCTTCACGAGGTCGCGAAAATCGACGCGGTTTTCGGCGCTGAAGAAAAAAAGTATCTTCGGCTCGTCAAGGAGATAGTGCGTCGCGATGAGCTTCATATCGAGGCGGTGCTGAATGACTTTTTCTCGAAAGACGGCAAAAGCGGTGGCTTCCTTCTCGCGTAGGTCAGTCATGTGCGCAAGGTCGCTCTCTTCGGCCTTTCGATCGATTACCACCACATCGTCAGGCCGTATGCCGAGCGGTATGCGAACCTTTCCCATCACGAGAGCGATATCCTTGCCATATCGCGTCGGAACGAGCACATGATCGCCCTGGGCGAGCGATTCGATATCGCTCGTAGCGTACAGGCTTTCGCTCGAGTACTCGAGTTTGAGATGATACAAAGGCTCGGGAAACACGAACGTTCCGCCGCCGTTGTCAACGATCTCTGACTGTGGGTCCTCGAGACTTGAAAGATCCTCTGCGTGTATATCCTTGTCAAAATCCGAATTCATCGTTTCCACCTTTTCCGTCAACCGCCCGTCAGGACATCAAGTCCACGAGCAATCCATTGATTTCCTCGATCCGTTCGAGAACCGCCAGCTGGTTTTTTTGATTGGAGAGAATGCCGCGTGCCAACTCTTCGAGTTTCGCGTCGATAACCTGTACCTGCGTGAATTTCTTGCGTTTCAGAATGTTCCCGCCCGATGTGGTCTCAGTTATGCCAAAGGCCCGATCTACAATATAACCAACGAATGATCGAACGGCATCCTTGTAGGCAAGAATCGTCTCCGGCGTCTGCTTGCCCTTCAGCGTATCGCCAGAGGAATGAACGTCGTCGAGAAGAGCCTCGAGAACGCGTTCCGGCGGCAAGTGAGCAAGGCGCTCCGGAACCCGGGCGCGCTCGCTTTCGGTCGCATGATCAAGTTCGTCGCCCACAAGCCGATCGAAAGACCGCGTGACGACTCGTTCTTTGCGCTTGTCCCCCCGGTTTTTCACCGTTCCGCCGGAAACCTGCCCGGCGAGTGACGAGAAATACGGCGATGCGGGATCAAGCCCGGGCGTAGCCATCAGGAAAAACCGGCGCGAGTCGCCCGTCCGCCGGCAAGCGACGATGAGCGAAACGCGCGGCGATTATTGTAATCAGAGAGCGCCTCGGCGAAGCGGTCCCCGTCGTTTATGGCGAAACACGTACCGTTAAGGATTACCGAATCCTCCACATTGAGCTTTCGTGTCAGGACATCGCCGAGCACCATACCGGTAGAAAGGATGCTAACGCCAGCCTCGGCGACAACGTCGCCCTGAACGACGCCCCCGATTGTTATCTCGCGGGCACGCACGTCGCCGCGAATTCGAGCGCCTTCTCCGACGATAACGCGCCCCTCGGTCTCGAGGTTACCGTCAATGTCGCCGTCAACGCGCACGAAGCCCGCGACGGTAATCTCTCCCCGGATAAAGCTACCGGGACCGACAATGGTGTTTACGGAAACGTCGTCTGAAAAGGAAAACGCCATCGAACCCGCCTCTACTTGTTGTTGGCGATCTTGATGTTAAGGTACTTCATGGGGTCAACGACGTCAGAACCGATATGCACCTCGTAATGGAGGTGAGGGCCGGTTGACACGCCGGAATTGCCGATATACCCGATCACTTGGCCTTGTTGGACATATTGCCCGCGTTGCACGCGGAAAGACTGCATATGGGCATATCGCGTATAGAACCCGTGTTTATGCTTAATTATAAGGTAATTTCCGAACCCGGGATCGTATTCCGAGGTAACGACCTGTCCATCCGCCGTTGCGAGAATTGCGTCTCCCGACCGATACGTCGAAAGGTCAACGCCCTTGTGTATGTACCATTGTCCGGTGAAAGGATGCCGATTCTGTCCAAAGGGCATTGAAACGTGCCCGATTCCGCCCTTAATGGGCCACATATTCGGAATGTCGGAAAACAAGGTATTCTGAGAATCAAGCAGTTTTCCGATTTCTTGAATCGGCTGAACGGAATTTTCGAGGTACCCGGTCAGTCGCTGCAACTCCGCGATCTCGCGAACGGACCCTTGCGCGGTTTCCTTCACGCTGAACAGCGATGAAAGGTCCCCATTCTGCATATTGCCCTTATTAGCCGAAGCTCCGGTATCGAGACCAATGAGAGAAAGCGTCGCCGAAAAGGCCGCCTGGAAGTTTTGCGCCGCCTGTAATAGATTGCCCGTCTCGTCCTTAAGCTGATCGAGGCTCGCGCGCGCCGTGCGGGCATCTTCCTGCAGTTCTGAAAGATTTCGCTCAGTCACGATACTCCGACGGGAAAACCAAAAAAAGGAGACAAATATGACGACGACAATCGTCACGAAAAAAACGAGCGAAAAGACGGTTGTCTGGAAATTAACGACTCTTTTTTGGGAATGGGGGACGACCATGATGGTAAGCTTGCGCCGACCGCCGCTGAATACGCGGGAAAGAAACGCGCCAATAGTCTCCGTGCCGTTCTTGAAAAAACGGCCAATTGACCTGACGATGGTATTTTCGACCTTTTTGTAGCCGCGCGTTCTTGACACCTACTCATCCCCTTATCCGCGTTATCATATCATGGAATAAAATTATCTGTCAAATCAGTCAAGGGCATCTTCCCCAAACGGCTTTTTTTGTTGACGTCAGGGGGTTCGTGTGGTACTTTGATCATATCCCCGCGCCCAGTTTGGTCGCGTCCCTGCTGTCGACCAGACAGCCACCACGAACGAATCGGAAGTCAGCCATGCAATTTTTCGATACTCACGCTCATATTGGGCTTATTTATGATGATCCCGTTGAACAGCTTCGCGTAATACAGGAAGCAAAACAAGCTCAAGTCACCCGAATTGTCAGCATTTGCAACAGTTTACATGACTTTAGCGTTGTATACCCAACCCTCAAGACCGCCTCATCGGTCTACCATGCCATAGGAGTGTCCCCGTCTGAGGTCACGAATCCCGGAAAGGATTGGGTCCGAATCGTTGAAGACGGACTCAAACTCCCGAACGTCGTTGCCTTAGGCGAGATCGGCCTTGACTATTTCAGAAAATTTGGCGACAAGCGTTCACAGATTGAACTATTCATCACCCAACTTGAAATGGCAAATAAGGCCAACGTACCCGTCATTATACATAATCGGGACGCTGGCAAGGATGTATTAGACATTCTTGCGGAACGCTTGCCCCCGGCGGGCGGAGTTCTTCATTGCTACTCGGAAGACGCCGAATACGCTCGAATTGCGCTCGATCTCAACCTTCGTTTCTCGTTCGCGGGAAATTTAACTTATCGCAACGCGAGAAATCTCCATGAAACCGTCCTTTCTCTCCCCTTGGATCGTATCCTTGTCGAGTCGGAAAGCCCATTTATGGTACCGGCCGAGTACCGGGGAAAACGGAATATGCCGTGTTATACCCCATCAACGGTAAAATTCATGGCGGAAATGCTCGAGATGGATATAGAGGAACTCTCCGCGCAGTTGTGGAAAAACAGTTGCGCCTTCTTCCGTCTACCTGAATAACAACAGCCCCTCGCGATGGACGAACCGAAGGCCTTGTACCACCCGGTCACAATCGGGCATCTCAAAATACCGGGAAACCTCTTTCTTGCGCCCGTCGCGGGCTATTCCGATCGCGCGTTCAGGTCCCTTTGCCGGGACTATGGCGCCTCGTTCACCTACACCGAAATGGTATCCTCCGAGGCCCTGACCCGCGGTTCCTGCAAAACCGAAGAACTTCTCTCCCGCGCGGAAAACGAGGACATGTACGCGGTACAGCTGTTCGGAAGCGACGCCGACCGCATGGCGGATTCCGTCAGAATCGTCATCGGCTTAACGGGCGCGGAATGCATCGACATTAATGCCGGCTGTCCGGTCCCCAAAATCGTCAAAACCGGCGCAGGGTCGGCGTTGACGCGCGATCCCGAACGACTCGGTGTAATCGTCAAGGCGACGGTAAGCGCGGCGGCGGCGGTCGGCGCGGAACGAGGCGGCGGACCGATCCCGGTGACGGTAAAAATTCGCTCGGGATGGGATGACGCCTCTATCACCTGGAAAGAGGCCGCACGAGCCTCGATCGAAGCAGGCGCGAAAGCGGTGACGCTTCACCCCAGAACGCGGGTACAGGGATATGAAGGCCACTCGAACTGGGAACATCTCGCCGAACTTTCGACCCTCGTTCATGCAGAATACCCCGGGATACCGGTCTTTGGCTCGGGAGACCTCTTTACCCCGAATGCCGCGCGGGAGATGCTCGCGCAAACCGGGTGCGACGGGGTCATGTTCGCGCGCGGGGCGATGGGCAACCCCTTTATCTTCGCCCAAGCGCGGGAACTGCTCCGTACGGGTTCATACGGCGAAATCCCTCCCGCCGAGCGCATGGCAGCCGGATGGCGAGAACTGCTTTCACTTACCCGGGACGTTGGCGAAGAACGCGCGGCCCGAGAAATGCGCAAGCGTTTCAGCGCGTACTCAAAGGGTATCGAAGGCGGCAGCAAGCTTCGTAAGGAAATCGTTCAAGCTTCAACCGTAGCTGACTATCGGGCCTTACTCACGACACACGGCCTTCTCCCTCCCGATTAACCATTCCGCGTTTACTTGCATAAGCGAGCCACATCCGACTACAATGGCCATCATGTCGTTGGTTCAGAGGATTCTGGCGGGAATTCGGGACTTCTTCGAGTCTCTTTTCGCGTCCTCGTCGCCCGAGTATACAAAAAAACGGCAGCTCAGGGCCCTAACGGCCATGGTGCGAGCCATTGATCCTCCGATTTTCCGGCAGGACGGAATGCTTTTACCCGCCTTTCCCACGACTCTCTACCAAATACACCAATTCCTCGCGACGTTTCGCGAAACGCTTTCCGGAACGATATCAAACCAAGACCGAAGGATTGCCGATCGTACGCGAGACTACCTGATAGAGCTTGCGATGACGGAAGAACAGCGAGCCGAACGAAAGGCCTTTACGATGGCAGAACGCCTTTCCGCAATGGTCGCGAAAACGCTGCCACCCGAGCGGCTCATTGAGGAACAAGGCAAGCAATTCGCGGCCTTCATTAAAGGCATCGACGGCCAACAAGCCCATCAGCTCAACGCGCTTCTGTCGCGCCTCGACGCGCTCGGCGATTTTTGCGATTTCGATTTTAACGCGCTATTCTCTTTTTTTGATCCCGCCTTCAAAACCCACGCAGGGCAGGACACTACGGTGGAAACGCCGAGCTTTCACCCCGTCGAGGTGGTGGAAGTCGTCCCTATCCTTCTCGACCTCTACTATCTTCTCGGTCCGCTTGACCTTTCGCAACCGATTGTCGACGTGCTCTCGCTTCTCGAGGCGAGGAGAGAGGGAGTCGAACTAAGCGAGGAGATCGCCGCGCGAATGGCGCGCGTCGCGCAGGCCATCGTGTGGTTACTTCAAAAGCGGCTCGGAAAAGATATCCTCCTCGCGATTATCAGGCTTGTGAAGGAAGACCCCTCATACGTCCCACAGCTTCCCCAGCGAAGCAATGATTACGTCGCGCAGTATCGCGAGCGATTGACCGAAATCTTTCACAGCGATTCCCGTAAAATCCTCAAAGAGCGGGAGGAAGGCGAAATCGATTCTCTCGTGCGGGCCGCGTTCGGAGACCGGGCGCTCGAGCAAATCGAGGGATATTCCGAAGCGACGAATGCCCTGCTTCAGGAATTCACCGTGCATTCGCTCGAATGGATCAAGCCGCTCCAGATTATCCGCACGTTCGCCGCGCATTACTTCGAGCCGCACTTCCGCGGCATCTTGCGTTCGGTCATCGTAGAGGGATATTTCAACAATCGAACCCTTCAAAGCTCTCTTTCGACCGCATACTACTTTTGCGAGTCGGTTTCGGGAAAACTACGCGAATTCGAAAACCTGTTCACGGACGGGCAGCCGTGCAGCCTGAAAATACTGACGGGCTACCTTACCGAACTTGAGAACGGAATGGACTTCGAAAAACCGCTCCGTAAAATGGTCGAGAACATGAACAACCACGCGAAAGAATTCGTGCAGCAAGCGGTGAATCATTATGCCGACGTGTATGCCTTCTCGTTGAATTTGATGGAAGACAATAAAAGAACCGTTCCGGAATACGTAACGAATATCCGCAATCTTTCAAACTCTTCAAAAAATATGGAGTCATATGCTTGGCTCGAGCGCGAAAGTGGAGTTTTTCGAAATTTCCTTGAAATAATGAAGAAGTATGCTATAGTTGGTCTGTTGCCGACCGCGACCTCCGGTGCGGGCAAAACGGAGAATTGAGAGAACCATGCCGAGAGCGAAGAAGAACACCGCAGGAGACGCATCTCTCGAAAAACAGATTTACGACCTGAAGCAGCTTCTTGAAATTTCCAAAAGCCTGAATTCCGTCATCGATTTCTCAACGCTAATCGAGGCGATTCTCTATACCTGCATGGGGCAAATGAAGACGCTTGGCGTAG
The DNA here is from genome assembly GCA_964429975.1 of uncultured Treponema sp. Lineage (GTDB taxonomy): Bacteria > Spirochaetota > Spirochaetia > Treponematales > Treponemataceae > Teretinema. The sequence goes on from CAYSEA010000006.1 coordinate 53,555, forward strand.
CGATCTTCACGAAAAAAAACTTCGACGCCAATTCGTTTCAACTTAACCGAAATTACTACGGCTTCGAGCTTTCGGGCGAACGCGAGTATGCTATCCCCGAAAACCATCCCATCGTCAAGGCACTTAACACACTCAACGCGTGCATGACGGTCGACGACATCAAGAAGCTCGGCATAGGCGAGGACGAACTGATAACCACCCTCATCAACCTTGAGCCGACCCTCATCGTTCCTCTCAAAGCGAAGAATCATATCTCCGGCCTTCTGGTTCTTGGCGAGCAAATCACCGCGGAGCCGTATTCCGAATACGAAAAAGAACACATCATGAATATCGCCTCGCTCGCGGCGATCGCCATCAGCAACGCCGCTTTGCTAGAGATGACGACGATGGACATGATGACGCACCTCAAGCTCAAACACTATTTCTACACAGTTCTTATCGAAAAGCTCGAAACCAGCCAAGAACAAAACATACCGCTGTCGGTGCTGATGCTCGATATCGATTACTTCAAGCGTTTCAACGATACCTACGGTCATGCCTGCGGCGACGCGGTGCTTCAGATGGTGGCGAACGTCATCCAGCAAAACACCCGTAATCAAGACATGGCGGCGAGGTATGGCGGAGAGGAATTCGTCGTCATGCTTTGCGACACCGCCGACAAAACCGCCATGAAAATCGGCGAGCGAATCCGCAAGTCAATAGAAAGCCTCGACATCACCTACGAGGGACAACACCTCAACCTGACGATCTCCATCGGGGTCGCTCAGTATAACCCTGCCGCCGACACGACGGCAAAAAGCCTGGTGGACCGCGCCGACAAGGCGCTCTATACTTCAAAACAGTCGGGAAGGAACCGGGTCTCGCTCGCAGAGTAATCTCCTTCCCGCGAGGAGCAAACGGGTGAACGAAACCTGGTGGCGCGACGCCGTCTTTTATCAAATTTATCCCCGTAGTTTTAAGGATTCAAACGGCGATGGCATCGGAGACCTTCCAGGCATCGTGGAAAAACTCGACTATCTCGTCACGCTTGGGGTGACGGCTCTGTGGGTATCGCCTTTTTTTGCCTCGCCAATGGAGGATTTCGGCTACGACATCAGCGACTATTGCGACGTCGATCCCTCCTTCGGAACGCTCGCTGATGCGGACGCACTCATCTCCGAGGCCCATAAGCGCCGGATCAAGGTAATCTTTGACCTCGTGATCAATCACACTTCCGACGCTCACCCCTGGTTCATCGAGGCGCGATCTTCCCGAGACAACCCAAAACACGACTGGTACCTCTGGCAATCCCGTACGTCGCCCGACGGAAAACGGCTTCGTAGGCCAAATAACTGGACGTGTCAGTTCGAGCTCAAAAGCGCGTGGTGGGATAATCCGGAAACGGACGAGTGGTACCTCGCGACTTTTACTCGCCATCAACCGGAGGTTAACTGGCGGAATGCCGGGTTACAGCGGGCGATGTTCGACGTGATTCGGTTTTGGCTCGACCGAGGCATTGACGGCTTTCGCATGGACGCCGTCAATTGGTACATTAAGGACGACCGGCTTCGCTCGAACCCCTTTTCTTTCAACGCTAAGCCGGACATATTTCAGCGCCACCTTTATGATAGAAACCGTCCCGAAACCCACGATATCTGCCGGAAGATTCGCTCGCTCGTCGACGAATGGCCGGGAGATCGCGCGCTCATCGGGGAAATTTTCGCTCGAGCCCCCTCGGTCGCGGCCTCCTACCAGGGGAACGGACGAGACGAGCTTCACATGGCCTTCAATATGGAGCTTCTTTTCCTGCGCTGGAACGCGAAGTCCTTCGCCAAGGCGCTTGATCGCTGGTATGGAGCCCTTCCCGCAGACGGATGGCCTAACCTGACGCTCAGCAATCACGACCAACCGCGCCACGCAACACGCTTCCGGGCCCGTAGCGCAGACGTAACCCGAGCGCGTCTTGAAATTGCGGCGATGCTCATGCTCGCGGCGCGGGGCACTCCTTTCCTTTACTATGGAGAGGAACTCGGCATGAAAAACGAAAAGATACCGCGTACCGAGATCCGGGATCCCACGGGCAAGACCTTCTGGCCGCTTCCGTTCGGACGCGACGGCGAGCGAACGCCGATGCAATGGACAAGCGCGGTAAACGCGGGGTTTACTGAGGAGACGGCACGGCCCTGGCTCAGAGTCGGAAGCGATTCGAAGACATCAAACGTCGCGACGGCAATGAGGGACACGGAATCGCTCTGGCACTGGTATCGGGCCCTGATCGAGACGCGCAAGGAAAGCGCCGCGCTTACCTCGGGGAACTTTGCCTTTATCTCGCGCGGCGAACGGGGAATCCTCGCTTTTCTGCGCTCTGAAGGAACAGAAATGGCGGCATGCTATCTCAACTTTTCACGCCGTCAGCGGTGCGTATCCCTCGCAAACTCCGCACGCGTCATTCTTGGAAACGCACGGCGAAAAGGCTCGGCTCTTGAACCGGGAGTCGTGGTACTTGCCCCCCAGGAGGCGTTACTGATAGGGTGGCGGATATGAGCGGAACGCTTTTTCTTCGAAAGCCCTTTAGATACGTGTTTTATAATGTCGCGCTAGTACTCATTGGCGTAAACATACTCGTTTTTCTCGCGACATCCGCAAACCAAAACCTTGTCGCGCTTCTTTCAATGAACCCTGAGCTCGTTATCGACTACGGCTTTTGGTGGCAGGTTTTTACCTATCAGTTCGTTCACGGGAGCCCCCAGCATCTCCTCGGTAACATGATCGGCCTATTATTCTTCGGGATGTCGGTGGAACGGCGAATCGGCTCGCGCGAATTCCTGCTGTTTTATCTCCTGTCCGGAACCCTTTCCGGTATTCTTTCGCTTGCGGCGTACATAGCAACAGGAATGTGGGGCGTTTTACTAATGGGCGCCTCGGGCGCTGTCTTTTCCGTGCTGCTCGCGTACGCGACGCTGTATCCATCGTCGGTTGTGTACCTTTGGATGGTAGTCCCCATTCCCGCGCCCTTGCTCGTCTTGGGTTATGCGGGTATCGAGACCTTCTTTCTCGTAACCGGATCGAGAAGCGGCGTGGCGCACGCGACGCACCTGTTCGGTTTCGCCGTCGCCTGGGCCTATTTCGTCATCCGCTTTGCGGTAAATCCGGCGAGGGCTTGGTTCAGAAAATGACCGTACGGTGCGCGTCAATGCGCGCGAGCGCGAGAGCCGGCACGATCCTCGCCTGTATAATCGCAGTAGTCGCCGCTCCCGCTCGCGCGGAATCTCCGCGAGTGCTTCAGGCCCCGGTTTGGGTGTACGCGGAACGCGTGCCTGGCTCGCCGAATACAAATGACGCCAACGACGCGCCTGCCATGGACCGCCTTCGCGCCCTTTCGCGCTTTGTCCTGGGGGGCATGGTTTACGGTTGGAAATTCTCCTATGTCCCCTATGATAAAAAGCGCGGGGTCGCGGAATCGTTCACGCTCGAACCTCTCGCGGAAATCAAGGACGATGATCCCAGATTTTCGATTCCGCTTCTCAGGCCGAACTACCCGAAAATTCTCTGCGTGGCGGAGTATTCGCTCGACGAATCGCACTCGAGATGGATTACGCATTGGGATTCGGTACTCTTTCGCACGGCAAAGGGCCGGGGAACGGGAGAGCGGGTCGACGAGACGCTCGGCATACGCGCGGCTTACGAAAGCGCGGTGCGCGGTGCGGTGCGCGAACACGCACGCAAACTCGAAAAAAACAAGCCAAAAGAAGTGATCGGAGAAGTGCTCCTCCGGGACAATCCGCGACTCTTTCCCGACGAAGGACGGTTTGTCGCCGAAGTGCGAGTGCTGATCAATGTGCGGGAAGTTGTCCCGTATCGCTCGTTTTAGCCACGGAGAATCGCACCGATATTCGCGTGCCCTCGGCGTCGCTTTCCACGGCGAGCGAGCCGCGCACTTGCTCGACGAGCGCCTCGATCATCTCGTATCCGAGCGTATCCCTGCGCAGAACGTCACCCTCGATCCCCGAGCCGTCATCTTGAATTATCATCAAGGCCTGCACGGGCGTTTCCTGCTCAAACGAAATGGTGATCTTTCCGGAAGACTTCCCGGCGAAGGCGTGAAGAATGCTATTGGACACGAGTTCGTTCAGCACAAGCGCGAGAGGCAACGCCTTGTCGATAGGAAGCGCGATGTCCGTACCGCCGATGGAACACGCTATGAAGGTTCCGACGTCCGCGTATAAATTCACGAGATAGTCGGCGAGGCCCCTGCAATACCGGTGCATCTGTACCTGCTGTATGTCCGAGTAGAGATAGATCGTCTCGTACACGAGGGCCAGCGCCATTACGCGGGAATGCGTCGTCATCAGGGAAAGGCGGACGTCCTCGTCGGCAGAGTGACCGATTTGCAGGTTAATCATGCTCGACAAAAGCTGCAAGTTGTCTGAAACGCGCTTCTGCAGCTCCTGTAGCAAAGCCTCGCGCTCACGCAGAGTTCGCTGATTGCTCAAGCTACGTTCTTCGAGCGAGGCGGCCATCGAGTTGAAGGCCTCCATGAGCACGGTAATCTCGTCGTGCGCCGTGTTAATCCCCGAGCGTACGCTCATGTCGCCCCGCGCAAGGGCCTCGGTGTAGTCGGTGAGCCGCTCGATGCGAACGACGAAGAGTCGCCGGGCGAGCCAAAGCGACACCAAAAAGGCAGAAAGGCACGCTCCGCCCATTAGGAGAAAAATACGGATGACCGGGACGAGGGCGGCTGCGTACACGGCCTTATAAGGAACGCGAACGGAAACCCGGACGGAGTTTCCGTTTCGCGAATACCTCGCCGCGGACGCGAGCCATCCTTGCCCGCCAAACTCGAGAATGCGCGGCCCGGTCAGCGTCGTGGTCTCCATCCAGCGAGACATTTCCTCGGGCATGGCATCGCCGATCTTCACCTCGGGGTCCTTCGCGCTCGAGAATATGCAGGTGCCGTTATCGTCGCTAATCTCGAGAATAATGTCTTTCCCGAGCCTTCCCACCGATAGCTCACGCGTGTACTTTTCAAGCGAATATGTCGCGACGAGATACACCCATTCGCCGGACCTATCGCGCGCCGGAAGGGTAAAGGTAATCGCCGGGACTCCCGTCGACCTGCTGATGATGTACTGACCCATCGTAAACATTTTCGTATGGCGCGCATGGGCAAGATAGGGCCGATCGTCGAGCGAATAGCCCGTGCGACCGATGCCAGACGCCACGACGATGCCGTTGCCGTTTACGCAGAGCAAAACGGCGTAGTCGGGATACAGAACCATGAGATCGCGGAGATATTTATTGAGAAATGAATAATCCCTATTCTGAACGGACCTCGTCTGCGATATGGCAAGAAGCATGTGCTCGGCGGTGCGCACGATGAGGCGCTGCTCGTTCACGTACCCGTCGCAGAGGTTCGCAAGAAAGGTTTCTTGCTCCTCGAGTACCGTCTGCTGAAAGGATATGGCGGAGTAGACCGAGAATACCACGGTGGGAAGCACGGCCACGAGCACTATGAAGAAAATCTTTGTCCGTATGCGAACTTTCCTCTGCACTCTTTACTGTACTCCGCGGAAAATGGTATAAATACGCTCATAGTGTAACAGGAGTCTGTCATGGATGTACAGTCAATTGTAAAAAATCTGCATCCGCTCGAAATTCGCGTCTTGCGCTCGTATGAACCGGGAACGGAACTGACGGCCGACGCTCTCGAGCGAGAGCTTGCCTACAAACCGGGACACGCGAATCAGGCGTTTTCGTGGCTTGGAGGAAAAGGTCTCGTCGTGGAGCTCAGGCGTGAGGCGAAAACGCTCTTCGAGATTACCGAGCTTGGCAAAGCCTCTTCCTCGGAGGGCGTACCCGAGGCTCGAATACTGAAACTCCTGAAAGAAAAGGGCCCTCACACGCTTCCTGAAGTCGCCGAAGCGCTCGGACTCGAGCAAAAGGACGTCGGATCGGCCTTCGGCATGCTCTCGAAGGACGGCGCCGTAGCGATGGACGCCGAAAAGAAGGCCTCCTATGCGGCAGAGCCGAAAGGGTCGCGCCTCGCTGTCATCGAGCGACTGCTCTCCCGCGCCGCGGAAGAACCGACAGGACTCCTCGATCAATCGACTCTTTCCGCCGAAGAAGCGGCCGTGATGGGAACCCTCGCAAAAAAGCGCGGCGCCGCAGACTCGCCCTTCCGCGTAATCGACCGTGAAACCGTCGTGTACACGCTTGCCCCCGAGGCGAAGGCCGTAAAGAAAGCCCTTGACGACGCAGGAATCACCGGCGAGGAAATCGGCTCTCTTTCGCCGTCCTTGCTCAAGTCAGGCGACTGGAAGTCCGGCTCATTCCGCGGTTACAATATCGCCGTTCCTCCCGCGCGCGTGATTCCCGGCCGAAACAACCCGTACGTCAGCTTCCTCGAAAGCGTCAAAGACAAACTTTGTTCCCTCGGCTTCGAGGAATTCGACGGGCCTCTCGTCGAAACCGAATTCTGGAATTCGGACGCCCTCTTCATGCCTCAGTTTCACGCCGCGCGCGACATACATGACGCATATTACGTCAAGAACCCGACGCACGCGAAATCGATCGAGGAGCCGTGGCTTTCAAACGTCGCGAATATCCACGAAAACGGCGGATCAACCGGAAGCCGCGGGTGGAATTACCATTTCGACCGCGATTTTACCCGGCGCCTCATCCTTCGAAGCCAAGGAACCGCCCTGTCGGCGCATCAGCTCCACTCCGCAAAGGTACCGGGAAAATATTTCGGAATCGCTCGATGCTTCCGATACGATAAGGTCGACGCGACGCATCTGTCGGACTTTTACCAGACGGAGGGAATCGTCCTCGGCGACGAAGTAAACCTTCGCACGCTTCTCGGCATTCTCGAGATGTTTGCCGTAGAAATAGCCGGCGCCACCGAGGTGAAATACGTTCCGGGTTATTTCCCCTTCACGGAGCCCTCGATCGAAGTTCATATCAAACACCCCGTCCTTGGATGGTTCGAGCTTGGAGGTTCCGGCATCTTGCGCCCGGAAGTCACCAAGGCAATGGGAGTAGACGTGCCCGTTCTCGCGTGGGGCATCGGCATTGACCGCATGGCCCTCATGGCGCTCGGCCTCAACGACCTCCGCGAGCTTTTCAGCTCGGACATCGAGGGCGTTCGCCTCCGCAAGGCCAAATACTAAGGAGAACCGGATATGCCAAAAATCGAAGTAAACGAGCGGCTTTTTTTCAGCCTGCTCGGCGAGAAATGCGACTACGAAAAGCTCGAGGAACGGCTCACGTGCGGAAAGGCGGAGCTTGACGAAAAGCCCGACGCATCGCTTCCCGAAAAAGAACGCGTTATAAAGATCGAGCTCAATGATACGAATCGCCCCGACCTGTGGTCAACGGCGGGCATCGCGCGTCAGTTGCGCCTTCACGCGTCCAAGAACCCCGCCGCCGCGTCCGCTTACGCCTCGTTTTTCTCCGACGCCGCGACGGCGCGCGACGCGAAGGATCGCGTCGTGAAAGTCGACCCGGCCCTCAAGGACATTCGCCCGTTCATGACGGCCTTCGTCATTTCTGGAAAACCGATCGACGAGCCAATGCTTCTCGACATCATCCAGACGCAGGAAAAACTCTGCTGGAACTACGGCAGAAAGCGCCGGTCCATCTCGATGGGAATCTATCGCTCCGCCAATATCTCCTGGCCGATACAGTATACGGCGGTAGACCCCGATAAAACGAGCTTTGTGCCGCTCGCGTGCGACGCGCCCATGACCTGCAGGCAGATACTTACCGACCATCCCAAGGGGAAGGAGTATGGCTGGATCCTCAAGGACATGGCGAAGTTTCCCCTTTTGATGGACGCTAAAAAAGAAGTCCTTTCAATGGCGCCGATTATCAACAGCGCGACGCTCGGGGCCGTCCAAGTTGGGGATTCGGACCTGCTCGTCGAAATGACGGGCACCGACATGCCGACGCTGACGCTCGCCACGAGCATCGTCGCCTGTGACTTCGCCGATGCCGGCTATACGATCCTCCCTGTCCGCGTCGAGCATCCGTATGACACCGGTTTTGGCAAGACGGTTACCACACCCTATTACTTCCAAAAGACCACCTCGGCTTCCGTAAACGCGATCAACCGACTTCTCGGCTCGGAGCTCACGGCGGCGGAAATTTCAACCGCCCTCGAGCGCATGGGCTCAACGGTAACGATCAAAAATGATTCCGTCACCCTCACCCCCGCGCCCTATCGAAACGACTTCCTTCACGAAGTCGACGTTATCGAGGACGTTATGATGGGGATGAAAATCGGCTACTTCAAGCCGCTCAAGCCGCGCGACTTCACGATCGGACGCGTTTCGCCGATAACGATATTCAGCCGAAAGACCAAAAGCCTCATGATCGGACTCGGATACCAGGAAATGATCTTCAACTATCTTGGCTCCGGCAAAGACTTCATTGAGCGCATGTGCGTTGCGGAAACCCCGGCGGGAAACGCCGTTATCGAAATTTCAAACCCGATGACCGAGAACTACCAATTCGTCAGGCCATCCATTCTTCCGAGCCTTCTCGCGGCGGAATCCCCGTCCGGCAACGCAGTCTATCCTCATCGAATCTTCGAGATCGGAAAGGTCGCATACCTCTGCGACGAGGAAAATACCGGAACCCGCACGAGGCAACACCTCGGCTTCCTTTCCGCCTCGAACGACGCCAATTTTAACGAGGCCGCAAGCCAAGTCGCGAGCATATTATATTATCTCGATCACGAGTATTCGGTCGTCGAATCGGCGGATCCGAGGTTTATCCCCGGACGTCAGGCCGAAATTCTCGCGAAGGGAAAGAAAGTCGGCATATTCGGGGAAATTCATCCGCAAGTACTCGAAAACTGGACGATCGGCATGCCGTGCGTCGCGGGAGAAATAGACATAGAAGGCCTCATGTAACTTAAAAGCGCGAAGCGCGCGGGGCCTTTGTTTTGCCGTTACCGCAGAAGATCCAAAATGGAATCAGCGTCGGGCATATCTTCGCCCGCGCGGAGCTTTTTTCTCGGCGCGGTAAACCGCCGGGCCTCGTCAGAGATTATCCGTTCGTTTTTTCCGCGCGCTGAGGCGAATTCCCCCCGTAATAGCGTCTGCATCTTTGAGATAAACTCATTCGTGATTATCTCGTTAACCCGCACGAGGTGCTCCGGGTCAAGGCCATCGCGATCGTCACGAGTACGAAATACGAATACGTGAATGACAGAGTCGTCGAGCATCCGTTTCAAGCAAAGCACCCCATCAACGCGGAGAATCGCGCCATGAAGGCTCATCTGTATTTCGCGAAGCTTTTCGTGTAACGGTATTTCTGGGATACCGCCCGTAAATACGCAGGAAAAATGACTCACGCTCAAATCCCGAAGCGCGACGCGGTGTGTATGGCCTTCAAACGTGATAGTCGCCTTATATGTCTCGTCACACATGGCGCGAAGGTATTTCCGCTGGCCGTTTGCCTGATTTGCCGCAAGCACGTTCAAAAAGAGATACAGGTTTTTCGCCTTTTGATACTCAAGCGAAATACACCCGCAAATTATCCCGATCGTGTACAGGTAGAGGCGTTCGAGCTTTCTCGTTTCCTCCGGATTCGTCCTTTTGTGGAAAATAACCCCAATCATGGCACGATCCCCGTATTCCCTCTGCAATGCGCCGATAAACACGGGCCAATCGATACCCTGAATGGGACGATCTATGTTAAAAAACAGAATAAGTTGGGGGAAGAGGGTAAAAAGGCGGGCTATTTTGGTTTCAAGATGACAATAGGGGTCGTCTTCCAAAAAATAGGTTTCGTAGCCTCGTAAGTAGAAGCTCCTGAGAAACTCCTCGGGAAAAAGAGAATGGTCAGGGACGACGAAAAATGTCTTGAGCCCCTGAGCCGATTCAGGCGGATTCTCTGTCATGCGCGTGTCCCCCTTTCGAGCAAGAGGACTTTTTTTATTGTTTACTGACTTTAGGGGTTAAGCGTAGTATAGTTCTCTTTTCGACTGCTTACAATATTATTTTGCAATTTCGATAAAAAAGGCGCAAATAACGATCATGATTCATGAGACAATTCCGGTACTCGGTACCGCGACGCTAGAAACCTGGTTTCCTTCCAATTCCGCCGAGATGGATCCCGAACGTACCCGGCCAACCGTAATAATCTGCCCGGGTGGCGGATACTCCTTTACCTCTGATCGCGAGGCGGAACCGATAGCCCTCCGCTTCGCCGCCCGGGGCATAAATGCCGCGATTTTGCGATATAGTTGCTCTCCGTCGCGCTTTCCCACCGCGCTCAGGGAACTCGCCGCGTCTGTCTCGCTCGTTCGCGAGCGTTCCCGCGAATGGAACGTCGCCGTTGACCGCGTGTTCGCGCTTGGCTTTTCCGCGGGAGGACACCTCGCGGCAAGTCTTGGAGTGCTTGCCTACGACCCCGTGCTTGCCGACCTGGGACCGACCATCAGGCCAAACGGGCTCATCCTTTGCTACCCGGTCATCCTCTCGGGCGATTTTGCCCACGAAGGCTCCTTCAAGGAGTTGCTTGGAGACGCGCTCGATCCGAGGAGAGAGAGTCTCTCGCTCGAGGGGCGAGTTACCGAACGCACGCCGCCGTCGTTTATCTGGCATACTTGGGAAGACGAATTTGTGCCATTAGAGAATTCCATGGCCTTCGCGCAAGCGCTTCGGAAACACGGCGTTCCCTTCGAGTACCACGTGTTTCAGCGCGGGAAGCACGGACTTTCAACCGCTACCGCCGACACCGTCAACACAAAAGGATGGGGAATCGAGCCCTCATGCCAAGAGTGGCTTCCTATGGCTGCCCGCTGGATCGACGATTTTGACTTTTCAACGGAATAAATGAACGTTTATTTTCACGGAGGTACTATGAAAAAATGTCGTTTTGCGCTGGTATGCGCTTTTTTACAGACTCTCGCCATCTACTCTCTCGTCGCGCTTGCGATCTCATGCAATGGTTCGTCCTCAAAGGCTCGGGACACCGTCGAGACAAAGACGGCGGCAACGCCAAAAACCACCTTCATCGAGGGAAGCGTAACGATCCTCCGAGTAGCATCGCCCGGGTCGAAAACGCCACTTGGCATCGGCGAGACACTTGCGATCGGCGACTCGATTGAAACGGGCAGCGACGGATACTGTACGTTTGAAATCCCCGCGATCGGGGCATTCGAGCTCGGAACGAACTCGCGCGTTACGCTCGACGCCCATTTCTTTGAGGGGCGTCGCGGGGCGCTTTCCCTCGGAGCGGGATCGATTCGATCAAAAATTGAACGCCTTGGCGGTAAAGACTCGTTCATCCTTCGAACGCCTTCTCTCGTCTGCGGGGTGCGCGGCACGATATTCACGACGGAAATTCAACCAAACGGCGAGCTTTCGCTTTCGGTCGACGAGGGTACGGTTTCGGTTTTCCCCGAAACATTGCTCGCGAACGCGCTTCATCCTGCCGCAGAGCTCGTGCTCAATGACAGCCCGAAAAGCGGCCCCGCGGCCTGGGAAAACCCGCACGTACAAACGATTATCGACGGACTTCCCACGGTTGCTGCGGGACAGGAGATCGTCGTCTCGGTCGCGTCGATGGAAAAGTTAACGCGTACCATCGAGCGGCTCAAAGACTCCCTCGAGTCACAGGCGGACGAAAACGACATAAAGGAACAGGCAAAAAACCTGCTCGACGAACTACGCGTGCTGACGCCCGTTCCGACGGAGATTCCGCAGGAAACGCCACAAAAGGCGAGCGAAACCGCGGATACCGGCGAAGTACAGCGAGTGACGCGCGAGGACTACTCGTATACGATTAAGAAAATACCCGAACCCGGTATTTCTGAAATAAGCGGGGACATGTGGCTCCGTCCGGAGCCGGTTCGCTCGAAAACGATTGACCGAAAAGTTCTCGCACCAATGAGCGCCAAGACCGCTTCGATTGTGATCAATCAGAATAAAAAGGGCGCCTCTGGATCATTCGAGAGCGGGCGAGCGCGCTTGAAGGTAGAGTCGCCCGATCCCGTCGCATGGCTGGCGCTCGTCTCCCCAAAAGAAACCCTCTCGCTCTCGAGCGGCGCCTTATATCTCGCAGAGTGCACGGCGTGGGCAAAAAAAGGCAGCATCCGTATTACCTTTTGCATCTCGGAGGGCGCGGTTGATGTCAACGGGGACGGTGAGGCCTATAGCCCTTATAGCTATAATATCTTTCCCGTAGACGCGAAGGCCCGACGATTCTCCTTCCTTTACTGCCATAACGAGAAAACGAATCCTGCGGCACAAGCGAATATATCCGTCGGTTCGCAGGTCGCGGATGTTATCATTCAGGACATAACGTTTACGAAGCTCAACGACTTCGTTCCCCGCGGTCCGGAACTGCAAGACGCGTTGATCCCGAACGGAACGTTCTCACGAGGTTTCCTTTTCTGGGAACCGCTCTACTGGGCAGACACGCCGCCGACGGGAATCTCGATCGCCGAAGGGCGCATGCGATACTACTCGCGGGACAAGACGCGCGAGGTTTGGCACGCCCAGCTCGGAACGACCGTCGCGCTCCAAAAGGGGGCGCGATACAAACTCTCGTTCGATATGCTCGCGAGCTCGCGCGGGAATTTAGGAATCGATTTATTCGAAAACGGCAGGGATCTCAATAAGGACGGCAACACGCTTTCACCCAACGCCCCGTACATGAAAGTCGCCGTGGAACCGGGCGTTTGGCAACGGTATGAATTGGCTTTCTCGGCGATCCAGAACGACCCAAAATCGCGTCTGTGCTTCAGCCTCGGGGATCTCGCCGGGACAACATATCTGGACAACATCGCAATGACGCGCGAATAGCAAGACCGCGGGGAGCGTCGGTTACACTCGCTCCCCGTCCTCAAGGCCAAGACTACGCCTCAGTCCGGCGGCGTCAATAACCTTCATCTTCCCGCGGGAGAGCTCGACATAGCCATTCTTTTCGAAATACTTGAGCATCCTACTCACGACCTCGCGCGCGCTCCCTATCTCGGCGGCGATCTGATCATGCGTCGAGTAGATTATCGGACTCGGACGGGAAAGAAGATATTCCCCGAGACGACTGTCGATTCCCTTGAACGCTATTTGCTCGACAACCCACATGACGTCGTTAAGGCGCGCGTTCATCGTGGATAGGAGATACTGCTGGATCTCGGGGTATTTCGCGTGAATGCCCGCAAAAATGTCGTTCGACAGGCTCGCGATACGGCAATCGGTATCTGCCTTTATCATCGCCTGCATGGGCATCGAGCCCATAAGACATGAAATGGATAGGGTGCAAATATCGCCCTCGAAAAGCCGATAGAGGGTTATTTCGCGCCCGGAATCCGAAACGCTGTACACCCGAACGACCCCGGAAAGAACCACGAGTACGCCCTTGCACGTTTTCGAGTCGAAAAGCACCGTCCCTGCGGAAACTTCGGAAACGCGAATGCTGCGGCGAACGAGCTCGCGGTCATCGGGAGACATGTACTTATTGAGTGGAAAGTCGCGCACGTCGTCCATGTAGGGTAGTGTGTACCAATTAAGCGAGGTTTGCAAGATTGCGAACGCGCTTGTTGGCCCATGGTACGCGTGGTATAGTTTCAGCGGAGGAATCTTATATGAAAGAACGCTTTTCCTGCTCTTTGACCGGGTCTCTCTGGTGGAAGCCATACCTTCTTCTTCTCGCGCTTACCATAGCAGTTTTCGTGCCAACACAAATCGCTTCGTATAAAATGCAGCAGGAAGGACAAAGTCCGGAGTTCGTCCTCTCGGCATTACTGTTCATCATCGTCATGACTATTGTCAGCACGCTAATCAGCGCGGCTCTTTCCGTCGTATTGGCCCGGATCGCTGCCCCTACTATAGCGATCGGTACAGGGCGATTCTCTTTTGACGGAAAGCCCGGCGAATATGCCAAGCTTCACCTCTCCGGGCTTCTTCTTTCGATCCTTACACTCGGCTTCTACGGACCTTGGTACTATCGGAACGTCATAGCGTATTGCGTAAGCCACACTGAATACGCGGGCACGCGCGGAAGTTTTGCAGGGAAACCGGGAAAATATCTTAAATATATCTTACTCGGGCTTTGCCTTCCGCTCTTTATCTGGTTCATCGCCATTGTCACGGTAATCGTAGGCCTCGTCGCCTCATCGGGCGGGTCAGCGGTAGATCCTTCCTCCCTTACGATGATTACGTTCATCGCATGCCTATCCATCTTTATCTTGATAGCGCCGTTTCTCTATCTGACTTATCGCTGGTTGATCAACATCACGTGGAAAAACGGACACATTACCCTCAACGCACGGTTTTTTCCCTCCGTTTTCTTTATAATCGGGCAATTTTTACTCTGCATTATCACTCTGGGAATTTATCTTCCGGCGTTCTACGTGAAATTGTGGCGATATTTCGTCAGTAAATCAGCGTATGAGGAAAACGGCGCCTCGGCTCAGTTTGGGTTTGACGGTAAAACGGGCAAGGGCTTCGCGCTTCTTTGGGGCCAAATCCTTCTAACGGTTATTACGGTCGGGATCTATGCTCCATGGTCTGCCGCCCGCTGTACCAAGTACTTCATCGAAAACACCTTCGTCGAGACAAATGAAATTACGTCGCTTATAGCGGGTTCTTGACGGCAGACTCGCAATAAGGTCCGGGATTACGATTCTATCTCGCTTTTATTCGGCAGAACGAATGCACAAACGAGATAGAGTATAATCCCGGCGCCGTACATCAACCCAAATACCGCCCAGACAATTCTGACAAGCACGACGTCAACATTCAGATATTCCGCAACGCCACCGCACACGCCAAAAATTTTGCGCCCAAAATCGATTTTGTAGAGTCTCTTTGCCATATATGGCCTCCCGTGATATTATATCTCATATAATATACTATTCCGTGTAGTTTCGTCAATAAAAAACCCTAAGGACATAAGAGCCCTTAGGGTTTTCGTGTTTCAGACGCGCTTCGCGCCCGAGTTCTTACTTCGTAATCCCGTCTGCGGTTTCTTTTTCAAGGAAAGAAAGCGCTTCTTTCGCCTTAAACTCGGCGAATGCGGCGGCCTCATTGCGCTGGAATGTCGAAACGGTGGCCTCAAAAGCCTTATTCATGTTCGCTTTCGGGAAGGAGCAAAGCATGTGCACGCCGCCCTTGTCGTCGACCCACATTTCGTCTTCCTCAACTCCGACAAGCGTCTGTTCGGCGACTTGCTTGGAGATGTTTTCGAAGTGGGTGAGGGTTTGCGTATTCTTGTTTTCCCCGCCTTCGCTCGTATAGCTCACGAGCGCGTTGCTTACCCTGGTTCCGATCCAGCGGGCGATCTGGTCGCGGGCATCCTGACCGGCAGCCGTCTTGGATATGGCACGGTTCGACTTAATCGCATACCCTACCGCGTAGAAGTGGGTTTCGCTTTTAGGATTTTTATTTACCCATACCGGCATTGGAACGCCATCCAGCCCTATAATGGTTCCCGTTACGGGCGGTTGCTCGGGTTTTGCCTCCGGCTTCTCTTTCGGGCTCGACGAACAAGAACTGAACACCGCCGCGGCAAGGGCGAGAATCAACAGACTACCGACAATTTTTCTGGACATTGCGACTCCTCCTGCAATTACTTGCTAGTAAAAAAGTGTAACACACGAAAGGTAACAAAACCACACCGGCCCCTATCAAAGACGACTTATGGAAGAGAGGCGTCCTCTTGCATAAACGTATGCGACGCGCTATTTTATAGGCGGCTAAAGGTATTTTTACCTATATTTATCCCTTTCATCCCAATTCTTTATAAGGACGGAAATATGTCTGAGAAAAAGCTCGTTATGATCGACGGTAACACCGCCGCCGGTCACGTAGCCCACGCGCTAAGCGAGGTTATCGCCATTTACCCGATTACGCCCTCGAGCCCGATGGGCGAAGTCGCCGACGAATACTCGGCCAAGGGGAAAAAGAACATCTGGGGAACCGTTCCCGAGGTCGTTGAACTCCAATCCGAAGGCGGAGCCGCTGGCGCGGTGCATGGAGCCCTGACAACCGGAGCGCTCTCGTCGACGTTTACCGCGTCGCAGGGACTCCTCCTCATGATTCCGAACATGTATAAGATCGCCGGCGAGCTCACCAGCACGGTGTTCCATATCGCGGCACGCGCCCTTGCGGCGAGCTCCCTTTCCATTTTTGGCGACCACCAGGACGTCATGGCCTGCCGCCAAACCGGCTGGGCTATGCTTGCCTCCAATAATGTTCAGGAAGTGATGGACCTCGCGGTTATCTCCCACGCGGCGACCCTCGAGTCGCGCATCCCGTTCCTTCACTTCTTCGACGGTTTCCGAACCTCCCACGAGGTCCAGAAGATCGAGGAAGTCTCCTACGACGTCATGCAGAAGATGGTCGACGACGAGCTCGTCCGCGCCCATCGCGCTCGCGGCCTTACCCCGGAGAATCCATCCATCCGCGGAACCGCCCAGAACCCCGACGTCTACTTCCAGGGCCGCGAGGCCGTAAACCCCTTCTACCTCAAAGTCCCCGCCATCGTCCAAAAGGCGATGGACAAGTACGCCAAGCTCACCGGCCGCCAATACAAGCTCTATGAATACGTCGGCGCCAAGGACGCGGATCGCGTCGTCATCCTCATGGGCTCAGGCTGCGACACCGTCGAGGAAACCGTCGAGGCCCTCGTCGCCAAGGGAGAAAAGATCGGACTTCTCAAGGTCCGCCTCTATCGCCCCTTCAGCGCCGAAGACTTCGTGAAGACCCTTCCCGCCTCCGTAAAGGCGATCGCCGTCCTCGACCGCACCAAGGAACCCGGCTCGCTCGGAGAGCCCCTCTACGAGGACGTCCGCACCGCCATCGGCGAGATGCAGGCAGCCGGCAAGTGCCAGTTCAAGGATTACCCCACCGTCATCGGCGGCCGTTACGGTCTCGGATCGAAAGAGTTTACCCCCGCCATGGTCAAGGGCGTCTACGACAACCTCAAGGGAGAGAAAAAGGCCAACTTCTCCATCGGTATCGAGGATGACCTCACCAATTTGAGCCTCAAGTACGATCCGTCTTTCCAGCTCGACGACGCCGGAATGCACCAGGCCATGTTCTACGGCCTCGGCTCCGACGGAACCGTCGGCGCGAACAAGAACTCCATCAAGATCATCGGCGAAGCGACGGACAACAAGGCGCAGGCGTACTTCGTGTACGACTCCAAGAAGTCGGGCTCGATCACGACGAGCCACCTTCGTTTCGGAAAGCACTCGATCCGCAAGCCCTACCTCGTCACCCAGTCCGATTTCATCGCCTGCCACAAGTTTACATTCCTCGAGAAGTACGACATGCTTTCCACGGCCAAGAAGGGAGCGACCTTCCTCCTGACAAGCCCCTATGGCAAGGATCAGGTGTGGGACCACCTCCCCGTCGAGGTCCAGAAGCAGATCATCGAAAAGGAACTCAAGTTCTACGTGATCGACGCCGTGGCGATCGCTGAAAAGGCCGGCATGGGCGGACGCATCAACGTCGTCATGCAGACCGCATTCTTCAAGATCTCCGGCATACTCCCCGAAGCCGAAGCCGTGTCCCTCATCAAGAAGTTTATCGAAAAGTCCTACGGCAAGAAGGGCGCCGACGTCGTAAAGAAAAATATCGACACCATCGACATGGCCCTCGCGGGCGTCGAGAAGGTCGACTATCCCAAGACAGCGTCGAGCAAGCTCAAGATGCTTCCCGCCATGTCCGCGGACGCGCCTGACTTCGTGCAAAAAGTCTTGGGGACCATCGCGGTTAACAAGGGCGACGACATTAAGGTTAGCGAAGTGCCGAACGACGGAACCTTCCCGAGCGCGACCACGCAGTACGAGAAGCGCGCCATCGCCGAACGCATGCCGATCTGGAACAAGGACCTTTGCATCCAGTGCGGTCAGTGCACCGTCGTGTGCCCGCACGCGGTCATCCGCGCAAAGGCCTTCGATCCCAAACTTCTCGCCAAGGCCCCGGCATCCTTCAAGAGTGCTGACTACAAAACCAAAGAATTTGAAGGCTGGAAGTTCACCATTCAGGCGTCCGCCGAAGACTGCACGGGATGCGGACTTTGCGTTCAGCAGTGCCCGGCCAAGAGCAAGGAAGATCCGAACGTCAAGGCGATTAGCATGCAGAGTTTTGCCGATCATCGCGTAGAGGAAACCGAAAACTTCAAGTTCTTCATGAGCCTCCCCGATCCCGATGCCTCGAAGCTTAACCTCGCCAACGCCAAGTTCATCGCCATGAAGCGCCCCCTCTTCGAGTTCTCCGGCGCCTGCGCTGGCTGCGGTGAAACTCCGTACGTCAAGCTTCTTTCACAGCTCTACGGAGATCGTGCGGTCATCGCGAACGCGACTGGCTGTTCCTCGATCTACGGCGGAAACCTCCCCACCACCCCGTATTCCAAAAACGCGGACGGTAAGGGTCCGGCTTGGTCCAACTCCCTCTTCGAGGACGCGGCCGAGTTCGGCTACGGCATGCGCCTGACGAGCGACAAGCTCGCCGTATACGCGCGCGAAGTCGCCGCCAACGTCAAGGCAAAGGGAATCGCGGCCGGTACGATCGATCGCCTCCTCGCCAACGAACAGGCCGATGACGCCGCGATCGAAACCCAGAGAAAGGACATCGAAATGCTCAAGACGGAGCTCGCCAAGTCGTCCGATCCCCTCGCGAAAGAGCTCGCGTCCCTCGCCGATCACTTCGTGAAGCGCTCGGTATGGGTTATCGGCGGAGACGGATGGGCCTATGACATCGGCTTCGGCGGTCTCGACCACGTGCTTGCCTCCGGCCGAAACATCAACGTCCTCGTCCTTGATACCGAGGTATACTCCAACACCGGCGGACAGATGTCCAAGGCGACCCCGATCGGCGCCGTGGCAAAGTTCGCTGCCGGCGGAAAGGTCACCAGCAAGAAGGACCTTGGCATGATCGCCATGACCTACGGATACGTGTACGTAGCCCGCA
>CAYSEA010000007.1:0-11876 GCA_964429975.1 uncultured Treponema sp.
CAACGGTTTTCAAGACCGCCTCCTTAAACCGCTCGGACACCGCTCCAAAAAATGTTCCTAAGATTACAGCACGACCTCTTGCAATGTCAAGATGGCACTGGCTATACTGGCCGCTATGGCACATTGCGTTGTTACCACTGCAGAAGAGATCCTTGACCGGGAATTCCCCGTTCTCGACAAGGGATTCGTCAGGCTCGTCGATTATATGGGCGGAGATTCCCGCATCGTTCAGGCCGCCCGCGTTTCCTACGGAGACGGAACCAAAACCGTCCGGGAAGACGGAGCCCTCATCGACTATCTCCTCCGCCACGAGCACACCTCTCCGTTCGAGCAGGTAATACTGACGTTTCACGTAAAACTTCCGATCTTCGTGGCGCGCCAATGGATTCGCCATCGGACCGCGCGAGTCAACGAAATTTCCGGCCGCTACTCGATCATGAAAGACGAATGCTACGTGCCGGAGGCGGATGACGTCGCGTACCAAAGCGAGGATAACAAGCAGGGCCGCTCGCCCGACGCCGTTCCCGCGAATGTTTCCGCGGCCGTGCGCGAGGCCCTCATCGGCCAGCAGGCCGCTTCCTTCGCCGGATACAACGAGCTCATCGAAAAAAACATCGCGCGCGAACTCGCGCGAATCAACCTGCCGCTTTCCACGTATACGGAATGGTATTGGCAAATAGACCTGCATAACCTGTTCAGGTTCCTACGCCTACGCTGCGACGCGCACGCCCAAAAGGAAATCCGCGACTACGCGAACGCCATGCTCGACATCTGCCGCCGCGTCGCGCCGCTTGCCACGGCGTCATTCGAGCGGCATCAAATCAGCGCGGTCTCCTTTTCCGGCGAGGAAATGGACGCGCTGAAAAGCATGCTTGCGGGGAAACCGGCGAATCTTACGGGTAAAAACCTCGAGCGCTTCGAGGAAAAGTTACGAACGGGTCGCCAACTCTGAGCTGGCAGCTTAAAGCTGCCAGCTCTAGGATCGCGCTTTGAGATGCCGCAAGAATATCGCGTCGACGTCGGTCATCGCCCTCACGCCAAACGCGGGCACGGAACTTCCCGGCTCGATTACCCGATAGAGATGCTCGGGATTATCGCGATACGCATAGCTCGTCTTGTCGTTTATCCACCAATCAAGCACGTTGAGAATCGAGAGGGTGTACCGAATGAGGAACGCGTTCGTTCTTGACCGGGAATGTCTGCCTCCGCAGATCGCGTCAAGCCGACGCGACAGGAAATTCGGAATATCGAACTTATACGCGGCCCAGGGGTTGATTATCCCGGGAACCGATCCGTCGGGATTGAGCTCGCTTCCCGGCGGCGCCGCCTCTATCTCCTCGTAGTATCGCGTCAGCAATCGCGTGAGCCGAGCAACCCGAACGTAAAACGGCGGGAACCGCTCGTCCTTCGGGCCCCGCGTCGTACCATACATTCTGATGTCGAAATACGGCAGGAACATCGCCTTGATGAGCGTATACATGTTCGAAAGAAGCTTTCGCCCGTACGGAGTCTTGTAAAAATCGGGCTGCGTGTATATCTGATGGGTGTAGGACTTAAGCTCCACGGAAAAACTTTTATCAAAGATGGTTTCCTGATAGAGGATCCAATCCTCCAAAATGCGGTTGATGTCTTCGGTGTCGTCCCGCGCGGAAAGCGGCTGCAGCGCCTCGAATTTGATAAGCCGCAATCCCTGGAACAGCTCCTCAAGCACCCATAAGAGAATCATCATATGGTGAAGCGGGTTGTCCGGCGCGAGCTGGATGAACCCGTCCTGGAATTGCAGCATGGATTGAAAATAGGGACACATGTCCGGAAGCGCTTCAAGCTTATCCCATCCGGCTTCGGGAAAGAGCGTCTCGAGAACGGCGAGCCCCTCGCGCACCGCGTCTGACAGCTCCTCCTCCTCTTCTCGGGGGGACGACGCCTCGATAGGGGCGGCGGGCTCGCCTTCGATGTCCTCGTCCGAAATTGCCGCGTCCTTCAGGAAGATGACGTCGTTCGGCGCGAGGCCAAGCCATGCGAGTAGGCGCGAGCCGTTGGCGAAAAAAAGCTGAGTCGCGCTCAGCATCTGCGGAGACGTCATGCGCAAAAGCAGGGGATAGAGCCCGTCGGTCATTTGTTCCAGAAGATAGCGCCACTCCGTGATCGCGTTCGCGGTGTAGTCCTTGAGCGCGCTCGGGTCCTGCGGGACGAGTTCCCGCAGAATATGCGCGTGGACGGCGCGGTATATTCGCGCGATCCCCTGCGGACCGAGATAGTACACGCGAAGGACGCTTCTATACAAAAGTCGGACGAAGGGCACGAGGTCCCGGACGGAGACATCGTCCGATCGAGTTTGTAACTGCATTAACAGCGTGCCGAGCTGCCTGATGTCAATCGACGTAACGGTCGTCATAACGCGATGCCCGATCGGCTCATGGGCGGCGAACTTCGCGTAGAAGCCGCGGTTATCCTCGAACGGGAGCATCTTCTTCGTCGAGGCGACGCATTGTTGCACGTGCCCCAGATAGTCGTTCAGGGTATAGAGGATAAATTCTTTGCTGACTCGATCCGTCCTCTCAGAGCGCAGAAACCCGCCAGGTAGTTTGATGCGATACTTTTTGTCCGCCATCAGCTGGTTCATCGCCTCTAGTTCGCCGTCCGAAACGATTGGTAACGGGCTCGAAAATTCAACGTTTACGTCGTCCATACACGTTCCTTAAATACGAAGCAATATTTTTTTTCCAATTCCGGGATAACCCCTCAGGACGATTCGCTCGCCGTCGCCGGTAAGCAAGACGCCGTCGAAGGTGCCGTACACCGTATGATAGTCGGTCCTGACGACAAAGGCGCTCAAACGCCGCGCGCTGTCCGAGACCGGGGAAAAAACAAGATCGACCATGCTTTCGGTATCTTGAATCACCCAGTTGCCGGTTACCCCAAAGGGGCGCGTGATCCGCACGGGGGGCATTGGCCACGCGCGACCATCGACAAACAAAACGTTGTCGTTATACCGATCATCCTCGCGATTCACCGAATTGCCGAGTTGAAAGGACACGATTTTTCCCCCGACGCGTCCGAGCCCGATCACCATGCTCATCTTCGTCCGCAAGGAAAAGTACGCCTTGCGAACGTCGAAATAGCCGACTCCATCGCCCTCGTGAATGTGATGGTCGTCAAACCTCGTCCCGATCCAACCGTGCAACGGCGCGGTAACCTGATACGAGGCGAGGCAGCGACGCCTGACGCGATACGGCAACACCGAGGAAAGGTCCCCGGCGCCCGGCGCGGCGATATTCATCTCAAAACGACCCTCGCAGGGAGGGCGGGCCGACGAACCGAGAAAGTCAAAATCGGCGTGAATGATCCCGCGCTGGAGCCGCGCGTGAATTCTGGTGAAGCGCCTTCGGGAGCGACACGCGGTAATGCTATTTCCGAACTCCAGGGGAATCCTCATGAATCCCGGAGGAATGATGCGTCGATAGGCTATTCTATAGTTTGTTAAACGGTTCCAAAGCGTCGTCTCCATGAACGAGAAATAGCCGGCGTCAAAAAGCTCGATCTCCCCGATATTATTGCCGTCGCAAAACAGAAACCGCATTATACCCATAACCCTGCGGTCGGTTATAACGGAGGGAACGGGAAGGTCGCCAAAAGGGCGCTTCATGCCGCGAATGTCAAACCGCGCGAAGGGCCCTGCGTACGAGCCAAAGGCGGGTTTTCCGGCAATGATAGGGCTTGGTGGCGCGGCCGTTATCTCTCTCGTATACAAAAGGTACCTCGAATGGTGAGTATACCATCGTTTCCGCTTGCAGAACAGCCGCAATCGGACTATCCTCGTGCCATGAGCATATCCTTCTACTCTCTCGGCGCGGCCGAAGAGGTCACCGGCTCCAAGCACGCGCTCGAAATTGACGGCAGGGTTATCCTGATTGACTGCGGAGCCTTTCAGGGCCGAAGGGCCGAGGCGGATCGCAAGAATCGCCAATTCGACGTGCCCGCCGACAAGCTTGAGGCCGTCGTCTTGACACACGCGCATTATGACCACTCGGGACTTCTCCCGTTGCTTGGCCTCAACGGCTATACCGGAAACATTTACGCGACGCCCGCGACGCGGGATCTCGCGAACTTGATCATGATGGACTCGGCGAGAATTCAGGCGAGAGACGCGGAGTACCTCGCGAAGCGCGCGGCCAGAAAGGGCGAAACGTTCGACTGGAAGCCCCTGTTTACCGAAGCGGACGCGATTGCGACGACCAACCAGATCGTGACCGTGTCGTATAACCGTGAGATTTGGATTTCGCCCAACGTCAAACTCGAATTCTTCGACGCGGGCCATATCCTTGGCTCCGCGATGGCGCTTCTTACCGCGACCGACGCCGACGGCGCTACCGTTAGAATCGCGTACACGGGAGACCTTGGCCGAAAGGGAAAGCCCATCATCAGGGATCCTTCGCTCCTTCCGCCCGTCGACTACCTCATCCTCGAAAGCACGTACGGCGACCGGCTTCACGAAAGCGCGGACGACGCCCTCAAGATGCTCGCGGAAGTCGCCAACAAGGCGATTAAGTCCAACGGAAAGATCATCATCCCCTCGTTCGCCATCGAGCGCACGCAGGAGCTCGTGTACTACCTTCATACCCTCGTGGACAAAAAGATCATCCCGGAAATCCCGATATACGTCGACTCCCCGATGGCGGTCAACGCGACGAGCATCTTCCAAGTGCACCCGGAATGCTACGACCAGGACACGCACGAGGCCTTCATCAAGCACCACAAGAATCCCTTCGGCTTCAACAAGCTCAGATTCGTCACGAGCGTCGACGAGTCAAAGTCGCTCAACGAGATGTCCGGCCCCATGATTATCATCAGCGCGGACGGCATGTGCGAGGCGGGACGCATTCTCCATCACCTCGCGAACAACGTCGGGGACCCCAAGAACCAACTGCTGCTCGTCGGGTACATGGCCGAGCACACGCTCGGAAGGCGGCTGCAGAACCGCGAGCTCGAAGTGAAGATCATGGGCGAATGGCACACCGTCCGCGCGGAAACGACGCAGATTAACGCGTTCAGCGCGCACGCGGACTACGAGGAGATGACGGCCTGGCTCAAGGCGATGGACACCTCCTCGCTTAAAAGGATTTATCTCGTCCACGGAGAGCATGAGGCGCAGGTCGTTTTCAAGGATCACCTGGAAACGAACGGCTTCCCCCGCGTTGACATCGCGAAATACGGCGAGTCGTACGAACTATGAGAATAGTTACGGGCTTTCACGCCATCGAAGAAGGACTTCGCTCGCTAGAGGAAAAGGCAACAAGCTCCGGGCGCGGGGCTCTTGAGGGAATATCGATACGCCACGACAAGCCGGGCCCGCGAGTAAAAAAAATCCTCGCGGAAGCCGCCCGGATCGGGGTTCCGGCGACGACGGCCTCGAACGCGGAACTCGATCGGCTCGTCGCCGACCTTCCCGAGCAAACCCGAGACCATCGAGGCATCGTCCTTATCATGGCGAAGGAAGAGGCTGCGGCTCCCATCAGGCTCGACGAGGCGATTCGCGCCCTCGCAGACCGCGAAACGGCCCTCGTCGTCGTTCTCGACTCGATCACCGACCCGCATAACGTCGGCGCCGTCATCAGAAGCGCGGATCAATTCGGCGTCGACCTCGTCATCCTGCCCGAGCGCCGAGGCGCGACCGATTTCGGCGTCATCGGACGCACGAGCGCCGGCGCGTCCGCGTGGGTGCCCTGCGCGCTCACGCCGAACCTCGTGCGCGCGGCCGAACTCCTCAAAGAGGCGGGGTTTTGGATATACGCGGCCGACGCGGGAGGAAAGGCCGCGCACACGCTGAATCTCTCGGGAAAAGTCGCCATCGTGATGGGAAGCGAGGGCGACGGCGTCTCCCGGCTCCTGAAAGATCGCTGCGACGACGTCGTATCGATACCAACCAGGGGGAAACTCGACAGCCTGAACGTTTCAGTCGCGGCGGGCATCCTTCTCTATGAAGCCCGACGCCAAAGCCTCCAGTAATCCCCTTGACGGGCGAGAGAACAACCATCCGTTCCTCGCCCCTGCAACCTTTTCGAGCCCGTCGCGGTCTATTCGGATAAGGACATCACACAAATGCACAAACTTCCCAAACCGTATCGCCTCGACGAGGAGATCGCCAACGCGATAACCCATGGCCTCGGCGTCTTTCTCTCGATCGCGGGGCTCGTTATCCTCATCGTAAACGCAGTCACCCGAGCGCCGGCCGGCGAAACGGTGTTTTACGTGACCGCGTTCAGCGTCTTCGGGTTCTCGATGATTTTTCTCTACCTAATGAGCGCGCTCTACCATTCGTTGCTCCATACGCGGGCCTACCACGTCTTCGAGCGGCTCGACCATTCCGCCATCTACGTGCTCATTGCGGGTACGTATACCGCCTATTGCCTTACGGCGCTTCGAGGTACGGTCGGCTGGTGGATTTTCGGCTTGATCTGGGGACTCGCCTTGGCGGGAATCTCCTGCTACGCGGTCTTCGGGAGCCGACTGCGGGTTATCTCGCTACTCACGTATATCCCGATGGGATGGATCATCGTGCTCGCGGCCGACCCCCTTCGCGCAAGCATCTCACCATTGAGCTGGATGCTCCTTATCGCCGGGGGAGTCGTATACACGGCAGGGGCGGGGGTTTACGCGCTCAGGAAAATTCCCTGGACGCACCCCGTCTGGCACCTCTTCGTCCTCGGCGGAACGACGCTGCATTTCTTCTCGGTACTCTACTCGTTCTAGCTATCGCCCCTACGCGCCGCCGACGATAACGCGGTTCTTTCCCGATCGCTTCCCCTCGTACAGGGCCTCGTCGGCCTGTATGATGAGGGAATCGATCGACCCGCCCCGATACTCACAGAGGCCAATGGTTACCGTGACGCGGATGCTGACGGACGAATCGCTTATCGGCGAGTCCGATACGACCCGCCGGATTTTTTCGGCTATTCCGCGACCCCGCACAAGGTCGCAATTCCGCACGACCACGAGGAATTCCTCCCCGCCCCACCGAAACAAAAGATCGTCGACGCGGAGAATCGAAACCGAGCGTGCCGCGATCTCTCGAAGCACGACGTCGCCGAACACGTGTCCATACGTGTCGTTCACGACCTTAAAGTCGTCGATGTCGAACATGCCGATCACGAACCCCTGCTTGTTTTCCGCATAGTCCGATAGAAACTTTCTCATTCGGCTCAGCATGCTCCGACGGTTCAAGAGTCCGGTTAGGGGGTCCGTCTCGGAAATTACCCTGAGCTCGTCATGCTCGCGCGCGCTCTCGGCGGTCTCGCGGGCGATATACGTAAAAATCAGCGCCGACACCAAAACGGTAACAAGAATGATAATAATGACGACGAGGGCATACAGCTGTATCGTCCCGAAAAGATCGCGGGCATCCTGCTCGACGACGACGTACCAGCCCGTCTCGGGAATGACCTCGCAGGTCGCAAGCACCATCTTTCTCAGTTTATCGTGTCTCACGAGCCCCGCGCACAGTTCCCCGCGGAGCGCCCGTTCGATGACGGGGGTTTCGGCCATACTGCGAAGGGCCCAGGCCCGCGAACCGCTGGCCGTCGTAACCTCGATCCCCGTCGGCTCAAACGGATGGGCTAAAAGGTTCCCGACTCCGTCGACGAGATACACGATGCCGGTTTTCCCAAACGAAAGCGTCCTCATGAACCTCGAAAGATCCTCGAGGGTTATGTTCCCGTAGAGAATACCCGCCGCGCCCGATTGTATCGCTTCGCCATCGATGGCTACCGACAGCGAAACGCTCGGAATGTCGCCCGGTTGTGCAAGAAACGCATTCGAAACATATACGGGAGGAAGGCCCTCTCCGGGCCAAGCCTCATACAGGCGCAGGGTGTTTTTAGCCCATTCGCGATACGCATACCCACGGCGATATTGTTCCTCGGTTAGGATGCCCTGTAGGGCAAACGGCTCAAGCAAAAGGGGTCGAATCTCGGGAACGGATAATAGCGCGAAAAAGCGAAAGGCCGGAAACGTCTCGAGAAGCTTGGCAAGCATCCGGCGCGTGCGCGGCGCGGCGGCTTCCGGCATACCCCGATACTCGACGGAGGCGCGATCCGCCGCGATATCCTCATGAAAGTCTAGAGAAATGGACGCGAAGGAAACGACCCTTTTTTTCGTGTCTATCATATCGCTCACGAAGGTTCGGGCCGTTTTCAGTGTGGCGGCTTGCTCGCGCAGGTACACGGACTTCAGGGAAAGAAAGAAAATAACCGGAAACACGATTCCAAGCAAAATGGCCATAACCGCCACCTGCCAAACCAAGATGACGACCAGATTCATAATTCGTTCGTTTTTTTTGCCGCTATGCCTTTTAGCCATACGCGTAAGTATAGTGCAAAGCCTGAAAGAAACGCAAAATTTCCCTCCTTCTTGCCACGCCACGGACCTCTTGGCTATACTGCTACCCTATGGAAACCATGAAACGGACCGTGACCTGCGGGGACCTCCGCAAGGCAGATACGGGAAAAAGCGTCATTCTCAACGGATGGGTACACCGCAAGCGCGACCACGGCGGCATCTCCTTCATCAATCTTCGGGATCGCTATGGCCTCACGCAGGTAGTCGTCGACGCGGACGTTTCCGCGGAACTCGCGAGCCTTGCGGCCGAAGTTAAGATGGAATACTGCCTCGCGATCGAGGGAACGGTCCGCGCGCGCCCCGAAACGATGGTAAACAAGGATATGCCGACCGGAGAGATCGAGGTCACTGTTTCGAAACTCGTTATTCTCTCGAAATCCGAGGTTCTTCCCTTCGTCATCGACGAAAAGACCAATGCGAGCGAGGAGCTTCGGCTTAAATACCGCTATCTCGACCTTCGCTCGGGTCAAATGCAGCGGCACCTCGCCCTCAGGTCAAAAGTAGCATACGCGACGAGAACCTTTCTGACTGACCGCGGCTTTTACGAGCTTGAAACGCCGACCTTCATCGCGTCGACGCCCGAAGGCGCGCGCGACTATCTCGTTCCTTCCCGTCTCTACGCAGGTCAGTTTTACGCCCTTCCGCAGTCCCCCCAGCTTTATAAACAGCTCCTCATGGTCTCCGGCTTCGACAAATACTTCCAGATCGCGCGCTGCTACCGCGACGAGGACGCCCGCGGAGACCGCCAGCCCGAGTTTACGCAAATAGACATCGAGATGAGTTTCGTCGGCCGTGACGACGTTCTCTCCCTCATCGAGGGAATGATGGGCCATATCTTCCGCGAAACCATGAACGTCGCACTTCCCGCGACGTTCCGCCGGATTGCCTACGACGACTCGATCGAACTGTACGGAACCGACAAACCGGAACTTCGCTTCGGGATGGAGATGCAGAGCGGCGCGTTTCTCGCCGAACTCGGCTCGTTTCAGGCGTTCAAGGACGCCCTCGCGGCCGGCGGAGCCATCAAGGCCCTCGTCGTTCCCGGGGTAGCGGAAAAGTACAGCCGAAAGCTCATCGAAGATCTTGAGGGAACCGCGAAAATATACAAGGCCAAAGGCCTCGGCTGGATGAAAGTCGCCGGAACCGCCGACGCGCCTGCGCTCGAGGGCGGCGTTTCCAAGTTCTTCGAAGGCGCCGCTTCGTCGGTTTGCTCGACTCTCGGCGCAAAACCGGGAGACCTGCTTCTCTTCGTCGCCGACCCCAAGGCAAAAATCGCGTGCGCGTCTCTCGGGGCAGTGCGAACCCGCCTCGGAAAAGACCTCGGCCTTTGCGAGGAAGGACGGTTCGAATTCGCCTGGATCGTCGATTTCCCCATGTTTGAGTGGAACGAGGACGAATCCAAGTGGGACACGGCCCACCATATGTTTACCTGGCCGCAGGACAAGTATCACGCGACGCTCGAATCCGATCCGGGCAGCGTCAAAGGCGACCTCTATGACCTCGTGCTGAACGGGTACGAACTCGCTTCGGGCTCGATACGAATCCACGATCCCGAACTCCAAAAAAAGATATTCAAGATCGTCGGTTTCAGCGAGGAAGAAGGCCAGAAGAAATTCGGCTTCCTTACCGAGGCATTCAAGTACGGCGCGCCGCCGCACGGAGGAATCGCGCCCGGCCTTGACCGCCTCGTCATGCTCATGGCGGGCGAAACTTCGATAAAGGAAGTCATCGCGTTCCCGAAAAACAGCTTCGCGCAAAGTCCGATGGACAATTGCCCGAGCGAAGTAGATCAAAAACAATTGGATGAATTGCACCTTAAGATTGTAAAATAGCGGGGAAAAGCGGATACTTTTCAGTATGGAACCGATATCGCCCGACAGAGTCCATGAAAAACGAGCTGACATGACCGCCGGCGTTTTCATGGACTCTGCAGACAGCTTTCTCAGTCGCCGCGTCATCGCGGACCTTATCGACGCCGCGGAAGACCAGGGCATCCACCTCGTGTTCTTCTTCGGCGGCTCGTTCGACGGAGACGGCGTCGGAGGCCCTCTCACGTGGGCCTATTCGCTTCCATCACCCAAAACGATCGACGCCCTGATAATATTGCCCCATTCCGTAGCACCCCACAATCCGCGCAAAACGGCGGCGACGCTCCTCGCGCAGTTCCCCTCTATCCCGGCATATTCCTTCCTTGCCGATATCCCAAACAGATTTAGCGTGTTCGTCAACGAAGAACCCGCGATAGAAGAATTGGCACGACACCTCGCGCGCGATCACGGATACGCGAAAATCGCCGTTATATCCGGGGATATCGGCCCGGACAGCCTTTCGAGGGCGCGAAAGGATACGCTTGAGCGAGCCCTCGCGACAAACGGAATTCAGCCTCGAGAAGATCTCGCGTATTTGGTTTCTCCCGACTCCGGAGGTGGTAGAACCGCGGCGGCCCGCATCCTTCGCTCGGATGCGGCAGACCCGGAAGTAATCGTCTGCTTGAACGACGAGCTTGCGATCGGCGCTACCCGGGAGTTTCTCGACAACGGGATATCCGTGCCGGAAGACATTGCGATCGTCGGCTTTGACGACGTCGAAGAAAACGCCATGCTCCCCAATCCGGCCACGACGATCGCCTATCCGCTCGGTCACATGGCCGCGGAACTCATGGCGCGTGTTGCCTCGGATCACGCAGGCAACACATCATACAAGGCAGACCGGATAACGCACGACGCCCGCCTCGTCAAGAGGCGATCCTGCGGGTGCATGCCGTCGGACGGCGAATCGGCGGAACGAGGCGCGCGAGGGTTCCTTCCCGCGAGAAACGCGGCGCTTCGAAACGTCCTTGAAGTCAGTATCGAGGAAGCGATTTCTCGACGCGATACTGAAGTCTTTCTGGAGTTTATCAACAGAAGTATTCGAGAGCTCTCCCGAAGCGGGGATCTCGTCGGGGGGTTTATCGACGTCTTTTCCATGCAATGGACGATCTCTCTCCTTCGCCACCGAAACGACGAGGAACAGGTCTTCATCAATGCCCTCTTCGTCGATGCTTTCCGGAAGCTCGAGCACGCGCGAACGAAGCTCTTCGCGCGACTCCGAGCGTTTGACCTCGGCACGCTCGTTTTTCATAAAGGCTGCGGAGAACTCCTCGCGGAGCGAATCGACATTAAGTCAGCCCTTCGGGGAATAGGAAACAATCTTTCGGAAATCGGGGTATCGCGCTGCCTCATCGTTTTCATAGACCCGGCAGAGCCGACTATGGGAGAGCTCCGGCTTTCCTATAAGCGGGACTATTTCACCGAGATTCCGCAAGATGCGGCAGTGCGCTTTCCCATACAAGATATCGTGAACACAGGCCTCCCTTCGATTCCTGACGCATTCGGAGTGCTACCGATCGCCCATAGGGGCAACTTGTACGGATATCTCGTTCTCGCCTTCCCGGAACGGGATTTCCGGCATTTCTCGATGATCCGCGACCTCGTGTCCCGCAT
>CAYSEA010000007.1:11976-23631 GCA_964429975.1 uncultured Treponema sp.
GAGGGCGACGCGGCGATTCTCGCGCTATCGAACGTGCTCAAAGGCGCGTTTCGCGGACAAGACCTCATCGTACGGTACGGCGGGGACGAATTCGTCGTTTTGATGGAGGGCTTACAGGAAGAAGCGGTGACGCGCGTTCTCTCCCGCCTCCAATCGAAGCTCGACGCATTCAACGCGACGGGCACAAGGCCGTGGAAACTCCAGGCAAGCTGGGGCTACGTATTTAACGCGGCGGGCTCCGAGAGCCGCGCGTTCGATTCCATCATCGAGGAAAGCGATGCTCGGCTTTACGAGGAAAAGCGCAAAAAAAGGGACGCTCTCCGCGAGTGACGGCGCAAAAACGCGCGCTCACCCCCGTGTATAAATCAAACGATTCGCGCTATAGTGAGATCATCATGCTTATTACGCGCGCGCCGAGGGCGATCCCTCGATTTTCCAGAATCTATGCTTCGGTCACTATCGCAGTAGCCATCGCACTCTCGCTCGCTTCGTGCGCAAGGAACCTTCCTCCCCGCACGGAGTTCGTGCTCGGTACGGTGTGCACGATAAACCTTTATGATAAAGGAACTAACAGGGCGTATACCGCGGCATTCGACCGACTACGGGACATCGAGGCGACGATGAGCGCGTCCCTCGAGACAAGCGACGTCGGGAGAATAAACGCCGCGGCGGGAAGGGAGCCGGTCGCCGCTACGCGCGACACCATAACGGTACTGTCCTTCGCGCTCGAGACCGCGCGCGCGTCCGGCGGGGCTTTTGATCCCACCGTTGGCCCCGTCGTTAAGCTTTGGGGAATCGGTACGGATGACGCGCGAGTTCCCTCCTCCGAAGCCATCGAGAAAGCCCTCGCCTTGGTCGACTACGATCGAGTACGCCTCGACGACGCGACGGGGATGGTCTATCTCGAGGATGCGGGGATGCGGCTCGATCTCGGCGCCATCGCGAAGGGCTACGCGGCAGACGAGGTCGCGCGGGTGCTTCGGGAGAAGGGAATCTCCCGGGCGATCGTAGACCTTGGGGGCAACATCCTCTGCGTCGGGGAGAAGTCCCCGGGCACGCCGTGGACCGTAGGCATCAGGAACCCGGAGACCTCGCGCGGAGAGCCGGTTATCGTCGTTCAGGCGTCCGACAGCTCGGTGGTCACCTCGGGCGTCTATGAGCGGTTTTTCGAGGAAAACGGAAAGCGATATCACCATATCATTGACCCAAAGACAGGTTGGCCCTCGGACGGAGAACTCTTGTCCGTCACGATCATCGCGCGCGAGTCGATGACCGCGGACGCGCTTTCCACCGCGACGTTCGTGCTTGGCCGGGAAAAAGGCCTTGCCCTCATTGCGCGCTATCCGGGCGCGGAGGCCGTTTTCATCGATCGCGAAAAGCGCGTCTATGCAAGCCCGGGCCTCGTGCGGAACATCAAAATTATCGACGAATCATTCGAGCTCGCGGAATAGCCGAGCGCGATAATCATCGCGCCGTCACGGCCCGGCTCAGACTATGACGACTGAATTGTCGCAGTTTCCGAAGGACGAGGGCGCATAGCGATCGGCGGCCCAGTCGTTCTCCCAGCGGTAGTCATCCATGAAGTATCGGAACTGATATTCCTTCCCCTGATCCAGGACGACCGTAATGGAGAAGGCTCCTTCCTTGTTACGAGATAAAAGATGGCTCGTCGTATCCCACCCGTTGAAATCTCCGACAAGCGCGATTTTTTTTACGTTCGTCGTCGCCTCCGGCGGCAATTCAAAGGTAACCTTGCAGGTTTCGCCCTTCTTCGGGTACGACTTGTACAACGCCATCGCTCGCTCTCCTTCTGGCCATTCTCGCGCTTATAGTCTATATTCAAAGGGTAGTACCATTTCTTTTATAAAGCAAGGGAGTAGACGACATGAACGCCACGCGACATTTATTTACGTCCGAATCGGTCGGCGAAGGCCACCCGGACAAACTCTGCGACCAGATATCCGACGCGATACTCGACGCATGCCTCCGCGAGGACCCCTCCAGCCATGTCGCCTGCGAAACCTTCGCCTCAACCGCCCTCGTCCTCGTCGGCGGCGAAATCACCACATCAACTTACGTTGACGTTCAGGGCGTTACGAGGGCTATCGCGCGGGAAATAGGCTATACCGACTCGGACTTTGGCCTTGATTGCGATTCGATGGCGGTTCTCGACATGATTCACGCCCAATCGCCGGACATCAATCAGGGCGTCGTCGGCAAAGGCCTTTCGGAATATCAGGGACAGCAAGGCGCCGGAGATCAAGGAATGATGTTCGGTTTCGCGTGTACCGAGACCCCCGAACTCATGCCGGCGCCCATCATGTACGCGCACGCGCTGCTTCACCGGGCCACCGATCTTCGAAAAAGCCGCGAGCTCCCGTGGCTCCGCCCGGACGCGAAAAGCCAGGTAACGATCGAGTATGACGGCCATAAGCCGATTCGCGTCGACACCGTCGTAATCTCGCATCAGCATGATCCGGACATCAGCCACGCGACGATCAAAGACGAAATCATAGAACGGGTTATCCGCCCCGTACTTGGAAAAACCGGCCTCCTTGACGCGAACACTCAATTTTTTATCAACCCGACCGGACGCTTCGTCGTCGGCGGGCCCTTCGGCGACACGGGCCTTACCGGCCGTAAAATCATCGTCGATACCTATGGCGGAATGGGCCGGCATGGGGGCGGGGCCTTCTCCGGCAAAGACCCGTCAAAGGTCGACCGTTCCGCGGCATACATGGCGCGATACGTCGCCAAAAACATTGTCGCCGCGGGACTCGCGGAACGTTGCGAAATTCAGCTCGCGTACGCCATTGGCGTTCCCTTCCCCGTTTCAGTCATGATCGACGCCTTTGGGACGGCCGCGGTCGATGAGGCCGCAATAACGAAAGCGGTCAAGGAAACCTTCGATCTTTCGCCCGCGGGAATAGTAAAAACCCTCGACTTATGCCGGCCGATCTATCAGGAAACCGCCTCATACGGACATTTCGGCAGATCTCAGTTTCCCTGGGAAAAGACCGACCGCACCGACGCGCTTAAAAAGGCGATCCGCTAAGGCGCATCGCCTCGGCTTGCGAAAGATTTATCTGGCTGGTAGCATCAGGCGTGGCCACCTATCGCATACCATTCAAATCACCTCAACGCGCGGGGACGCGGCTGATCGACTTCCTAAACGATTCGCTCCCCGAGGAATTCGCCCGCCGGAGTATTCCCGCGCTTTCACGATCAAAGATACGACGACTCATTATCGCCGGTGCCGTATCGGAAAACGGACGGCCGCTTCGCTTTCCCGCGGCGATCCTTGGCCTGAATAGCGCACTATCGGTCGTAATTGACACGGAACGGGCTTTTTTTGAGCGGGAGCCGGATGATATTGCCTTCGAGCTCACCAAAGACCGGATACTGTACGAAGACGACGCGATTATCGTCGTCAACAAACCCGCGGGCATTCCGGTCGAGGCAACCATCGTAGCCTCGCGCGATCATCTGCACGCCGCCGTCAAGCGATACCTTCATCGCGCGACGGAAAGCCGAAACGAGCCCTATGCGGGACTCCTCCATCGTCTCGACCGTGAAACGTCTGGAGTTATCATCCTCACAAAACGGCGAGAAGCAAACACGTCTTTGCACGCGCAGTTTCTCGAGCACGTCGTCAGAAAGGAATACCTCGCCCTCGCGGCCCGTCCTTCTGATAACATCAAAGGACGGCCACGAGCTCTTCCGCGCGCGGGCGACGAGTTGCGCGTCGAGAACCGCCTTGCGCGTATCTCGTCGAAAAGCGCCGCAGGCAAATGGGGCGAAGTGCCGGCGGGGGGAGACGAGGCGATAACGACGTTCGAGATTGAGCGCGTACGTACTGCCTATTTCTCGATCAAGGCCTGGCCTCTTACCGGGCGCACCCACCAGATCCGCGTTCATCTCGCGGGCCTCGGGTATCCCATACTCGGCGACTCGCTGTACAACGGTCCGGACCGCATCGCTATAAATAACACCCTTACGGCGCCCGTCTCGGTTTCCCGTGTCATGCTGCACGCCAAAACGATTACCTTCCGCCATCCCCTCGACGGAAGCGACCTCACCGTCTCCGCGCCAATCCCCGAGGACTTCCTCCCCTTCCTTGCATGACGGGCCGCCGTCCCGGTATACTTTCGAAAACGAGGTAACCATGGCGCGATACAGCGTGATTTCGGATATGGACGGCGTAATTTACCGGGGAAAGGAACTCATCCCCGGCGCCCGTGAGTTCGTCGAGCGGCTCAAGACGACGGAAACGAAATTTCTTTTCCTTACCAATAATTCAGAGCAAACGCCGATCGATCTCGTCAGAAAACTAAAAGGTCTCGGCATCGATGGCCTACACGAAGACAACTTCATCACGTCGGCGATGGCGACGGCGATTTTTCTCGCGACACAAAAGCCCGCGGGGAGCGTCTACGTCGTCGGCGGGGCGGGCTTGTCGACGGAACTCTATCAGCGCGGCTTCAGCGTCACCGAGCACAACCCCGACTACGTGGTCGTCGGTAAAACGCCGTCGTTCAGCTTCGAGATGATCCGCAAGGCGGCGAACCTCATTCGCGCGGGGGCGAAATTCATCGGAACGAATCCGGACATGATCGATCCGGTCGAGAAGGGCGTCGAGCCCGCGGCGGGCGTCATCCTCAAGGCGATCGAGGCGGCGTCGGGAAAGAAACCTTACGTGGTCGGAAAGCCGAACTCGCTCATGATGATGATAGCGCGCAAAAAACTCGGCGTGCATTCCGAGGACACCGTCATGATCGGCGACCGATTGGACACCGATATCGTCGGCGGCCTCGAGGCCGGCATGAAAACCTGCCTCGTTCTCTCGGGCGTGTCGACGCGCGAATCCATCCGCGACTTTCCCTATCGCCCCGATTACATCTTTGAGTCCGTCGCCGACATAGACCCGGGGGTCTGGTGATGGAAATCAACATCCCGGCCCTTCTGCGCATCAAACCGAACGCGCTCAACAAGCTCGGTAAATATCTACGCAAGGGGGACCTTGATCGCGTCGCCCTTTACTACGGCGAAGGCATGAAAGACCTTGTGGGCGAGCGGGTCTCAATAAGCCTCGAAAGCTCCGAGATTCGCGTCGTCTACGAGGAAACGGTTCGCGACAACTTGGCCGAAGACGTCCTCACCAGCGCCTTCAAGCTCCCCCGAGACGTCGAGGCGATCGTCGCCGTCGGCGGCGGCAAGGCGATAGACTGCGCGAAATACGTCGCCTTTTTGTCCCATGTGCCGATTTTTTCCGTTCCGACTTCGATATCGAACGACGGCTTCGCAAGCCCGCAATCAAGCCTCGTCGTCGCCGGAAAAAGGAAAAGCATGAAGGCGGTCATTCCGCACGGCGTCATTCTCGACACCGAAATCATCGGCTCATCCCCAGAGCGCATGACGTTTTCCGGCATCGGAGACCTCGTCTCCAAATACTCGGCCGCGCAT
Source organism: uncultured Treponema sp. (assembly GCA_964429975.1). Lineage (GTDB taxonomy): Bacteria > Spirochaetota > Spirochaetia > Treponematales > Treponemataceae > Teretinema. The sequence goes on from CAYSEA010000007.1 coordinate 17,440, forward strand.
GACTGGAAGCTCGCGTATCACGCCGAAGGCGAGCCCGTAAACGATTTTGCTGTCATGATCGGCCTTCAGTCGGCGGAGAACCTCGTCAACTTCCCCAACAAATCGATCCATGACCTTGAGTTTCTCAGGCTCGTGTGCGGCGCTCTCGTGATGAGCGGCGTCGCCATGGAGGTGTCTGGCTCAAGCAGGCCGGCGTCTGGAAGCGAGCATCTTATCTCGCATGCGTATGATGCTCTCGCGACAAAACCGTCGCTCCACGGCATTCAAGTCGGGGTAGCGACGCTCGCCAGTACCTGGCTCCAACGGCACCCAAAACGCGAGCTCATTCTTTCCTTGCTGGAAGAATCCGGGTTTTGCGCCTATGTCGAGTCAAATCCCCTCGAACGCGACGCGTTCCTCCGCGCCATAGAGGCCGCGCCATCGATAAAACCCGGCTACTATACGATTCTTTCAAACGATGCCGCGCGCGCAGCATTGGCGGATGAAATACGGGTCAACGCTTTCTGGAACCGGTTTCTTGCATGACGCGCGCAAGCGCAAAGGAGAACTGGCCTTTCCCGCGTCGCCGTAGGCCGTATCGATAGATTGCCGACTCGTCAAAGCCGGGATATGATAGATACGGAGGCTTCACATGAAAGCGTTGCTGCTTATCGATATTCAAAACGACTATTTTCCGGGAGGGAGATTCCCCCTCAAGGGCATGCGGCGCGCGACGCGGAACGCGGCCTCCTTGCTTGAAGATTTTCGGAAGAAAGGCCTTCCGATCCTTCATGTCATGCATCTCAGGGCGTCTCAGAGCGAGGCGATTGATCGTTCGCCCGGCGTTTTCTTCGTGGAAGGAACGAAAGGCGCCGAGATTTTTCCGGGAGTCAGTCCGAGAAAAAACGAGACGGTCATAACGAAACGATACCCGAACGCCTTTCGTGAAACAGGCCTTGATGACATTTTACGGGTACTAGACGTTCAAGAGCTGCATGTTGCCGGCGCGATGACGAATATGTGCATTGACTCAACCGTACGCGCGGCGTTTGATCTCGGGTATACGGTAACCATTCACGAGAAGGCTTGCGCCGCCCGCGGGTTTTTGGGAACCAATCTTGTCCACCTCGTCTCGATTAAAACGCTCGCCTCCGTATTCGCGAAAACGGAATAGCGCAAAAAAAAGCGCCGGGAAAGTTTCCCCGGCGCTTGGTTTATTCGGCGAAAAGAAAGGCCGAACTCGTTAGATGACTTCCTTCATCGCGGTCATGTAAGCCCGCAAAATCGTTCCGATCTTTTCGACTGGATGGCTTCGAATTTCCTCGTTAACTTTAACGAGCTCGCGGTTCGGAACAGACGCATCCTTAACGGTAAGGCCCTTGCCGATTACGTCGGTCGAGACCTTGGCCATGAAATCCTTTAAGAGGGGCCGGCAGGCGTTGTCGAAAAGATAACAGCCATATTCCGCCGTGTCCGAGATAACCTTGTTCATCTCGTAGAGCTTCTTTCGGCTAATGAGGTTAGCGATAAGCGGAGTCTCGTGAAGGCTCTCGTAGTAGGCGCTCTCTGCCTTGATGCCCGCGGCGGTCATCGTCTCGAAGGCGAGCTCAACGCCGGCCTTAACCATGGCGACCATGAGAATACCCTTGTCGAAGAACTCTTGCTCGGAAATTTCGAAGGCGCCGGCGGGAGTTTGCTCGAACGCGCTCTTACCCGTGGCCTCTCGCCAGGCGAGAAGATCCTTGTCGCCCGCCTTCCAGTCTTCCATCATCGTCGAGCTGAACTTGCCGGAAATGATGTCGTCTTGGTGTTTCTGATAAAGGCTTGCCATTATGCCCTTAAGCTCGAGCGAAAGCGCGTGCGCCTTGAGCTTGGCGGGATTCGAGAGCCGGTCCATCATGCCGGTGATACCGCCCCACTTGAGGGCCTCCGTTACCGTCTCCCAGCCGTACTGGATGAACTTCGAGGCCCAACCCTTGTCGATACCGCTCGCGACCATCTTGTCGAAGCAGAGGAGGCTTCCCGTCTGGAGCATGCCGCAGAGAATGGTCTGCTCGCCCATGAGGTCGGATTTGACTTCGGCGATGAAGCTCGACTCGAGCACGCCTGCGCGGCTTCCGCCGGTTCCGACGGCGAGAGCCTTGGCGATCGCCCAGCCTTTTCCTTCGGGATCGTTTTCGGGATGAACGGCAATAAGCGTCGGAATGCCGAAACCGCGCGTGTACTCCACGCGAACCTCGGTACCCGGGCCCTTCGGAGCCATCATGACGACGGTAATGTCCTTGCGGATCTGCATGCCTTCTTCGACGATGTTAAACCCATGGCTATACCAAAGGGACGCGCCCTTTTTCATGAGGGGCATCACGTTGGCGATAACCGGCGTATGCTGCTTGTCCGGTGTAAGGTTTCCGACGACGTCGGCCGTGGGAATAAGCTCTTCGTAGGTGCCGACCTTAAAGCCGTTTTCGGTCGCGTTTTTCCAGCTCGCGCGCTTTTCGGCGATAGCCTCTTTACGGAGGGTATAGCTCACGTCAAGCCCGGAATCCCGAAGGTTAAGACCCTGATTAAGACCCTGCGCGCCGCAACCGACAATGACGATCTTTTTGCCCTTCAAGGCGGAAATTCCGTCGGAAAACTCGGTTCGATCCATGAAACGGCACGTTCCAAGCTGACCAAGGGCAACGCGCCACGGAATGGAATTAAAGTAGTTCATAGTATCTCCTTGATAATGAATCCTTTATAACGCGTTTCGATCAATGCGTAAAGCGAAACATATTCATCATATAGTTGCGTTTTGTGCAACCTTCTAATACAATTCCACCATGGACTTCCATGAACTTGAAGCTTTTCTCGCACTGTCGGATTCGCTCCATTTCGCGCGAGCGGCCGATACGATGCATTTAAGCCCATCGGCGCTCAGTCGACTTATCGCTCGCCTTGAAGAGGAAACCGGCGCGCGTCTTGTTTCCCGCGACGCGCGCCGGGTATCGCTGACGGCGGACGGCGAGCACTTTCGCGACTTCGCGCGGGAAAGCCTTCACCGGAAAGAAGACCTCGCGCTGCGCCTTTCGAGCACCGACACGCGCCTTCGCGGAATCGTCCGGGTCTATGCCTCGGTCACGGCATGTTATTCCATACTCCCGCCGTTCGTGGCGGCACTTTCGGCGACGCATCCCGAATTACGGCTTTCCGTGGAAACCGGCGACCCCGCGAGCGCGTCCGACGCGATTCGTGAAGGGCGGGCGGAACTTGCCGTATCGGCCATTCCCCCGGGAGGATTCGCGGATCTCGAGTCCCATTCAGTGAGAAAAACCCCGCTCGTCTTCGCTTCTTCGGGAGCCGGCGCGTTCGGCTCGCTCGATCTCGCGAGAGCGCCCTTTCCGGGCAGCGCGCATCTCGAACGCGCTATATCCGGTCTCCCGGTTATCCTTCCGAGGTCGGGGCTTGCGCGTCAGCGCTTTGACCTCTGGATAAAGAATCGCTTCGACCGCGTTGGGCTCGAACGCCCGCAAATCGCCGCGGAAACGGCCGGGAACGAAGCCCTACTCGCCCTCGCGCGCCTCGGGCTCGGCCTCGCTCTCGTTCCCAGACTCGTTCTCGACAACACGCCATTCGCGGACGGACTCACCATATACTCAACGGGCCCCGACTTCGGCGACTATGACATCGGTATCGTTCACCGCAGAATCGACGACGTTCCCGTTCGCTCGCGCGCCCTTCTCGCGGCTCTGTCGGATACTATTTCCGCAAACTTCCGCTAACTCTTCCCGAGGGACCACCTGATCGGATAAGGTAATGTCCACCATGAAAACTATCCACGACGCACGCGGACACGCCCTTGAATTTCGCGACTGCACGTTCACGGACGCAGAATCTACCGCGCTTCTAACCCTGTCCTGGGAAATGCGCCCGAACGAGCGATGGCTCATAACCGGGAACAACGGCGGCGGAAAAGCGGCGCTTGCCGGTTATTTCTCTGATTCGGTCGAGGCAACGCCACACGAAGGCGGATTCGTCTCAAACCCCTTTAGCCGCTCGACGATGGTCGTATCCCTCGAGGAAGCCGCGATCCTCATAGAAGAAGAGCGGTCGCTCGACGATTCTGATTTCACGGAGGGCGGGGTAGACCCCGGGCGAACGCCGCGCAAACTTCTCTACGCGATTCTTCCAAAAGAGGATCGTGCGCACTATCCAGAGGGCGCCGGACTCGAAGATCATCCGGCGGTCAAGTTCGCGGGTATCAACGAGACGCTCGACCGGGGGGTGAAATACCTTTCTACTGGCGAAATACGCAGGGTTCTTCTCTGTCGCGCGCTCGCGAGCAAGGCCGAGCTCATCGTTCTCGACGACCCCTTCGAGGGTCTCGACGCGGAATCCCGCTCACGCGTGACGGAGGGGCTCGAAAGACTTCTTTTATCTACATCGCCGCGCGTTATTGTCATGCAGGATCGCTACTCGCTCGTACCCGCGGCCATTGAGCATGTTCTTGAATTGACTAACGGTGTCGCGTCGTTCTCGGGCACTCGCGCGGATTTTGAAGTCATGGTTTCCGCGCGAGCCGCGAAAGAACGCAGAGAAAGCGCCCGTCGCGCGGCGGCCCTCTCGCGCGAGCTTGCGCATGCCCGCGCGCAACGCGAACTCATGGCTGAAAACGAAAACGCCCAAAACGAAACAAAAACTTCCGAAATCACCCATAGCGTGACGAATCCCGACGCGCTCATTGAGATGAAAAACGTGACGGTAGAATGGTCCGGGCGTAAGGTTCTCGATAACGTATCCTGGATCCTTCGCGCTGGCGAACACTGGCTCATCCGCGGGCCGAACGGCTCGGGAAAGACGACGTTTCTTGAGCTTATCTCGGGCGACAACCCCCAATGCTATCGAAACGAAATCTACCTTTTCGGCAGACGCCGCGGTACGGGCGAAAGCATTTGGGATATCAAAAAACGGCTCGGTATCGTTTCCTACCGAATGCATGTCGAGTATCGCGCGCTTTCGGGACTCTCTCTCGAGGAAATCCTTCTATCGGGGCTTCATGATTCCATCGGGCTGTATCAACACTGCGGCGACGCGGAACGCGGGCTCGCTCGCGCATGGCTTTCGCTCGCGGGGTTCGCGGGCAGGGAACACGAGCGCTTTGACCGGCTTTCATACGGAGAGCAACGCGCCGCGCTTATTGCCCGCGCGGTCATCAAGTGCCCGCCTATCCTCATTCTGGACGAGCCCTGCCACGGTCTCGACGAGACCGCGCGCGAGCGCGTGCTCGGCCTTCTTGAGGCGATAGGCTCGGGCGGCGTCTCGACGCTGCTTCACGTAACGCATGACCCGTCAGAGGCGCTGCCGTGCGAACGGCACGTGCTAGAACTTCGTCCCGACGAATCGCCGATGTATTCAATAGGAGAACGCTAATGATTTCGGAACGGCTTTCAAAGCAAATGAATTTCCTCATCGAAGTCGAGAAACTCAAGGCTATCTACCGCCAAAACATGGTCTATGACAAAAGCCGGCACGAAAATAGCGCGGAGCATTCCTGGCATCTCGCGCTCATGGCCGTCGTTCTCTCGGGCGAGGCGATTGACCCGAACGTCGATATACAACGCGTTATCGAAATGGTCTTGATCCACGATATCGTGGAAATCGACGCGGGAGATACCTTCCTCTACGATACCACAGGGTATCTCGATAAGGACGAGCGAGAGCGAAAGGCCGCCGACCGAATATTCGGGCTTCTTCCCGACGATCAGAGGGCACGATTCCTCGCCCTCTGGCGAGAATTTGACGCGAGAGAAACTCCAAGCGCTCGCTTTGCGGCCGCACTTGATAATATGCAACCGGTCGTAAACCATTATGTAAGCGACGGTTGCGGCATTACGGGACATGCGCTTACCGTTCGTCAAATCGTCGAGAAGAAAGAGTTTATAGGCGAAGTCGCGCCAGCGCTGTGGGATTTTACGCGCGAAACGATTAAGAAAAGCGAAGAGGCCGGGTATTACTCCGCCGAATAGGCTGCATCTATCCCGCTACCTTTTTTTTTCATTGCGAGCCCCGTTAATATGCGGTAAAATCTGAAGCTATAATGAATTTTACGGAATACGAAACGCTTCTTCGAAAGCGCCTCGGTACGTATTTCGATTTCAAAACGGACGTTTCGCTGGATGACCGAGACTATCCCTTGGTCGCCGAACACACCGCCCGCCTTGAGCAAACCGTACT
>CAYSEA010000007.1:23731-69382 GCA_964429975.1 uncultured Treponema sp.
CGGTCGAAGGACCGCCGGTCGAAAGACCGCCGGTCGAAGAATCGGCGGTCGGGGCGCTCACGAACCGAACGGAGTCCGCAAAATTGATTCGTTCATTCAGGCATACCAAACCGCACCGGTTTTATTTTCACGGTTGGTCGGAGGTTCGTGTCTTCGTCGTTTTTCTCCCGACGTCCGAGCTAATCGCGAGTCCTCGCGGACGGCGCGACAGTGCTGCCTTTGTCCCTATCGCTTAAACCGACGATACGCTCGCCGGTCGAAATACGCAAGGAGGTTCTGAAATGAATTCGTTAGTGTTATTGATCGGTGGTATCGCTTTTTTTCTGATAGCGTACGTAACGTACGGCGGGTATCTGGCCAAAAAATGGGGAATCGATCCTGGTCGAAAAACCCCCGCGCACACGCTTCGTGACGACATTGATTACGCCCCCGCTGATGCGAAGGTCATCCTCGGGCATCACTTTTCGTCCATAGCCGGAGCCGGTCCCATTACCGGGCCAATTTTCGCCGCGGTATTCGGTTGGCTCCCCGTCTACCTCTGGATCGTCCTCGGAAGCATTTTCATCGGGGGCGTACATGACGCGGGATCCTTACTCGCCTCGATCCGCCACGACGGCAAAAGCATCGGCGAAATCATTAAAACGAACATCTCGCCGCGCGCAAAGACAATATTCAACTGGTACGCATGGCTAACCATAACCCTTGTCGTTGCGGCCTTTACCGACATCTGCGCAACATCTTTCGCGTTCGATCCCTTGAAACCGGAACTATTGACCGGAGCACAAGCGGGGACAGCCTCCGTATTGTTCATCTTTCTCGCCATGCTGTTCGGCTTCGTCGTATACCGAAAGAACGCACCTTTGGCCGTCGCCTCAATAGCCGGCGTCGCGTTGCTCGCGTTCTGCATATGGTTCGGTTATAACGTCCCAGTACTGAAACTCAGCAAACTTTCATGGCAGATAGTTCTCATCGTGTATATCGGCCTCGCGTCGATCCTCCCGGTATGGCTGCTCCTTCAGCCACGAGACTATCTCTGCTCATTCCTCCTTTACGCAATGATGCTCGGCGCACTCGCCGGTATCGTCATCACCCGACCGAATATGGAAATCCCGGCGTTTGCGGGCTTCGTCGCGCCGAACAAGCAGACGCTGTTCCCCTTTCTCTTCGTCACGGTCGCCTGCGGCGCGATCTCGGGCTTTCATTCGCTCGTAAGTTCGGGTACGACGTCGAAACAGGTAAACCGCGAGCATCCCGACGTCAAGCTCATCGGATATGGAGGAATGCTCATCGAAGGACTCCTCGCCATCGTTGCCCTTATCGCCGTCGGGTATGTCGCAGGCCAGAAAGGGGCGCCTGCGCAGATCTTCGCCAATGGCGTGTCCTTCTTTATGTCGAGTTTCGGCATACCGGTCGGCGTCGGCAAGGTCTTCGTCATTCTTGCCTACTCGGCCTTCGCGCTTACGAGCCTCGACACGGCAACCCGAATCGGACGGTACATCATGCAGGAAATCGGTACCGTAAAGACGGCAACGGGCGAAAAGAAAACCTTCGTCAGCAACATATACGTCGCGACGGTACTGACGATCGGATTTTCGATCCTTCTTCTCGTGTATGGATACGCGAAAATATGGCCGGTCTTCGGATCCGCGAATCAATTGCTCGCGGCGCTCGCCTTGCTTGCCGTCACGGGCTGGGTCATGAAACAGGGAAAAAAGTCCTGGGAAACGATTCTTCCTCTCGTGTTCATGTTCGCCGTAACGTTTACCGCGCTCTTCTTGCTCGTCCGCACGAACATCTCAGGCGAGAAGCATAATTACGTGCTTGCCGCCATCGGCATCGTGCTCTTCGCGCTCGCCATCCTCCAAATCATCGAGGGCGTCCGCGTGTTGTTCTTGAAGAAAAAAGCGTAACACAACGAAAAAGGGCCATTCCCCAAATGAGGAACGGCCCTTTTTTTTACTCGGTTTTGCCTCGTTCTCTATTACCGGTTACTAACAAACCGCTCGACGTGGGCAAGTAGGTCTGTATATGTCTCATACGAGCAGACGTCGGGATGCGCGGCCTTAATGCTATCCGGCGCGCGGAACAGAGCCCCCGTATCGGCGACGCGAATCATCGACAAATCATTGTACGAGTCGCCGGCGGCCATGGTTTTCATATTGATGGATTTGAGCGCCTCGACGGCCTTTCGCTTACCGTCGCTTTGCCTCAGCGCGTAACCGCTTACCGTGCCGTCCGCGTCGACGACGAGTTCATTGCAAAAAAGCGTTGGAAACCCGAGCTTTGCCATGAGCGGCATCGCAAATTGTGAAAAGGTGTCGGAGAGGATGATTACCTGGGCGATGGCGCGGGCGGAGTCGAGGAAAGCCTTGGCTCCCGGAAGCGGATCCATTCCTCCGATAACTCGCTGTATGTCCGTTAGCCCGAGCTGACGCTCCTTCAGGATATTTAGTCGATACTTCATGAGCTTGTCGTAGTCGGGCTCATCCCTCGTCGTAATCTTCAGTTCGGGGATTCCCGTAGCTTCCGCGAATTCAATCCAAATTTCCGGGACCAACACGCCCTCAAGATCAAGGCACACCACATGCATAAACCATACCCCTCGCTTTTAACGGCTTGGGGCATGGTAACAGAAAGGATCGCCATTCTCAAGAGCGGTCAGATTCCCGGCTCATCGTTTGCTTAGACCTCGCGAACCGCCTTGTGATACTCCTGTACTGACTTTACCCCGCCTTTGCCGAGCCGCGCGGCGGTGATCCCCTGGGCGGACGCGAGAGCCGCCGCCAGAGTCGTGATATACGGAATGCGATACTTAATAGCGGCCTTCCGAATCACCGCGTCGTCCGCGCGCGAATCGCGCCTAACGCTCGGAGTATTGATAACCAACCGGACCTGACGGTTCAGCACCACGTCCAAGACGTTGGGACGCCCTTCGTTGAGCTTGGCGATCGTCTCGCATTCGATGCCCGCGGCCTTCAAAAACCGCGCGGTTCCCTCGGTCGCGAGAATCGTGAAGCCAAGCGCGGAGAAAGCCTTCCCGACCGCTATCGCGTCATGGGCCTGGTTTTCCTTTTCAGAGAGGCTGATAAGTATCTTTCCCGCCCCGCTTGAGCCAAGCGCCGCTCCGTCCGCGGCCCCGTGACCGACGGGATCGAGCTCCGCGGGAAGAAAGGTCCCCGCGGCTTCCTGGGACTTGTAAAAGGCGAGGGCGAAGTTATCGGAAAGGCCGAGAACCTCTCCCGTGGAACGCATCTCTGGTCCAAGGACCGGGTCAACCTCGGGAAATTTTTCAAAGGGAAAAACGGCTTCTTTCGCCCCGAAGTGCGGGATGATCTTATCCTTCAGCTTTAAGTCGGCGATGCTTGCGCCAAGCATGAGCCGCGTGGCAAGTCGGGCCATTTGCGTGTCGCATACTTTGGAAACGAGGGGGACGGTCCGGCTCGCGCGCGGATTCGCCTCGAGCACGTACACGGTACCGTCCTCGATCGCATACTGCATGTTCATGAGCCCGCACACCTTGAGAGCCTTCGCGATTTTTCTCGTGTAATCCTTTATCGTCTCAAGGTGCCGACCGCCTATCGAAACAGGCGGTATCACGCACGCAGAGTCGCCCGAATGCACACCGGCGAGCTCGATATGCTCCATGACCGCGGGAATATACACCTCCGTACCGTCGGAAAGCGCGTCCGCCTCGCACTCGAGGGCATTGCGCAGGAAGCGATCGAGAAGGAGCGGACGATCGGGGGTGACGCCAACGGCTTTCTCGACGTACTCGCGAAGCATCGTCTCGTCGTAAATGACCTCCATCCCTCGGCCGCCAAGAACGAACGACGGGCGGATCATTAATGGATACCCGACTCGGCCCGCGACCTCGAGGGCCTCGTTGATGTCGACGGCCATGCCGGACTGGGGCATCGGGATTTCGAGCTGATCCATCATCTTCCGGAAAAGGTCCCTGTCTTCGGCAATGTCGATCGAATCGATGCTGGTTCCGAGAATGCGAACGCCCTCGTCGGAAAGCTCGCGCGCGATATTGAGCGGTGTTTGTCCACCAAACTGGACGATAACGCCCTGGGGCCGTTCCTTCTCGTAGATTTGGAGTACGTCCTCGGCCGTTACCGGCTCGAAGTAAAGCTTGTCGCTCGTGTCGTAGTCAGTCGAAACAGTCTCCGGGTTGCAGTTGATCATGATCGTTTCGTACCCGGCTTCGCGCAGGGCCATGGCCGCGTGTACGCAGCAATAGTCGAACTCGATTCCCTGTCCGATCCTGTTCGGCCCGCCGCCGAGTATCAGAATCTTTTTCTTGTTTGAGGTCGAGACTGACGCGTCAGGCGCGTTATACGTCGAGTAGTAATAGTAGGTGTTCTCCTTGCCGGAAACGGGAACGGCGTGCCAGCCCTCCACGATGCCAAGCTCCGTGCGTTTCTTGCGTATATCGCGTTCTCTGATCCCGAGTATCTTCGCGAGATATTTATCGGAGAACCCGTCCTTCTTTGCCTTTTCGAGAAGCGCGTCCGAGGGAATGCGCCCGGGGGTCTTGAGGATCTCTTCCTCAAGCTCCACGAGTTCCTTCATTTGGGTAAGGAAGTAAGGCTTAATATAGGTCAGCTCGTACAGGCGCTCGATATCTGCGCCCTTCCGTAAGGCTTCGTACAAAAGGAAATATCGCTCGCTCGTCGGAAACCGAAGCGCGTCGATAAGTTCCTCAAGGCTCTTTTTATTGAAATCTTTCGCAAACCCGAGTCCGTGTCGGGAGTTTTCCAAGCCGCGAATTGCCTTTTGAAAGGTTTCCTTGAACGTCTTGCCGATCGACATAACCTCACCAACGGCCTTCATCTGGGTTCCAAGGCGATCCTCGACGGCTCGGAATTTCTCAAACGCCCAGCGCGCGAATTTGAGTACGACATAGTCTCCCGACGGGGTATATTTCTCCAAAGTACCGTCCCGCCAGTACGGGATCTCGTCGAGCGTCATACCGCTCGCGAGTTTCGCCGATATCAACGCGATCGGGAAGCCGGTCGCCTTTGACGCGAGGGCGCTCGAGCGGGAGGTGCGCGGGTTGATCTCGATGATAACGACGCGTCCGTCCTTGGGATTATGGGCGAACTGCACGTTGGTGCCGCCAATGACGCCGATAGACTCGACGATGCGGAACGCGTCGCGTTTGAGTCGTTCCTCGAGCGTTTTCTCGATAGTCAAAAACGGGGCGGAGCAAAACGAGTCGCCCGTATGCACGCCGACGGCGTCGATATTTTCGATAAAACAAATCGCGATCATCTGGTTCTTGCTGTCGCGTACGACTTCCACCTCGAGCTCTTCCCACCCGAGGATCGATTCCTCGATAAGGCATTGGTGCGTCATCGATAGCTCAAGCCCGCGGGCGCAGACGGTTCGCATTTCCTCGACGTTATACACGAGGCCCCCGCCCGCGCCGCCCATGGTATACGCAGGGCGAACGACGACGGGATACCCAAGCTTGTCCGCGATTTTTTCCGCGTCTTCCACCGTGTAGGTAATATCCGACTGCGGCGTATCGATCCCAAGCGATTGCATGGTCGCTTTAAACACCTCGCGGTCCTCTCCGCGCTCGATAGCGTCCAAATTCACGCCAATTACTTTTATATTATATTTTTCCAGAATACCGGCTTTGTTGAGTTCACACGCGAGGTTAAGACCCGTTTGGCCGCCTAAATTCGGAAGTAGCGCGTCGGGGCGCTCCTTTTCGATGATTTGCTCGAGCCTTGCGATATTTAGCGGCTCAATATACGTCGCGTCGGCCATAACCGGATCGGTCATGATAGTGGCGGGATTAGAGTTCACAAGGACGATTTTATACCCCTGTTCCCGCAATGCCTTGCAAGCCTGCGTGCCGGAATAATCAAACTCGCACGCCTGTCCAATCACGATAGGCCCCGAACCGATAATAAGCACTTTATGGATGTCGTTCCGTTTCATGTGTACCCCTTTGTACATAGATTAACTTTCAAAAAAGTACCATTTTATACCTACCTGATTCCAGTGTTTTCCGATATTATTATGTATAAGGGAGCACACGATGAACGATATCATTTCCATGAATCCCGTCCTTCTTGCCTTGTATGCGACCCTCTTCACATGGGGGATGACGGCTCTCGGGTCGGCGCTCGTTTTCTTTTTCAAGGAAATAAACCTACGCGTTCTCAATATGATGCTCGGCTTTGCCTCGGGGGTCATGATAGCGGCCAGTTTTTGGTCCCTCCTGGCGCCCGCGATAGAACTCGCGGAAGAAAGCCCGCTCCCCGCATGGTTCGTCGCGGCCTCGGGCTTCGCGCTAGGCGCCGCTTTTCTCTGGCTCGCCGACCGACTCATGCCGCACGTGCACTTTAGCGCGCAGCATGGCGAAAGCGAAGGCATTCACACAAAACTGCGAAGAAGTATCTTGTTGGTGCTTTCAATAACGCTCCACAACATACCTGAAGGGCTCGCGGTCGGCGTGGCATTCGGGTCGCTTACCGGCGTTATCACCCAAGAAGCTTTTCTTCCCGCGCTTGCTGTGGCGATTGGTATCGGTATCCAGAACTTTCCCGAAGGCGCCGCGGTCTCGATACCCCTCAGGAGAGAAGGACTCAGTCGTCCAAGAGCCTTCCTTTATGGCCAAGCCTCGGGCCTCGTAGAGCCGATGGCCGGCGTTCTCGGCGCCCTTCTCGTCACCCTCGTACGTCCGATCCTTCCCTATGCCCTGGCCTTCGCGGCGGGCGCCATGGTCTACGTCGTCGTCGAGGAGCTCATCCCGACCGCGCAAGAAGGCGACCACGAAAGCACCGACCTCGCCACGATCGGCACTATCCTCGGGTTTATCGCAATGATGATACTCGACGTCGCGCTCGGCTAACGAGGTTTCGCCCCAGCGAGCGAGCCTCTCCGCCGCTTGGCATGAGCGTCCGGCCGCTCACGCTCGCGAGGCGTCGGCAAGCGCAGCTTCGTCAATGTACTGACGCGTATACAGACGCCAATAGTGGCCGCGAAACGCCATCAAGCTCTCATGATCTCCATCCTCTAAAATCGCGCCGTTTTCCAGCACCAGAATACGGTCAGCGTTTCGAATCGTCGAAAGCCGATGGGCGATCACGAGGCTTGTCCTTCCGACTAAAAGGCGATCGATAGCGCCTTGAATCAACACTTCCGTTTCCGTATCCACCGAGCTCGTCGCTTCATCAAGCACCATGATGCGCGGATTCGCGACAAGGGCGCGCGCGAGGCTAATGAGCTGGCGCTGACCTGTTGAAAGAAGGGCGCCGCCCTCCCCGACGGGGGTTTCAAAGCCATTCTCAAGCCGTTCGATAAACCCAAGCGCGTTCGCCTCTCGCGCGGCCTGTTCCACCTCGGCATCGGTCGCCTCAAGGCGGCCATAGCGAATGTTCTCGCGCACGGTGCCGGAAAAGAGAAACGGGGTCTGTAATACGTACCCAAGGCGGCTATGAAGCCAGTGTCTCGTGCGCTCGCGATAATCAACGCCATCGATCCGCACCTCGCCATCGATCGGCTCATAAAAGCGGCAAAGGAGGTTCACGAGCGTCGACTTTCCGCTCCCCGTCTCGCCGACGATAGCAAGTGTCTGCCCGGCGGGAACCGTGAGGGAAAAATCCCGAAAGATCCACAGACCGTCGCCATAGTGAAAGCTTACGCGAAAGAGCTCTAGGTCCCCCGTGATTTCCCCCGAATCGTCGGAATCGACCCGGTCTTTGATCTCTGGTTCCGTCTCGATAAGCCCCAAGAGCCGCTCGGCGCTCGCTTGAGCCGCCTGAAACTCCGAAAGCACGCGGGCAACCTCGCGCGCGGGATCAAAAAACATCATGGCATAGTTCACGAACGCGACGAGCGTCCCAAAGCTCACGAAACCGCGAATGACGAGCGTCCCTCCCGCGCTTAAGGCGACCGCGGCGCCGGTCGCCGCGAGAAAAATAACCACCGGCATGAACAACGCCGACAAACGGGCCGCCCGCAGGGAAAACCCTTTCAGCGCGAGGCTTTGAGCTGAAAACTCGGTTTCATTATGCGCCTCGATAACGAGCGACTTCGACGTCCTCGCTCCCTGTAAGCCCTCGTTGAACATTCCGGAAAGAAGCGAATTCGCGCGACGAGATTTACGCTGAGCCTTGAGGATACGCCGCTGAAACCAGAACGTCGCCGCGAGGAGCACCGGAACGAAAACAAGCGTCATGAGCGCAAGTCGCCAATTCATGACCAGCATGAAAACGATGATAACCGTCATCATGATCGTGCCCCACACAAGATCGACGAGTCCCCAGGCGATCGTGTCCCCGAGCCGCTGAGCGTCGGACGTCATGCGCGCCATGATCCATCCGGCGGGGGTGCGGTCATAGTAGGAAAAACTCAGATCCTGCAATTGCGCGAAGGCGCGCGCCCTGAGCGTATGGCAGACGCGCACTTCTATGATTCCGGCAATGCAAATAAAGAGAAAGACGTTCGCGGCCTGCACAAACGCGAGGATGCCGAAAAGCATCAGAAAGCCGCGAATTTTCCCCGCGGCCTCGGCGCTTCCGAGCATCGGAACAATGACGTCGACCGCATATCGCGTCATTTGGGGAAAGACTCCGTCAACCACCGCGACCAGCGTCATAAAAAACGCGAGAAGCCCCATTACCGGAAACAGGGATCTTGAAAGGGCGAGTATCTTCTTCCATATCCCGAAGTCAAATTTCGAGGCGTACTCGCGTTCGGTAAAACGAGATGTATCAGACATTATTTATTCCTTTTTCAACATCGCCTACTACGACCTGCTGTAACGTGGCCAATCGGCGATACAGTCCCTCGCGCTCGAGTAGCTCTCGATGCGTTCCAAGTGCCGTCACGCGTCCGCCCTCGAGAACGAGAATTCGGTCAGCGGAAGCGAGCGTAGTTAGTCGATGCGCGATGATAATCATCGTGCCGGCGCCGGCGCGCCCTATCGCGTCCCGAATCGCGGCGTCGGTTTCGGTATCAACCGCGCTCAAGCTGTCGTCCAGCACCAAAATCGGAGAAGATCGCACGAGGGCGCGCGCAAGAGAAAGTCGTTGTCGCTGGCCTCCCGACAGGGTAACGCCGCGTTCCCCGACCATTGTCTCGTATCCTGAGGGAAACCCCTCTATAACTTCATGCAAGGATGCGATTCGCGCCACTTTTTCCAGCGCACCATCGCTCGCGTCGAATCGGCCCATGCGAATGTTCTCCCGAATCGTCTTTCCGAAAAGAAAGCCTTCCTGCATTACGAGCGCAACCTTCTGCCGCAACGCCTTTTTCGGTATCTCGCGAATATCGAGACCGCCGATACGAATCACGCCCGAGTCGGGTTCGTAAAACCTGAGCAACAGATGCACAAGCGTCGACTTGCCGCTTCCCGTCGGACCGAGAATCGCGAGCCGCTCGCCGGGATGTATTGTGAACGAGACATCTCTCAACACAGCCGTACCGTCGGGATACGTAAACGACACGCGCTCAAACTCGATTGAGCCTGCCGCCCATTCGGGGGATGTCGCCACTGCCTCATTGTCCCGTTCGCGCGAGAGAGCCAAAAGCTCCGCCATTCTCCCGAGTGCGACCTTCGTCTTTCCCGCATCGGCGAGCACGCGGCCAAACTGCCTGATTGGCCAGAGCGTCTGATGCTCATAAGTAATGAACATAACAAGAAGCCCTAGGCTAACCCCGCCCGTAGCCATCATGGACAGTCCCGCGCCGAGAACGATGGCGATTTGTACGATACCGAGAAAACTCGAAACGCTCCAGAAAACGGCAAGCCAGGCGATGAGGCGAAAGACCTGATCGCGAAACCGCGCGTTCGCGGCGGAAAACTTCCCGGTCTCGTATTCCTGGCGCGCGAAGGCACGAACAACGCGAACGCCCATTACGTTTTCTTGGATTATTCCCGATAGTACGCCCTCGCGCTCGTCGACCCCGAGAAATACTTTTTCGACGATGCGGTGAAACCCGACCGAAAAAACGATAATGAGCGGTACGACGAGGCTTCCCCAAAATGTTAGCCTTGGGCTTAGCGTAAGCATGACAGGATAGGCTACGCTCACGAGAAACGCAGTTCGGCAAATCTCCATGAACTCGACGCATAAAAAGCGTCTCGTCGTGTCCACGTCCGACGTGCATCGCTGCAGCCAGTCACCCGACTGTGCGCGAAGCAGGGTCTCGAACGGAAGCGCTTGCACATGACCGAACAAGCGGTCTCTCATGCGCTTTGCCGCGTGTTCCGCAGAGACGTTAGCGGCATAACTCGCAAGGAACCCAAATATAGATTGAAAGACGATACAAGAGACGAAAAGGAGACCCACGACCCATAGGCGCTCGCGAAGCCACACCCGCTCAGGCCACAACCCGAGCGCTGGCTGAAGGAAATACGGTACGACCGGCGCCGCGTCTCCGATGACGCTATCGATAGTCAGCTTCACGATGACCGGCGAGGTAAACGTAAAAGCCGCCTCAAACGCAAGGGCGAGTATCCCTGCTAGATACACAAGACGACGCCCCAAGAGCGCCTCGATTAAAATGCTAACGCGCGACCAAGAAGCCCAAGAGCCTTTTTGAATTACATACGATTCAAGATTTTGCGACACGGTCTTCCTCCGGGAAGATTCTGCTGAAACGGTATGGTCCGTATCCTGATTCAGCGTGGTCGCGTCGGGGTAGATCGCGGTTACGCAAAAAAAAGGATCGGGCCATGTTCGGCGCCGATCCCCTTTTCCTGCTATGACCCTGTTATGCTCGGGTCGTTCGGAAACGGACAGAAATAGCGCCACTGCGTGCACATGCGCAGACGATACATACATCGCCACGATTCATGTTGCTCGTAACATCAGCTCTGTTGGTATACTTCATATCCGTTCCTCCTTTTGGTAAGGTTATTCACGTCTTGGCCGTTACACTACTCCCGCACGAAGAATTGTGTCAAGTGATGCCTTTACTTTTTTTCCCCAAAGACGCGAATGCGATCCGTAAGCGGAAGAAACTCTTTTTCGCCCGCGGCAGCTTCAATCGAGCCAAACGGCATTTCCGCCAAAAGCTTCCATGACGCTGGAACATCCCAAGCCTTTCGAACACCCTCGTCTACCAACGGATTATAATGCTGCAACGACGCTCCAACGCCCACGTCTGCCAAACTCGTCCAGACGGCGAATTCCAGCATTCCATTCGACTGTAAAGACCAAATAGGAAAGTTATCCGCATACAGGGCAAAGCGCTCTTGTAAACCAGTAACGACAGCTTGATCTTCAAAGAACAAAATCGTTCCAAACCCCGCGTCAAAGGAACGTATCTTTTCTTCTGTTTTTCCAAACGCGTCGGGCGGAACAACGGCTCGTAAAGCCTCTCGAACAATCCCCCAAAAGCGTTCGCTCTCGGACCCAAAAAGCAGTACGACACGGGCGCTCTGCGAATTAAACGGTGACGGTACATGCTTGACCGCGGTCTCTACAATCTCTCGTATTTTCTGCTCGGATACGGTCTTCGTTTTCCCGAGAGAATACATGCTTCTTCTTTTCTCAAACGCCTTTAGTAGCTCACTCATGGTATAACCTCCATACTCAGCAATTTTACTCTAGCTTAGTACACAATAATGTAATACTGGGCTAACAACAAGGCAACAGCAAAAGATCTCCGTTATTGACCATGATTACGGTCTTGTGCAGAATCTGTGCATGAATCGAGACGAACTCCGGCAATCGCTTGAAAACAATATCTCCTTTACCTTTTCACGTTCCGGTGGCCCCGGTGGACAAAATGTGAATAAGGTTAATTCAAAAGTTACGGCCACCGTTAATCTCGATAGCTTATCTGGCCTCTCTGGGGATGAACGATTGCGAGTAAAAGAACGACTTTCATCTCGTTGTACTGCAGAAGGATTTCTATATCTTCAAGCAGACGAAGAACGATCACAACTCAGAAATCGTGAAATTGCCGTGCTTCGAATAGAAGGGCTTATTATTGCTGCGGCGCGACCGGTTCGAAAACGGATTCCTACAAAGCCAGGTAAAGCTGCCGTAAAGCGTCGCTTAGAAACCAAGCACCTTCGCTCCCTTCGAAAACAAAGCAGAGGACAGCTCTCTCACGACAAGGAATAACGTCCCTCTCCCAAACAAACCAACAGATCCACACGACTAACTAGATTCATGTTTCACGTGAAACAAAAAAGGCAGTCGAGTATCCCTCGACTGCCGCCTGATGAACCGCATTCCCCCTGCGGATAGTATCTTATTGTTTCACGTGAAACAGATATCGCTTGCTATGAGCCGTAACAAGCTTCGCGTTATACACCTTAGACATACTAAAAAGCAAAACATCAACACATGAAGCTCGATGGCCATCTTTGTCCATCCGCCGCTGAAGATTTGCTGCGTATCGAAGTACCTGCAGATCAGGATGAATAACCTGAATAGTTACCAAGAAAGTCTCGACAAGGTCGATGTTTTTTTCCGGCTCTGATGATTTTCCCGCGAGGTAAAAGAGCTCCTGTACACAGGGGGCCGGTATTCCAATTTCTTCGGAAATATCGTGATACTGTTCAAACACCCTTCTGTTTCCGGCTAAAAAAGAAAGACACACATCCGTATCAAAGAGAATCATGAGGCGTCTCCAGAAGGCTCCCGCTGGCATTCTTGTCGGGTAGACTCGCGTCCTGACAAGAGCGAAATGACAGCACCTCTTCTATCATCGAGGTAATAGATCCCCCGCCCTGCCAACCACCACACAACTCGTTCCATAAGTGTGTACGGACACGAATAACCGGTAGTTCGCCATTACTCCGCGACTGTAGATCGTTTCGACCCGCAACACCTTCTTCCAGAAGCACGAGCAATTCGCTATTCAAGCTACGCCTCTCGCCTCGGGCAAAATGACGAACTCGCTCAAGAAGAGACTGCGGGATATTTCGTAGTGTTAAGCTGACCATTTCACCACCATTACGGTTATATTATAGTTCCTCCATTCATTCGTCAATCTTTCTTACTGGAAGGTTAGTCCTCCTGACAATAAAAAAGCCGGCTGACGAGATCAGTTTTCACTAATCTCGCCAACCGGCCCCCTTTTATATAAACGGTCCTTTCAACCGCTTATCTTATTCATCGTCGCCTTCTGGGCTATCGGTACTTTCAGCGTCTTCGCCGCCGGACTCATCCGCGTCGAGCACTTCATCGGAACCATCAAGATCAAGCTCCCCGGCGATCGATATCTCGTTTTCAGATACTGACGAAACACGAGGAGGAAGCTCGTCTTCCTGGGCAACCGTATCAAGACCGATCAGGATATCAGGCCGTTCGATATTCAAGATACGAACGCCCTGCGCCGCTCGCCCCATGACCGATATCCCGCTTGCCTTAACGCGAAGCGTCTTGCCCTGACTCGTGATACATACGATCTCATCCGTATCGTTCACCGCGATAAGGCCGACTATTTCACCGGTCTTCTCGGATATCGTATAGATCTTCTGCCCGCCGGTTGCCCGTCCATGCGGCGTAAACTCGGAGAAATCGACGCGCTTGCCATACCCGCATTCGGTCATGATAAGCATCCGCGCAGAGTCGTCGACGCGGAGCGCACCGGCGAGTTCATCGTCGCTCGATAGCTTAATTCCCGTCACGCCGCGAGAGGATCGACCAAGCGGACGAATATCCGTCTCGCTCATTTTAAGCGCCTGTCCCCGGCGGGTGATAAGCATGAGTTCGTTTTTACCCGAGGTCAGAATTGCGCTTATAAGCTGATCGCCCTCATCGAGCTTAATCGCGATAATTCCGCGCGTCTTCGCGTTTTGGAAGTCGCTCGTTTTCACTTTCTTGACGACGCCGGCTACGGTAGACATAAGCAGATACTCGGTATCGCTGAATTCCTTGAGCGCCACGACGGTCGTGATCTCTTCCTCCGACGTGACGGAAAGAAGCGACTTGATGTGAGTACCGCGGCTTGTTCGGTTTGACTCAGGAATTTCATGAACCTTCAGCCAGTAGGCCTTTCCGACGCTCGTGATAAAAACAACGTTGTCATGCGTGGAGGCCGTAAATATTTGGTTTACAAAGTCATCCTCGACTAACTTTGCGCTGTTCGAACCCTTTCCTCCGCGATTCTGGCTCTTATACGCCGATGTGGGAATTCGCTTAATGTATCCCAGATTTGAGATCAGTATGACCATCTCTTCTTTCTGGATCAGATCCTCGATGTTAATTTCCTCAACTTCGTCGGAGACGATATCAGTACGGCGCTTATCGCCAAACTTTGTCGCCAATTCCTCGGTCTCGGTCTTGATAAGCGCGAGCACTTTCGGGGGGTTGGCGAGCAAATCCTTATAGTACGCGATCATCGCCTCGATCTCGGCCAACTCCTGCAGGATCTTTTCAGTCTCAAGGCTCGTAAGGCGCCCGAGCCTCATGTCTACGATAGCTTGCGCTTGCGGATCTGAAAAATCAAAGCGCGCGATAAGCGCGACCTTGGCGGCGTCGACGTTTCGCGCCTTTTTAATGATCGCTATGACCTCGTCGATGTTTTCAAGGGCGATAACCAACCCGCGCAAAATATGAGCGCGCTCTTCGGCCTTTCGGAGGTCGAACATCGTGCGACGGGTCACGACCTCAACGCGATGCTCAACGAAGTATTGAATCATCTGCTTGAGCGTCAGCGTTTCCGGCCGGCCCTTAACAAGGGCCAAATTTATGACGCCGAAGGAAGACTGCAGCGCCGTTCGGGAAAAGAGCTGATTGAGCACGACCTTGGCAATTGCCCCGCGCTTGAGCTCGATAACGATGCGCATTCCCTCGCGATCCGATTCGTCCCGTATCTCGGAGATCCCGTCGATTACCTTATCGCGAACGAGTTCGGCGATTCGGGATATAAGAACGGCCTTGTTCACGGCATACGGAATCTCGGAAAAGATAATCGTTTCCTTGCCGCGCTTGTCTACTTCGAGGGTAAATCGGCCGCGCACGATGATCTTGCCGCGTCCGGTTTTGAAGGCCATGCGAATGCCCTTCTTGCCGAAGATTATTCCCCCGGTCGGAAAGTCTGGGCCCTTTATGTGCTTCATCAGGTCTTCTACCGTGCACTCGGGGTTTTCGATGTACTGGGCGATAGCTCCGGCAATTTCGTTGAGATTATGCGGAGGCATATTGGTGGCCATACCAACGGCGATACCCGAGGCGCCGTTCGCCAAGAGAAACGGAAACGCGGAGGGCAGAACGCGCGGTTCCTTCATCGAATCGTCATAGTTAGGCCCGAAATCGACTGTTTCCTTTTTGATGTCCTCAATCATGGATTCGGCGATCTTCGTAAGCCGGCTCTCGGTATAACGCATCGCCGCGGGCGGGTCTCCATCAACAGACCCGAAATTTCCCTGTCCTTGAATCACCGGATACCGAAGCGAAAAGTCCTGCGCAAGGCGTACGAGCGCGTCGTAGATCGACTGATCTCCGTGCGGATGATACTTACCGAGCACGTCACCGACGATTCGTCCGCACTTCTTAAACGGAGTATTAGATCGAATTCCAAGCTCTTCCATAGAATACAGAATTCTTCGATGAACGGGCTTAAGGCCGTCCCGGACATCCGGAAGCGCGCGGCTCACGATGACCGACATCGCATAATTGAGATAGGCGGTTTTAACTTCCTGCTCTATCGAAATCGGAATCAGCGTTCCCGTAGGAAACGATTCTTCGTGTTCACTCATCGCTGACTATCTCCATTACACGTCAAGGTTCGAAACATAAACGGCGTTTTCTTCGATAAATTTGCGTCGGGGCTCTACCTGCTCGCCCATAAGAGTCGTGAAGGTTCGGTCCGCCTCGACGGCGTCGTCAAGCCTGACGCGCATCATCTTGCGTCGCTCCGGATCCATGGTCGTTTCCCACAGCTGTTCCGGGTTCATCTCGCCGAGACCCTTATACCGCTGAATATTGACCTTCTCCGGGTCCCGATCGATCGTCGCCATTATTCTCTCTTTTTCACTATCGTCATAGGCATAAAAAATCTTTTTCTCATAGGATATTTTATACAACGGCGGCATGGCGATATAAACATAGCCATCCTTGATGATATCAGTCATGTAACGGTAAAAAAAGGTCAATAAAAGCGTGCGGATGTGCGAGCCGTCGACGTCGGCATCGGCCATGATAATGATCTTGTGATAGCGCAGTTTGGCGCAATTGAACGTATCCGCTATTCCTGCCCCGAGGCTCGCGATAATCGGCTGAAGCTTATCGTTTCCGATAACCCTGTCTAAGCGGGTTTTTTCCACGTTAAGCATCTTTCCCCACATGGAAAGAATTGCCTGGTATTTTCTGTTTCGTCCCATCTTGGCTGAGCCGCCGGCAGAGTCACCCTCAACGATGTATATCTCGCACTTGGAGGGGTCTTTTTCCGAACAGTCCGCGAGTTTCCCCGGGAGGCCAGACGAATCCATCGCGTTTTTTCTCCGCGTTGCGTCCCGCGCCTGACGGGCCGCGATACGCGCCTTTGCGGCGAGTACGCTTTTTTCGAGTATTTGATTTATCACCGCGGGATTTTGCTCAAGAAACAGGGTTAGTTGGTCGTTCACGAAGTTCTCGACAATTCCCTTTATCTCGGAGTTTCCGAGCTTCGTCTTTGTCTGTCCTTCAAACTGAGGCTCGGGTACCTTGACGGAAAGAACCGCGGTCAAGCCTTCGCGAACGTCGTCGCCCGAAAGGGTTTCTTCCATCTTTTTTGAAAGTTTCGAGTTCTTTAAAAACTCGTTGAGAACCTTTGTAAGCGCTGACTTGAAGCCAACTAGGTGCGTTCCGCCCTCACGGGTATTGATGTCGTTGACGAAGCTGAACATTATCTCGCTGAAGGAATCATTATATTGAAGAGAGACTTCTACGATAATGTCATCCCGCTCACCGGTTATGTAAATGGGCTCGGGATGAAGAACCGTCTTGTTTTCGTTGAGGTATGCGACGAACTCGCGAATTCCCCCCTCAAACCTAAACTCGATTTCTTTCGGTACGCTTAATCGCTCATCGCGTAAAACGATCGTTATGCCTGAATTAAGGAACGCGAGCTCTCTAAGCCTGGTAGCCAGAACATCGAAGTTATAGGTGGTTGTTTCCGTGAAAATAGAGGAATCGGCAAACCAACGAATCGTCGTTCCGCGCCGATCCGTTTCGCCCAGTCGCTTGATCGGCGCGGCGGGATTGCCCGTCTCGAACCGCTGAACGTGTTCGTATCCGTCTCGCGCGACATAGGCTTCCATCCAAGAAGAGAGCGCGTTAACGACGGAAACGCCGACGCCGTGGAGCCCTCCTGATACCTTGTAGGAGCCTTTATCGAACTTACCGCCCGCGTGAAGGCGGGTTAAAACGAGCTCAAGGGCGCTAACCCCCTCTTCCGGGTGTATATCGACGGGGATTCCGCGTCCGTTATCTTCAACGCGCATAATATCGTTCTTTTCCAAGACGACAAGGATACGATCGCAATGACCGGCCATCGCCTCGTCAATGCAATTATCCACGACTTCGTACACGAGATGATGCAGCCCGTCCGGTCCAGTTGACCCGATATACATACCCGGGCGCTTTCGGACGGCTTCGAGGCCTTTTAACACAGTTATATTATTGGCTGAGTAGGTAGCAGAACTCATTTTGTATCCTTATATAGTAGAAACACGTATTAGTTATAGTATCGTCATTGTCAAAAAAAGTAAAGAAGGGGTATAATGCGCCCCTATGGGTACGTGGGATTATGATGTCTTCTGGAAAGAAACGCTGAATCAGCTGAAAACTGAACTCTCCGAGCAGGAATATGCCATGTGGTTTAACATGGAATACGAATCGTCTGGCGAACAGGCTATAGTCATATCCGTTCCCTCGGCCTTTTACCGAGACCAGGTAAAGCAACGCTATCAGACACGTATCGAAAACAAACTCTTTGACCTTTCCGGCCAACACATTCAAATTTCCCTTGAAGTTAAGCAACGAACAAAGGAAGACGCTCAGGGAATCCCCGCAACAACAGCCAATTCCTCGAAAAATGCCTCTAATTTGACGGATACCGAAGAAAAGAAAGGCTCAGGCCGTGTCCGCGCGGCCTCAGAGCCCCTTTCTCGGGCTGATCCGAGCCGCCCAAGAGAGGGGCACATACAGCTTCGCAAGGACTATATCTTTGATAACTTTGTTATCGGGGAAAACAACTTTTTCGCGGCGAACGCGGCAATAGCCATAGCGAAAAACCCCGGAACGGCCTATAACCCCTGCTTGATCTACGGCGGAGTCGGCCTCGGCAAGACTCACTTGATGCAGGCGATAGGTAATCTTTCTTGGCAAGAAAAGGGCTGCAAGATCATCTATATCACCGCTGAAAATTTTACCAACGAATTCGTGGAAGCGATAAAAAACTCGGCGACGCAGGGTTTCAAGAATAAATATCGCAACGCTGACATGCTGCTCATAGACGACATTCACTTTCTCCAGAAAAAAAATGAAACGCAAGAAGAGCTCTTTCACACGTTTAACGCTCTCTACGACGCAAATAAGCAAATCATTTTTACCTGCGATCGTCCCGTTTCCGAGCTTAAAAACCTTTCGGAACGATTACGCTCTCGTTTCGAGCGAGGGCTCAACGTTGATCTTCAGCCTCCCAGCTACGAGACCCGTTGCGCAATTTTGGCTAAAAAAGTAGAAGCCAGAGGCGTGAATATTCCTCCCGATGTCATTAATCTCGTCGCGAGAAATATTTCATCTAACGTTCGTGATCTTGAAGCCTCGTTGACCAAGCTAATAGCTTACGCGGAACTTACCAAGAAGCCAGTGACGCTTGAAACTGCACAGCAGCAACTTCGCGATAATTTTGGCTCTCCGAAACAGAACAACGTTACAATCGAGACTATTCAAAAGGTAGTCGCGGAATATTTTTCACTTTCCTATACTGACTTAAAAGGGAAAAAAAGAACAAAGGCCATTTCCTTTCCGAGACAGCTTGCCATGTTTATCGCGAGGGAAATTACTGAATATTCAACAACAGAACTCGGTATGGAATTCGGCGGACGAGATCACACAACGGTTATGCATGGGTGTCAAAAAATCGATGAACGACTGAAAGCTGAACCATCTCTCGATTCCACGATACAAAAGCTCATGAAACTGATTAAGGACTATAATAGCTAAATTGCCTAAATAATGACGTTTTGTTCCTGTTGATTGTATGGTAGAATGTTGTGGACAGCCCGTGGAAAAGTATCTTCCCTGTGGAGTAGTGCATAACCCTGTTCGCGGAAATCGTAGGTTGCTGAGAGTATAATTCTTTATGATGTAAAGGATTTTTACGGTTATTAAGGTTTCAACAGGCCCTATTATTACTACTATTATTATATTATATATATACTTGTAATAGAGAACCGGAGGATATATGAAGTTTAGTTTTGATCGTGACGCACTTCTGAAGGAAATTTCCATTGCGCAGGAAATAATAGCCACCAAGAATGCTATTTCAATTCTCTCCAATGTCCTTCTTGAAGCTTCTGCAGGTACGTTAACTATTAAAGCAACCGACATCAAGGTTAATTTTGAAACAAAGATTCCTGTTGAAGTAAGTGAAGAAGGTTCAACAACTGTTTTTTGCGATAAATTTATGAGTATCATATCTTCTTTACCACAAGGAGAAATTGAATTTGAACAAAAAGACATTCGTATTACGATTCGCTCTGCGACGAAAAAAGCGCGTTTCCAACTAAAAAGTATTACCAGCGACAAATATCCGGAATTTACCTCTCCAAACAGTCTTCAATTTTTTGAAGTTCCCGTCAAAGAATTCAAGGAAATGATCAATCAAACGGTATTTTCCGTTTCCGCCGATGAAACGCGCTATTTTATGAATGGCGTATTCATGGAACACCTTGAAGATAAGCTTCAGCTCGTTGCAACCGATGGGCGACGGCTTGCCTTTATTGCGAAGGAATTCGGAATTGCTATTCCTGAGTTTAAGGGTGTGATAATTCCGCCGAAAATACTTACAATTATTAATAAACGCGCTACCGACGAAGGACCCCTATCAATTGCAGTCGGTGAAAAAAATATATTTTTCCGCTTTGCAAATTATGAATTTTCTTCCGTTTTAATCGAAGGTCAGTTCCCTAACTATTCGCGCGTTATACCTGAAAGTCAGTCATATTCCTTTGAGGTAGATACGAAAGATATCATGGAAGCGTTAAAACGTGTCGCTCTTCTCGTTGAGCAAAAATCACGCCGCGTGTATCTTACTGTCGCTCCGGGAACGTTGACTATTAGCTCACAAGAAACCGAAATAGGTACGGCTAAGGAAGAGATTCCGTGTAAGTATGACGGAGATGAAATCACGATAGCCTTAAATTACCTGTATGTCGAGGAACCGATTAAAGTAATTGGCGCTGATCGTGTTCGATTCGATTTCACCGAGGCAATGAAGGCTGTGACCGTTAAATCCGAGCCGAGTAAGGATTTCTTTCACATCATCATGCCCATGCAAATGGAATAGAAACCGGTCATATACGTGCCGTTTCTATCAGCTTCTTTTACGAATGTCAGAAATCTAGAAAATAGAACGATAGACCTCCTGTCAAAGGAGGTCTATTTTGTCGGCGAGAACGGTCAGGGTAAAAGTAATATACTTGAAACGCTGTATCTATCCGCATATGGATCATCCTTTCGAACGAGAAACGATTCGGAAATTGTTACAACCGGAATGCGCGATTTTTCGGTGCGCGCGATTTTCCGCGATCAAAACGAACGAACGAATACGATATCGATAACCTTAAAAGACGGAAAAAAAAGAATAGAGAAAAATGCCAAGATGATAGCCGATCGGAAAGAGCTCGTTGACACGATTCCTTGCGTTTTATTCAGTCACGATGATCTAGATTTCGCTGTTGGTGCTCCGGAGCGTCGGCGTTTTTTTATAGATCAATCGCTTTCGATGTATGACAGTTCGTATATTGACGTCTTTCGCTCCTATAAAAAAATTTTGAAAACGAGGAACTCATTACTCAAGGAAAAAAAAACAGAAGTACTTGATGTCCTTGACGCTCAGCTCGCAGAAGCAGGAATGGAAGTAACAAAGCGTCGGCGAAAGACCATTCATGATTTTAACGGTGTTTTCGCGCGGCTTTACGAGGAAGTAACTGGTATAGACGCGCTTATGCTTGAATACGCGCCTTCTTGGAAGGGAACGGCCATCGATGAAATCATGACAGAGATCGTGGGCAAAAGGGCCTTTGACGAGTCTATGGGAACAAGTATGTCCGGTCCCCATCGGGATAGAATTCGCTTTGTTCGCCATGGAGCGGGTTTTATTCCAACCGCATCAACGGGGCAACGGCGCCTGCTTTCCCTTCTTCTTCGTACTGCGCAAGCAGTATTTTATACTGACGTTACCGGTAGGTTGCCCGTATTGCTCATGGATGATGTTTTGCTTGAGCTTGATCCTGAAAAACGTCAGCGTTTTA
Organism: uncultured Treponema sp.; assembly: GCA_964429975.1. Lineage (GTDB taxonomy): Bacteria > Spirochaetota > Spirochaetia > Treponematales > Treponemataceae > Teretinema. Next base: position 45,183 of record CAYSEA010000007.1, read on the forward strand.
CGGCGTTGCTTCCCTCCTATGATCAATTGTTTTGCACTTTTTTGCCTGGAGAACCGTATGAAAGATACCGCCGAACTACGACACGGGTATATCAAATAGAGAGAGGAGCTTGGCATGAGTAAGGATGTTAAGCGTGCGGCTGATATCGTGACCTCTCTTTTTTCCACATTGGACGGAAATCGACTACGCGAGGCGAATGAGTTTTATGGTAATTGGCGGTCTCTCGTCGGAGAAAAGCTTGCGGCGCATAGCCGAGTCGTTGACGTTGATCGCGGAATTGTCGTCGTTGAGGTTGATCACCCAGGGTGGAGTCAACAGCTTTCATTTGTGAAGAAACGGGTCTTGTCGGATCTCGCCCGGACGTTTCCCGCACTCGGAATTAAGGCTATGGTTGTCAGGGTTCGCCCCGAGAACGGGGATGAATATCATAGACCGGATGTCGCGGTCGGCGCCGGGGCCCTTCGCGTGTCTCTGACGGTAAAAGAGGGCGAAGTCGCCGGAGAGGCCTTAGAATCTGTTAACGGCGAGCCTGCTCCCCTTAACGGCGCACTCGACACGCCACTACAAGACGTACTTAACAAGCTTCGGGAAAGTATTCGAAAAGGAAAGCCCTCCGCAAAATGAGGCAACGCTTCTTGACCTCCATGGGCCGGTCATGTATACTGCGTTGCCTATTGTTCGCGATAAAAACTGATCTTATGAACGCGAAACCTAGATAAGGGTTCGGTTCTTGCAAATAAAGGAGTCTACAATCCATGAAACGGACATACCAGCCGAGTAAAGTCAAGCGCAATCGCAAATTCGGGTTTCGCGCCCGCATGGCGACCCGCGGCGGTCGCATGATTTTAAAGCGCCGTCGTGCGAAAGGCCGCTACAAGTTATCCATTTCTGACGAAAAGAAGCCCTACTGACCCACAGGGAGCCGTGAAACGCTCGAAATTTTCGAAGGCGGAACGGCTTAGCCGCCCCGCCTGTATCCAGGTTGTTTTCCGGAAAGGAAAAAAATACCAGTGCGACGGGGCAAAATTGTTTGTTCTGTCGAACGGGATGGAGCGGAATAGGGTTGTATTTACCTTTCCGCGGGGTTACGGGACGGCCGTTGAGCGAAACAGGTCTCGACGGTTAAGTCGGGAGGTGTATCGCCTTATGAAGCGGCACCTCGCGAGTGGCTATGATTTCACGGTTTTGGTTTTTCCGGGAAAGGATGATTTTTCCGTTCGGAAAGGTCAGCTTGAACGCCTTTTCAGAAGAGCCGGGCTGTGGTCGGACGGACATGAATGAAGGTTCTTTCGCGCCTGATGTGCGGAGCAATCCGCCTATATCAACGGTTCATTTCCCCCCTTTTACCGCCCTCCTGCAGGTATTACCCGACATGCTCCGCGTATGCTTATGAAGCAATCGTAAGATTTGGCCCGCTTAAGGGCGTATCTCTTGCAATTCGAAGAATCATGCGCTGTCATCCTTTCCATGAAGGCGGCTACGACCCGGTTCCCGGGGAGTAGTACAGACGTTGGTATCTTTCTAGCTTACGAAACGCGTACTAGATGCCAATGATGGATACGGCATTATCCTCTCGAAAGGAGCAAACTGAATGGACAGAAATACAGTATTAGCAATCGGTCTTTCAACCCTCGTAATAATTGGGGGTTTTACCCTTCAATCGAAGTTGTTTCCTTCTGCGCCAAAGGGTCAAGAAACAGCACGAGTAGATTCCGTGAAAATTGAGGATTCGTCTTCGCGCGAACTGGACTCGGCGACTGTTGAATCTATAACGGTCACTTCTGATTTACCCAGTGATTCTACGGAAAAAACTACCGCCACCGAAAAAGAGGAAACCTACGTAATCGAAACTGATCTCGTACGGGTTACCTTTACGAATCGTGGCGGAGATATTGTTTCGTATCAGTTGAAGGATCATCTCGATAAAGGCGTTCCCGTAGAAATGGCAGACGGAACCGCGAACGGGAACAGGGCTTTTTCGATCCTTCTCGGCGGCGCAAACGGAACGCCTGTCGATCAGCTGTTTTCCGTAAAGCGTATCAGCGACACCGAGATCGGTTTTTTCCGACCGATGACAGTCAGAAAGGCTGATGGAAGCGAGGCTCGCTTTACCCTCGTAAAGCAATATCGTTTTGTCCCCGGAGAGTATCTTTTTGAGCTTAAGGTAACCGTAGACGGAGATCGTGATCTTGCGGGTCTTTCATTTGGAGACGCTTCGTATACGCTTCGGTCTTCACCTCGTTTTGGCCCAGATTGGGACGTGAAACAGGATAAATACGAGTATCGAAAGTATTTCCATTTAATAAACGGAAAGAAAAAAACAGTAACGGTAAATCAGGGGCAATCGAAAGCCGTCTCAGATAAGTTTACCTGGACCGCCGTCGCTGGTAAGTATTTTACCATCGTTGCCCTGCCCGAAAACTTCATTCAAGGCGTGAGCTATTCCTCCTCGCTTGCCTCCGACGGAAACGCGAATTCGCAGCTTATGCTCGTCCATCAGCCGATCGAGGGAAGCCGAAATACCGATGTGTGGCGATTCTATGTCGGTCCTCGCACGGATAAGCAGCTTGCGAAATATAACATCGCCGTAAACAACGAGTTTAAAATCGGCGACGCAAAGATCAACGAGATGGTTGAGTCAAGTGGAATCCTCGCGCCGCTAGAATGGCTGCTTAAGTGGTTTATGGAGCTGTTTTATAAGCTTGTTCCGAACTGGGGCGTTTCCATAATTCTCATGACGATACTCATGCGTGTTGTCATTTTTCCGCTTACTAAAAAAAGTTCAGAAGCGACGCATAAGATGCAGGAACATGCGCCGAAGATGCAGGAGATACAGGAAAAATATCGAGGGAATCCTCAAAAATTGAACGAGGAACTAGCAAAGTTCTATAAGGAATCAGGGTACAATCCCCTTTCCGGTTGTTTACCCCTGCTTATTCAGTTTCCGCTTATCTTCGCGATGTATAATCTTTTTAATAACTATTTCGAATTCCGAGGGGCCTTGTTTATACCGGGATGGATTCCGGATCTTTCTCGGGGTGATAGCGTGATGCTTTTCCCGTTCTCCCTGCCCTTCCTTGGCGATAATCTTCGTATCCTTCCTATAATTTACGTTGTTTCACAGCTGCTTTTCGGAAAGGTAACACAAACGCCGACGGGGAATCAGCAGAACAGTTCGATGAAGTTCATGATGTACGGCATGCCGCTTGTGTTTTTCTTCTTGTTCTATAACGCGCCTGCAGGACTTTTGCTCTATTGGACCTTTTCCAATATTTTGACACTAGGGCAACAGATTATCATCAACAGGATGATGGAATCGCGGAGATCCGCAAGTCTTGAGCTCGTAAAAAAATGATTTCTTATTGCCAGGAGCGTGACTATGACATATGAATTTGAAGGAAAAACCGAAAAGGAAGCCATTGAGCTCGCCGCGGCCGAACTCGGTCTTGAAAAGGATCAGTTCGATGTGGAAATCATCGAAGCCCAGCGAAACAGCATTTTCAAGAAAGGCTTCGTAAAAATCCGCGTGCATACCGACGAGCCCGTCGGTAAAGCGCCTCGCGGTCCCCGCGCGGAGTCGGGGGTAGAATCGGAATTTGACGGGGGGATCCCGCGGGGAAAGGCCCTGTTCCAAGACCCTCTTCCAAAAGACGAGTTCGAGAAATCCATGATCGATTTTGTCGCATCGATGGTTAGAAAAATGGGATATGACGTTACGGTCGAGGTGATGAGCCGCGAGGAACGGAAGATCGGACTGAGGCTTAATTCGAAGAGCTCGTCAATCCTCATCGGGCGAAAGGGAAAAAACCTCGATGCCCTGCAGCTTCTCGCGAACGTATACGCCGGACGCCTTGGTCATGAGGATATGCGCGTCATTCTCGATTCCGAAAACTACAGGATACGCCGAGAGGAGTCTCTCGTACGCCTTGCCTACACCACTGCCGATCGCGTTCGCACATCGCGAGGGTCGATCCTCCTTGAGCCCATGAATCCTTTTGAGCGGCGGTTGATTCACACCACGCTTAACGATATCGGAGACGTCGATACGAAGAGCGAGGGAGAGGGTCTTTATAAACAGGTCCGCGTGTTTTTTAGGGGGCGATAAATGAAGCGAACGGTCTCCGCGCTCGTATGCGCGCTACTCGTCGCCGTTCTTGGCGCGGAGGACGTGGCCGAAAGGCTTTCAGCGGTATTACCCGCCGAAGTAACCGCTGAGCTTCTAGAAAAGGGGTTCGTGCAAAGCGTTATGTACCGCAAGGCTGGGGCTTCACCAAAGCTTGCGCCTATGTTTGAGCTTGCCGCGGAAGCGCTGTCCTTTTGGGTAGGAAAGGAACCCCCGTTTTTTAGCGAATCATTATATCTCTATAAAAAAACAGAACAGCGAGTTGGCGATATAGGGGCCGAAACGAGGGATATCTCGATAATTCTTCGTTCTCTTTCGCGGCTAAAAGGTATCGAATACTATTCGACAAGCCGAAAGAAAATGAGGACCTTGTACGAAAAATCGTATGCCGTCGACGGAAGCGAGACGCGAAAGCGAATCGAAGACCCGGTCGACGGATCTGCGGACGGGCAAACCGTACTTGCCATCCAGAAGGATCTCACGTTCGGCGAGTACCTGTATCAATATGACTATCGTGAAACGGAAAATACGGTCGCGTTTTACTCGAAAAACCGCGAGACATTGTCTTATGCCATTTTCGACTTAATCGATCCGGAAGAACTCCGCACAAGTCTCGTTGTTTATGATATGGGTGATTATCTCTTAATCTATAACCTTACGCGTGTTTCTTTTACCGCCATTCCCGGAATGGAGTCTAAGATAAAGGCCTCGTTTACGACGAGGGCCGAAGCGGTTTATAAATGGTTCATCTCTGAGTATGAAAAGCGAAGCTAACGGCTATATTCTCGCTCTGGATCAGGGAACGACGACTTCGCGCGCGATCGTTTTTGATCGCTTAGGAAAGATCGTCTCTATCGCGCAAAAACCCATAACACAGTATTATCCTGAGCCCGGGTGGGTAGAGCACGATCCCGAGGAGATTTGGCAAACGCAGTTTTCGGCCGCGCGCGAGGCGTTATCCTCCGGCGGAATCGATCCTAAAGACATCGTTTCGATAGGCATAACCAATCAACGAGAAACGCTCGTGGCTTGGGACCGCGCTTCAGGCCGCCCGGCGTATCGCGCGATAGTGTGGCAATGCAGGCGTTCAACCGTGATATGCGAGGAACTTGCGGATTCGGGCCTTGAGGAAGAAATTCGCGCGCGGACCGGCCTGCGCCTTGATCCCTATTTTACCGGAACAAAAATATGCTGGCTTCTTCGGGAGATCCCCGGGCTTAAGGCTCTCGCCGAGGCAGGTGAGATTTGCTTTGGAACGATCGATTCCTGGTTATTATGGAAGCTTACCGGACGCCATGCCACAGACGTCACGAATGCCTCTCGGACGCTTCTTTTTAACATCCAGACGCAGCAATGGGATCCGATGCTTCTATCAGTGCTTGGCGTGCCGCAGGAAGCGCTTCCAGAGATACTATCGAGCTCGGATAATTTCGGCTTAACGAAATGCGAGCTTTTCGGCAGAGAGATCCCGGTTACGGGAGTCGCCGGAGACCAACAAGCGGCTTTATTCGGACATGCGTGCTTTGTGCCCGGGATGGCGAAGAACACCTATGGAACGGGGTGCTTTGCTCTTTTAAATACGGGAACGAAGCCGGTTTGGTCGAAAAACAACCTTATTACGACTATAGCTTGGAGAATTGGCAATACAACGGTATATGCCCTTGAGGGCTCTGTTTTTATCGCTGGTGCGGTTGTGCAATGGCTTCGTGACGAACTTGGATTGATTTCCTCCGCGGCGGAGTCTGAAGCGCTCGCTCGATCGGTTACTGACGCAAATGGCGCGGTCGTGGTTCCGGCGTTCGTCGGTCTTGGTGCCCCTCACTGGGATCCTTCGGCACGAGGGGCGATTCTTGGCCTGACGCGCGGAGTTACGCGAGCTCATCTCGTTCGCGCCGCGCTCGAAAGCGTCGCATATCAATCCGAGGATATGTTTTCTGCAATGCGAGCTGATTATGGGCGTCCGATAGAAATTATTAAAGCCGACGGTGGGGCAACCGAGAATTCATTTCTAATGCAGTTTCAAGCGGATATTTCGGGGTTACCGGTTCTTCTTCCCGAAATATCCGAGATTACCGCACTCGGTGCCGCGTACCTTTCGGGCCTTTACTCGGGATATTGGTCTGGATTGGAAGAAATTGAAAAAAACTGGAGAATGCAGTGCAGGTATGTTCCTACAATGGACGATAAACAAAGGGAAAAACGGCTCGATACGTGGCACGCGGCAGTATCGGCCACGAGGGAGTATCGAGAATGAATAAAAAGACAAAAGTACTGTTGATTACGACGGTATTGCTGTTCATCATGGGCGGCGCCACTGCGGCAGCCATTATCATGGGCGGATTTTCCGCTAAACGAGGAGAAACGGGAACAATGGACGGAAGCGCACGTATTGGAGCTATTACGCAGGACGGTATTTTTGCCGTTATGGAAACCTCGAGGGGTACAATTCTCCTTGAGTTGTATTATCAGAAAACACCCCTTACGGTCTGTAATTTTATTGGTCTCGCGGAAGGAACGCTTGATGTTACGAAAGGGAAGCGCTTTTATAATGGCCTTATCTTTCATCGCGTCATAAATGATTTTATGATTCAGGGCGGGGACCCAAAAGGGAACGGGACCGGCGGTCCTGGATATAAATTCCCGGATGAGTTCGATTCATCGCTAAAACATGACGTTCCCGGCACGCTTTCGATGGCAAACTCCGGGCCTGGCTCAAATGGAAGCCAGTTTTTTATTACTCATGTACCAACCCCGTGGCTGGATGGTAAGCATACGGTCTTTGGCCGCGTAATCGATGGACAAGCAGTCGTTAATGCGATTACCCAAGGTGATACCATCGTTTCGGTAAAGATTGAGCGTCGCGGAGACGCGGCAAAGGCGTTTGGTACGACGCAGGCGGATTTTAACCGGCTACTAGAGGGTACCGCTGGTCGAGAACAGAAGCAGGTGGCTGACCTCATCGCCGCCCGCGTACCGAATGCCAAAAAGGCGGAATCCGGAGTACTGTATCAGATTATCAAGGAAGGCGTAGGTTCGTCAGTTACCCCGGGACAGAATCTGACCATGAAATATAAAGGTTCGCTGTTAAATGGAACCGTATTTGACGACTCGGACATGCACGCCCCGCTCCAATTTCAGGTTGGCCGCGGGCAATTGATTCCAGGGTTTGATTCACAAGCGCTGGAAATGAAGAAAGGTGAGAAGCGAACCATCGTTATTCCACCTGAGCTAGGATATGGGGCCCGCGGCGTCCCGGGTGTTATTCCCGCTAATTCTTGGCTTGTTTTTGACCTTGAATTGCTTGAAGTAAAATAATCTATGATGGGGCGCTCGAATGAGCGCCCTTTTTTATTGTCTCGCTCCGACATCCGATGAAAAGACACGGGAAACAAAGAGCGCAAGCCCTTCAGAGAGAGATTTTTTGTAAGTGCCAGAATTGTGGATAACCTGTGTATAATATGTGAGATTTTTGTTTCTATCTTTAAGAACAAGCGTAAGTGCTTGTGGGCTATCGAGTAATTCTAATTCTAGCGATGCTTGTTGAGTTTCCTTGAATCCGGCTTTTCGAAGCGCGCGAACAAGAGAACGCCGACGGGTATATTGAGACCAGCGATTACGCGTTGCGTCCGGATAGATTGAGTATACTACGGGGAGCGTGAGGTTTTCGCTAATGAACGACGACGGCTGCAGTTCGTAGAGAGACTTGGCAAGATCGGCGTTCTCTGCGCGTAAAAGCGCTTCTGAAAGGGCTTTTACGAGGTAATCTCGTTCCCAGATAGGGTCAAGCGTGCGAATCGCTTCCCGTAATACGTCAGAATCACCGGTAATTCGCGCTATTTCGTATAAATACGACGGTCGTGCGCGAGGAACGTGTAATTCCTCGATTTGACGTGCCTTGGTAATATAGCGCTGAGAAACTCGTTTCCATTGATTAAGAGCCAAAAAATAGTAGCTGTTTTGATACAAGCCATTCCCATTAAAGGCCATCTCGTTACCATCGCTTACTTCGTAGTACCGGGCTGTCCGTTTCGTAAATATCCGGAAAAGGCCGTTATGATACCATTCGCTCCATTTTAGCTGGAAAAGCGTTATATGCTTAACGATGCCTGTGGACAAACTGTGGACAAATTGACGTTTTAGACATATATAATCAAAATGATTGATATCTCTTTGTAGGCGATGAATATCCGATTTAAATTGATCTTGCGTCGTTCCATAATTAGCGATCCAGGAAAGATCTTCCCGATTTGAGGCCTCGGAAAGGTATGCCTGAGCTTCTCGGGGCAATCCGGCCGCAAGAAGCGTTTCGGCAAGCCCGAGAGCCGCAAGGGGGGAGGTATCTTGCGAATATGCTGTTTTATACCAATCAAGCGCTTCTCGAAAGTCGCGTTTCCGAAGTGAAAGCTCACCTCTCATGAGATAGCCCGAAGATCGCGCAGAAGCCTCAAGCGATTTTCTAGTGTCTTCTTCTGCATCTTGAAAACGGTAAAAGATCTCTTCCAAAATGGATCGATTGTAATAGTAGATCGAGAGAAGGTACGATTGCCCTCGCTCTTGAGCGAAATCAACCGCGAGAGAGTAATATTTCTTGGCGTTATCGTAGTCAAAGGCAGATGTATACAGATTTCCGAGACTTACATAGAGTGTTCCGTCGGGACCATACCGGTCTGTGGCTGCGAGCATTGACGAAATGCCTTCGCTAAGCCGGTTGGTCTTGTAGCAAAGCCATCCGAAGGTTGACCAGGCATTTAAATCGTCCGGAACCAGCTCCAGATATGAGCGCTGGTACGAAAGAGCCGCCTCTTCGTCGTTGAGATAGCCTGAACACGACGAGAGGAGCGCGAAAATTTCGGCACCGCCAATTCCAAGGGAGAGCGCTTGAGTTAAGGCCCCTCGCGCGGGAAGATAGAGACCCTTATCTAGAAATACAACGCCGCGATGATACGGATACCGTGGATCGTCGGGATATAGACGCTCTCCTTCGGTGAGAAGCGTTATCGCCTGTTCCCAGTTTTCGGATTCTATTGCCGCCAGCGCTCGTGATAAATGGGTTTCTTGCCCGCTACCATCGGTAGTATCCGGTACTTGAGCAGGTGCCTGCATGGTGAAAAGAGAGAAAAAAAGCAGTACGATACCAATCGATTTCATGGTTTTAGCGGAAATTCTCGCGGTTTTACGGAAGGAATGGTCCTGCCGGAGAGCGAGATACAGTTTGCGAGCCCGTATGGCGTCTTGTTCGTCGCAGACCGGAGCAAAACGCGCCTTTTGCTCCAAATCATACAGCTCTGCCACGCGGGCATCCTTGATTTTCTCTGAAAACGATTTTCTTGCAGCCGGATCGCGACCACTTGAACCTAATCCAATAAGCATGCGTAATGCCTTTGAAAGGTACAAAATTCGCTTTCTGGGAGCGATTGAATAACGCGCTAAAAATCTTGTTCGGAACCGTAAAAAAAGACCGAGGAGGAGGAGCAGGATGGACAGAATCTGTATACCGTATGCGCGTGCCACACGAATGACCGCGCGTGCCATATTGGCAATCAATGTGTTTGCATTATCTGCTTCATCAGGACCGGTGGTGACCTCAAGGAGGGCGCGGTTGTCGAAAATTTCTCCCAAGAGCGAGAGAAACTCCTCCCCTCCGGCGGATTGTCCAAAATTGATCGTTTCGCCCTCAGCGACGTTGAGCGTCGTAGGATCAAATGCCATCCATCCATAGTTCGGGAAAAACACCTCTACCCAAGAATGCGCCATGTTTGCGCGAATCGGGTAATAATCAAGCGCGCCTGAGCCCGGTTGCATGAAGAATCCGGCGGCCACGCGAGCTGGGATACCGAGGCTCCTGAGCATCAAGCAAAGCGAAAATGCAAAATAGGTGCAATATCCGCGCTTCGATTCAACCAGAAAATGGCGAAGTTGATTACCGTCTTGCGCAGTTCCTGGTTTTAAGGAATACCGGTATTCACCGTCATGAAGAAAGGAAACGAGGACGTTTATTCGATCGAGATATCCTGAAACCTCCCCGACGGCTTGCCGAGCGATCGGTTCAACGAGGTTTCTCGTTTCATCGTCAATGTGCGTATAGAGCGAGAGTTCGCTCTTCGTCAGCCCCTCGCTTGAATCGCCGCTTGGCGGATTGCAGTCGTAGAGCTCAAACGGCATGAACCCGGACACCTCGCTCGTAACGGCGTATGCGCCGTTGAATGAGGCATCGTTCCATATTTTATAGGGAGTAACACTCGTTGGATAATCCATCGCGAGGAGCGCTTTCGGGTCAAAGTTGACGATGAAGTACTCTTGCTCAACGACATGCCGTAGGTCGAAACCGATATGCTCGATAGTATCGGGCGAGCGGGGAATAGTTAATCGTTGGGGCGTCGCGTCTGAGACTTCTTTCTCGAAAAAGCCTCGAGACGGATCCCAGCCCGCGAGCCAAGTGCGCCGAATGAAGGAGTTTGAATATTCTTCTGGAACTCGCGCTATAAGTACGAGATTGTCGTTCATGCGTATTTCGTTTTGTAGAGAAAGATACTGCGAGAAGTCAAAGCGAAAAAAAGTCGGTTGTATTAGCCCTCCCTGTGAGGCTACCGAAAGCGCGTTAAAAGAAAGCAGCGCTAAAATAACCGCCGTAGTTAAAAAGGGAAGAAAAAGCGCGATATGCGCGAGAGCGGCTCTTTCCCGCGAGCGGGATAAAACTAGTGAAATAAATTGCAGGATAATGAAGGCAAAAGTCACTGCGGCGAGTTGTATGGGGTGCGAAAAAAGCGTGAGGCGATGATAGCCTTCTGTCCAAAAAAGACCGCAAAACAAGCCGAGAAGGACGAGCGGCTCGGTTCGTCTCCAACAATGATGCCTTTTGCGAAGGAGCGTCGAGCAAAATGAGAAAGTAAAAAGAGAGAGAAGCAAAGGCCAGGATACGGAAAGGTGAAGGAACGCGCGATGAACGGCTGTTGAGGAAATTACGATCGCAATAATATACGCGAGCGCGTAGAGGAAAGCGCTGATAATACATACGAGGGCGAGAAGCGGGCCGATGCGCAATTTTCCCTTGGCGCTTTTTTGTCCCAGCGCTATCGCAGATAAGGAGACAAGAATGGGAACAAACCAGAAAAAAAATTCTGATAACTGCCGTTGTACGAGCAAGGAGAGCATGACGAAAGAAGCAATGCGTGCAATTCCCGTAATGCTATAACGCTTCTGCATGAATACCCTCTTTGAAAAGAGACACGCAAGCCCGTTCTATCGTTTTGCCGTCAAAGGTCTTTGCGACATTGCTAGTTTTATTTTCGGTGTTTCGATAAAGAAACCCGCGAGCGAGCGACTTGAACGAAACCGTGTCTGGAGCAACCGACAAAGGGCCGATAAAGGCTCGAACGCATTCTCCGTACTGTGATATATCCGAAGAAAATCCCGTAGGTAAGGAGAAAAAAAGAATTTCCGCGCGAGGAGCGGAAACGGATACTACTTCGGCAAGATTCGCGGGAGCCTCTCGTAATCGTGGCAGCGAAAGCGCCTCAAGCAATAATCGTTCTGCGTTAATTTCATCTCGCATAAAAGATTTCTGCGTCGGAGTCCCATTTTCAGAAAATACAATAATAGTGATAACGTGATGGTTTTTAAGGAGCTCGAGCGCGAGATAGGCCGCCTTTGACATAAGCTCATCGAATGCAGCCTGAAGAAGGCGACGCTCCGTTGTTCCCGCGCCAGGGGGGAAGGCTTCGGAGAACAAAAATACGTATTCCGAACTTGGGGGAGGAAGCAACTCTCCTTCCCGAACAGAAAGCTCGCCTGAATGCGCGTATACCTTCCAATTTACCCGTCTTGGATCGTCTCCTGGAAGGTATTGTCGTGTTTCGTGGAGTTCCTCAGAACGGCTCCTCGCGCTCTTTCCCGTCGTGGTTCCGGTTTTTCCCGCAGGAAGAACCGGAAAGCGGCAGAGTTGTGGGATTGGTCGGACGATAAGACGATCGAGGGAAATCGCGGAGTCTATGCGCCAAGAGAGCGAAAGAAAGGCGGCGAAGTCTACAAGGCAGACGCGTGCTGCCGTTGGTATGAAACTCCCCCGAGGGAGCGGTCCCGGATCATGTAATTCTGCGCTGGCCCGTACTGGTATGGAGACCGAAAGTTTTTTTCCCACCGTTGAGAGGGGGTCGGTAGAATACTCGATGGCGATTTCCGCCGTTGTTAGCGCATGCCGAAGCGATGCAATGAGCGTGGCATCCTGTTTTGTATCGCTGATTATCGATGAGACAATGGAAACTGAGAAAAAATGATCTTCTGTCCATGAGACGCGAAAGGTATGTCCCGCATAAAGCAGCGCCGAAAGAAAAAGAGAGATGAGGGAAAATGCAAAATAGACGATAAGCGCGGAGCCGGCGATAGTTGCCGAGAGCTCTCCTCTGCGTATTCCGAGCGTTACTAGAAGCATGGCTAAGGCGAGGGCGGCAAAACCGAAACCGGAGGGCATAAGGCGGACGCGCAACCTTGGCTTATCGAGACGCATCGCGCGAGGCATCCTCCAAGCTCTCCGCTTTACGATCTATTGAACGTAGCGTATCGGAGGCTATTCTCAGTACGAGTTCGTCAATACTGAGGGAACGCTCCCGCGCGACAAGGCGATGCGCGATGACTGGCCCCGAAAGGTCGAGAATGTCGGTGTCAGAGACCCATCCTCGGCCGCGAACGAGGGCGAGACAACGTGCCGCATGAAGAAGCTGAAGGGACCCACGAGGCGAAAGCCCGAGCTTGAGGGATGGATGCGAGCGCGTGGCCCCAGCGATTTCTACTATTGCGCGTTCAAGAGAGGGATGGCAGAACACCCCTTCTTGTTCAAGCCGGGACGCACGAACGTCGTCAACCGATACGACGGGCAAGAGTTTCGGTAAAAGCGCATTTGAGGGATCGTCGCGAAGAATATCGATTTCGTCAGCGGGTTCGGGGTAACCAAGCGAAAGGCGAAGCATGAAACGATCGAGTTGCGCGGCGGGAAGCGGGTAGGTTCCCTCTGTCTCGACGGGGTTCTGGGTAGCGACGACGAAAAAGACGTCGCTTACGGATCTCGTCGTTCCGCCGACCGAAACCTGCCGCTCGGCCATGACCTCGAGCAACGCGGATTGAACCTTTGGCGTCGTGCGGTTAATTTCGTCGGCGAGAAGGATGTCGCTGAAGATCGGGCCAGGCACGAAATCAAATCGACGATCCTTCGGGTTGAATACGTCGACACCGGTGATGTCATAGGGCAATAGATCGGGAGTGAATTGTATGCGACGAAACGATACGGGGGTTAGCGCTTTCCTCGCTTTCGAGATTCGCATTCCTACGAGGCGCGCAAGGGCCTTCGCGAGCGTCGTTTTTCCGATTCCAGGCACGTCCTCGAGGAGTACGTGTCCGCCCGATAGATACGCGGCGGTAAATAATTCCAATCGCTCGCGCTTTCCCCGAATTACCGAGGAAAGACCGTCAATAAGCGCGCTGGCGGTTTCTTGCGTCGTCATTCCGACGAGTATAGCATGATTCCGCCCGAATATCTAACGCCTTCTTCCCCGAAGCAAAATGAGGCGAAGTAAACTTGCTATCGCGCTCAGCGTCGACGCAACGTATGTCATGGCCGCCGCAGAAAGCACGCGTTTAACGCCGGTTAATTCATCCTCGGTGAGGATCGCGTTGGAACGAAGCGCCTCTACGGCCCTTCCTGACGCGTTAAACTCTACGGGGAGGGTGATGAGATAAAACGCGACCGCCGCGGAGAATAGGATGATCCCAACATCAACAAGAATCGGAATACCGAAGAAAATACCGGCTATCGCCACATATGGCCCAAACGATGAGCCGATTCCGGCGATCGGAACGAGTGTGCTTCTGAGTCTGAGCGGCGCGTATCCGCGCGCGTGCTGGAGAGCGTGCCCCGCCTCATGCGCCGCGACGCCAATGGCCGATAAGGAAGTTTTTCCGAAAACTGGCTCAGAAAGGGAAAGTACGTGGGTTGATGGGTTATAGTTGTCGGAAAGGCTTCCGGAAATCGCCTCGATTCCAACGTTCGATACGCCATTAGCGCGTAATATGATGCGCGCCGCCTCTGCCCCGCTTATCCCGCGTCTACTCTGAATTTTGGAGTATTTAGAGAACGCCGTTTTCACCCATATTTGAGCGATTACCGATAATAAAAACGCAGGGAGTATAATCATTATATAGCTACTGTCGAGATACATTGCTAGCTCCTTTCTATTGGATACTTTCGCGCTCTGAACGCGGATCCGATACCATGTCGATAGGGTACCACGATTGTTCTAAAAAGAGAACGCATCAATGACTGGATTGATACAGACGCCGGTCCGGTATATTCTCGCCATAAGGATAAACAAAATGACAGCCATGACGATTCTGTACAGCGCGTGCGCCCTTCTCAGCCTTGCCGTCATCGGGTGGTGCGTTTTTTCACTTGCGTCGGGCACGGTTCTCTATCTTTCCATGCTGACGACGAATAACGCGGCGCTTGAAACCTCGGAAATGCGCGACGCGGAGCGCGCGAGCGCGATGTATGCGCATACAAAAGACCTCTCGATTATGGAACCGTTGGAAGCCGCTAAGGCGCGATGGTACGCACGACGCGAGGCGGGGGAAATCTTCCGACACGAGATTCTCTCCCGTGACGGGCTCCGTCTGAGCGGGTATATATGGATGCCTGAAGATCAGGGTAATCCCGGCAAAGAAAATCGGACGGTTCAAGGTCGCGCGGTCGTGCTCGTTCACGGATTCATGGATTCGGCAGCGGGGTTGGGTTATCTCGCTGAGGAATATCATCGAGAAGGTTGGGTAGTTTTTGCGATGGATCAGCGTGCCCATGGGGAGAGCGAGGGTACGAAGCGAACGATGGGCGTTCGCGAGGCAGATGATCTCGCTCTATGGATTGAATGGCTTGCCGTCCGAGAAGGCAGTTCAACCATTGTTGTTCATGGAATATCAATGGGAGGGGGCACCGCGCTTCTCTACGCCGGAAAGGCGAAGCGCGTGCATCCCGCCGTTCGGTTTATCGTCTCTGACTCAAGTTTTGCGTCGTATACGGACGCCATGACGCGAGTCCTCGTAGAAGCAGTAAAGAGCCGTTTTCTCGCGGTTTCGATCGTGCGAGGGGCAAGCGTCGCGAGTAAGGTTTTCAGCGGGGTATGGTTTGGGGCCATGCGACCGGATGTTGCCGCGCGCCGCGTTCGCCTTCCCGTTTGTTTCTTTCACGGCGCGAGGGATGTGCTTGTGCCAATCGGTTCGGTTCGGACACTTCTGAATAACGGCATGAAACCGGGTAATGAATGCGTTGTTGTACCAGAGGCACCGCATATTGGCGCGTATTTCTACGCGCCGGATCTCTATATGGATAAAGTTCGCGAATTTTCGAGGAGGAACACATGACGAAGGCTATGCGCTCTTTTTGCGTAAAGGCTCTTGCTTTCTGCGTTTTTTATGGAATTCTCGCACCGGCAGGCGCTATTTACGCCGCAGAGGAGCTTCCTGTAACGAGAATTGCGCTTTTTTCCTCCGGGGTTGGCTATTTTGAGCATTCCGGCATCATCGCGGGCGATTATCGCGCGCTGCTTCCTTTTGACGCGCCGGCGGTTAACGATGTTCTCAAGTCCCTGATCATCAATGATCCTGGTTCATCAAATCCCTCGGTGACGTATGCCTCGGACGATACTCTCGTAAAGACGCTGAAAAGCCTTGCCGTGGACCTTTCCGGTAACCCTGGTCTTTCGGACATATTGCTCGGCCTTCGCGGTTCCGAGGTGCGCCTATCCGTACCCGATGAAATTTCGGGCAGAATCGTCGGCGTGGAGTCGCGATTTGAACCCGATACCGCCGACGGTACCGCCGCTCTATCGTCATACCTGACGCTATTTACGCCGTCTGGGCTCAGGGCGGTTAACGTGGCCGAGATCGTTTCCCTTTCGTTTGTCGATCCGGCGATCGCTCGTGATTTTTCGCGCGCGCTTGATTTATTGCTTACCGAGCGCGCCCGTGAAACAAGAACGCTTTCGGTGAATCTTCCCGGCACCGGTAGTCGCACGGCTACACTCGGATACGTAATTCCCGCCCCTGTTTGGAAGGTTTCCTATCGCTTGGACCTAACCGGCAAAACGCCTCTTCTGCAAGGTTGGGCTATTATCGACAACGCGGGAGATATTGATTGGAAAAACGTGGAACTTACTTTGGTCACCGGTCGTCCCGTTTCGTTTATTCAGAACTTGTATCCTCCGCTTTATTTATCCAGACCAACGATTCCCCTTTCCATCGCCGGCGTAGCGGCCGCGGAAACGTATGATTCGGGATTCGGCGACGTTGAAGAAGAAGATTCTTACGCCCTGGCCGAATCACAGTCCGAAGCGTTTGAGTTTAAGGCAAAACGGGCCCCGGCCCCATCCGCCCGCGCCATGAACGACGCGGCGCCCTCTTCGGTAGCGGGCGCGTCCCTCGCGCAGGGTACCGTTGAGACCGCGACCGTGCGTTCTGCCGGCGACCAATTTCTGTTTACGGTCAAGAAGCCCGTGTCGCTGTCCCGGCAGCATGGGGCCATGATTCCTCTTGTCGAAGCGAACGTCGCCGCCGAGCGCGTGTCGGTATTCTCCGGGCAAAAAGCCATTTCCGGCGGGCTTACGCATCCCATGCTGTGCGCCGTTTTAGAGAACACGACCGGCATGAAGCTTCCCGCCGGTCCGATCACCGTTTTCGAGGATGCGAGCTATGCCGGCGATGCCTTGGTTGAGTTTTTTCCCGAGCGCGAAAAGCGCATAATAGCCTATGGCGAGGATCTGTCCGTAACCGGGGCGGTGACGGCTAATCGTTCTCAGGATACGGTCGGCGTGTCGGTGACGAAAGGCGTGATGACGATTCGGCGAACGCTGACGCATCACCTCGACTATACGCTCAAAAACGCGTCGTCGCGGGATAGGCGTATGCTCATCGAGCATCCTATTACGTATGGGGCGACACTGTCGTCTCCTTCGAAATTCGAGGAGAAAACCGACTCTGCGTACCGGTTTGCCGCGAAACTTCCCGCCGCCGGCGAGATTACCTTTTCGGTGAAAGAACAAAGCCCGATAAGCGAGTCGATCGTCCTTACGCAGCAAAAGCTTGAATCGTTGGTGTACTATTCTACTTCCGGGGAAATCCCGACCAAGGTACGTACCGCGCTCGAAAAGGCAATTAGCTTTCGTAAGAGCGTCGATACGAGGCAAACCGAGCTTGCTCGCGTCGAAGAGCGCCGTAAGGATAGAATCGCGGAGCAGGACAGGATACGGCTGAATCTCGAGGCGACGGGAAGCGAGACGCAACAGGGCAAAGAGTATCTCAGAAAAATGGGGGTTCTCGACGCCGAGATCGAGTCGCTTGTCGGGCAAATTGACGGAGCGCGCAAGGCCCTTGCCGACGCGCGAGACGAGCTTTCACGATATCTTTCGGTTTTAACGATCGAATAATTCCGGGTAGAGGTCCATGGCCTCCGCCTCATGTCGTTCTTGCTCGCGATCGAGTTGGTAGTGAACCATTTCGCGAAAGATACGCATGAGGCGCGACTCGTCGGCTAAGGGGTTTGCGATGCCCGCGGCCTTGAGCTCGCTAATTAGGTAGTGCGCCGATTCGATGGTCGAGAGGCATTCTGGCGCGGGTTGACGCTTGATTTCGAAAACCGAACGATAGGCCGCGCTGAACGAAAGCGTTGGAAGCCCGGCCAAATTAGCGCTTGCCTTAAGCATTTTGCGCGCAAAAAACCATGTAGCGTCAACTATCAGCACGAGAAGCCGCCGCTCGCCGAGCGACTCGCGCAAGGCCGTGGAATCCGCCGAAAGAGAATTTTCGGCGGGATACAGTACGACCGGATAATATCCCGCGCCTTCTCCGTATCCTTCGTTTCCGTCCCTTCCGCTTATTAGCTCGTTTACCCGTTGGTTGTCGGTAAAATCTATGCCGATTATGAGTTCCGCATCGGAAAGGGAGAGGGCCGCGAGGCGACCGGTTCCGGTTTTTTGCCGGTACGCTTCTTTGGGGTGGATAAGGAACACGAACTTAACGCCTGTGTCGATTGGTGTGATTCTTGAGCAAAAGCAATTACTTTGGGGGCGAAAGCATCGATAGCATCTGTCTTGCATGGCTGATGTAGATAGAATGCCAGAAATTTGCGGGAATGGCAAAGGGTAATGCCTTGAGTATTGACGGCGCCTCGCCCGTGCGTAATCATTATCCAAAGAGAGGCGGACATGAAAGGCGAAATCATCGTCGTGAACGACTTGATGCAACGGGGATATCGCTATGAGCTCGTGGAAGAGGAGGGGGTGGGCTTTCATGCCGGCTTCGTTCCTGACTTAACCCCTAAGGAAATGCTTGAGCTCGGCGTGTTCGGCGGGAAGTATATGACGGATTGCCGAGAGGAGTTTCCCGAAGACTGGTTCGTTAACGCAAAGCTGAGCCATGAGAAAGCTCTCCCCGAGTTGAATTATTTTTTAATAAACGCGTCTAAGCCTCTGTGGTATTGGCGCTCGAAGGGTTGGATATTTTCCGATGACCCGCGCGGTTGGTTTCAATGGTACTGTCGGTACTATCGGGGCAGGCGTTGCCTCGACGACGAGCGTCAAATTCGCCGGTGGAAAGCCATGGCTCGGCACGTCGCCCAGCTTACGGCGCACTGCTCGCCGGGGGACTTATCCTGTCGACGTCGGCAACGGCAGGCGTTGCTTCATTGGGCCTATGATAGCAGGAAGTTGTAGCGGCCATCGCATGCCGCTCGTGATATAAGGAGGACGCTATGCCGTTTTATTCAAGTATCGCCCCGTGGTATGACCTGCTGTTTCCGTTCGACGAAGAGCAGTTTTCGTTTTTAAACCATGCGTTGCATCCCGGACCCGCTGGAAACGCACTCGTTCGCGCCGGAAAAGAGCCCGTTCCGCGCCACGCATTTCTAGATATTGGGTGCGGAACGGGATCGGTACTATCCTCCTTTACCGATCGATTTGACCGCGTCGTCGGGCTTGATATGGACACGTCTCTCCTTTCGCTTGCGGCAAAAAAAGTTCTGCCCGGAGAGGTAAAAAAAGTGGACATTATCGAGGGCGATATGAATATGTTGAGGACGTATTTCCCTCAGGACGAATTTAGTTTCATTACGTGCCTCGGAAATACGCTGGCGCACGCGCGCGGGTCCGAGTCTCTCGTCGCTATCCTGTCATCGATTCGCGAGCTTCTCGAAACCGACGGCGTTTTCGTGTTTCAAACGATGAACTATGATCGCATTCTCGATACGCACGCGCGCGGCCTTCCGACCGTGGAGCGCGGCGAGGTAAGCCTCACGAGGCTCTATTCGCTTCCGAAACAAAACGGGCTCATCGATTTTGACACGATACTTTCGGATCCGGAGATGGATACGGAAATCAAGAATACCGTCGAGCTGTATCCCGTGAGAAAGAGCCAATTCGATGAGTATCTGTCGGGCGCGGGATTTAAGGACGTTCGCTTTTTCGGGGATTTTTCGGGGAAGGCGTGGGCTCCCGACGCCAGCCTGTGCATCGCCGTCTGTGGCTGAGCGCATTTCTCGTAACGTCATTGGTCTTATGATTATCTTGCATCTTTCCCCTTCGTCGCGTATCGTGCTAGCATGATTATCCGAAACGGAGAATTGGCAGATGACGGCGCGGCCGTGTTTTCGCTCGACGACACGGACGCGACGTATGGATATGGCTGTTACGAGACGCTTAAGGTTCGGGGCGGCGTTTTGCATTTTCCCGAGTTTCATGCGGAACGACTGATAGAATCCGCGCGTATTCTCGGTATCGCGGTCGACTTTACCGAGGCTGTCGTAATCGATGCGCTCGAGCGGCTCGTTCTTGCGAATGGCCTCGAAGACAATAATGTTAAGATACTGGTTATCGGCAGAGATGGGCGCTTCGCCGATTGGTTTGCGTTTTCCCTCCCCCCCATATATCCGCCCGCGGGATCAGAACTCGACGGGGTTGCCTGTCTTGCGTTTTCGGGCGAACGACATTTTCCTCAGGCAAAAAGCCTCTCTATGCTTCTTTCAACCGTGGCGTATAGAACAGCCTCATCGTTCGATTGTTATGATGCGTTACTGGTGAATCATCGGGGTGAGATTACGGAGGGAACGCGGACGAACGTGTTTTACGCATTTACTGGGGACCCTGACGTACTATACACACCGCCCGCGCGGGATGTCCTCGCCGGAATAACGAGAAGGACATTCATGAGTATGTGCGAGGAAGCGGGTAAAAAAATCCGCGAGCGGCCCTTGCCGCTCGCGGAAGTCGAGTCGCTCGCGGTCGGCCTGCTTGTAAGCAGTACCTCCACGAGGCTTGTGCCGGTTAGCGCTTTACGCTACGCAGGCCGCAGCGATACCATTTCGATACCTCTGGTATCTGGTCTCGTTGAGGCTGCCGCGCACTATGCGCTTTGGCTTGAAGGCTATCGGATGGGAAAGAAGTGCTCGCATTGAAAGTCGGCTTTCACCTTTTTGTGAAAGACCCGACACTGGCCTTCCTTCTTCTCGTCAACCTTTACGACTTTTTTATCTGCGTACCAGGTGCGCTGTCCGTCCCACTGTATGCAAGTATAGCAGTGGCGCGCGTCAATTGGTTTGAATTCTTGGCTCATAGATCCTCCGTCATTACAATATCGACCAACGGGGCGTTCAGTCAAGAAAAAAAATATTTTACCTTTAGTAAATCTTTATATTATAAATAATTAGGAGGATTTGGAGAAATGAAACATTTAACGAAAGAGCTCTGGTTTAATACGAAGGATTCTCGGGAGTTTATCAATATTACGCCTCAAATCGATGCTCTCGTTCGGGAATCAGGCGTTATCGAAGGGCTCTGTCTCGTGAACGCGATGCATATTACCGCATCGGTTTTTATAAACGACGACGAGTCCGGTCTCCATCGGGATTTCGACGTTTGGCTCGAGAAGCTCGCCCCACATGAGCCTGTATCATCGTATGGGCATAATGTCGGGGAAACGAACGCGGATGCGCACATGAAGCGGCAGATTATGGGCCGCGAGGTCGTCGTCGCCATTACCGAAGGACAGCTGCATTTTGGTCCATGGGAGCAGATTTTCTACGGCGAGTTCGACGGTGGTCGGCGCAAGCGCGTTCTCGTTAAGATTATCGGAGAATGAGGCAAATGGCGGGATCGCAATTTGAGAGAAGCGAACGCATTCTCGGGCCAGCGTCTTCTATGCTGCTCGCGCGTTCTTCGGTCATCGTGTTTGGTATTGGTGGCGTCGGGTCCTTCGTGGCCGAGGCGCTCGCGAGAGCCGGAATCGGAAAGCTCGCGTTTGTCGACTCCGACGTAGTCGAAGAGACAAATTTGAACCGGCAGCTTATCGCGCTACACAGCACGCTCGGGCGCGCAAAGGTCGATGTCATGCGCGAGCGCGCGCTTGATATTAATCCTCGCGCGGAGGTAACGGCCATTCGCGCGTTTGTCTCGCCCGAAACGATAGACGCTATGAATATTCGGGAGTTCTCGTATGCCATTGACTGCGTCGACACCGTTATCGCGAAAATCGCAATTATTCGCGCCGCGCGCGAGGCAAGCGTTCCTGTCATAAGTTCGATGGGCACGGGAAACAAGATCGATCCCTTTCGGTTCGAAATAGGAAAAATTTCAAAGACAAGCGTATGCCCGCTTGCGCGCGTCATGAGACGCGAGTTGAAGGCCCTCGGTATAAAAGACGTTCCGGTATTATTCTCGCGCGAGGAGCCGCGTGTTTTCGAATCGTCGCCGGTTTCGGAGGACGCGCTGTCACGAAAGAAGGATCCGCCAGGAAGTGTTCCTTTTATGCCTTCGGTTGCGGGCTTGATGATTGCCGGCTATGTTATTCGCGACCTTCTTGGTCGTGCTTGACACTATTTGCATCAGACGCGTACCTTACCTTCCATGAACCGATTCCCGGACTATTCCCGGTCTCTCGTCGCGGTTTCGGCCGCTATCGCGCGATACTTCGGGGTTGAGACGCTTTCGCGCGCGCGCCCGGCGTCCGTGCCGGAACTCGACGACGCGCTCGCGCTTTGCCCGAGCCGGGTTATCCTGCTCGCGTTTGACGGCCTTGGCGTCGCGCAACTGGAGCGTTACGCGCCGGAGGATGCCTTTTTACGGCGTCACCTCGCCGCGAAGATCGATTCCGTCTTTCCGCCGACGACCGCTGCCGCCATGAACAGCCTCTATTCCGGGCTCGCGCCCGCGGAGCACGGTTGGCTCGGATGGTCCCTTCACTTTCGCGAGGCGGGACGGTCCGTCGACGTCTTTCCGCGCGTGGACAGCCTTACGAAAGAATCAGTCCTTTTCTATTTCGATCCCTGGAAGATTCTCGAGTATCGCCCGATACTCGACGCTATTGACCCGTCGCGAGCGAGCGTCGCGTTCGTATCGCCGCCCGGCATCTCGATGCCGGGAAGCCATGTGCGTCACGTCGAGGCGAAAACGCTGGAGGATTGGTGCGCCGCCGTACTCGAGTGCGCCGGATCCGCGGCCACCAATAGCAGTTACACGCTTGGCTACTGGCCGGAACCCGATTATGCCCTTCATCGCGCGGGACCCGATTCGCCAGATGCGCGCTCCCGCGTCAGGGACATCAACGATCGCGTGGAAGCGCTGTCCCGCGCACTGTCGCCGCGGGACCTTTTAGTGGTCTTGGCGGATCATGGACACGCCGACGTTAATCAATACGTGGACATCGGCGCGATAGAGGGACTCGCGGAATGCCTCGTGGTGCCGCCGTTTCTCGAGGCGCGCGCGGTGATGTTTTTCGTGCGTGCCGAGCGACACGCCGAGTTCGAGCGTATCTTTCTCCGCGAGTTCGGCGCGGATTTCCGCCTTCTCTCTCGCGCGGATATGCTCCGCGAGGAGCCTTTCGGGCCACTGGCGAACGCGCACGCGAAGACCGTGGATTTTATCGGGGACTATCTCGCCGTGGCGACCGGCGCCCGCGCGCTCAAACAGTATGCCCCGCGTAACGACCACTCGTTCGATTTTCCGTCGCATCATGCGGGGTTAACGGAAGAAGAGCGTATCGTTCCCTTGGTTCTTTTTACTGGAACGAACAAGGGATGATTTATTTCCCGAGCGATGCGAGGATATCGGTTTCGGCCGAGGGGTAGCCCGTATCCTT
The DNA here is from genome assembly GCA_964429975.1 of uncultured Treponema sp. Classification (GTDB taxonomy): domain Bacteria; phylum Spirochaetota; class Spirochaetia; order Treponematales; family Treponemataceae; genus Teretinema. The sequence goes on from CAYSEA010000007.1 coordinate 68,467, forward strand.
TCCGCGCTTGAGCGCCTCGAGAAGCGTTTTGTTGTCGACGCCGTTTATCTTGCCTCCGGAGCGCTGGTCGACGGCTATGCAGTTGTAACCGAGATCGTTGAGCCAGGGCGCCAATTCGGTGTATTCGCCCCTGCTCCAGTTTGCCCGGTGGCATAACACGATGAACGTCGCTTTCGCAGGATGCGGGGCGAAGACGTCGACGGTTACCGGGACGCCGTCAGCTGCGCGTATCGTAATCGTGCCGGACTGGACGGCCGTCTCGGCGCACGAAACCGGGATGACGGCGGCAAGTACCGCCGCGCCCAAGGTACGGATGAACTGTGCTTTCATGAAACAGGTCTCCTTGTCGATAACGATAGTCCATCTGTCCTGTGGCGTAAAGGGTTTGTCGGCACGGCTTAAAAAAAAGCCTTCCGGCACGATTGCCGGAAGGCTTTAGCGACCGAGAGGCCGCGATATTCAAAAAGCCCTTAGAAAGGCCGCTCGGACAGGTACTTGTATTCCTGCCACTGGCGTTTTGTCTTTTCCTCGGCCTTTTTCAGGAGCGCGTCAGCACGAGCGGGATCAGCCGCCTTGAGGCTCTTGAAGCGCACTTCCTTGTACATAAAGTCGGCGAGTTTATAGTCGCCTTCCTTGCTGTCGAGCTGGAAGGGATTCTTTCCCTCGGCGGTAAGGCGTGGGTCATAGCGGTAGAGGGGCCAGAGTCCGCAGGTAACCGCTTCCTTCTGATTGGTCATGCCGTATTCCATGTCGATACCGTGGTTGATACAGTGGCTGTACGCGATGATGAGCGACGGGCCGTCGTAGCTCTCCGCCTCGCGGAAGGCCTTGATGACCTGGTTCATGTTCGCGCCCATCGAAACGCGCGCGACGTACACGTAGCCGTAGCTCATGGCGATCATGCCAAGGTCCTTCT
>CAYSEA010000008.1:0-15525 GCA_964429975.1 uncultured Treponema sp.
AGCCAGTTCTGGGCAAATGTCTATCTTGATGTATTCGACCACTACATCAAAGATCGTCTTGGGATAGAGGCTTATCTCCGGTACATGGATGATTTTTGCCTTTTCTCGGATGATAAAAAAATTCTCAAAGCGCTTGTTCCGGAAATAACCCGCTTTTTGGACATGGAATTGCACATTAAGCCAAAAGCTCGCGTAACATTGATAAACACTTCCCTTCATGGACTTCCCTTTTTGGGAGTCCGAATATGGCCTTCGTTAGTTCGAATAAGAAGACAAAACATCACACGCTGTTTGGGTCATGTAAGAAAACGTGAAAAGGAATACCGTTCGGGAAAAATATTGTATCAACGGTACCGTTGTAGCGTGGAAAGCCTCCTTGCGCATATGACGCACTGGAATACACACAATCTCATGGTGCAGCAGTTTTCACGTCGCAATTGACCCCCCCCCTCGCCCCGCGTGGCCCTTTCTTCGAACGGCTGTGAGGCGGGCCCGCGCGCGTCGCTTCCCGCTTTGTGCCTCGGCCTTTGCCTTCCTTCTCGTTTGGCCTTTATGGTATCATCGTGTTCGTGAAAGTCCTTCTTGTCGGCATCAACGCGAAATACGTGCAGAAAAACCTCGCGATCAGGCTCTTGCGGGAATACGCGCGCGCGCGGTGCCCGGCGGTGCGGGAGGGACGCGTCGTCGTCGAGACGGGGGAATGGAACGTCAACCAGCCCGTCGCTGCCATCGTGCGGGCGGTCGCGGAGAGACGCGCGGACGTCGTTCTTTTCTCGACGTATATCTGGAACCGCGACACCGTCACGCGCGTCGCGAGCGACCTTCGAGCCCTCTTCCCTTCGATGATACTGGGCGCGGGCGGACCCGAAGTGTCCTGGACCTCGGAGCGCGACCTTGCCGAGAACGGCGCCCTTGACGTCGTGTTCGAAGGCGAGGGCGAGGCGAGCTTTGCCGAGTTCGTCGATGAGCTAACAGGCGCGACTCCGCTTCGCGATCGCGTGCCCTTAGTCGCGGGGACTCGGACGCGGGCCGGTCATGGCGGAGCGCGACGACCTATCGAAGACCTTGGCGACATTCCCTTTCCGTACGGCGCGGATTCGGCGGGCTCGCTCGAGGCCGGGGAGGCGAGGGTTGCCGGAGACGCGACCGGTATCGCGTACTACGAGTCGAGCCGGGGGTGTCCGTTCTCGTGCGCGTACTGCCTTTCCGCCAACGACCCGCGCGTGCGGTATCTTCCCCTCGGACGGGTGCTTTCCGACCTCGATTGGTTTTTGGAAAACCGGTTTCCGCTCGTGAAATTCGTGGACCGGACATTCAACCTCGAGCCCGCGCGCTACCTCGCGATATGGAAGCACATTCGGGATCATCACAACGGGATTACGACTTTTCACTTCGAGGTATCGGCCGAGCAGATTGCGGACGAGGCTTTTGCCGTACTGGATTCGATGCCGGCGGGCGCGGTACAGCTCGAGATCGGCATTCAGAGCACGAATGCCGAGACGCTCCGGCTCGTGGGACGACGGTCGGACCCCGAGGTCCTCGCGCGGAACGTCAGGCGGATTCCCTCAGGGGTTCATACGCACGTCGATCTTATCGCGGGGCTTCCCGCCGAGGGCTTCGCCCGCTTTGGCGAGTCGTTCGACTTCGCGTGGGCCTTGCGCGCGGGGATGCTCCAGCTCGGGTTTCTGAAAGTGTTGCCGGGCGCCCCGATGGAGAAGCTCGCGCGCGGGATGCCGGGCTACGTCTGGAGCGAGTACCCGCCGTACGAAGTGCTCGCGACGCCGGAACTTTCATTTGCCGAACTCTCGGAGCTGCACGACATCGATCGATTGGTTGATACCCTCTATAACGCGGCGCTTGCGCGGAACGTGCTTCTTTTTTTGACGCGCGACGTTTCGGCTTTCGGCCTCATCGGGGAGCTCGCGGCCTTCGCGCGTTCGTGGTTAGGCGACGGGGACGTGCAGGCGCCGCGTAGGCCCGCGACCTGGTACGAATGCCTGGCGGATTTCATCCGCGCGGATTTTGGCGGCTCGCCGCGTTCGGCGGGAGAGCGCGAAGTCGCCCTTGAATGGCTTAAGTACGATTTCTTTTCGCAAGGGAAACCCGGGGCCATCCCCGGCTGGATGACGCGGCGCTATTCGCGGGACGCGCACGACGAGGCGCTCGTCGCGCGCGGCTTCCTTGCACCCGACGACGGCGGACGCGCGCCCTCGCGGAGAGTCGCGTATGCGCGAACCGAGTACGAGGAGTTCCGGTTTGAGCCGGACTCGCCCCCGGAACGCGTCTTATTCGTGTATCCCGACCGAAACCGCGGGCAAACTTCCACGGAATGCGTTAAACTGGGCTATACTTGAGACTACAGGAGCGAGCCGAATGGACGTAACGATCATCAATCCTTTTTTAACCGCGACGATAAACCTCTTTCAGAACATGTTCGCCCTCGATGCCCAGCCGGGGACCCCGTACGTGCTCGAGGGTGAGTTAAAACACCGCTGGGAGATTTCGGGGCTTCTTGGCCTGACGGGAGACTATCAAGGCCTGGTCGGCTTTCGCCTGCCAAGACTGCTCGGCGACAAGATGCTCCAGAAATCCGGGATCGTCACCAAGGGCGAGGAAGACCGCCTTGAAACCGTCTACGAGATGATCGGCGAAATGACGAATATAATCGCGGGAAACGCTTCGTCGGAAATAAAGAGCGCTACCATCGACATCTCCCCACCCGTCGTCGTGCGCGGTGAGAACCACGAGATCGCCTGGCCCAAAGCCATGCCCGTAATCGCGATCCCCTTCACGACGACTTCGGGTCCGTTCGAGGTCGACGTCTGCTTTAAGCGCCGGTGACCGCGCCGCTTCCGTCTGAAACGATGGCGGATGATCGGTATCTGTAGTAAAATCGGGCGAGTATGGAACAATCATCGGCCTTTTGTTTATTCCGCAACAGGGCTTCCTCCGCGATGAGCGCAATAGCGGCCATAGCCGCGCTCGTCGTGCTCTCGTCGCTCGTCTCGTGCGCCAAAACCGAGGAGCTGACGCTCGCCGAAATCGAGGCCTTGATCGCGTCGGGCGAAAACGAGCTGCTTTCGAAGACCGCGCGAAAGCCCTGGCGCGGAGAGGCCCCGATAGCGGGCGTGCGCGGCGGGACGTGGCGAGCCTCGGTCGACGCCGACCCGAAGAGTTTCAACCTGCTCGTCGCCGAGCGTGATGGGGCGACCGCCGCCATCGTAGCCCACATGCAGGATTCCCTCCTCGATTATGACTACGTCAAACGCGAGTTCGTGCCGAACTGCGCCTCGGCCGAAATACTCGTCGACGAGGAGAATGAGACGCTGTCGGTCGTCTATACCCTTCGAGACGACCTCTGGTGGTCGTTTCCGGACTCGAACAGAAAGGTCAAGGTAACCTCGGACGACGTGATCTTTTGGTATGACGAAATCGAAGGCGACCCCGAGTTCAGGAGTTCCGCGTACAACGCTCAGTTCGTGACGATGAAGGACGGAAGTGAGCGGCGGATAACCATACGAAAGATCGACGAGCTCAGGTTCGCGTTCGACTTTCCTCGCGTCGACGCGAATCCCCTTCTTGCGACGACTCGCGACTTCGGCCCGCGTTTTATTTTCGAGCCGGCGAAGAAGGCGGGGGGCGCGCAAAGTGTGCTCGCGCTTTTCAGCGTCGCGGCCGATCCCAAGACGATCCCCTCGATGGGTATGTGGTTTTTGGTCGAGTACGTCCCGGGACAGCGTCTTGTTTTCAAGCGAAATCCCGCGTATTGGCAGCGCGACGCCGCGGGGGTTTCGATTCCGTATCCGGACGAGAAAGTCGTTCAGATTGTATCTGAGGACAACACGCGATACCTTCTCTTCTTGCAGGGAAAGCAGGATTCCTACTCGTTGAGGCCCGAGGATCTCGAGGAGCTGGTGAATCGCGAGAATCCCGACTACACCGTGTTCGGCGCGGACGGAGCGCTCGGCGCTTCGCTGTGGAGCTTTAACCAGAACCCCAAAAACTCCGGAACGCCTCAGTACGAATGGTTCACGAAGAAGGAGTTTCGCCAGGCGATGAGCTGCCTGCTCAACCGCGACCGCGTGATTTCCCAGGTATATCGCGGTCTCGCCGAGCCGATGCTGACGTTCTTCGCGGAGGCAAACCCGTTTTACGATCCCGCCATTCGGCTCGAATACCTCTACGACCCCGCGCGCGCGGTGGCGCTTTTGTCGTCGATTGGCATGGAGCGAGACGCGGAGGGGACGATGCGCGACGTGCTGGGCCGCGCGGTGACGTTTGACCTTACGATGCCCGCGGACAACGCGATCTCGAACGACATCGCGTCGATCATTTCGGACGAGTGCGCGCGCGTCGGAATCTCCGTCCGTCTGCGTTCCGTGGATTTTCAGAAGATGGTCGAGCAGCTCACCTCAACCTATGACTGGCAGACGATCATCATCGGCCTTGGCTCGAATTATTGGCCGACGCAGGGCTCGAACGTGTGGCCGTCCAACGGAAACCTTCATTTGTGGTATCCCTTGCAGGAAAAGCCCGCGACCGAGTGGGAGGCCCGCATCGATTATCTTTACAACGAGGGGAAGTATACGATAGATCTCGCGCGCTCGCGGGCTATTTGGGACGAGTTCCAGCGGTTGCTCCTCGAGCAATGCCCCCTCGTCTATCTCGTGCGTCCCCGAAGTTTTTTCGCGATTCAAAATCGGTGGAGCCTCGCGAACGTTTACTATGACAATATCGGCGGCGCGCGTATCGATCATGTGTTTCTGGAAAATACGGGGGTAGCGCCATGATAAGGGATACCGTTGAGTCGTTCATCCGCGCCGTATCATCGCCCGCGCGCGCGGCGAAGCGGCGCTTTCCGCTTTTGTCGTTCGTTGTCGGCCGGTTTCTCACGATGCTCGCGCTTCTTTTTTTGCTGGGCTTCGCCGTGTTCGGTCTCATGGAATTGGCCCCGGGAGATATCGTCGATCAGCTCGTGATCCAGCAGTTGATGTCGAGCGAGCGGAACGCGGCCAGCGGCGACAAGGCGCTCGACGCGGAGCAGATCGCGGCCTCGCGCGCGGCCCTCGGGCTCGACCGGCCGTTTTACGAGCAGTATTTCAAGTGGATAGGCCGCGTCGCTCACGGGGATCTCGGCGTTAGCCTTATCCATCGCGCGCCGGTGCTTTTCCTGATAGGGTCGCGCATGGCGAACTCAGTGCTCCTCAACGTGGTGTCGCTCGTTCTGATAACGGTTTTTTCCTTCGCGCTCGGCGTGTGGTTTTCCGCGAAGGCGGGCACCATGACCGATCTCGCCGCGACGTTTTTCGCCCTCGTGCTTCACGCCTTTCCGGGAATCCTGCTTCTCATCCTGCTCCAGCTTTTCGCGTTCGCGACCGGACTCTTTCCGGTAATCGGTTTTCCGGGATTTCTCTTTCGGGATAATCCGGCAAAGTTCGTTTTCAGCTACGCGCATCACGTCTTCCTTCCGCTTCTTGCGGCCTTTCTCGGCGGCGTCGGCGGCACGATGCGCATGATTCGCGCGACGATGCTCGACCAACTCGGTCAGCCCTACGTGACGAGTCTCCGCGCCCGCGGCATCGCCGAGCGGCGGGTGTTCTTCAACCATGCGTTTCGGAACACGCTGAATCCCTACATTACCGGGAGCGCCAACCTGCTCGCCGGACTTTTCTCGGGATCGCTCGTGCTCGAGATCATCTTTTCGTATCCCGGAATCGGACGGCTTATGTACGAAGCGGTCACGCAGGAGGACATTAACCTCGTCCTCGCGAATATCATGTTTATCTCGTTTCTCGTGCTTATCGGCATGGTGCTCGCCGACATCGCCCTTGCCCTGGTAGATCCCAGGATTCGGTACGGGAGGGATTGATGAAGTTCCGCTCGTTTCTCAAGACCCGGCCGTTAGCCGCCGTTTCCGTCGTCGCGATCGTCTTCCTCTATCTTGCGATGGCCTTCGCCGAGTTCATCGCGCCGTATTCCCCGACGTCGTCGTTTCCCGAGATGACCTATCATCCCCCGAACGTCCGGTTAGGCCTTTCGGGAGTTTCAGCGCGCGAAGCTCGCGTCGTAAACACCGTAACCTGGAAGTACGTGCTCGTGAAGGACGTCGGTCACGGCGTCACGCTTTTCGCGAAGGGCGAGCCGTATCGCCTGTTCGGCCTCATTCCCACGGATCGGCATCTCTTCGGTACCGCGTCCGGCGAGTATCCCGCGTTTCTTATGGGCGCCGACAACCTCGGGCGCGACCTCTTTTCGCGCATCGTGCACGGAAGCCGCATCTCCCTGACGATCGGTTTTATAGCGACGGCGATATCCCTCTTTCTCGCCATCGCCTTCGGCGGCTGCGCGGGATTCTTCGGCGGCGCCGTCGATTGGTCCATCATGCGTTTTTCGGAATTCTTCATGCTGATTCCGGGACTCTATCTTATTTTATTCTTGCGCTCGCTGTTGTCGTCGAACATGGATTCCGGGCAAATGTACATGATGATAACGGTGATCCTCTCCCTCGTCGGGTGGCCGGGCTCGGCGCGGACCATTCGCGGCCTCGTGCATTCCATAAAACGGGAGGAGTTCGTGCTGAACGCGCGACTCGAGGGAATCCCCTCGCCGGTCATAATCTTTCGGCATATCATGCCGCAGACGACGAGCCTTTTGATCGTCAGCATCGCGCTCAGCGTGCCGGGCTTTATCATGAGCGAGACGACGCTTTCGTATCTCGGGCTTGGCATCGTCGACCCGGCGGTAAGCTGGGGGTCGCTCATCAAGCGGGACATCTCGACGTTGAGCAACTTGCGTAATTATCCTTGGCTGCTTTCCCCGGTGTGGATGCTTTTGACCGTGACGCTCGCCTTTAATTTTCTCGGCGACGCCCTGCGGGATTTTTTCGACCCGTATCATGCCGTATTTCCCCGTTTTTCTCTCAAGCGAATCGCGAGGAGGCTTTCCCATGGATAAGGCGACCCTTCTCGAGGCGCGCGACCTTCGCGTGACCTTTCCGCTTCCGAACCGCGGCGCGGAGGCTTTCGTGCGAGCCGCGCGGGGCATTTCGTTTAGCCTGTCCCGCGGCGAGATACTCGGCATCGTCGGCGAGAGCGGTTCGGGGAAAAGCGTGACGACGTCCGCGATCCCCGCGCTCCTTCCCCCTCACGCGATCGTGTCAGGATCGGTTCTCTATGAAGGTCGAGAACTGCTCGGGCTTTCGGTCGCCGATATGCGTGCGTATCGAGGCAAAAAAATCGGCATGATCTTTCAGGAGCCCGGACGGTCGTACGATCCCCTCCAAACGATGGGCGGCGCCTTTTTCGAAACGCTCAGAAACGCGGATCCCCGCGTCTCGCGCGCCGAGGCGAATCGCATCGCGTCTTCGCTTCTTCAGGACGTGGGTCTCGACGACGTCGAGCGGCGTCTCGCGAATTACCCTCATCAGTTTTCGGGCGGTCAGCTACAGCGTATCGGCATCGCCCTCGCGCTCGCGCAGGGCTGCGACCTCCTTATCGCCGACGAGCCGACGACGGCGCTCGACGTGACCATACAGGCGCAGATCGTGGCGCTTCTGAAAGGCATCCGGGACGCGCGCGGAATCGCGATCGTCTTTATCAGCCATAATATCGATCTTGTCGCGAGCGTCGCGGACAGGCTGTTGGTTATGTACGGGGGGCTTGTCATGGAAGAGGGACCGGCCCGCGCGGTGCTTGATAGTCCCGCGCATCCGTATACCAAAGCGCTTTTGGCCGCCGCCCCGCGGTTCGGCGCACATTGCTCCGAAGGGCGGCTGCTTTCCATCCCGGGGCGCGTTCCCGATCCGACGAGCCCTGAGCCGGGCTGTCCTTTCGAGCCTCGCTGCCCCCGTGCCGTTCCCGCCTGCGCGGCGGCGATCCCCGAATTGGTTTCGCTCGGTGCCGCCGAGGACCGTGCCCAACGTGAGGGAGACGGCCGTGGGTATCGCTGTATTCTTGAGCCGGAGGCCATAGTATGAACGCGATCGAGGTGGTCGGGCTCAAAAAACGGTTCAATCTCGACGCGGGTTTTTTTGCGCGCTTCGGAAAATTCGTGTACGCCGTCAATGACGTTTCTTTCGCGATCGGGAAAGGGGAAACGTATGGACTCGTCGGCGAGTCGGGCTGCGGGAAAACGACGACCGCGCGGCTTCTCGTGCGCATGTACGAGGCCGACTCAGGCTCGATACGCTTCGACGACGGAAATACCGACGTGCGAGCCCTCGGAAGGGCTGACCTGCGCCGATATCGGGAACGGGTAAAGTACGTTTTTCAGGATCCCTCGCGCTCGCTTAACCCGCGGATGACCGTGTTCGGTATATTGACGGCCGCGCTTCGGTGGTCGCGCTCGTGGCCGGGTAAGCGCGTCGCGCGCGAGCGCGCCGCCGCAATCATGGAAGAAGTGGGCCTTTCCGCGGAGGACCTTGATCGGAGACCCGCGGATTTTTCAGGCGGACAGCGCCAGCGCATTTCCATAGCTCGCGGGCTTATCATGAACCCCGAGATTCTTGTATGCGACGAGGTCGTCTCCGCCCTCGACGTGTCGATACAGGGACAGATTCTGAATCTTCTCCTCGACGTGCGGGAGCGGCGGGGTCTTTCAATGCTGTTCATCGCCCATGACTTGAAGGTTTCCGGGTGGTTCTGCGATCGTATCGGCGTCATGTATCGCGGAGAGATGATGGAAGAGGCCCCGGCGCGCCATTTGTATCGCGAGGCGAAGCATCCGTATACGAAGCTGCTGTATTCAAGCGCCGCCGCCGACGGGGCCACGATCTCGGGAGAGGCCGCGCGGGCTCATTCCGAATCCTCCGGATGCGCCTTCGCCGGGCGATGCCCTATCGCGGAGGCGCGCTGCCTCGCGGAGCGGCCCGCGTATCGGGTGCTTGCCCCCGGCCATCGGGTTCGGTGCCATTTCGCGTGATGCTATAGGCTGCACGCGAGATGTTCGCAGAGTATCTTCGCGCCGATGGCGACGAGAACGGCGCCTCCCGCGATTTCGGCATAGCGTCCGAGCGCCTGACCCGCGCGCCTTCCCATCGCGAAGCCGAGCAGGCAGACGATGAACGTTATGGCGCCTATCGCGATCGCCGGCGAGATCGCGGGCCTGCCGATGACCGAGAAGCTCACGCCGACGGCGAGCGCGTCGATGCTTGTCGCGAGAGCGAGGGCTATCGTAACCCGTTTGCTTGAGAGGTCGCGCTTTGCGGCTTCTTCTCCGGTCGGGCATCCGTCGCCAGTTCGGTCGCTTCTGAGCTCGGCGATCGCGCCTGCGAGCATTTTGCCTCCGACGAGGGCGAGCAGGCAAAACGCGACCCAGTGGTCGATCGAGGAGATTAATCCGGTGAACGAAGAACCCGCGAGCCATCCCGCGATCGGCATTAAGAATTGGAATAATCCGAACGCTGCGGCCGCGCGAATCATATGGCGCCTTGATAGGGTTTTGGAGCATGCCGCCGCGGAAACGGAAACAGCGAACGCGTCCATGGAGAGCCCGAGGGCAATAAGTATGAGTTCGATCATTAAAAAATCCTTTTGGCGACTATATCACGCAAAGGGACTGATGATCACGTGCCCCAGTGCGGAAAAAACCCAGGCGACGTGTTACACTATCAAAAAGAATCCGAGAAGGAGAATCGTATGAGAGGCTTTCACAAAGGTGTTTTTTTCCTGGTTATCGCGTCCTTAGTCGTCGTCTGCGGATCGTGCGCAAGAAAATCCGACGCAGGGGCTGATCGGTCTGAATCGGCCGATAGCGCGGTTACAGAAGCCTTTTCGGGCCTTGTTACCTTTGTGACCGGATCGGTAACGGTCGTTTCTCCGGACTCCGAGAGAGCCCTCGACGTAGGAATGACGGTGTCGGCGGGCGATGTCGTAAAGACGGGCCCTGACGCGACCTGCGAAATACAGTTTGGGCATTTTGGCAGCGTCCATCTCGTTTCGGAAACGAGCCTCGACATATCTCGCCTTTCTCAGGATGCTGGCATTACGAAGAGCGAGCTAATTCTTGGCGCCGGAACCGTTATCTGCAAGGTACGAAAGCTTTCCGGAGACGATTCATTCGTGATACGGACGAGTACGCTCGTCTGCGGCGTTCGGGGCACGATGTTTCTCGTTTCCCACGAAGAGGGCAAAACAACCAAGATAGCGGTTGAAACGGGGCGTGTCGCGGTCGCGCCTCGCGCGGAGACCGTCGACGCGACCGACGCCCTTCCCGACGCGACTTCTCTCCTCGTCGAAGCGGGGTTTGAGAGCGTCCTTCGAGCAGAATCCCTCGGGGAAACCGTCGTCGAGCTTGCGGCTCCCTCGCCGATCGCGGAGGACACGAAGGCCGTTTTCGCGGGCGCCCCGACGCTTGATATTCGCGACCTTGCTCCCCCCCAAGACGATCAGTCCTCGAACGCCGTGCCTGTCTCCTTTCCCGTGGTGCGCGTCATCGCGGAGCCTGCAACCGCGGAAGTGGCGATAAACGGCAAGCCCGTGTCGCGCGGACAGTTTACCGGTATTTTTTCCGAAGGCGAGACCGTGCGCCTGACGATTAGCGAGAAAGGCTTTGCCGTCCATGAGGAAGACCTCGTCATGATCGGCGGAACGGAAATAGTCAGGGCGGTAGCGCTTAAGAGAACCGACGCGGCAAGGGCGGACGACGCTAAAACGGACGACTCGAAGGCGTCCCCGTCGGCGAAGCCCGTTTCCGAAGAGGCCTCTCAAGAGACTTTCGTCGTTCCAGTTTCGGGAAAAAAGATTATGTTCGCCGTTGCCGACAATTCCGGAAAGACCCTTGTGAGCGATGAGGGTGCGGTCTTGTATTGCCTTGACGCGAAGGGGAAGGTGACGTGGACCGCGGATACCGGAAACGGCCAGAACGTTAATAGCGCCCCCGTTCTCGAAGGCGCGTATGCGGCTTACGCAGGGGATAAGACGCTTGCGGTTTTCGATTCTACGCGCGGGACGCGGCTTTGGACCCTGCCGCTTGACGCGTCGTCCTCGGCGCTATTCGGCCGAAAGCCGGCCATCTCTGGCGGGAAGGTTTTCTTAAGCACGGGGTCCGGCATTTCGGCGTTTAATGCCGCCACCGGCGCCCCCGCGGGAGTCGTCGCCATCCCGGACGGAACCGAAATGACGCCCGCCTGTCGCGGAGATTCGCTCTATGTCGTTTCGCGCTCCGGCTTGTTCGTTGAGATAGACATTCCTTCTCTTTCGATAAAGAGGAGAGTCGCAACGGGGTCCATTCAGCCTATCGCGACGAAAGTCGCGCTAGCCGGAAACCTCGCCGTGTTCGGCGACAGGAAGGGCGCCGTTACCGCCGTTGACCTCACGGAGTTCTCGGTTCGGTGGCAGCGAAAGCTGTCCGAGGAGCGGAGCGCGGAAGTGTACGGGGAGATTGCAGTTTCTCGGGATCTTGCGTTTGTCGTCGCGCGCGATACCCTGCACGTGCTTTCGCTCGCCAATGGCATGCCCGTGGGCGCCCCCGTAGCCGGCGTCGTGTCCCCGGTGCGCGTCGCGCCGGGAGCCATGTGGTGCGCGCATTCATCGCGCAAGGTTCTCGGTTTCTCGGGTCTTGACGGCTCGCGCGTCGGCGAGTATCCCGTTCCGGGAATGGTTTCCTCGGGGGTTGCCTATAACGGCGACCGTCTTGTGGCTCCGTTGGCCGACGGCAAAGCCGCCTTTATCGCCTTGAAGTAGTTACTGCGCCGCGTCGCGCGAGCGGATTTGCCAGAGAATGGCCGTCGCCGCGCACGCCACGTTTAGGGAGTTAACCTCTCCGTCCATAGGTATCGAAACCATATCGTCAACGAGTTCCTTGAGGCGAACGCTCATGCCCTTCGCCTCGTTTCCGAGAATGATCGCGAGGGGCCGGGCAAGTCCCGCCTCGTGAAGCGGTATCGCCCCGGTCGAGTCCGTCCCGATTACCCTGAGGCCCGATTTTTCCGCGAGCCGCGAGAAAAAAGACGCGAGTTCCTCGTGCGACTCCGCCTGAATGACGGGCGTGTGGAAAGCCGCGCCGAGGCTCGCGCGAATTACTTTTGAGTCGCGCGCGTCGACCGCGTGTCCGACGATGATGACGAGATCGACACCGAACGCGTTCGCGGAGCGAATGACCGATCCGAGGTTTCCGCGATCACTTGGCCGGTCGAATACGAGAATGAGCGGATTCGCCGGAAGGATGGCCTCCGAGAGGGAGACGCGCGGCATCGAGACGGTAATCATGAGCTCTGACGGCTCGTCCCGATCGGCAAGCTCGGCGTAGAGGCCGCCTTTAAGTTCCAGGATGTCCGCGCGCGTCTGTCGCGCCACGAAGTCCTTCGCCCAATCGGAAAGCATCGCGTAATCCGCGAACAGCACCCGGGTGATCGCGCATCGCGCGCGTTCCGCCTGTTTAATCGGCTCTATTCCCTCAACGAAGGCCTCTCCGAGCTCCGATCGCTTGTGACGATTGGCCTTTAAAGCTTGGAGAATCTGAAAGGTGTCGTTTCGGGCCGCAATGGTTATCCGTTCGTTCGCGCGCTCGCTCATGAAGCGGAGTATACCCCGGTAACGCCTTGGATGCCAACGAGGAACCGGCGCGCGGTCCTTGCAAATACGCGGGCATCGGCGTATCTTCTGTGCGGAGGGGAACATGAAACGAAAGAGCGCGCGGCCCGTCGCCGCGATCATGTACGACTTCGATAAAACCCTTTGCACGCGCGACATGCAGGAATACAGCTTTATCCCCGGATTGGGAATTTCCTCGGGCGCCTTTTGGAGCGAAACCGAGCGGCTCGCCAACGTCGGAATGGATCGCATCCTCGCTTATATGTATCTCATGCTCAGGAAGGCGCGTGAGGCCGATCTGCCGATCAGGAGAGAAAGCTTTGTCTCGCTCGGGCGCGACATAGATTTTTTCTCGGGAGTCGCGAACTGGTTCGACCGAGTGACCGCGTACGGGCGCGAGCGCGGGATAGAAATCGAGCATTATATCATCTCGTCGGGCCTTCGTGAGATTATCGAGGGGTCGGCGATCGCGGAAAAGTTCAAGCGCGTGTACGCGTGCGAGTTCCACTATGACGCGAACGGGGCCGCGGACTGGCCGCTTGTATCGGTAAATTACACAACGAAAACGCAGTTTCTCTTTCGAATCAACAAAGGCGTCCTTGACGGCACCGACGACATTGCCCTCAATCGGTATGTGCCGGAGGAAGAGCGGCCGGTCCCGTTTCGTAACATGATTTATATCGGCGACGGGCTTACCGACGTGCCCTGTATGAAGCTCGTTAAGGCGAACGGCGGGCATTCTATCGCCGTGTACGGCAAAGGGCTAAAAAACAAGGTCGAGGAACTCCTTCGAAATCGGCGCGTAGATTTCGTCGCCCCGGCGGATTACTCGGAGGGTCGCGAGCTCGATCGTCTCGTTAAAAGGATCGTGGACCGCATGGTTGTCGTCAACGATCTCGTTGAAAGCCACCTCGAGCAGGTCAGGGATTTTGCCGGAGACGCCTGAGAATACGCTTAAAAGCGATGATGCGGCCCGCGTAACGCGCGCGAGCGGCTTTATCGTCCATTGCTATCCCGATACGCGCCGCGGTCGCGTAAACGCACTCGGAAGGCTTTCCGACGGGCGGAGTTTCATTGCCGCGGTTCCGAATCCTCCTGTCGCCTTGTATGCGCGCATCACGGAATTCGAGCGACTGCGCGCGCTCTGCGGCGAGGCGGGCGTTTCCCTCTTTTCGGCTCCCTGCGATCTTGTCGCCTTCGACGGAGGTCCTTGCGTTTCTCTGCGATCAAGCGCAAACGAGTCCCTCGTCGAGGGCACGGGTTTTGTGGATCGAGTCTCGCTCGTCGCGAAGCGCGCGGGCCTGACCGTTTTCGGGGCCGACGCGCGGCCCGTACGGGAATTTTTGCTGCGAAATAACATTCGCGCGGGCGTTCGCGTCTCGGGCGCCTATCGCGCCGGCCGCGGCGTCGATCTCGTGTTTCCGGACGCGGTTATCGAGGCCGCCCACTCGGAGCGCGCGCCCCTTGTCGTGGCGTCGTTTGATATCGAGACCGAAGAGCCCTCGGGCGTCATTCGCGCCGTGTCGATCGCCGCCGCGCGCGTTTCGGGCGGTTCCGCGCCGCGCGCGCGGCGCGTCATCGCGCAGGGCCCGTGGAAAGACGGGTCAAAAATCGAAGACGCTTTTACCGCTTTGGCCGGAACCGAAGGCGCGGTACCGGACCGCTCCGTCGTTCTTACGCTCGTGACCGACGAGCGATCCTTGCTGAGGGCATTTGCCGACGCGATTCGCGAGCTTGATCCCGATTTGATCACGGGGTGGAACGTGATTGATTTTGATTTTCCGCGCCTCGCGGCCGCGTTTTCGCGAAACGGCCTTCCATTCACGCTTGGCCGATCGCTCGAGCCGGGAACGTTTTTTCCCGCGGAACGGGGCAAGCGCGACGGGAGCGGCGATAGTACCGCCAGCGGCGTCAGTTACGGTGGAGGCTGGAACGGCTCCCCCGAGATCGGCCGGTCCGCTTCCGTATTTCTTCCGGGCCGCCAGGTAATCGACGCCCTCAGGCTCGTTCGCTCGGGCGGCGCTCAGTATGACTCGTACGCGCTTGACGCGGTCGCCCATGAGGTGCTCGGGCGCGGGAAGACGGTCGTCGCCGACGGAGTCGATAAGCTCGCCGAGTTAAATCGCCTCTACGCGGAGGATCCCGCGGCCCTCTGCTGGTATTGCCTAACCGACTCCGAACTCGTTCTCGACATTCTCGACGCGACCGGGCTTATGACGCTCACGATTGAACGCGCCGCGCTTACCGGGGCCGGTATCGATAAGGCATGGACGAGCGTCGCCTCCTTTGAGTGCGTGTATTCCCTCGGCTTGCGTGCGCGTGGCGTTATTGAGCCGTCAATCGATACTACGCGCGAGGTTTCGGGCGCTGCCGGCGGCACGGTGCTTGACCCGCTCGCGGGCATTTACCGCAATGTGGCCGTGTTCGATTTTCGCAGTCTCTATCCGTCCATTATCAGGACGTTCAATATCGACCCGCTCGCGTATGAACGGGCGCGCGCGCGCGATCCCGCGGTAAAGGACGCCGCTTCGGCGCTGATTTTAGCGCCGAACGGGGCGGCTTTTACCCGAGAGCCCGGAATCTTACCCGCGCTTATCGGCGAGTATTTTTCGGAACGGCTCGCGGCCATCGAGCGCGGCGACGAGCGCGCGGCGTATGTCTACAAGATTCTGATGAACTCGTTTTACGGCGTGCTTGGCTCTCCGCGGTGTCGGTACGCGAGAACCGAGCTTGCCGGGGCCATCACGTCGTTTGGCAAGATGTGCCTGCATTTCGCGCGAGATTATTTTTCGGCGCGGGGCATGCGCGTCCTTTACGGGGATACCGATTCCGTGTTTGTCGAGATTCCCGAAAGCGACGCGATATCGTGCGAGGCTCACGCGGAGGGCCTTAACGCGGAACTCGCCGCGTTCGTCTCGACCGCGTATCGGCGCGAGTCCTATTTGCACATTCGGTTCGAAAAGACGTATCGGCGCTTTTTTATCCCGCGTCTTCG
>CAYSEA010000008.1:15625-43724 GCA_964429975.1 uncultured Treponema sp.
GGCGACACCGCCGCGCGGGGACGGGCGAAGGGCTATGCGGGGTTGCGCGTCATGGACGACGGTTCGACCGAGGTCGAGATTAAGGGAATGGAGGCCGCGAGAAGCGATTACACTCCGTTCGCGCGGCGGATACAGCGCGAACTTCTCGGGATACTGTTTACGACGGACGGGGTCGCCGAGGCGGAGTCCTATATCCGGAGGGAGGCCGAGAGGCTTTTCAAGGGAGAGCGCGACGGAGAGCTCGTCTTCAAGAAACGACTTCGGCGCGACCCGGATTCGTACACGGCGTCTACCCCGCCGCATATCAAGGTCGCCCGCTCGCTTGGATGGACGAAGCGTCGCGGAACGGTCGAGTATGTTATGACGACGAGGGGCGCCGAGGCGATTTCCCTTCGGAGCTCCCCGATCGACTATGAATGGTACGCGAAGTCCCAGCTCCTGCCTCTCGCCCGATCGGCGGGACAGGAAGCCGGGTTTGACGCCGACGCCATCGTCTCGTCCGTCCATCCCGACGGCCAGATTGAATTTGGCTGGTAAGTCGACGCTACTCCCCGTGTACCAGTAACTCCCAGAGCGAATACCCCCATTCCGTTTTGCGCTTACTGCCGATTATGCGTATCGCGCGCGTCTCTTGCGCGGGAAAGGGGATATGGTCGTATCCGCCGTCGCCTGACCGAGTTTCGAACGCGCGATTCCACGAAACGCCATCGGGCGACAGCTCGAGCGCGTACGCCTCGCCGAATGCCATTTCCCACGCGAGCGTTACCCCCGACACCATGCGCGCCGCGCCCAGATCGATGGTAAGGCTTTCGGTGTCCGTCCAGGCGCTGGACCATCGAGTTCGCATGTTTCCGTCTATCGCGAAGTCGGCCCGGAGCTCGTCCGTTTCGACGCTTGAAGACGTTGCCCTGAAAGTCGTCGAACTTATTTCCTTCGGAGCGATAATAACCGTCGGGTTGAGCGTCGATTTTGTCGTTTGGCCGTTCGCATGGGTGACGCGGGCGGTAAGACGATAAGCCCCGCGTTCTGGGCGTGCCCAAACGGCGGAGAACGGCGCGCGCGACGATTCCGCGACCTTGTTTCCGTTTGCGAAGTATTCCACGAGCGAGACTTTTTGCGTTGAAGCAATGCGCGCGCGGAGCGTAAGTGAGTTTACGTTCCCCGTTACGAGGGCTCCTGTTCCGCAGGTAACCGATAGCTTGCTCTCTCGCGCCGGATGGTTATAAAAGAAGTCGACGATGTGTTCCGTCGCGAGCGAAGGCCACGCGTGGCCGCCCGATTCGAGCCGGATGAGCGCGGTCTCGGCTCGTGGCCCCCGCCAAACTGTCCTGACGATGCCGTCCCCGAGATCGCTCGATTCGGCGGTCGCCGGCTCCTTCGCGTCGCGCTCGTTTACCGCGCGCCAATAGGCAAGAGAATCCTCTACCGAGCAGAGACCCCACTCTTGCGAGCCGTCGAAGGGCACCTCGGCGTCGTCGGTCGCGTGAATATGCAAGATGGATAGCGGCGGATGGCCATCGGGCGCGTTTCCCGTCGCCATGAGTCCCGCCACGGGTGCCACGGCGGCGAATTGTCCCGGCAAAGCTACCGCGAGTTCATAGGCTTGAATGGCGCCCGCGGAATGGCCGGTGAGGTAGACCCTGCGCGGGTCGATCGAAAAGCGCGCGCTCAATTCCAGGATAAGCGCCATGACGAACGGCGTGTCGTCCGGAGCGTCCCAGCGGAAGCCGACTCCGTCCGGATACGCGACGATGAAATCGAGCTCGTCCGCCGCCTGATTGAAACCGAGCGACTCGAGGGAGCGTCCCGTGGCCCCCGCGCCATGGAGTGCGATAAGAAGTGAATAGCCTCTCGTTTCCGTGTATGACGAAGGCACGTAGAGAGACCCTCCCCGCGGCCGTCCGCACATATCCATAGTGAACAGGGTTCTCGCTTCGTCGATAACGAATCCTTGCTCGACGGATTTCTCTTTTTTCGCGCACGATACAAAGACGCAGACGAGGAAAGGAACGATGATTCCGTATCCGACGAAGCGCATTCGACGGGCCTTTTTTTTCGCGTTCATCTTCCGATTATACAATGCCCCTCGCATATTGTGGTATACTTAAATCAATGAGCGATAACGCCGAAGGCGCGGAACGCGTCGAGCCACGAATGCTCCCTTTCACGGGAACCCCGTCTCCGATCGACGCGATAGTCGTTTTTTTTCTCGTCCTTCTTTACATCATGTACGGCGGCCTTTGTTTTTCGGCCATCGACAACAAGTATGTCAATCTTCTTTTTCCCGTCGGTATCGCCGCCATTCCGCTCGCATACGCGTACGCGCGTCGTATGGCGTTTACCGAGACATTCCCCCGCGCGCGACCGACCCGGCGCGAGACCTGCGGCGCCTTGCTGATGACCTTCGGGATTCTCATCGTCGTTATTTCCCTCTCGTTTCTGGTTTCGTCGCTTTATCCGGAACTATCCGGTGCCGAGGATTATTCGATTACGAACGACGGTTTTCTATATGGAGTCGCCTTCATCGCGCTTCTTCCTGCGATTACCGAGGAAATTCTCTGTCGCGGACTGATTCTCGTAGGGATACGAACGTCTGCCGGACGATGGCCTTCGATCGTGCTCTGCGCGACGATGTTCGCCTTTTTGCATCTTGAGCCCTTTCGCATTCCCTTTACCTTTCTGTCCGGGCTCGTCATAACGTGGGTCGCCTGGGAAACCCGATCCATCGTTCTTCCGACCCTCATGCACTTCGCCCACAATCTCGCCTTGTTTCTGATTATGTGGATCGCGGGCACCGTTTCCTCCGGCACGGTTGGCGGGGAGGACGATGTCGCCGTGGCCGTCGAAACCCTTGCGGAAACGGCTTTGGCCGAAGCGATCGACTGGCCGACCACGGCCGTGATTCTTCTCTTTTGGGCGGGAATCGCGGCGGCGGCCTTTATTATCGGGGTTCAGCAGTTTCGCCCCGCCGTTCAGGACGCTACGGGGGCCGGCGGGCAAATCGGGTAAAAGAAGGCGCACTTTCAAACCGCGGCGGTTTGTGGTATTCTCGGATTATGGCATATGAAGTAACGGCGACGCGCCGCCGTCCCGGCAGATTCGAGGATTTGGTGGGACAGGACTTTGTCGTGGCAACCCTGCAAAAGTCCATCCAAGCGGGAAAAATCGCCCCCGCGTATCTTTTTTCCGGCCCGCGCGGATGCGGTAAAACGAGCTCGGCGCGTATCCTCGCGCGCGCGCTTAACTGTGAGACGGGCGCCGTGGCGACCCCCTGCGGCACGTGCGCGTCGTGCCAGGAAATAGCGCGCGGCGCCAGTCTTGACGTGATAGAGATCGACGGCGCGTCGAATACGGGCGTAAACGACGTCAGGCAGATCAAGGACGAGGTTAGGTTTCCCCCGAACTCCTGTCGGTATAAGATATATATAATCGATGAAGTTCACATGCTCTCCACGAGCGCCTTTAACGCCCTGTTAAAGACGATCGAAGAGCCGCCGCCGTATGTTATTTTCATATTCGCGACGACAGAGCTTCACAAGGTCCCTGCGACCATCAAAAGCCGCTGTCAGCAGTTCAACTTCCGACTTGTTCCCGTTGAGACGCTCAAGACGGCGCTCGCGGAAGCGGCCGCCGAAACGGGCATACGGGCGGACGACGAGGCTCTGTACTGGATCGCGCGCGAGGCCACCGGAAGCGTGCGCGACGCGTACACCCTCTTCGATCAGATCGCCGCGTTTTCCGACGGTCATGTCTCGTTCGAGAAGATCCGCGACAAGCTTGGCCTGGCCGGTTTTGACCGCATTAACGCGATCGTTTCGGCGTGCGCCGCGCGGGACGCGCGCGAAGCCCTGTCCTTGCTCGACGAGGTGCTTGATTCCGGCGTGGCCGTCGAGCAGTTTACCGTCGATCTCGCGGATTTTCTCCGGAACCTCCTTCTCATTAAAAGCGGGATTACGCGCGAATCCCTTCTCGGGCGGGCGAGCGACCGGTTTTCCCCGGAGACGCTGGCGGCGTGGAGCGCGGCGCAGATCGAGCGTACGCTCGCCTTGGTATTGCAACTTTATCGAGATCTCAGATATTCGATTGAGCCCCGCTACGAGCTTGAGCTGACCGTTTCGCGGCTTTCGTGGGCCGGAGATTATGTTTCATCGGCCGAGATGCGCGCCTCGATAGCGCGCGCGCAGGCGCTGCTGAGGGGCTCGGCTCCCGGAGACCGCGCGGGAACTGGCGGCGTAAAACCCGAACCGAGGGCTACGGGCCCTTTCCCCGACGCGGGGCGTGATTCCGGCGCCTTGACGCCGGTTGCGTCCCGCGCCGCGTATGACCCCGCTGAAAACGTGGCCTCGCCCGCGCATCCGCCGCTTACCGAAGAAGAGGAGACGCGCTCGGGCTCCGACGGGTTTGTCGAGAATCCCTTTGCTGCCCTCAAGGAACGCATTAACGGACAGGCTAAATCGCCAACGGAAGGATTCTCCCCGACGTTGGTGCCTCCCGCGTCAGAAGCGCCGATGGACGTTTCGCGCGCCGCTATGCCCGCGCACGCACCCGCGCTCGTGCCCACGGCTATGCCTGCGCCCACGCAATCACCCGCACCCGCACCCGCAGGCGTGGCTCTTGGCCCTGATGAGCTGAAAGAGGCCGTCGTGACGTTTTTCCAGTCGAGTAAAAACATGCTGGCGACCGGGCTTTCACAGGCGACGGACTGGGGTATCGGCGACGATACCCTACGCCTCGTCGTCGAGAAGCCCTTTACCAGAACCTTTCTCGAGCAAGATCGCGCAACGATAGGTTCCGCGGTTTCTCATATCCTTGGACGTCCGGTGGGCGTCGAGGTTATTCTCAAGGCGGCTCAGGAGACGGTCGAGTCGGCTGACGGGGGCGTGCCTCCGACAGTTGAGATGGTTCGCAGTATGTTTCGGGGCACGATTGTTGAGGGAGCATAAATGAACATCAATCCATTTGATATCCTGAAAAACGCCTCGGCGTTTCAGGAGCAATTCGCTAAAATGCAGGAATCGCTTTCCTCCGAGACCGCTACTGGATCCTCCGGCGGCGGAATCGTTTCCGTAACGCTGAACGGGAGATTTGAGCTCGTTGCCGTCAGGCTCGACCCCGTCGCGGTGGACCCGCGCGACATACCGATGCTGCAGGACTTGATCGTCGCCGCGCATGCGGACGCGATCGAGCGGATTAAGGAGCTCCTCAAGGAGCGCATGGGACCGCTGGCGGGCGGGTTTCCCTCCGTATGAACGCGCTCGATGACGTCATCGAGAGTTTCTCCCGGCTTCCCGGCGTCGGCAAGAAAAGCGCCGCGAGAATCGCGCACTATCTTCTTAAATCAGACCGGTCTTTGTGCGAGCGCATCGCGCGGGACGTGTCCGTCCTGCACGATCGCATACATCCTTGCCGCGTGTGCGGCGCGTATACCGAGGACGACCTCTGCTCCGTATGCTCGGATCCCGGACGGGACGCGCGGCTCATCTGCGTCGTCGAGCAGCCTCAGGACGTGCAGACGATCGAGGCGGTGCGCGAGTATAACGGGCTTTTTCACGTGCTGGGGGGAGTCATCGCGCCGCTTGAGGGCATCGGCCCCGACCAGCTCAGGCTTTCCGAGCTCGTCGTCCGGGTGCGAACGGGCGCCGTCGCGGAGGTAATTCTCGCGACGAACCCGACGATCGAGGGAGACACGACCGCCCTCTATATTCAAAGAATCCTGAAGGCGATGGACGTTTCCGTCACGAGGCTCGCGTCCGGCCTTCCCGTCGGCGGGGACCTTGAGTACGCCGACCGGCTCACGCTCGCGCGAAGCTTTCGCGGCCGCTCGTCGTTCTGACCCGTCGCCGGTCGTTCCGGCCCGCCCTCCGCCGCGAGCGACTAGCTTGCGTCCCTTTCGTTCGAGTCCTTGATCCAACGCGCGATAATCGGCTCCAGCCCATCGATCCTATACCCAAGCGAGCGCGTCTTTTCGCGTTCCGCGCTTTTTTCCCATTGTTGGTAGGGGTCGTTCCAATGAGAGAAAAGATAGTCGTAGATCAGCTGCTCCGCCGAGTTTTGCCGTGTGCTAAAGGGCGTGTCCTTGCCGCCGGCGTCGGCGAGAATAGCCCGCAGCGACGGTCTGATGTTTTGAAAGAACAGGTCTTTATAAACCGCATAGCTTTTCCCCGTGAGCTTCCTAATCATGTCGGAGACCGAATTCGGAACGAACGACTCCCTGGGCGACTCGGCGCGGAAGGTGTTCGGAACCGTCCGCGCGACGGATTTAGCCTGCGTGTCTTTACGTGAAAGCGGTGGCTCTTTTTCCCGACGGGGGAGTACCTTCGGGCGGGCGATTTTTTTTCTCGCATCGCCGACGTTCCGGCGAAGAGCGGCGCCGCGTCGCGCCCGTTCGGTCTTTACGGGCAGGAACGTCAGCGAGGGGGCCGCTCTGACCGGTTCGGACGACGCGCGATAGCGCGCCCACGTCGTTTGGAGATATCGATCGCCCGATATGCTGTAGTAGTATCCGGTGACCACGTTCGCGAGTACCGCGTTCAGGATTTCCTCGTCTTTCCACCCGTGCGTCACGCCGTTCTTGATCGCCTGGAAGATCTCGTTGTGCCGGGTATGGTATTTCCTGCTGTAGAGGAAAACCGCCTTTTCGAACGCGGGATCGTTGACCGCCCCCCAGTATTTGACGCAATACGCGATGACGACATCCTCGGTTCTGGTGATGGTGGCGGGAATCGTGATTTTGTCGACTTCCTCGGGCGAAAACGTCACGCGCGAAAGATCGAAACTCGGCCGTGCCGCGTCGCGCGACGACCGTACGTGCGAGCGCGCCCGTTCCTTGCGCCGCTCTTCTCGTTCCTTTTTCAGTTCTTCGACCGACTCGATCGTATCGGTGACGTAGAGGCGGATAAGCTCCGCGGTATCGCGCGCCTGGCGCTCGCGGTACGAGAGAAGCCGCGCGTATCGAGCGTAGCGCTCCGTAAACGCGATCGCGACGTCGCGATCGGGAGAAATGACGGAGAGAAGCCCCTCGGCGAGCTTAATCACCGAATACGCGTCTTTCAGGTCGACCGAGTCGATGTCGCGCGTAAGGGTGTCGAGTATGCCGTATGAGCGCGTGATGAGGCGATCGGCGAGGTCCGCGAGCGAATCGCGATAGAGTTCCCCGTAACGCGGGTCCCGCGAGCGATAGTAGCGCATTAAAAGCTCTCGTCGCGCGGGATCGGGGTATTTTCGCCTGATTCGCCCGTTATAGAGCGCAAGCGCTTTGGCTTGTTGGCCGATTTTTCTTAGCTCGAAATAGCGTTCAATATCCTCGTCGCCCGAATGGCTTGTGGCGGGAAACTCTTCTTTGAGTATGCGTAACTGAATATCGGATAGGGTGCGCATTGCGTGTTCGTTATAACAAAAAAAGGGGTTAATTCCCAGTGCATACCGGAAATTAACCCCCTCCGTCCCTGTGCGGGGTGAGTTACTTCAGAAGGCTCAGGACGCTCTGGGAAGTCTGGTTCGCCTGCGCGAGCATGGCGGTTCCGGACTGGGTGAGGATCTGATTCTTGGTGAAATCGACCATCTCCCTCGCCATGTCGGTATCGCGGATACGCGATTCGGCGGCCTGGAGATTTTCGGCTCCGACCCCAAGGCCCTTCATGGTGTACTCAAGGCGGTTCTGATAAGCGCCGAGGTCTGCCCTCTGCTTATTCACCTTCTTCATAGCTTCGTCAATGGTTCCGATCGCACGATTCGCACTGTCGGGGCTCGAGAGAGACATAATCTTCTCGTCCGCGACGTTTCGGACGCCAAGGGCCGCAGCCGTCATGGTGCCGATGTACACACGGGTTCTCTGATCCATGTTAGCTCCGATATGGAACCACATAGATCCCGTCACAGTGTTCTCTCCGGTTTCCCGAGCGAACCGACCCGTGATCATGTTCATTCCGTTAAACTGCGCGTGGCTCGCGATCCTGTCGACTTCCGCAACGAGCTGCGAAACTTCGACCTGGATCTGCATGCGGTCTTCGGCGGAATAGATTCCGTTCGAGGACTGTACGCTCAATTCACGGATGCGCTGCAGGATGTCCTGGGTTTCCTGAAGGTAACCCTCGGTCGCCTGGATGAAGGAAATACCGTTCTGTGCGTTGGTATTCGCCTGATTCAGGCCGCGAACCTGGCTTCGCATCTTTTCAGACACGGCGAGCCCGGAGGCGTCATCACCTGCGCGGTTAATGCGCATGCCGGATGAAAGTTTTTCCATGTTCTTCTGATTGCCCAGGTTTGTTTCACCGAGGGTCCTCTGGGAAAACATGGCGCTCAGGTTGTGATTGATGATCATATGCTACTCCTTTGGCTATTTTCGACGACGTTTTCATATGTCGTTCGCGGCATCCCTGCCGATCTGTCACTTCTACCGGATCCTCTGACGCAACCACCGCAGAAGACGGTGCATGGTAGCCGCTCGGCGCTTGCGCGTCGGACGGTTCTCATGCGTACTTTCAGTATCGGAGACAGCCAAAGTCTCTTGAGGAAAAACGGAGGTAATTCATTTATTTCGCGGAGGGAGGGCTCTCGTGGGCGGGGCTCGGTACCCCCGCCGTCATTTGGGGCGTTTGGAACTGGGCATTCGGCAACCCGTGCAGCCCAAGATGTGAACGTGTTTTTTACTGTCGGTTCTGTCGAACATGCGGGCGATCAAGTATCCCTCGGCGGGCACCGGCCCGTGACAGACGGGGCAGGTTCTGGAAAGTTGCGGTTCCTTATATGGATGGCAATGGGGACAGCCGAAGATATGACACATACGGTCTTTTTTTCCGGGAAACACCGCGCTCTTGAGCTGATCGTCCCCGGAGAGGGCTGTGCCGCAGAGGGGGCAGATGCCTTTTTCTCCCGGAATGCCTTTTCGGCGATTGCTCGTTTTATGCTTCCACGAAGAGGAAGAGAATATCCCATAGGCAAAGACAAAAAGCGCGATGCCGACAAAAACCAGAAAAATCGTATAGAAGGAACTTGGAATCATGCGTCTATAATGCACCAGAATTGGCCTTGTCGCAATCGGTAAAGTGGTTTATCATTTATTTGTGGCAATATTGTACGTCGTCGCTACCCCGATCGGGAATCTTGGGGACATTACCTTCCGTGCCCTGGAAACCCTCAAGTCGGTGGACGTGATAGCGTGCGAGGATACGCGCCATACGCTGCAGCTTTTAACGCATTTTGGCATCCGAAAGCCCCTGCTTTCCTGTAGGGCGCACAACGAGGATGACGCGGCGCGTAAGGTTCTCGCTGTCCTTGCCAAGGGGCAGAACGTGGCGTATGCGAGTGACGCCGGAACCCCCGCCCTAAGCGATCCCGGGGCCGTTCTCGTCCGCGCGATTCGCGATGCCGGGCATGATGTGGTTCCGATACCCGGGGCCTCGGCCTTCGCGACCCTATTGAGCGTGGCGGGCGGGATCGATAAGACCGTGATCTTTGAGGGTTTTTTGTCCCCGAGGCCGGGACGGCGGCGATCGCGGGTTCGAGAGTTGATGGAAAGCGGATACGCGACGGTTTTGTACGAATCGCCGTTTCGTGTCGTAAAGCTTTTGGCGGATATAGCCGAAATTGACGGTGAACGGCAGGTAGTCGTGGGGCGGGAGCTTACGAAGCTTCACGAAGAACTTGCCACCGGGACGGCTACGGCTGTGCACGAGGATTTTGCGTCTCGGGAACGGATTCTTGGCGAATTTTCCGTGTATATATCCGGAAAAAAACGCTCAATATCCGAGGATGAGTGACCGATACATAAGGTGAAGGCAGGAACGTATGATGATTGACCGCTTAGGGGGGATTGATCCCCTGAAGAACGTACAGAATACTCATAAAACCCATCGCTCGGGCGCGACCGGACAGCCTGATTCGATATCCGTCTCCGCCGAGGCAAAAGGGCTTTCAGAGGTGTACAACGCCATCGAGGTAGCTTCCGCGGCGCCTGACGTGCGAGCGGATCGGATCGCCGAAGTGCTTCAGAAAATGAAGGATCCTTCTTATATAAACGATTCCGTGGTAGATATGGTGGCCAATCGCATCATGGACGCATACGGAGTGTGAACTACATAATCGAATCCAGACTCCCTCGGGGGCTTGGACGATAGAAAGGCGGACCCCGAGGGGTTTCCGCCTTTTTTTTTCCCCGAATGATGCTACAGTTATGAATCGTCGTATCGAGAGAGGTAAGTATGTCCGATTTCGTTTTTAAGATATCCCCCAATATTATCCTCGGGCCGTATACGATGGCCCGTTTGGGTCAGGTTGCGGCGAATTGGGGCACAAAATACATGTTGATCGCGGACCCTATACTGAAAGAGTTTTCCCTCATTGATAAGGCCGTATCCGCCTTGGAAGAAAAAGGGATTTCCGTGTTTGTGTTCGACGACATCCCCTCTGCCGCGACTTCCTCGACGCTCGAACAGGCTCTTTCCCTCGCTCGCGGCGCCCATGTCCACGGCGTTATTTCTTTCGGCGGACTGAAAACCGCTTCGTTGGCCCGCGCCGTCGCCGCGCTCTTTAACGAAAACCATGAGGTTTACGAATATCTCGCGGGGGCCCAGCCGTATTCGGGGGCGCTTCCGTTTATCGAGGTTCCGTCTACCTGTCGCGACGCCTTTGTGTTCATGGATCGAACGCCCGTCGTGGACGCGCGAAATCGGCAAATCAGGCTCATGAAGACGCAAAACGCCGTGTGTAAGGCCGTTATCGTCGATCCGAATCTCTATATGCACATGTCTCCCAATACCGCATCCTCAATGATTTTTCACGCCATTTCGCTCGCCGTTGAGGGATACGTTTCAACGAAGTCTAATTTCTTTTCCGAGACGATTCTCGGTAAGGCGATCGAGATGCTGTTACTGGCCCTTGACCCTGAGCAAAGCAAGCTCGTCGGAACCCCGCAGGAAATGCTTGTCGCCCAAGGCGGGTGCATGGCCTCGATGGGTGTTGCCGCGAGCTCTCCCGGCGTCGCTACGGCGATTTCCCTCGCGTGCAACGCGCGATACAAGACCTCGACTTCGCTCGTCTGCGCCGTGCTTTTGCCCTACGTGATGGAAGACGCCGCGCGCGCCAAGGTCGACAGGATCGTGACGATCGGCAAGATGCTCGGCGTTTCCTCCGCGGGCCTTTCGGGAAGCGACGTCGCGCGCGCCGCGATCGACGACATTCGACGCAGGCTCGCGCTCGCGGGGCTTCCGACGCGCCTCAAGGATCTCGGCCTTTCCATCGACCAGCTCGTGCCCGCCGCCGAGGACGCCGCCGCCCTTGATATCATGAACTATATTCCCCGCGCCATGTCGAGCGACGATCTCTTTGACCTGATCAAACAGGCGTACTAAGGCCCGCATGATACCCCTTATCAAACTCGAACGAATTCCGCCCGGACAGCGGCGGAGAAAAATCGCGCTTATGCTGGCCTCGATGGAGCGCGTTCTCGCGGGCGACGGTGACGCCGAGGGCGTTCGCCCCGACTACCTGCTTGCCGTCGCGGCCCTTGCCGCGAAGGACCCGAAGGCCGAGCCGGACGCGTTCACCGCCGAAGACCGCGCCTTGCTCGAGCCTGCCGAGGGCGACCCGCGCGCCGAGTTTCCTCGCGACCGCGAATCGCTTCGGCGGCTTGCCAACCATGCGCGCCACTCCTTGCTTTCGGCCACCGGGCTTTTGCCGGCGGAATGGGATCTCATTCTCCCGCGTACGGGCGCGTCACCCGGCGTCACCCGTCCGTTCTTTCCCGGCGTCGCGGCGTATGCCGAGGATATCAGGTCGCCGTTTAACGTAGGCTCGATCTTTCGCACGGCGGAGGCCTTTGGCGCCGAGCGCGTGTATGTTTCGCCCGGATGCGCGCCTCCCGACCACCCGCGCTCGCTCAGGTCCGCGATGGGCTGCGTCGAGTATCTTCCGTGGGAACGCCGTGCGCTCGGGGATATTCCGCCGGACGCGGAGGTTTTTGCCCTGGAGACGGGCGGTACTCCCATTGATGAATTCGATTTTCCCGAACGCGGTATCGTTATTTTAGGCTCGGAGGAGCTGGGAATCAGCCCGGAGGGCCTTTCTCGGGCTACGCGCGGCCGCGTTACCATACCCATGCACGGGCTCAAGGCCTCGCTTAACGTGGGCGTCGCGTTCGGGATATTGATGCAGGCGTGGACGGCCTATTTGGCCTGTTCGGACTCAAATCCCCGCTGAAGGCTCGCGCAAATCTTTTGAAGATGCGCTTCGGAGGAAATGCCGAACTGCGACAGGAGCTTCGGGTCGATCTGGTAGAACTCGATCGTCTCTTCCTGATAGTGGATCATGAGATCCGCGAGAGAGACCGTAGCGGTCAACGTGCGATAGCTTTCGGGGCTTGCTTCGACGGCGTGATGATATCGGATGGCCATGCCGAGCGCCTGCGGGAAGTTCCATTTATCCGCGAGCGCCGCACCGATTTCCGGATGGCTGAGACCTGCAAGAAGGGCGTCGTACACCTTGTCCGGGATGTTTCTCTCCCTGCGAATGCGATCCAACTTTTCCAAAAGCTCGGGATAGAGCGCGCTTAAGACGATCTTTCCGAGGTCATGAAGGAGGCCGCAAACATATGCGTCTTCCGTGACGATCCGGTCTTTGAGAAGATTTCGCGCGAGGTTATACGCGAAAAAGCCCGCCTTGTAGGAGTGTTCCCAGAGCCTTCGCTGCTCATCGGTCGTGATGCCGAGAACTTTGATGGTTCCGATGGTGAATAAGAGGTTCTTGATACCCCTGATGCCGACGAGCTTAACCGCCTCGGTTATGCTCGTGCATTTTTTTGCGAGCGAGAATGCCGCCGAGTTTACGAGCTTGAGAAGGTCCGTGGTGAGCGCGACGTCGTTGCTGATATGCGCGGCGATCGTCGAAAGTTTAGAGTCTGGATCGTTCAAGAGCTTCTGTATCTGAGCGATGTTTTCCGGGAACTGGGGAAGCGCGTCGATATAGGACACGATGTCGTCGGTGAGTCGGGCGATCTGCTCGGTCGTTTCGACGTCCATCGGCATGACGATTCTCGTGATCGTCTCCCCGCCCTCGACGAGAAGCTCGTAGCAGTCGTCGTCGAGACCGACTTTTTTCAGCATCAGAATCATGATGACAAGCCCGAGCCCCGCGCCTTCGGAGTCGTCCATGACCTGCGCAAACGCTTCCTCGAGGGAGGCGAATTGGCGGGAGCGGGCGATTTTGTCGAAAACGCGCTTGAACTCGGTCCTCGTCATCTCGGAGTTATTGCGTATCTCTATGATGATGTTTCGGTGCTTTACCTGCAGCACGACCTTGACGTAGAGGCCGGCGTCCTTCTGCAGCTGAAGGTAGTGGCCGATATTTGAGAGCGTTTCCTCCTTGAAGGTACGCATTCCCATTTCGTAGTCCCGGAGGTTGTTGATGTCGAGTTTTTTCTCGGCGAAATACACGCGTTTCGTGTTCGCCTTTTTCGCGTTGGTCGTGAGCTCGTTGATGCAATAACCGAGATAGTCCTTGAGCCGCTCTTGGTTGAGCTCCGCGAGAAAGAGATTGAGTATCTCCGCGATATACAGCTCGATCTCGTGCGGAAGGGTGTATGTCGTTATGGAGAGGGGCACGCCCATCCGGGTAGCCTTCCGGATCTTGCTCGCGTCGATTTGTGTCTGACTTTTTTTCTCCATGATTACGTCCAGTCTATCCTACCAGAAGGTATTTTTCCAGCGGAAAGTTTCTATTTAGCTGTTTTCCGGAACGACTCCGCGTGTGTCTTGAGGGTTTCCCTGAGTTTAGCGCCAAAATCCTCGGGTGTGCGGCCAGAAAGAAGCGAAAAGCCCTCATCGACCGAATCGATCGCCCAAATATGAAAAAGCCCGTCCGTCACGGCCATGGCGACGCGATCGGAGACCATGACGTTATTGAGGTTCCTTCTTGGAATCATGACGCCCTGGGTGCCGGTGAGTCCGAGGGTCGAGCAGGCGTCGAAGAAGCCCTCGATTTTTTCCGGTATTCCGCCGACTGGCTGTACGTCTCCGAGTTGGTTAAGGCTTCCGGTAACGGCGATTTCTTGGCGAAGGGGGATTTGCCCAATAGCGGAGAGAAGGGCGAAGAACTCGGCGCAAGAGGCGGAGTCGCCGTCCACTTCGGTGTAGGACTGCTCGAAGCAGATGCTCGCCGTGAGCGCGAGCGGAATGTCAGAGGCATATTTCCGGTGCAGAAGGCCCTGGATGATGAGGTGCGCCTTGTCGTATATCTCGCCTGAAAGGCCCGATTCTCGCTCGATATTGATGACGCCCTTGTCTCCGGGGGCGGCCTGAGCGGTTACCGCGACCGGAATGCCAAAGGCCTGATAACCGCGATCTTGCACCGCAAGGCCGTTTACCTTGCCGACCATTTCGCCCGAGACGGACAGGACGATTTCGCGCGATTTGATCATCTCCGCGTATTTTTCCTCGGGAAGGCGCTGAAGGAAGCGCCGATGCTCGATGGCTCCCGACACGATCTCGCGCGAGATTACCGGGGAACGGAGGCTTCGCGCGCGAAAGTCGGCTTCCAGAATGAGGTCAGAGATAAGGGTGAAGCGCGTCGTGAGCATCGTGCGGTATTCGGAAACGCGGGCCGCGTGCGCCAGAATTCGTGCGATGCCTGAGTCGTCGATGGGAAGCGTTTGCTGCTTATGGGTAAAGTCGGTTACGAAGGCTATGACGCTTTCGAGGTTCTCGTCTGTGCCGGGCATTACCGAATCAAACTCCGCGCAAACCTTAAAGAGTTTTTGAAAGTCCGGGTCTTCCTGATAGAGGAAGTCGTATGAATGCTCTCCCCCGATGATGACGACTTTAAGGCGTACCGGCAGAGGCTGGGCCTTTAAGAGGCTGGGCAAGTGGTTTCCCGTCGGCGGCGTTTG
Source organism: uncultured Treponema sp. (assembly GCA_964429975.1). Taxonomy (GTDB): domain Bacteria; phylum Spirochaetota; class Spirochaetia; order Treponematales; family Treponemataceae; genus Teretinema. The sequence continues at coordinate 30,504 of CAYSEA010000008.1, forward strand.
AATCTCGACTTTGCCCGACTGAAGCACGCGTTTAAGATACGGCCAAGACCCTTCCTCGAGCAGCAGGTCCTGGAGCCTGAGAACGAGAAATCCGCCCGATGCCCGATGCACGGCTCCCGGCCTGAGCCGTAGGTGTCCGTTGAGCGTGCGGTCGTCGTTAGGGCCCCCCGGTTCTACGCTTCCGAAAAGGTTCGCGAAGGTCGGGACTTCCTCGTGGACGACATAGTTCTTATCTTGCGGGCATTCGCAAACGAGGTTTACCGAGTAGCGACCGAAAAACGCCTTGCGCGCCGCGGCCGAGCGAAAGGGTTCGCTATACACGTGAACGCGCGCGAGAAGGTCTGCCTTGAGCGCGTCGAGGTACTCAAGCGCCCCCGTATTAACGAATCCGTTCTTACACAGGCTCATAAGCACCGCAAGTTCGTTTTCTATGATCGGCGCTGCGGATTCGGCCCTGAGCGCCCGTACCTTGCGATCCGTCGCGCGGCGTATGTCCCGCACGGCGGCGAACACTTCGCCCATCCGATCAAGTCCGCGATAGTATTCTTCGCGGATCGCGTTTACGCGGTCGACGGAAATACGCCCTCCCGCCGCGAGGTCCTGGAGCTGGTCGAAGGGTACTGGCTTGCCCTTAACGATCGGAATGAGGTCCATCGAACGGGCTTCGTCATCCTTGATTTGCGCGACCTTAAAGCCCGACGTCATCATTTGGGCCTCGAAGTCCGAAAGAAGCTTGTTTTCTTCGATGTCTCCCGCGGCGGATAATTTCTTGCTCGCCGCCGAAAAAACCTCCGACTTTGCTATCTGTAAGGCTTGTCGCCTGATCGATTCAATCGCCGATTTGAGCGTTTTTCTGAAATAGGCCCCGGTTCCCGCCGGAAAAAAGAGAGCTTTAGGCTCAAGCGGCCGGGTAAAATTGCAGACATATGCCATATCTTGTAGATCGGCGGGATTTGCTTTATAGTTGGCCAACGACGAAGAGAGGACCGTGCGTCTGCCCGTGCCGGACGCTCCCATTATGAAAATGTTATAACCGTCGGCATGAATTCCAAGACCGAGTTCGAGCGCGCTAACCGCGCGATCCTGACCGATGATGCTTCTCGCGCTACCGCGGGACCTGAGCTCGGCGATCCGTTCTTCCGGCAACGAAAAGGTGATCTGGCGCAAACTTAGCTCAAGCGCTGCGGGATCCATTCTGCGTGCTCCTTTGTCGTTTGACGTTGAGTAGTATACCGTAAATACACCGGAGAGGGTAACATGACGGATGTTTTTGCAAGCGAAATCCTGTCGCTCATTATTCTCGTTCCCGTGATTTTTCGCCCTTTTTCGCGTCGATTGCAGAGAATGGACGGTATCCCCCTCTTGTCGGCGGTATCTTTCCTGCTCATTGTCTTTTCCTCGGTCGCGTTCGGCCTTCCGTTCTCCCTTCTTCCGGCTTTTTTATGCTCATTTACGTTTTTTATGGCTTCGGCGCCTCGTCTCGCGCGGCTCGCGTTTTCCCTTCCGACCGATTGGTATGGGCTTCCGTCACGGGTTTTGTATACCGTTCTTTCGCTGGTTTGGGTTGCGGCATTCGCAAGCTCAATTATTTTCTCCGGGGAACCGCCGCTTGTCCCCGGCGAAAACGTGTCTCATCGAAAAGAGTCCGTTCGCGTTGGCCCGGGGGAGCGCGGCTCGTTCATCGAATGGGCCCCGATCGGCGGTTCCGCCCGCTTGCCGCGGGGTCTGGTGCTTTTCATCGGCGATATTGCCAGCGGTCCCGACGGCCGTCAAACAGCCGCGTATACGCTTGCAAAAGAGGGTTTCGCGGTCATGTCCGTTGACCTTCGTCTCCCGTTCGCGCGAGGAACCGCCGGAATCGCCCTCCCTCAGGCGCGTCGTTTTTTTGCCCTTATGGGAAGGATTCTCTCTGGATCGGAGTTAGTTCTTACCGAAAATCTTCGATCGTCCGTGCATCGTTCGGAATTTCACCGGCTTCTCGGCGAGGCTGAACGGCGTTACCCCGCCGCTTTTTCCGCAGCTTCCGATACCGCATCGCCCACCTTGCCGCTTTTCGTCCTGCTCGAGGGAAGTTCCGTTTCGCCGGTACTGGACGCAGTTTCTCTTGGCCGTTTGCCTACAACCGGCATTGCCTGTCTTGTATCCGGAGAAGAATCGGGAACGGACGTTACGCGCATATCGCGGCGTGACCCTCCGTGGTTTGTCGCGCGCGTCAGAGAAGCCGATAGTATGCCGAACGGCGTAGAGGGCGTGGATATCCTGCTCGTGACTTCGGCGGCCGACGGTCTTTTTGGCTTTGGGGAAGTCGCCTGTGACGACGTTCTCGCGGCCCGGCTTCTTGGCGCGACGAGGGATGCGAGGCGCATACGCGCCGAGCGAGTTGGCCGGAGAATCGCCTCGTGGTGCATTCTGCGGACCGAGGCGAATCGCGCAGCAAGCGGCGCGGCCCGCGTCGCCAACGACGGGGCAAGCCGATGACCGCGCGTGAAATCGCCCGATGGCTTGATCGCTATCTTGAGAGCGAGCGGTTTTCCGCGTCAGATCCCTCGCAAAACGGCTTACAGGTTGAAAACGCAGGCGGCCCGGTCTCGCGGGTCGCATTCGCGGTCGACGCGTGCTTGGAGACCGTTCAGCGCGCCTCAAGCGCGGGCGCGAACGTGCTTGTCGTTCATCACGGGCTTTTTTGGCGGGATGTAGAGCGTATCGTAAGCGGACACTATCGGCGCGTGCAATCCTTGCTTTCGGCCGATCTCGCCCTCTACGCGAGCCACTTGCCGCTAGACGCCCATCCGCTCGTTGGCAATAACGCGGGGCTTGCCGCGCGTCTTGGCCTCAGCTCGCTTGTTCCGTTCGGAGAGTGGCGCGGCGCGACGATCGGCACGCGCGGGGAGATTCCCGGCGGAATAACGCTTTCCGAGCTGCTCGCTCGCCTTGATCCCGAGCGCGTCATGTCGCCGCGCGTGCTCCCCTTTGGGCCAGAAAGAATTTCCTCGGTTGCCGTCGTCTCGGGAGGCGGTGCCGACGAGATGTATCAGGCGATAGAGCTCGGTATAGATTGCTTTGTTACGGGCGAGATCGGCCACGAAGAATATCATCATGCCCTCGAGAACGGCATTACCGTCGTCGCCGCGGGGCATTACGCCACCGAAACCGTCGGGCCGCGCCTTTTGATGGCGGAATTCGCGCGCGAGACCGGGATAGACTCGTTATTTGTAGACGTACCCACCGGTTTATAGGTACAATTCGCCCAATACACGCGACGACGTGTCGCTTCTCGTGGGGGATATACGATGAATTCCAGAACGCGCTCCTTGTTAATCCCATTTTCGCTCACTCTGGGGATAGTCGCGCTCGACCAGCTGACGAAATATCTCATTACCGTTTTCGTGCGGCCCTGGTCGGTCGGCGCGTCCTTTTTGGGCGACTTTTTCAGAATCGTGCGCGTCTATAACCCCGGCATCGCCTTCAGCATCGGGCACGGCCTTTCCGGCGACCTTCGTAGTATATTGTTCGGCTTTGCTCCGCTCATCGTCATGGCGATCGTCGTTTCGGTGTATTTTAGAAGCGACGAAATCAATCCGTTTCAGCGGTGGTGCGTCGCGGGAATTGTCGGCGGTGGGCTTGGCAATATCATCGATCGCTTCTTTCGGCCCGATGGCGTGCTCGACTTTCTTGATTTTAAATTTTACGGGCTTTTCGGCCTCGAGAGATGGCCAACGTTTAACGTCGCGGACTCCGCAGTCGTCGTCTGCGGTATATTACTCATACTCTCGGTCGTCGTTGCCGTAAAAAACGGCGAAGGCCTTGGGGCGGGGGAGGCTACATGAAAAGCAAAAAACTCAACACGGTGATTTTCGTCCTTGCGGGAACGATCGCGAACGTCCTGCTCGCGTTTGTGTTCATCGCGCTTCTGCTTTTGCTCGTGAGCCAGTTTTCCTCGGTGCTTCATGAGCGCGTCGCGTCGCTGTTGCCCTTCGCCTTCATCGGCGGAATCATCATCGCGATGATCGTCTATCAGCGGCTGACGAAGTGGGTCGTGGAGCGCTTTAACCTTACGGATAAGCTCGATCCCCTGTTTTTCAAATCGAAGAAAAACCCGGAAAACGCCAATCGCTCGTAACGCGCTTCGCGGCCTCGCGACTCAATAACCGTCGGACATCTGACGGTTGAGGTCGCGCTGGCAGAGTTCCTGATAGACGAGGGCACGCGGCTTGAGCTTGGCCTTGATCTCTTGCGAGAAGGGCATGTATCGCCAGAATACGGCGCGAACTTCCTTATCGAGCTTCTGGATACCCTCGCTTTCCTTGAGCATCCACAAAAGATAGTCGTTGATGAAGTATTCCTTTACGTCGCCCTTGAGCTTCTGTGCCTGGAACCATTGATAGTAGTTTCCCGTCAGCCCCTCTTCCATCCAGTAGTACGAGGCTTTTTCCTTGGCGACTTGCCAGCGAAGGTCCGCGATCGCCGCGAGGACCGCGACGAGCAGGTTTTTCGCGTACATGGGGATCGCGACGCGCCCGCGGCTCGTCACGCGATTGTATCGGTCAAAGGGTTCCCAACAGAATCCGAAATCGCCGTACGACGGAATGAGGATGATGAAGGGTGGTATCCTGTTGAGTTGCGATTTATACTGACGGCAATAGGCCTCGGGATCGATCGACTCGACCCAGCGGAACGTCTCGATGACGTTTTCGCGAATGCCTATCTCGCGCGAGGAGGAATGAAAGTACTCGCGCGTCAGGATCGGAAAGTGGTTTCCTTGCCGGCCGCAGGTCATCTTCGCCATCTGCCGAATGGTGTCATACTCGCTTGCCACGCCGGAGGCGTTCATCGTTCCGCCTCCAGAGGCCTCGACCTTTTGTTGCAGCACGCGAACGTCCGAGTCGGCGTTTTCATAATCCCGGACAAATGAAAGCAGTTCCTTGTCGAGTCCGAGGATCGCGCGGAAAGACTCTGATATTTCGCCGAGCGTGCGCTTTTGCTGGTCGGTGAAGGGCGCCTTGACTCCGGTAAAACCCGCGAGCGATTCATGAAGAAAGACGGCATCCAGCTTTCGGCGTAGCTCGTCTTCGGCGCGGAGGCGTTCCTCCGACTTCGCGCGGACGAGGTTTTCCGCGCTTTGAAGCTTGCCGTCTGCCTTGCTGAGAAGTTGCTGAAAGCGCGACGAGTCGTCTTTTTTGCTTGATTTCGCCTCATCCGTGCTTGAGGTGTTTATCCTTCCCGTACCGATCGCATGAAGCCATTCGTCGAGGTAATACACGGGCTCGCCGTATATGTTGTCTTCGATGATCCGCGCAAACATGTCTTTTTGCTCAGGTGCTAAGAGTGTCGGCAAGACAAGCCCAAAGCGTAGCGCAAACCGCTTGGCGGCATCTGCTTTTCCCGTGGCGGTTTTTTGCGCGATGCCGGCCATGAAGTCCCAATAGGCCGTGATCAGCTGTAGGCGATAGACGCTTCTATCCTTCGGATCCTGGCACGTGAGGTATTTTGAAAGCAGGTTGTGGAGTCGTTGTGCGGAATCCGCCTCATTGCCGAGTACGCGTTTGTAGTATGAAGGGTCGTCGAAAACGGGGTTCGGGGTGGAGGATAAAACTTTATCGACCTTCGCGAATGAAGTCTTCGTCAGATCGACGTCCTGCGGACCGCGTGGGCCCGCCCCGCTCGCTTCAAGCGATTTAGAGAATAGCGCTTCTTTCTTTATCGATTTATTTACGTGTACTGGGGTTTCGTCAAGGAGAGCAGCCAATTCGGGATCAAGACCAAAGTCATCCATCGCAGCCATCTTCTTTTATTAAGAAATACAGTTGATCAGGAGAACTCGTGGAGGTGAGGGGAATTGAACCCCTGACCTCTTGCATGCCATGCAAGCGCTCTAGCCAACTGAGCTACACCCCCGAGGTGATGGGAGTATAGCAAGGTTATGCGCGAAAGGTCAATAGTCTCCTTTGCGCCCATCCGACGGGTTGCGTACCCGTCAAGTCTCTCTTATTATAGCAGTTAATGTGGGAAAAAGCAGGACAAAACTTCGGATGTGCTATAAAACTCGCGCTTCCGCGCGTAGCCAGTAATAAGCGGTATTTATTTCTTGTATTAGCCGCGGGTCTCGCCTGCTCCGCAGTGCATTCGGAAATTTCCCCTTCCCCAGGTTCCCCTGTTCGGCTAAGCCTTGAGGAATCGCTCGCGTTTGCCCGAGCGGGCAATGCCGCTCTTCTTTCAGAGCGGCTCTCAACCTCGATCGCGTCCAACCGCGCGAAATACTCTTGGAATGCCTTTTTGCCTTCGCTCAGTCTCGGGGCGACGTTTAGAAACACACATGATCTTGCTGGCGGCTCAAATTCCGATCGTATCGGCAATTCGTTTGACGCATCAGCCGGCCTTAGTCTGACGCTTACTTCCGGGGTCGTGGAGACGAGGAAGCAGCTCGGCCTATTCCGCGATGCCGCCAATCTCTCTCTCTTGAATGAGGAAGCGAAGACGGAGCGAGACGTTAAGGTAGCGTATTATTTTTTACTGGCAGACAGAGACGCACTTGAGCTTGCAGATGGGGACATCGCTCTGGCGAAGCGCCAGGCCGAGTTCGTGCGGAAAAACTATGAGAGCGGTCTTGCCTCCGAGCTTGAGCTTTTGCAGTCGCGGTATACCGTGGCGAGCGGCGAACCGAAGATTGACGAGGCGCGTCGGGCCTTTCGCCAGTCATGTCGGGAATTTGCGTTGCTGCTCGGCATCGAACCCTCGGGAGATATAGAGCTTACTGACCGCCTTGAGGCGGATCCTCGGCCAGTTCGGCTTTCCGAACCGGTTGAAGCATACGTTGAGCGCGGTTATGCTGTGCAAGCGGCAAAGGCGGCGGTTGAAATCGCCCAAAGCGAGCGACGCGCGGGACTGCTGACGCGGCGAGGCCCGACGGTAAGCCTGAGCGAATCGATTGGCATCGCGAATCTTGATGAAGGATTTCATGCGCCTGAAACCGGTACCTTTACCCTGTCCGTAGCCATTCCACTGAACGGGTATGTTCCCGGATCGAAGGAATGGCTTTCAGGGCAAGAACAGGAGACAGTCATTCGCCAAACCGAGATATCGCTAGCTCAAGCGAGGCGAGAATCGTTGTCGAGAATTCATGGACTCATTGAGCGAGTGGATGGTCTCTTTCGCGCAATCGAGCTTGCCGCGATGAACGAGCGTCTTGCCGAACGCACGCATGAACTTTCGGGACAGGGGTATCGCGCCGGGCTCGTGACGCAAACCGAACACGATATCGCGCGGCAACGGCTTTTGGAAGCGCGGCTTGTTGCCGTTACCGCGGCTTATCAATATAAAATTGGAATAATAGAATTAGCGCATGGGCTTGGAGTATCCGAGTCCGAAGTATGCGCTGGGGAGGCGGGCCGATGAAAGATATCGAACGGGCGATCCGGCTGACATTACTGGGATGCATAGTCGTTTCCGTCATTGCCCTTACGCTTGCCCTTTTTTTGCCGAAGACATCGTCTGGCTCCGCCGGGAGCAAAGCGAAGGCTTCCGGCGAATCGTCTTCCCCGGGACCCGCCCGCGGGGGCAACGGCGCGCCGAGCGCGATCGCCGTCGAGACGTTGACGCTTGCGCCCTCGGCTATCGCGCAGAGAATTCGCCTTAACGGCGATGTCGCGTCCCGGTCCCGCATATCCCTCTACGCAGATACGGCGGGGAAACTCGTTTCGTATCAAGTAAGCATTGGCTCCGCCGTTCGCAAAGGCGAAGTTGTCGCCTTCGTGGATCCCTCGAGGCCCGGCGCGCCGTATGCCTCGAGTCCCGTCCGCTCCACGATAGCCGGAACGGTAATAGCGCTACCGTACACGGTGGGAGATACGGTCTCGACGTCTTCTCCTATTGCCGCCGTCGGAGTGCTCGACGATATTCAGATCATCACGTACGTTCCCGAGAAGTACGTCTCCGTGCTTCGAAAGGGTCTCGTGGCTGAGGTTTCCCTCGTCGCTTGGCCCGGAGAGATTTACGCTGCGACCGTCACGATGGTGAGCCCCGTCGTGGATACGGACTCTCGGACGGTAGAGGTCCGGCTTATGGCCGACGCTCCGCCGGGAAGGCTCCGGCACGGCATGTTCGCCGTAATCAACCTCGTGACCAGGGAGTCTCGCGGCGCTGTCGTGGTGCCAAAGCGCGCCGTCAGATCGTTTAACGGCGAACGCGTCGTCTACGTCATCGGAGAGGATCTTGTCGCGCGTCGTGTCCCGGTAAAGCTTGGCCTTGCCAATGACGCCGAGACGGAGCTTATCTCCGGCGTTGTCTTTGGTGAGCGCGTCGTCGTATCCGGTTCCGTTTCCGACGGAACGCCGGTTCGTCTAACCGGCAAGGAAGCGAAGCCGTGAGGGTTTCAGAACTCTCGGTCCGTCAGCCGGTTACGATCGTCATGGCGTACGTGCTCTTGTGCTTCGTTGCGGCAATATTCGTCCCGCGACTCGGGGTCGCGCTCTATCCGGCGACCAGCATGCCTGTCCTGACGGTTTACACGACATGGCCGGATGTCGGCCCCGAAGAAGTCGAGAAGAACGTTACGCGCGTCCTGGAGACGCGCTTGAGCGTTCTTTCGGGACTTGAGGAGATGACCTCTTCGTCATCACTAGGGCGGAGCTCGATACGGCTCACTTTCGGGTATGACTCGGACCTCGACGAGGCCTCCGTCGACATTAAGGATATTCTCGCTCGTGCGGTTAACGTCCTCCCGGAAGACTGCGAGACTCCGACCCTGCGTCGCTTTGACATGAACTCACGGCCGATCATGCGGCTTACCGTTTCGGGAAACGTGGCGATAAGCGAGTTGAAAACGCTCGCGGACGATACGCTCGCCCCGCTTCTTGAGCGCGTTCCCGGCGTGGCCTCCGCCGACGTAAGCGGCGGCGCGGCCCGCGTCGTGCGCGTTGACGTCGACGAAAATCGCCTTCAGGCATACGGCCTGACGCTATCCGGCATATCGGCCGCGCTCGCGGCGCGAAACGTACGCACCTCCGGCGGCACGCTTGAGGACGACGGGATGGATTTCGAGATATATCTTAACGAGGGATATGACTCTCTCGATGACGTTCGGCAGACGGTAGTGTCCACGGTCTCCGTTCCCGCAATCGGTTCGTCCGTGACGCGCTCGAACGTCGTCAAGCTCGAGGACGTGGCTGAAGTTTACGAGACGAATGACTACACGGGCTTTCGCGTGTACATAGACGGCGTTCCCGGTCTCTATATATCGATAACGAACGCCGCGGATTCGAACGCGGCAACCGTCTCTCGCGACGTGCGAAAGACCCTCCCGGGAATCAACGCCGAGCTGCCGCAAGGGCTTCTCCTATCGATAGTGAGCGACGAAACGACGATGATCTCCTCCGCCATGGGAGAGGTCTATTCGTCCGCCGTTCAGGGCGGCCTCCTTGCGATGCTCGTGATTCTTCTTTTCTTGCGAAGCGCGAAGGGCACGCTCGTAATTGCGCTTTCCATGCCTATTTCCATATTGGCGACGCTCTTCGGCATGGCGCTGATGGATCTGACGCTCAACATTATGACGATGACCGGGCTCATTCTCGGAATCGGCATGATCGTCGACTCATCGATCGTCGTGCTCGACAATATCCATCGATATCGCGAGCGTGGGGATAACGCCGCCGTTGCCTCGATTCGAGGAAGCTCGCAGGTCATCCTCTCGATAAGCGCATCGACCTTGACGACGTTGTGCGTTTTTCTTCCCGTTATCATTTTTAAGGCAGAACTTGAAATGCTCGGGCAGATGTTCAGCGACATGGTCGTTACGGTCGTCATTTCCTTATCCGTCTCGCTCGTGGTCGCGATAACGCTCGTTCCTGCCCTTTGCGGCAGCATCCTGAGGCTCGATACGCGCGCTCAAAAACCCGTGCGCCATCCTCTCGTTGACCGCGCGGATCGTGCAATAGAAGGCGCCTTGCGGCGTCTCGAGGATGCATACGGAAAGGCCCTGTCGTTTTCGCTGAGAAACCGTTTGCTCGTGATGACCTTCGTCGCGCTTCTCGCGACGCTCGCGTTCGTGCGGTTTGCTTCCCTTGGCATGAGCCTTGCGCCCGAGTCGCGAGCCGATGATATCGTGACGATTACGATGACGCTTCCCGTCGGGACGAATCGGGACGTGACCGAGGAAACGCTGTTCCGCGTGCAGGATATCGTGAAGGCGCGCGTCAAAGGGTTTAAAAGCATCATTTTGACAGCCGGGCGGCAAAATGCCGGAAACATTCAGATTAACCTTCCTCCGGTGGGGGACCAGCCGGTTTCGCCCGTCAAGATTCGGGAGCTCGTGAAAGGCGAACTTGACGCGATACCGGACGCGACCTTTACTTACTCCGCCGGGCGGCGATTCGGAAATAGCGCCCCGATAGACATTCGGCTTTCTTCGGACGATACGGAAGCGGTCGCGGAGGCCGCGACGAGTATTCTCGCAATTTTGAAGGAACACGTGCCGGAAGCAATCGATATTTCCTCTGATTTCGAGAAGGGGCGGCCGCAGTATACGATCGCGGTAGATCATGACCGAGCCGCGGCGCTCGGTGTTTCCGCTTCGGCGATTTCCCGGGAGATTCGCGCGGCCCTGAACGGCGTAACCGCGACGTACTGGCGGACGGGCAACGTCGAAGTCCCGATCCAAGTATACTTGCCGGACGCCGACGTCTCCACGCTTTCCGATATCGGGCGCTTAAAAGTCGAGGGCAAAAGCGGCAAAGTCTCGCTCGACAATATCGTGAGCTTTCGCGTTTCGACCGCGCCGACGACCATTACGCGGGAAGAGGGCGTGCGCGTGAACCACGTTACGGCAAACATCGAGACGGGACTCGCTGCAAGCGTCGTACAGCCCCGAGTCGAAGCGGCAATCGCGCAACATCTCGTGCTACCGGAATCCGTCAAGATTTCGTATGCCGGCGAGGCGAGCGATCTCTCAAAATCGGGCTCCGTCATGATATTCGTGATTCTCGTCGCGGTTTTTTTGGTGTTTATCGTCATGGCGGCCCAGTTCGAGTCGCTCGTTGATCCGTTTATAATTTTCTTTTCTCTTCCCTTGCTTGCGATTGGCGTCGCCACTGTGTATACCCTTACCGGTCAGCCCTTCACGCTTTTTTCCGCCGTTGGCGTCGTGGCGCTTGTCGGTATCGTGGTAAATAACGGTATCGTTCTCGTGGATTTCGCGAATGCCCTCATGCGCGAGAAAACGCCCGTGATCGAAGCTTGTATACAATCCGGGAAGAATCGGCTGCGTCCGATTTTAATGACGACGCTGACGACCATCATTGCCGCCGTTCCGATGGCTTTCTTCCCCGGCGACGGCGGGGAAATGATGCAGCCCGTCGGCATGACGCTTGTCGGCGGCCTGTTGTCCGGCTCGGTGATGACGCTTTTCGTGACGCCGATTATGTACAGCGTGTTTAACAAGCGGCGCGAACGCGGGTTTAATGATCCCGAATCCCTGCAGAACATGCTTGCGGACTTCGTCTCGTAAAGACGAAAAGAGCCGACTTGTGCTATACCTATTGTATTATTGAGGAGTTACTGGATGGACAAGAAACACTGCCCCTGCGGATCGGGCAAGACCTATAGCGCGTGCTGCGAGCCGATAATCAAGGGAAAATCGCCGGCGCCTACCGCGGAAGCCTTGATGCGCGCGCGATACAGCGCGTATGCGGCGCACGCGATCGATTTCATAGCGAAATCCTGCATTCGAAAGGAAGGGGATAACGATATTGATCTCGAGGAAACAAAGCGCTGGAGCGAGGAATCAGAATGGCTCGGGTTGACCATACATTCAACGGCTAAGGGCGGACCTTCCGACGACGAAGGAACCGTTGATTTTTCGGCACGCTATGCGCGTAACGGTTTAAAAGACGAGCATCGCGAGGTCGCGCGATTCAAGAAGGTTGACGGTGCTTGGTTCTATTCTGAAGGTTCTGTCTCGGCGACGACGATCGTTCGCGCAAGCCCGAAAATCGGCCGTAACGAGCCGTGTTCGTGCGGCAGCGGAAAGAAATACAAACACTGCTGCGGTAAATAACGGCTTTCGAGGGATGATTGGCCACGCGATACGGGCGGTGGCCGCATCTTCACGATTTACAAATGGTGCGTATTTTTGAAAAGGGGGCGGAGATGTCGAGGATAAAGATGTTTTCCTTTGCGTTGTTTGGTATTGCGGGTTTTCTTCTCGCATGGTGGCCGCTCTCGCATTGGTTTTATTATCAATGGTATAACGACTTGCTCGGGTTTACCTTTTCAGCGACGAATGACGGCCTCGTGAAGATGATTGGCACGTGCGGCGTATTGCCGGTTATTTGCCTGGTTTCCCTTGCCCTCAAGCCGCGTGACAACGGCCCGCTCGTCGCGGGTCTTTCGGTTTTTTCAGTTTTACTTGCCCTCACTTTTCTTTTTCTCGTCCTTCGCGGCGATTTCCCCCGGCGCGAGCTCATTAACGTCGCGATGACGATCGGTCTCGCCGGGTTTTTACCGCTTGCGTATCGATGGGCAAACGCGTAGAGACGCACGTCGACGCGGCTTACGCTTCTGGTGACTTGGCGCTCGTTGCTTCGGCGTGGGCATGCTTTTTTGACGCGAGCCAAACCCCGGAAAGTATGAACGCCGCGCCAAGCAGCGCGAAGGGCGTAATCGGCTCACCGAGCAGAAACGCCGACTCGACGAGCGTGAGAAGCGGAATGAAGTAAATATAGGTATTCGCGCGAACGGCCCCGAGATTTCGGATGACCGCGTTCCAGGAAACGTATGCGACGCACGACGCGACTATCGCCAAGAATCCCATATTGAGCGCGACGGTTGGCGAAAGGAGAAGGGAAAGGTTGGGCCGAAACGGCGTGAAGAAAAGGGCGGGAAGCGTCGTAATGACGGTATAAAAGAATATTTTTCGGGTAACGTATGCGCCGGGTAACGCCGGAGATAGTTTTTTTATCGTGATGGAGTAGATCGCCCAGGAGGCGGACGACGCGAGCGCGAGCAGGTCGCCGGCCGGGTTAAGCTTCAGGACGAAGGTGCCGTTGAAGATGACGAGGGCGACTCCGCAGAACGATACGAGGGCGCCAAAAATCGTGAACCGCGAAATGCGCTCGTCGCGAAGCGCATGGTGCGCCGCGATTGCCGTGAGAATCGGGGCCGTCGAGACGAGAAGCGAGACATTTGACGCGAGCGAGAAGGTAAGCGCGTAGTTTTCCGCTAAAAAATACA
>CAYSEA010000008.1:43824-64417 GCA_964429975.1 uncultured Treponema sp.
CGATCCGCCGCGTCGGAATTGATGTCCTTGGTTTCGCGGCGCAAAGCCTCCGCGTATCTTGAAAAAAGACCCGAAGCCTTGAGTTCTCCGTAACCGACGAGCCAAAGATCGCAGGAAAGACTCTGTTGCAGCGCGGCCGTTTCCGAAGCCATCCATTCCTGCGTTTCGACAAAAAGCCGCATGAGTCGTTCCCCCGAATGCGCGACGAGGTTTGCGAGTTGTTTTGTCTTCGCCGTATGTATAGGGGTTTTATTGAGGATGATAACGTTTTTGCGAAAATCAATACCCAGTTCCGGATTCTTCTTGAAAAATCCCTCGCCAAGCTTTCCCGCTTGCCCGACGAGATAGCGCTTGTTGCTGTCGAGTTGCTCGCTTTTTCCGGGATTGTCCCCGACGACAATGAGGCGAATCTCGCTGGTTTCGCCGATGTCATCGAGCGCTTCGTTATAGACAATCGGGTTTTCTATCGGATAATCACCCGCGGGATCTTGCTTGGCGATTTCCCGGATCGCCTCGGAAAGCCAGCCTTCTTTCCCCCCCGCGGCTTCAAGCCAAAAGGCGCATTGGGTTTTGAACTTACGTCTAAACGAAGTAAAAGCCGTAAAGTGCGACGTGGTCATGTCGTCAATTATAGCAAATTAGCCGTTCTGTGTCGCCGACTCTCTGTTTAGCAGGTGTTTATCGATTGCGGAAAGTAACCGGTATTTCTTGGTGACTTCGTAATTCGATTTCCTTCTTGAGGATATTTATCGTTCGCCGAGGGTCGTCGGTTTTTGCCCCGGCAGGTATTTCGCTGTGGACAAAAACTGGCTCTCCTTCTTTCTGCGTTATCTCGAGGAAACCGTTACGACATTCCGACAGAGAAAGGATGTTATCGTAAGCCAAAGACGCCGAGGATCTCTTTTTGCTGAGTGTCATGGAAACAGAAGAAAATGTAATTGTCGTATAGGCGTGCGCATAGCTTTTAAGGTAGTCGATCGCGAAAAAAAGATGGATGATGCCAAGATATAGAAACAGCGTATCCTTCTTGTAATAGACGCCGTATGCTCCCATCACCGCGAGAATAACGAGAAGGATAATGAGTACCACGCACGTGACACGCTTTTTCCGGCCGAGGGTCTCTAAGTATTCCATAAAAAAAGTATACCGCCTTGTTTGCGTTCAGGGCAAGCTTATCCGCGCTCCTTCCTTAAGTTAATACGCGGCGATGATCTTTTCGCAGAGTAAAAAAGCGGCTGGGCAAAACTGGGAATCAAGCGCCAAGCCGACGAGTTTCCTTTGGATATTTAGGGATTTAGTATGAGGGAAATTACTGCATGAAAGAGGTCGCACTTCGTATATCGAGCAGGTGTTATCCTCGTTTTGAAAGGGACAGGGAAGTTTTTTTAGGATAAACCCAACGCCATCGGGGTCCTGCTCAAGATTCTTATTCATAAACTCGCGGCTATTAGTTCCGATTGTCGCGCAAATCCATTTAATGTCGGTATTTCTAAAAACGGGCCCAAGGTTTCGACAGCATTCGCCACATTTTTTACAATCAATTTCCGAGAAAACTTCGTCGTGGAAACCATGGACCATCTGATCAAAGCCCTTTCTGTTCATCCGCGAGAGATGACGCATCTTACGAAGAATTTCGGCCTTTTTTGCTCTGCTCTTTTCCAGAATTGCCCTATACTCGTTCTTAACCGGATCTGCCATGTTTTGCGAAGTTTCCTTAATATCCCGATGGATATGAATACGCGTAGAGCGTTGCCTCGTTGTTATTATATGCTTCGTGCATCGAAACAACTGCGATTCCCCCGCCTGCCCTCAATTTCCATTCAACGGATTTGGTCTCAGGGTTATAAACCCCCGCAACGCCACCGCCTCTGCGGGTTTTCCATTCAACGACTCGAGTGTCAGGATTATATACTCCCGCGATGCTCCCCCCGATTTCTGTTTTCCATTCGACGAGCTTCGTATTGGGATTATACACTCCTACGATGCAACGACCGGGCTTGCTTTTCCATTCTACATGTTTAGTTTCCGGATTATAAACCCCGGCGATACCGCCGCCGCTCTTGCTTTCCCATTCTATCGATTTCGATTGTGGGTTATATACTCCGGCGAGGCTGCGTCCCGCGTTGCTCTTCCATTCGACGGATTTCGTTTCAGGATTATACACCCCGACAATGGCGCAGCCCGGCTTGCTTTTCCACTGTATCTTCCCCGTTTCGACATCATCATCTGCATGAAGTAAAGACCCCGCGCAAACGACTAATAAAATCGCGAGGCAGCGCCGTGCGCCCAATCTTGATAGTTCATTCATTTAATTCTCCTTACCGCGTTGTAGTTCGTCCCATTTCCCGAAGCACCGTAGCCCATCATCGGATATTCTAGATTAACAGATAAATGCGCAGCGCAAGAAAAGAGACGAGAGTGAAAGGGTTTTACCGAGAACATACGGGCAATGAATCCTTATTTCGGTAAAGTATCGAGGCGTATAGGCCAGATCGGAATTGAGAAAGACCGTTACGTTAAAATCTTTTCGCGCGAGATCCTCGCATAGCTCCAGAAGTCGACGATGTCCGCCCGTTCTGACTTCATTGTTCAGGAAGGGAACGACGATTTGCGGTTTATCAGAATCGAGACGGCGTTTGTCTTCTGTCGGCGCCATATTGTATATCCCCTGCATGCCATGTGATTTCTTTTTCCGTTACAACGCTGATAAATAATATCATAAAATGAGACTCTTCGTATGTGTGACTATAAAATAAATGGCGGATTTTAACGAAATAGTTGTTTGAAATCCGATCCTTGATTCCCGTAAATTAAGAAGGCAAAGTATAATAATATCTCACGAAAACCGTTTGATAAGGATACGTTATGGGCAAGCTTCGGCAAATAATGGTAGACAGTATGAGGGTTCGGGGGTATGCCGCTAAAACCATCGCCGTATACACGTCCTGCGTGAGAAGGTGTTCGTATTACTTCATGAAATCGCCGGTTGATTTATCCAAAAGCGAAATCGAGCGCTTCATTTTATCCTTGCGGGACGAGGGGAAAAGCGATTCGACGATTACCATATATTACGTGGCGCTTAAGTATTTTTATTCCATGCTCGACTTAGGCGAGAAAATGCCGCGAATAAGCCTCTCTCGGCGAAGGCGATTGCTTCCAGAAATTATGAGCAAAGAAGAGGTGTTTCGGCTTATTGAAAGTTGCTCCAGTCTCAAGTACAGGACCGTTTTCTCGATAATTTATTCCGCTGGTCTCAGAGTATCGGAGGTCGCGAATTTGAGGGTTACCGACATTGATTATATCCGCAAGGTTATATTCATCCGTGAGGGGAAATACAAAAAAAGTCGCTATACGATTCTGGCCGAAGGCGTTATTCCGCTTCTTCGGAATTATGTATCGGTATTCAGGCCAACCGACTATCTCTTTCAGGGCAAGGATCCCACAACAAAAATTTCCACGGACTGCATACAACGGGCGTTTCATAGGGTCATCGCTGATGGAAACATTCATAAGAAGGTTCATGTGCATACTTTGCGTCACTGTTTCGCGACTCATCTGCTTGAGAACGGAACGAATATCTTTTACATTATGCGCTTGCTTGGCCATTCATGCATACAAACAACGATGATATACCTTCACATGGAAGCGGTTTCGAATTTTAACATCGTGTCGCCAATCGATTCGGTTTTATTATGCGAACGGGCAACTTTGGATGAAACGCAAGGCGATTTGTTCGCGATTAACGCGTAACTTACTGTTCCGTTTTAAACCGTTGCTAGCGTTTTTTTAGAGCAGATAACTCAGAGTGTCTGAAGCAATGCGTCGTATGCGCGTTTATCATGCCAATGGCTTGCATATACGCCTGAATAATCGTTGGCCCGACAAACTTCATGCCCCTTGCCTTTAAGTCTTTCGATATCTTCTCTGATAGATCGCTTGTCACGGGTATGTCCGAGATATTCTTGTAGCATGGCTGCAGGGGTTTGCCGTCGACATAATCCCATAAAAAGGCGCTAAACGATCCGTGCGATTTCTGAATGCCCGAGAAAACAGTCGCATTGATACGAACCGCCGCGATCTTTAGTTTGTTTCTTACGATGCCCGCGTTATTCGCGGCTTCCAGTTCCGTTTTGCGGCTAATCGCCGAACATTTTGCGAGATCAAATTGGTAAAAGACAGTACGATAGTTTGCCCGCTTGTTTAAGATCGTTTCCCACGATAACCCTGCTTGCGCGCCTTCAAGAATCAACATCTCGAATAACTTTCGATCGTCATAAACCGGAACGCCCCATTCCTTGTCATGGTAATCAACATATATCGAGTTGTTTTCGTTAAGCCATTCGCATCGATGAGACTTTGACATATTCGATAGTATCCCTCGGGATTTAGTGCTTAATCCTTGAATGCCGCCCCGACGCTGACTTGAATCGTTTCATTGACGTACTCATAACTGATGAAGTAGTAATGGTCTCCTTCGGAAAACAGTATCTCTTCGGGCACGCGCGTCCATTCGGCAGTGTTAGGCTCGCTTGTGACGGTGATTTCCTTGTTGGCACGTTCCTTTCCGTTTAACGCGACCGCGTATGATATGGCGAATACGGGTTTACCAGCTTCGTTCTTGCGTCCCTCGACCTCTGCGCGAATGAATCCCTTGTAATCAACCCGTTGCTTTGTGTTTCGGTCATACAGGAAGTACGACCCTTCCCGTTCTCTGCTTTTTTTTGCCGTGCCGTCGGCGTTGAGATTGTAGTGAATGTCGACGGAGGGTAAGGTGCTTTCCTTAAACGCCACCTGGATCACGTTTTTTCCGGGTTTAACGTCGAACGCAGCATAGTAGCGAACCATATAGGATACGATATAATGCACGATATGCTTTCCGGGCTCTATGTCGTTAACGCTTTTCTTAAGTCCCTGAGCCTCGTTTTCGACCGTGACCGCGAGTGGAGTGTCGAAATCAAGAATCGGCTCGCGCGCGATCATTCCCAAGAAAAACACCTCCGGCTTCTTTTCTGTGCTTGTTGCGACGGTTTCTTGCGGGGGCGCGTCGTTCCTAACCGAAGGCTCGCCGTCTTGTTTCTGCGTTATCGCGTTTTCTTCCGATTTTGTCGTTGAATTATCCGTTTTATCAGAGGCGCCGGTTACAGACGAATCAGAGAAGTTTTCGACCGGCTTGCTTTCCCCATTTGTCCCTTTCGGCCCCTTGGCCATAAAGAGAAGCCCTCCCATGGCAACTATAAACAAGCCTGCCGCGAGACTCGCGACTAATCCTTTCGGGATGGCGTTAAGTCTTCGCGTGTTCTTCGGGGCTTCCGGCGCCGTAATGTCGCTATTCCAAATTTCGTATATCTCTTCGGCTTTATCGATCCCCTTAAGGAAGTAACTTCCATGAAGTTTATACTTCGCGTTCGGAAGGTCCATGAGCCATCCCTTTACGCTGTCGAAAACCGTATATGAGAGATAAACGTGGCCTCCCGACGCAAGGCCTTCTATACGCGAAGCTTTGTTGACATGACGTCCAAAAAGATCCGTTTGGATCTTGTTCTCGATGACGGTTTGCCCCATATGAAGGCCGATGCGAACCTTTATATCGTCAAGATCCGGCCTTTGTGCGTTAAACTCCGCGAGACGCCTTTGTATAAGCAAGGCTTTTTCCGCAGCCGCGGTTGGTTCGGCGAAAACCGCCATGATCGAATCGCCGATAAACTTGATAACGATTCCATCGCCGTTTTTTTCTATCGTTTCGACGAGAATGGTATCATGAGCCTCATGCAAGGCGTGAACGTAAGTTTCTCCCTTGTTTTCCGTGAGCGCGGTAAAGCCCTGAATGTCGGTGAACATGATCGTCAGAACGGCGGTATTGTTTTTTTTGCGGTAATCGTCGATGTTCGAGAATTCACGGTCCGTCAAGTTAAAAGCTA
This sequence comes from uncultured Treponema sp., assembly GCA_964429975.1. Classification (GTDB taxonomy): domain Bacteria; phylum Spirochaetota; class Spirochaetia; order Treponematales; family Treponemataceae; genus Teretinema. Next base: position 49,743 of record CAYSEA010000008.1, read on the forward strand.
CTCGCGCATTACTTTTTACCATATAAAAACCTCTCGGGATAGATTCGAGGAAATTACGTACATTCATCACAGGATAGCACGGTTTTCGTAAAAAGGAGGGATTATTTAGTCAATGCTAGAATCCTTATCTAATGAGTCCTTTTTTCGAGGGAGCTTGATCGCTCTTACTCCTTCATATTGAAAAATCTCAACGCTGTTTTTAAGGCATTCCATTAGCGCTGAGTAGTTGGCCATTTTTAGCTCATTTTGCGATTCTTCGTAGCCCTTTTCGGAAGAGGCCCTGCCGACGAATCGTTCAGAGAATAAACCGTTCCATTCTGCGCTCCATCCACCGCAATGCTCCGCGCGTCTTGAATATGATGAGCGAATCGTCGCGTCGTTGCCCCATTCGGTCGAGGCTTCAAAGCAAACATGGATGAATTTATTGTACGCGCTCCAAACGTCCGTATCAAAAAGCGGTTTATAGATGCTCATGTATTTATCGAGCGTTCGTTTGTACTGAATCGCATTTGTTGGGGGGATTTCTTTCCAGTTTCCAATATAGCAATGAAAACAGAGAATTTCGTTTAGAAGGGGAACGAGTTTGTCGTAAATCTCAAGTCGTTTATCGACAATTCTCTGATTTGTCCATTGGTTTCGCTCAAAACCCTTTAGCCGTTTGTTAAACAGAAATCCGACCGTTACCACAACGATTGGCGTAAGCAATGAAACGGAGATACGAGCGACTTCTAGTGAATTCCACTGATCATTCATGGCGGGTTATCCTCAATATTTTAAGTGCTTAGAGTGACAATCCTAGTATCTATACTTCGTGAGCAGTCTTTAAGGTGATAGTATAAATCTTGAATCACGGACGGTGTTATTGCTAAAGATTCTAGTAGACCTTGTTGCGTTATATTTACGCGATTAGTATACCACGGCTTCATATGATCACAAAAATTAACTCTCTTGATTGATTCGCATTATTCCCGACGATGGGGCATCGAGATCAAAAAAGCTATAGATGTTTTATGTAATGGAGAGAAATGCGAAATTGAATTTTGTCGCTTTCCTTCAAAACTCGTGAAACTCAAGCAACCAATTCTCAAAAAGCGGTGTCTATGATATAAATAGACAGAAACACGTTTTTTGCTTCTTTGTCTTTCATTCTTCAAGGAGTCTAAAGATGAATCAGCGGCAGGAAATCTCTCAGCGGGTGATCGCGCTTCGAGAAGACAAAGGCATGACGGCGGCCCAAGCCGCCGGTGAAACGGGCATTACCGAGCAAGAATACCGTTCTTTCGAAAATGGATCCGTGGATATCCCCATGGGGTGGCTCTCCGTGTTCGCGAAACGCTGCGGTGTATCCGTAACGAGTCTCTTAACGGGCTCAGATCCGCATGCGCAAATCTATCACCTGACCCGCAAAGGAACAGGGCCGGTCGTAGAGCGAAGAAACGACTACCATTACGAAGGCCTCGCCGCTCAATTTGGAGAGAGGACCATGGATCCTTTCGTGGTTACCGTAGAGCCCAAGGCTGAGGCCTCAATTCACCTCAATTCGCATTCGGGGGATGAGTTCAACTACGTTCTCTCGGGGAGACTCTTGCTTCGTATTGATGGTCATGATTTGGTGCTCGAGAGCGGCGACTCCGTTTACTTTGATTCTTCAAAAAAACACGGGATGGCCGCTTTAGATGGAAAACCCGTTTCCTTTTTGGCGATAATTTCAGACATTGGGGGCACGACACGATGATGCTTGAGCGTTTTTTACCCCGTATCGAGTTCGACTCTTACGAAGACTTTTACGCGAACTACCAGGTATCCGTACCCGAGAACTTTAACTTTGGCTTTGATGTCGTTGATGTGCTCGCCCGCGATGAACCGAAAAAGACAGCGCTTGTATGGTGTAATGACGCCTCCGCCGAACGTGTCGTGACCTTCGGTGAGATGAGCGAGTGGTCCAATCGGATGGCATCGGTCTTCGTCTCTCTTGGCGTTAAAAAGGGCGACGCGGTCATGCTTATCCTTAAGCGACGCGTGGAATACTGGCCCACCGTGATAGCCCTCCATAAGATCGGCGCGGTAGCCATTCCAGCGACAAATCAATTGAAAAAAAAGGACCTTGTGTATCGGTTCAAGGCGGCGAATGTAAAGATGCTCATCTCGGTTAACGAAGAGTCGATTCGAAAGGAGTTGTCAGAGGCCTTTGCCGAGCATCCGCTCGAGCTCAAGGTTCTGTGCGACGGTCCGTTCCCCGCGGGGTCCGACGCGGTTTCTCCGGAAGGCTGGCTTGATCTTGCGGCGTTGTCAGAACGGGCTTCCGCAGCGTTCGACCGGCCTCAAGGCGAGCTTTCAACGCATAATGACGATCCCATGCTCTTGTATTTTACCTCGGGAACAACCGGGATGCCTAAGATGGTTTCGCATACTTTTACCTATCCGCTGGGGCATATTTTGACGGCAAAGTATTGGCAGAATTGCGCAAACGGAGGTCTTCATTTCACGGTTGCAGAAACCGGTTGGGCGAAAGCATCCTGGGGGAAACTCTATGGACAGTGGATTTCCGGCTCGGCCGTCATGGTTTATGATTTTGATAAGTTCAACGCTAAAAACCTTCTTTCTGTAATCGAAAAGTACGGGGTTACCACGTTTTGCGCGCCCCCAACCATGTATCGATACATCATTAAGGAAGACCTCTCTAAATATCACCTCTCAAAGCTTAAGTATGCGGTTGTCGCGGGAGAGCCGCTAAACCCGGAAATATATGATCGTTTTCTTGAAGGGACGGGCCTCGAATTACGTGAAGGTTACGGTCAAACCGAGATGACCTGCGCGGTGGCGACATATCCTTGGATGAAACCAAAGCCCGGTTCCATGGGAAAGCCTTCCCCCGGATATCATCTCGTGATACTCGGCGACGCTGACCGGCCTTGTGAGGCGAATGAAGAAGGGGAAATCGTCATAAAGACGAAAGAGAGTAAGCCCATAGGCCTTTTTGGGGGATATTACCAGGACGAGGCAAGAACGCTGTCAGTTTGGAAGGACGGGAAATACCGGACCGGGGACACCGCCTGGATGGACGAGGACGGATATATCTGGTTCGTCGGTCGATCCGACGACATCATCAAGAGCTCCGGGTATCGTATCGGGCCGTTTGAAGTCGAAAGCGCGCTCCTTGAGCATCCTGCCGTGCTTGAGTGCGCGATCACGGGCGTTCCCGACGACGAACGCGGCGAAGTGGTTAAGGCGACGATCGTGCTGGCGGGCGGTTTTACCGAAAGCCGCGAACTCGTAAAGGAATTGCAGGATCACGTTAAGGCGATCACGGCGCCGTATAAGTATCCCCGCGTCGTTGAATTCGTCAAGGAATTACCTAAGACGATTTCGGGAAAAATTCGCCGAGTGGAGATCCGGGGATAGTCTATATCCCGGCGCAGCGTCGCTTTCGCGTTGCCGATCGAAGAAGCAGTTCTCGCCGTCCGCTACATGTTGTCGAATTTTATGCGCGATTTGCTTATCGCCGAATAGTAGGTTATTTTTTTCAGCAGTATTTTTTTGTGTTCGAAATACGTATCCAAGCCATTCCACACAAAAAACCACGACGGAATCAGCATGAAGTCCTTGAAAAAAATCAGCGTATATTTCGACAGGAAAAAAGCGACGATCAGGAAAGCAACGCCGATTGCCTCCAGCAAAAGGGCCTTGAGAAGCATTTCTTTTATCTTCTTTCTGTTTCTTTCCAATCTTGTCTGAAAAAAGCTTTTCAGGCGTTTGGCAATAACCGCTTCGAATCCCGCGTTCCGTTCGCCAACAGGCATAACCAAGGATATATCAATGCCCTTCGGCGTAAGCATTTTATACGTTCTCATGCGCAATTCGATCAAAAAATCGGATGATATGTATCTGTCGTTATAATCCCGGATATCGAAATCCGAGAACAGATCGTTGTAGTTGTCTATCGCGATTTGGACTTTCATGGATCCTCGCTGTAAATCAAACGTTAAGGACAACGCGTTAACATGTGATCTGCGACATAGTCGTATCGCCTGTATGGGTAATACGCCGCAGCCAAATCATTCTTCGGGTTTATGTTGCGAAACATAAATATACCAACACACTCCATATTTATCGATTAAATCTGCCGAGCGAGGCGACCAGTGAAGTTCGCCCAACGGGCGCAATACGTGACCGCCTTCCGCTAATACGGCAAACGCGCGTTCTAGTGCCTCGTCGTTGTCAAGATTGACTCCCAGGCTGATCGTCGGTTTCGCGGTAGTCAACATTGCTTCCCTGATCGCGCGCTCTCTCGACTCGCTCACCGCGAAAACGCTGTTTCCGTTTTTCTCCAACTTGGCATGCAAATAGGTGCCGTTTTCATGCTTCGCATTATATCCGATTGTCATGGCAATCGCGTTCTAGAGCGGTTTCAATCGGGAGTTCACTAGATCTCTCAAATCGTTCTTGCGCTTTTTCTGATGCTCGAGGGTTTTGGAATAAACCTGATCAAAGCATTCGGGAATACTCTGTCGAATAACCCCTATTCCGATTTCTGTGGTTCCGCCCTTCCGCGCCACTCTTCCTATTACCGACTCAAAATCGGTTTCCTCTTCGTAATATTGTTTTGCAAGGCCATATAGAGTCTGCGTAAAAACCCGCATCGCCTGCTTTTTAGATACTTTTCCGATTCTTTCCGCTGAATTGACGTATTCTTGGAAGATGGCGGATAAAATGCCGGGACTGCAGCTGGTCAAATCGGTAAATACCTCGATTTTGCTTTCAGGTACTTCAAGCACCTCTCCCATGTATTGAAACAATCGGCATACCTTGTTGGTGTCTCTTTCCGTACAGTAGATATTGCTCGTGACGATGAATGTGCCTTCGTTGACCTCTGCCGTAATGCTTGGTACCATCCTGACTGTTTTTTGCGGAAGGATACGATTTATCAGATCCAGCGTGAGCGACCCTACTATTGATACAAGAATTTGATCTTTCGTAATTGTTTTCTTGATCTCCCTGATGATATCTATGCTTTCGCCAGGGGGTACGCAAAGCAGCAGGATCTTGGATCCCGAAACGACACTTGCTACGGAGTCGCATATAGTGATGTCGTCGTTTACTCGTGCAAACCTGTTTGCTCTTGTGCGCGTGCGCGTATATATGAATAACTGGTTTCCCGAGATCGTTCCGGTGCGAAGAAGGCCCTCGGCGAGCATTTCTCCCATGCTTCCAAAACCGATGATGCCAACGTGCTCTGTGTTTCTCATGTTTGTTCCTCGTTTGCGAAGCGTATCCTGCACCGGTAATTCGGTTTTGATTCTCGAATTACGCCTTTGGCACCATGCAACGTATCAAATCATTAATCCCACATTACCGCAATGGCTCTTTTACCCAATATGTAATCGTCAAAAACTATCCTTCCGGTGCTTTCTGCAACACCCATGCATACATGAAGCGGTAACAAATGTTCTTCCCTTGGATGGCAATACCGAGCGTTTGGATAATTTTCCCACTCAGTAAGACTGACCAGGTTCGCTTCTATCGAATCGGCGTTTGTACACGTCTTGATAAGATGATCCTGGAAAAGATCGTTTTTTTGATCCCTGACGTTATCATTGGCCCAAGTAAACGCGTTCATATTATGAAATGAAAAACCGGAACCCACTATCAGCATGTTTTCATTCCTCAATTTTCTGAGTGCCTTACCTATTTCCATATGCTTTTGAGGATTTAATCCCTTGATCAATGATATCTGAATTGTTGGTATGGAACCTTCTGGATACATTAGCATAAGGGGGATGAAGACCCCGTGGTCAAAACCGCGGGTAAGTTCAATTTTCGCATCTATTCTCGAATCGCTTAGCAATTCTTGAACTTGTTGCGCAAGATTTGGGTTGCCCGGTAAATCATAGTGAATGGAATACGCTTCCTCGGGAAATCCATAATAATCATACAGTAATGGCGGCTCGGGACTCCCGATTATAGTGGGGACGCTTTCCTCCCAATGCGCGCTGACAACGACTATCGCCTCCGGTTTCTTGATTGTCTGAGCTATCCGCTTCATGAATAGAACCATTTGCGAATGGCTTTTGTCTCCAAGTAAGGGGAGAGGGCCTCCGCCATGAGACATATATATGACCGTCCCTTTTTTTTCTACAGTTTCCATGTTAGTTACCGCCTCCCCTGCTTACTGAACGTGTACGAGGTACTTTTACCTTCGGTACTCTATACTGACATAGTTTGCACTTGTAAAGGGATATCGTTATCACATAATCCTTTAGAATTTCCTCTATAAATGGGAAAAGTATACCGTGGAGGAACACGTCGATTATGGAAGAACGAGTCTTATTCATTAATGAGTACTATTCAGGTATTTGGACTACGAAAGGCCTTTGTAAAGAATTCGGTATTTCACGCCCACTTGGTTATGAATATGTTCGGCGTTATGAACAATATGGAGTTGAAGGACTACTTAGTAATTCTAGACGCCCACATGATATTCCAAATAGTAGATTCCTAAAGCCGTTTCCTTTATTGTAGCAGAAGCTATTGAGCGTGCTGATTTAGAAATTCACAAAGTCAGTCTATATTTGAAGTATAAGAAAATATGGAATGATTGAAAAAGTTCATAGTGATAATGGGTCGTCACTTACCTGGCCCACTTCAATTGTCAGGCTGTTATCACTATTTGTGTGCTTGGATTCTCATACTAAGTGCAACGATATTGTCTTAAAAAGGGAGAACTGTGATAGTTACTGCGAAGTCCGGTTCCGACCAAGAAAGAGGACAATACAATGAACTATTCACAGCTCTCCCGCGATGAACGATACTACATTTCCAGCATGCGGGCCAAGAAGGTCTCGTATAGTCAGATCGCCCGTGATCTCGGCCGGTCAACAAGTACGGTTACTCGTGAAGTAAAACGAAATCTTCGGCCGACAGAACAGTATGCAGCGTTTGTGGCACATTCCTATGCAACAGCCCGGCGCCGGAGGAGCAGGCGAGGGTCACAATTCCCTCCTGAATGCTGGGCCTTGATCTGCAAGTATCTCAAAGAGAAATGGAGCCCTGAACAGATAGTGGATAAGCTATCCTCCCAGGGTTTGTATTCCATTAGTTTTCAAACTATCTATCGGGTCATTCGGTTGGACAGGAATCGGGGTGGCTTTCTGTTCAAAGACCTGCGGGTAATGCCAAAGCGACGAAGGAAACGGTACGGAAGCCTTGATTCCAGAGGGGTTTTACGAGGTAAACGCTCTATTTCAGAACGCCCGGCCTATATAAACGAGCGACTCGAGTTCGGTCATTGGGAGGCAGACACCGTCATGGGAAAGGATTAGCATCAATGTTTCCTTACCCTTGTGGCACGGAAGTCAGGATTCAATAGAGTAGTAAACCTCAAGAATCGAACGGATAAAAATGTCATAGGCGCACTCATTGATATCATATTCGCAGAGCATAACCAATTCAAGGCGATCACCTTCGACAATGGAACGGAGTTCCATTCATATAAAGTGATTGAAGACATGTTCGGAGTGATGTGCTATTTTGCGAATCCACATGCTCCCTGGGAAAGAGGATGCAATGAAAACTTCAATGGACTGTTGCGTCAGTACTTCCCTAAGGGAACATCGCTACACTATATTGGAAATGTTCGAACACAATTTGCAAGCGAGCAGCTAAACAACCGACCAAGAAAACGTCTTGGTTTTAAAACCCCAAAGGAGGTTCTCTATGGTTCAGTCTAGCTGTTGCACTTGGTGGTTGAATTCACCCGAATGCGGATGTTGTTTAACTGTCTGTAGCTATTGATTTTCTCATATATATATTAAAGACTACGACAATACCTAAATCCAAAGAAGTAATGGGGAATATATGGATGCGCATTGCGGAATCGTCTTGTTACACAACTTTCATATGCTTCATCAGTCCAAGAGCCTCCACGTAGTACTCTGTCCGTTCCCTGTTTCGCACCATAAGGATTAACTACTGTTTCTTGGGGTATGGAATTATCATACCAATCGTACAACCATTCCCATACATTACCAGACATATCATATAAATTTAATGAATTTGGCCGTTTTGTTCCAACTTCGTGAGTGACTCCGTTTGAGTTACCTTTGTACCAACCGTAGTTATGCAGGTTAATGTCTATAAATATATGTTGTTTTGAATCATATACAAATTGTTTATTAACTGAATCTGTACCAGAGAAAGCGTAATACCAACTAGCATCATTTGTATTGCCGCCACGTGCGGCAAATTCCCACTCGGCCTCTGTCGGTAATCGATAGCCCTTTTTAGTTGAATTATATTTGGGGATTACATTTTTTATTGCATCTTCGCGTGTGTATATCTTTTTGAATTCTGAATCTACATAGTAAACACAATCTGATTCATGCATTATTTGTGTAGTTAACAGATTACAGAAAACTACCGCATCAAACCATGAAATGGTATCAGCAGGCCGCAAATTAGGGTTTTCATCTATACAATTGTAACTGTACTTAATGTATAGATTTTCCTTCTTAAAATGGCATGGATTAAATCCCATTACTTTTGAAAATAACTCTTGTGTCACAGGATATTGAGCCATGCAAAATGATCTTAGCGTTACCTTTCGGCCTTTTATAAACACACCTTTCCAATCATTAGGTGCTGATTCAGAAACAATTGAACTCCAGCTTTTATCTTCAAGAAACTTTATTGTTGCTTTTTGATTTTGGGGAATTACTATAACTTCACTTGACTTCTTAAATTCGGTATTGTTGATAATCAAATTATCTTTAGCAATAGTACCTGTATAAAGTATGGATTTAGTCGGTGATGAGAAGAATTGGAAAACTGATAGACCTAATACTAAAAAAATTGTAAAGAAAAATAACTGATAGTATCTCTTCATGATATAAGCGACCTAATTGATCTAGTATAAATTTTAATGTCTTAATTCCCAACACAGTTTTGCTATTGTATATATGCGCGCGAAGCGTGTCAGCCTTAAATTTGCTTAACCTGGAATGCGTCATTGGCGCACTTTTTGCTGTGGGTTAAGCTCTTTTCTTAACGAAATATCCAGAAATGCAAGAACTGTGACAATAGTCGAGTCGGGTTGAAGCAGTTTTTCTACGTTTCTTTTTACTATTATTCAAAATCATTAGGCAAATCATCAATCCACTGATTGGGTAATATATGGCTAGCGTTATATGAATGATGATTTATATAATAATTATCCTTGATAAGTTTTTGAACATCTTTATATTCGACTTCATCGTCGTTTGTCCCTGAAAAAACATTGATTTTTTTTATTAACAATTTGATTTATTGCATTACATAACGAGTATTCCTCATTTATGAAGTAAACCGGATTTGGAACAGATAATGATTTACATTTCCGGGGTAAAGGCGCGACAATAAATCGGCAAGGGGGGGTAACATGATTACCGACCCTGGTAAAGGCCAAGGACCTCAAGGAGTTCAACCAGCGCTTCTCCTCCAACGCGTCGAAGAGCCGCCAGGCGACCTCGCGGAAGAAGATCCTGGAGAAGCTGAACCTGAACGGCATCGTGCCCTTCTCCAGGCGTTTCCCCTTCGTCGGATTCAGCCCGAGTCGCGATCCGGGCAATAACGTCCTCAGGGTGGCAGGGCTGGAAAAAAGCCTCGAAAGCGCGCCTCTCTTCTCCGCCGTGGACCTGACGGTCAACCTCGGCGTCAAGATCGCCTTCGTCGACCGCGAGCATATAGCCAAGACTGAGTTCTTCCATATCCTTGCGCGGGAAGCCGAGGCGGACGCAGGCGATTGCTCCTGGGGGCAAACCATCACGATGTCCTACTTCCCCAGGGACAACACTAGGCTGTTCGATTCCGCCATGTCCATCATCGAGTGACTCGGTCAGTACCGCGACTCGGACGACGAAACTTACATCCGCTTTTTCCTCGGTCGCATGCTGTTCTCGGGCGACGAGGCCCTGAAGCCGGTGCGGGTGCTCTCGGGCGACAACTGCCTCAACTTAGACGAGCCGACCAACCACCTCGATCTCGAGGCGATCACGCCTCATCAACTTCACGGGCGTCCTATTGTTCACGAGCCACGACCACGACTTCGCGACCTCGATCGCCAACCGGATCGTCGAGATCTGCCCGGGCGGCGTTATCGACCGCTACCAGAGTTTCGATGACTACCTGTCGGACAAGCACGTCTCATCCCTCCGCGCCCAGTACCACTACGGCCATGTCATCGCGAAAATCTAGGAACTGACGGCCGGATCCAGCAGGTCTATGCTTTGTGCTTAATTCCTTCCCTGGATCCCGGCGCATCTCTCGATGTACTGTTCTGTAACTTTATCGCTTGGGAAATCGGACTGTATTTTCATGAAAAGCGCCTCGGCCTCGCTTATCTTATTCGTATTGAAGAGAAATAGGGCATGCTGCATGTCGGAGTTGGTCTTGTCCTTCAACTGGATCAAATCGTCGTCATCGGCATCGTAAATCTCGAAAACCACGACGGATTCGGTTTTGCCCTTTATCGCGGTACTGCCCAAGAAGCGGTGCTTGTACCTGTCGGGGAAATTCAGGCGATTGAACACTTCCTTGCTTATCAGCGTCGAAACTTTTAATTCCTTGGTCAGGCTTTCGAGGCGTGAGGCCAGGTTGACCGAATCGGAGATCACCGTACCCTGCATCCGCTTGTCTTCGCCGATCGTGCCGAGCATGAGCGTTCCCGTATGGATGCCGATACCGGCATCGATCTCGATCTGTCCGTACTGTTTTCTTTCATTATTATAGGCAAGCAGCTCCCTTCTCATTTCGATCGCGGCATTGATCGAGTCGTCGGGGCTGCCCGGGAAGATGGCCATTATTCCATCACCCATGTATTTGTCGACGAACCCGCCGTTTTTCCGGATGATCGGGCCGATGCGGCTAAGGTACGAGTTGAGGAAATCGAATGTCTGCTTGGGCGTCATCGATTCCGATAGAGTCGAGAAGGAACGGATGTCCGAAAACATGATTACCATGTCTTTCTGAATTTGATCGCCCAATTGCACTTGCGTGATATCGTCTTTTGAGAGGAAGGTCAGGAATTCCAATGGCACGAATCGTTCGTATGCGGAATTGAGTTTTTCCATATGCGCGTTGTATTCCTGTATAGTGACCGCCATCAAGTTGAAATTCTCTATTAGGTTCGATATTTCCTTGATATTGGTATCGAAATTCGCGCGGACGGAGAAATCGCGGGTCGAATATTTCTTGACGGTGTCGGATAGATGAACGATAGGCCTGCTGATAGAGTTGGCCAGGATCGCGCTTAACAGGATTACGAATGATAGCGCGACAATCAGTATCATCATGCTGATAAGCAAGATCTTTTGCAGGAAGCCGGCGATATTCTTGTCGGAAATATCGGCTCCGAGTACGCCAAGAAATTCGCCCGTCTTCTTGTCGAAAATTGGAGCGAATCCCATCATCGAGTTTGCTTTATAATCGGCGTCGTAGACGAAGTTTTTATCGATTATGTTTATATGCTCGCGAAGGGCTCTCTTGGTGACGGGCTGAGTGGAGATATCGTAGACGAGGTTGAAATGCGATATCTCGTCTTCGGGAATTTGGTTTTCCTTGGCGCTGAGTACGTCGGCGTCGACCAGGAACTTGGCATGGTCATCGTCAGGGCCGGGAATCAGAACATAGACGAACAGGAACAAATTCTTTTTCGTATTCCTTATTTCGTTGAGGTAGTCGTAAATTTTCTTGTATTCCGGGGATCTTTCTATGGCATCGGTTTCGTCGGCGCCGATCTCCCCGTCGACGACTTTCCCCTTCAGGTGCTTGAAGGCTTCCTCATCTATTCCACCCGCGCCGAGGTAGACCGTGCTCTGGAAAGTCTCCATTATCTCGGAATACAACTTCTGTTTTACGAAAAAATAGAACGCGGAAGTGACGATAAGGATGATGATCAAGCTGGCAAAGAAGAAGTACAAACCGATGCTCATCTTGTAACTGATATTGGTTTTGCGCAAAATGTCCGCTCCTTGATGCTATTATTTCATGAATGGATGGGCTTTGTTGGCCGATCCTGGGACTGCTTTGAAAACCTTAATGAATGGTTGAAACTGTCATTTTAGGATTTTTATGGTTTTGCGTCGAAATTCGGCTTTTACCCCGATCTACGACTGTTTCCCTAACCCGAACAACTTATCCAATCAGATTTTTTGGCAACGCCGACAACATGAAGTATATTTCCAGTCTAGTTCCGCTGTCAACTCATAAAGTTGGTGATTTTGACAGCGCATTAGGGATAGCTCACCTTTGTCGCCACACGCACCGATTTCGAGGTGTTATCCTGTTCTGCATAAGCTTCCTTTTTAGGTATTATGCTAACGCCTGTGCCAGTTCCGGAGGTGAACGAGCGCAGACGGTCACTGGCTGCTTCAGTTATTGCTGACTTACCCAGTCAGTAATCTAGGTAAGCTCATTGAGATCCTCGATGACGCCGTGTGCGTTAGCACACCCCTAAATCCATTCCACTCGTCAACACCACGGACCTGAGGTGATAATTGCCACAACCGATATTGTCCCCTGGCATTTAGGGTGATAAACGGATCGACCTCGTAAACTTTCTGTAACAACCGTGCCCTGATTTGTTTGCGTAACTTGGACCAGGCATCAGGAGCTTCGACGGTTGAGGCATCCTCTGGCAATGTGGCATCCATATTAGGGGTCTTGTTTGGATGCTTTTTTTGCTAGATTTCCGTGGCCAAGCGGTAAATGTTGGGTCGTTCTTGCCACTGCTTGCGATCTTTTCCTGCATACATCCCATAACGACGAACAAGTTTCACTCTTCGCGGCGGTAAATGGGCTACCAGTTAGTCGATAAGTTCAAAACTCTTGAAGGTTTCTGACTTTTCTTTGTAGAAGTCTTTAGGGGCAGCTGTCCAAATTACGGTGTTGGAAGCTGTATCATAATGGATTTTCTCAGTACAAGTGGCGCCACGAACTACATATTGACTTAAGGCTTCTCGATCGGCCAATTTTGTTTCGCTCTCAATACTAAAACGGGAATGCTTCCAGTCCTTCGGCATGTTCTCACGGGCTTGGTCAACCAGTTCTTTACGTAGAATCAAAGACCGCATTACTGCTTGGCAGACTTTTAGCAGACCCTCGTTTGGTCCAATTGGCAAATACACAAAGTGGTTGAACTTGGTAAATCCACCTTTTAAAACCAATACATGCCAGTGAGGGTGAAATCGCGCGAATAGCTGGAAGCTGCGCTGCAAGTCCACCAAAGGACTGGTAGCTGACAACATAGGCACATAGTAATGGTCGCCCAGCGGTTAGGGAGAAAAATTCTGATAGCAGCGAGAAGACGAGCCTGGACACCTCTCCAAAAAATCGTTTATCTGATTTAAGTATGGCTCGAGTATTTTGGGTATCGTATAAACGAATATGCGGTGAGGCAAATCCAACAGTAAGTCTTCGGCCAAGTATTCAACATATAACAAAGTTCGTTTCTAGTCGCAGGAATGGCAAAGGTGGAAAACCTTGAACGAAAATGGTCGAAAATAAGTATGGCCGTAGTTTTCGCAACGAATCCTAGCAACCTCCTTCAACCAGTCTGCACATCCCGTAAACTGTTCTAACAGATTAAGAATGGTTTGTGACTCACTGGCGTAGGCTTGATGCTTGGTAAGAGAACTGCGGACTATAGAATTGATTATCCCTTGCGATGGGGAATGTAGGTTTCCATATCAAAACATACGTAAAAAAAGATCGTTTACTTGCAATTGGGAAGAAAAAAGTGGAAAATATGGACTATCGCCACCTAAAAAAACGGTTTGAGCGGACTCGCGGGACAACCCCCTCTCTGCTCAACCGAATGTTCTATTATCATTATTACAAGAAATAGTATTCAAAAATCTAATCACTTATTTATCAATGAAAACGGGCTTGGGTTCTCATACTAAGTGCAACGATATTGTCTTTAAAAGGGAGAACTGCGATAGTCTTTGTAATGTCCACTTCCTACCACGAAAAAGGACCAAACAATGAACTATTCACAGCTCTCCCGCGATGAACGTTACTACATTTCCAGCATGCGGGCCAAGAAGGTCTCGTATAGTCAGATCGCCCGGGATCTCGGCCGATCAACAAGTACGGTTACTCGTGAAGTTAAACGAAATCTTCGGCCGACAGAACAGTACGCAGCTTTTGTAGCTCATTCCTACGCAACGGCCCAGCGCCGGCGGAGCAGGCGAGGGTCACAATTCCCTTCCGAATACTGGGCTTTGATCTACAAGTATCTCAAAGAGAAATGGAGCCCTGAACAGATAGTTGATAAGCTATCTTCCCAGGGTTTATATTCCATTAGTTTTCAAACTATCTATCGGGTCATTCGGTTGGACAGGAATCGGGGTGGCTTTCTGTTCAAAGACCTGCGGGTAATGCCAAAGCGACGAAGGAAACGGTACGGAAGCCTTGATTCCAGAGGGGTTTTACGAGGTAAACGCTCTATTTCAGAACGCCCGGCCTATATAAACGAGCGACTCGAGTTCGGTCATTGGGAGGCAGACACCGTCATGGGAAAGGATTAGCATCAATGTTTCCTTACCCTTGTGGCACGGAAGTCAGGATTCAATAGAGTAGTAAACCTCAAGAATCGAACGGATAAAAATGTCATAGGCGCACTCATTGATATCATATTCGCA
>CAYSEA010000009.1:0-35592 GCA_964429975.1 uncultured Treponema sp.
ACCCCGGTGGCGATCAACGACCTCGTGGCGAGGGGCATGGACACGGTTTTCGACGCCTCCAAGATCAAGGCCGTCATCGATCACGTAACCCCCGCCAAGGACTCCAAGACGGCCGAGCAGGGCAGGGTGCTCCGACAGTGGGCCTCCCGGCAAGGCATCAAGGACTTTTTCGATATCGGCAAGAACGGCGTGTGCCATGCGCTCTTTCCGGAGAAGGGCTTCGTGCGCCCCGGCTTTACCGTCATCATGGGCGATAGCCACACCTGCACCCACGGCGCTTTCGGGGCCTTTGCCGCCGGCGTCGGCACGACCGATCTCGAGGTCGGCATCCTGAAGGGCGTGTGCGCCTTCCAGTATCCCGGCACCATCAGATTCGAGGTAAACGGCGCCCTTCCCGCGGGCGTGACCCCCAAGGACCTCATCCTGACGATCATCAAGAAGATCGGCGTCAACGGGGCGACGAACAAGGTGATGGAATTCGCCGGAAGCACGATCGACTCCATGTCGATGGAAGGGCGGATGACGCTCTGCAACATGGCGATCGAGGCGGGCGGCACGTGCGGCGTGTGCATGCCGGACGCGGTGACCGTCGACTACCTTTGGAAGTTCGTCGGCCCAGAAGGCGAGGGCGTATACAAGACGAAGGACGAGGCCCTTTCCGATTACCGTAAGTGGCATTCCGACGCCGACGCGACCTACGACGCCGTGCACAAGATCGACGCGGCATCGATCGTTCCCGTCGCGACCTTCGGCTTCAAGCCCGACCAGGTCAAGACGATGAAGGAACTCGCGGGCACGAAGGTGGACCAGGTATACATCGGTAGCTGCACGAACGGTCGCATCGAGGACCTGAGGCAGGCGGCAGCGGTGCTCAAGGGAAAGACCGTCGCGTCGACCGTACGCTGCATCGTGAGCCCGGCGACCCCGGACATCTTCCAGCAAGCGCTCAAGGAAGGGATCATCCAGATTTTCATGGACTCAGGTTTCTGCGTCACGAACCCGACCTGCGGCGCCTGTCTCGGCATGTCGAACGGCGTTCTCGCCGACGGAGAGGTATGCGCCTCCACGACGAACCGGAACTTTTTCGGCCGCATGGGAAAGGGCGGCACCGTGCACCTGATGAGCCCGGCGAGCGCCGCGGCGACCGCGATCGCGGGAACGATAACGGAGGCGTGAGATGAAAGACTTTAACGGCAAGGTACTCTTTCTGGACCGGAGCGACATAAACACCGACGAGATCATCCCGGCGAAATACCTCACCGAGATTTCGAAGGAAGCCCTCAAGCCCTACTGTCTCGAGGACCTCAAGGTCCCCGGCTTCAACCCGAAGACGGACATCGCGGGCAAGACGGCGGTCGTGACGCGCGCGAACTTCGGCTGCGGCTCGAGCCGCGAGCACGCGCCTTGGGCGCTCGAGGTAAACGGCATCCAGATCGTCGTCGCCGAGAGCTTCGCGCGCATCTTCCGGCAGAACATGTACAACTGCGGCATGATCGCCACCGAGCTTGGCGCCGCCGAGATTGATGAGGTGTTCAAGGCTTTTTCCGCTCTTGAGACGGAGTTTTCGGTCGACATTCCCGCGAGGAAACTGACGTTTAGCGCGACGGGAAAGGACGGATCAAAAATCTCGAAGTCGTATCCTTTCCATCTCGGCGAGTTCGAGTCCGCGCTCGTGACCGCGGGCGGCTGGGTCGCCTACGCCGCCGCGAACTACTGACGCGAACTACTGAAGTTGAATCGAACGGGGTCTGTCGCGCTCAGGCGTGGCAGACCCTGTTTTTTCCCGAACGCTTCGCCTTGTAGAGCCGCTCGTCGGCGACCCTGATGCAGTTCATGCCGTTGCCCGTTTTCTCGTAGAGTTCCTCGAAGGTCGCGAGCCCGACGCTGACGGAAACGCGAATCGGTTTGAGATCTTCCCCAAGCTCGAATGCCTCGTTCGCGATGGCCTCGCGGATTTTTTCAGCCGTGAGCAGAATCCCCGCGGTGTCCGCGTTCGTGAAAAGCACGACGAATTCCTCCCCGCCGTAGCGGCAAATCACGTCCCGATCGAACACCGTGTCTCGCATGACCTCGACGACTCGCCTGAGGACCTTGTCTCCCGCCTGATGGCCATAGGCGTTGTTTACCGCCTTGAAATCGTCGATGTCGATGATGGCCACGCCGAAGTTAACGGTGCCGCCGTCGCCCGAGGGCCTGTACTTGATCCGGTTAAGCGACCGCGTCGCCTCTATCATAAAGTACTCGTCGAAGAACCTGCGGTTAAAAGCTCCGGTCAGCGCGTCGAGCTCCGCGAGGGATTTAAGCCGGGCGTTAAGCTCCTCGACCGTCCGCTTCTCCTCTTTAAGCTCGATAAAATTTCGCTTGTGCTCGGTGATGTCGCGAAATAGGATGATTGACCCCACGACCTCGCCTTTCCTGACGACCGGCGTACACTCCACCTCGAAGTGCCTGTCACGCTCGTCGGAGAACACGCTCCGTTCCGCAACGACCGTGTTTTTCGACTCGCGCGCGAGTTCCCATTGCTCGAGTATCGCCTCGCTTGGAAAGTTCGCGCGGCTCAGGAATTCGCATACGTCCATGCCGGAAACCTCCGTTTGACGGAAGCGGGCCCCGCGAAACATCGAATGAAACGAGCGGTTCGCCATGAGTATCGCGCGGTTTTTCCCGATGACGAGAACGCCGTCGGAGACGTGATCGACGATCTCCCGGTACGCGAAGGGAAGAAAGTTCAGGAAGTCGAACCGGACGATGGCGAACCAGTATGAGATGACCGCCGCGGAAAAACCGATGGAGTTATGAATGAGAGAAGTATTCACTATGCGAAGCGTGACGAGCCCGTATTGCACGGCAGGTATCAGCGACCCCGCGACGATGAGCCACGCCTTAAGCGCGGATGAGTGCTTTCTTTTAAAGGCAAGCGCGATGAATAAGCCTATGGCGGTAAACGTAAGCGCGAACGAATAGGCGGCGTGTACCGGGAACCACGGCCCGTAGAGGGAGTCTCCCCTATAAAACGAGAAGCGACGCATGAGAAGGTGATGGTATCCGTTCGTCGACGCGATCGCGATGGAGATTAGCGGGAGAATATAGGGCGCAAGATGGGCGAGCCTGAATTTTTTTTCCGGAAAGAGATAGTAAAACGCCACGAGAAAAAGCGAGGGCGGGAGGAGGCAAATACCGAAAAAATAAAGCAAGACTGCTTGTTCGATTTTGTCGAGGAGATACAGATAGGTAAAGAGCGTTCCCGCGTTCGTCATGAGGGCGCTTGCGAGGGTTGCGATAAACGCGTTGTGCGTTCGCGTCTTTTCCGGAAAAGACACCGTCTTTGCGAGAATTATGGATATCGTCAGCACGGTCAGCAGGTTGATAATTAATGGAAGAACGTTCGGTCTCATGCCCAGCTCCTCTACTTTATCACTGATAGTATCAGTGTAGGTTGCGGCTGGGGCCTTGTCAAAAGCTTATTTCACGAGCGAGCCGACGAGGGCGGGAATGGCGATGATGTTGCCGATCGCGCCGCCGAGGCTCGAGAGAAAGAAAATGAGAAGAACGTGAGAAATGCGGTTTTTGTAAAACCCCCGAACGGTCGAGACGTCGCTTGCGAGCCGTTCCATGTCCAGTACGCGCGGCTTTCTCGCCCACGCCTGCACGAGGCCGGAGAACAGGCCGACCCCGATGAAGGGGTTGATCGTCGCGACGGGCGCCCCGAAGAACGCCGTCAGCACCGCGAGCGGATGGCCGAGCGCGATGATCGTGCCGAGCGCGGCGAGCGAGCCGTTCCAGAGGAGCCAGCGAAAGAGCATCCCGAAGGATTCGATCGCGCCGCCCGTCAGGAACCCCGCCGCGATGAGCAGGACGAGAACGGCGGGGAAGGCGTATCCAGCGACCTTGCCCCAAAAGCCCTGGGGCGGAACGGATTCGATGTCGGTCGTGTCGGAGTTTTTCGCTCCCGAGGCGAGATCCCGAAGCATGGCTTCCGCGCCGGGAAGGTGGCCCGCTCCGAGAACGGCGAGCACTTTGTTGCCCGGCGCGTCCCATATTTTGCACGCGAGGTAGCGGTCGCGCTCGTCAATGAGCACTTCCTTGACGGTCGGAAGATAGTTCGCGAGTTCCTCCATCATGCCGTCCATCGCGCCTTGTTCCTTGAGGTTTTCGACGTCTTCGGCGCTCAGCTCCTCTTTCGAGAACGCGCTCGACACGAGCGTCGCGAGTAGTTTCGCCTTTCCCCACAGGCTGTTTTTTGCCCAGGCGCGCGCGAGCGTCACGTGAATGGGGCGGTCGACCATCGTCGCGGGTATGCCCTCGGACTCGGCGATCTCGAGGGCCGTTTTCATCTCGTCGCCGGGCTTGGAGCCGGTGTCGGAGCCCATGCGGCGCTGAAACGACGAGAGCACGAGGTTCGCGAGAAGCAAAAATCCCTTCCCGTCGCGAAGGACTTTGGTTATGTCGAGTTCCTGCCAGCCCTTCGAGTCGCGCAAGGCCTTGAGCCGCGCGTCGTCAAGCTCGACGCAGACGCGGTCCGGTCGCTCCTCTCGAATCGACCTCGCCACGTCCTCAACGCTCTCGAGCGATATATGCGCGGTTCCGACGAGTATGAACTCGCGGCCCGCCGCCTCAACCTTTCTGATTGTCTGCTTCATGTCGTCTCCTCTGTGATGTAACCTCTGTTTCGATGCGCTCAAGGAGCCCTTCGCCGCCCGGGTATAGCCCGGGCTTCAGTATTCCGCCCGCCATGTGGCGGTGTCCGCCGCCTTCGCCTATTTCGGAGAGGGCCAATCGAATCGCCTCTCCTGCGTCGACGCGCGGGTCGCGCGTCCGGGCGGAAAGGCGGTATTCCGGGCCGCGCGCCTCCACGACCGCGACGAACGCGATTTCCCGCAAGCGTAGCAGAAAATCGGCCAGGACGGAAAGCAGTTCGCTCGCGCAATCGCGCCCGATTTCGCACACGAGCACGTCGCCCTTGATCTTGCAGTTGGAGAGGGCCTCGCCGATGTGCGGGAGCTGGGACACGCTGAGGGTCGTGCGAACGACCTCGCGGGCGAGCTCCCGGTCGCCGAGGAAAAAGAGGGCATGGTGCGCCTCGAGGTCGAGCGGGCTGACGCGACGCGATAAAAAATCGGTGTCGAGCTGAATGCCCGCGAGAAGCGCCGTCGCCGCGCGGGCATCGGGTTCCTGCCCGGACTCTTTCCAATATGACCAGATGATCGAGGCGCACGATCCTGAGTCGACGCGTATATCCTTGAAAAAGCAATCGGGAGTTAAGCTCGCCGGATGATGGTCGATGACCCCGACGAGGTCTCCCGCGATTCGCGCCACCGTTCCGTTCGCGGGGGATCCGTCCACGACGATGACCTGCGCGGAGCCAGCCTCGTCGGTGCCGGCCTCGTCGGGAAACGGCTCGATATCGATCGCAACGCGCTCGATCATGGCGGAAAGGGATATGCCGCCGATCGATCCGCCCGCGGTAATGGAAGCGTTGATTCCCGATCGGCGAAGCAAGCTCGCGAGACCGAACGCCGACGCGATCGCGTCGTGGTCGGGGAAGTCGTGCGCTTGCACGATAATCTTCCGGTTTGGGTCGAGGATGCCGATCAGCGTCTCAAAGGGACGGTCCAAGAACGTCAGCTTTTCGGCGATGCGCCGCCCGATTTACCGTTCGCGTTCTCGGGTCGGCCGATCGCCCATTTGCTGAGGCGGTACTCGAAGAAGCTCGGAGACGGGGTCGCGACGATCTCGACGTAATACTTCAGCGCGATCTCCTTGCTCTGGAAGAGGTCGTAGTATTCCGCCGCGTAAAAAAGCATGCGGTTTCGCGCGACGGCCTTTTTTTCTTTCGTGATTCGGTTGAGCACGTCGGCTTCGCCCGAGCGATCGACGAACATGCGACAGAGATAATACTCGGTTGACTCGCGATTCATCGTCTTGATGAAGGTCGCCATGAATTCCTTGCCTTCCGCGTTTTTTCCCTCGCGGAAATAGCAAAGCGTATACAGGAGCGCGTAATACGGGTTGTTCGGGCTATGCATGAGGGCCGTGCGAAACGCCTCCCGGCTGCCCGCGAAATCTCCCTGTCCCCAAAGGAGGATGCCGAGGGCCTCGGCGGCGAAGTAATAGCGGGGATATACCTTGCAGACCATGCGATAGTCGGCTATTGCCTCGTCGACGTTGTTGAGGTCGTCGTTGAGACCCGCGCGGTAAATGTACGCGAGATATTGGGAAGGATCGATGCGGATGGCCTCTGAGAACGCGTCGCGCGCGTCGCGTTTCTTGCCGGCGGAGATGTAATAGGTACCGAGATCGACCCAGTGGCCGTATGCGTCGGGATCGAGCTCTGTCGACTTTCGGGCGTCCTGAATGGCCCCGGGAAGGTCGCTCGTTTCGGATCGAACTCGCGCGCGCTCGGCCCAGAGGGAACCGTGGGCCGGCTCCTTTTCGATGGCCGAGTCCAGCGTGTCGCGGGCGCGGGACAGATCTTCTTTCATGTAATACACGCGCGCGAGCCCGAGGAGGGCGTCGGTGTTCGCGGGGTTTGCGGCGCTCGCCCTGACAAAGTGCGCCTTGGCGCCGTCGTAGTCTCCCGAGGAGAATTTATCTTGGCCGAGGGAGGTGTGCGCGTCGCTGTGGTTAGGCTGCGCCTGGATCGTCTTGGCAAGGTATTTGGCCTTCAAGGCCGCGTCGCCCTTCGCCCCGGCGAGTATGGCGCGGGAATAAAGCACGTCGGCGTCCGTCGGAGTGGCCTTTTCAAGGCGGTCCGCCACTCCCGTGGCCTCGTCGAGCCGGGCGGTAGATATGAGTACGGCGAGCCTGAGCTTCAGCATCGATATGGAAGACGCTTCGGGCTCGGGCACCGTCTCGAAACTCGCGACGGCCTCGTCGTACCGGCGTTCGGAAAGAAGCTTGTCGAGCGCCTGCGCGAACTCGACGCGCGAAAAGGCCTTTTTGGCGTCGGATTTGGAATCCGCGGGCTTCGTCGTCTCGACCGGGGCCTTGGTGGTTTCCGCGCCGGGTGCCTTCGCGGGAGGCGTCGATTTGCACGCGGTGAGCGCAAGGACCGCGCCGATGGCTATCGTCGTCCCGATTAAACGTATCGTATCTCTTGATATCTTCATGTCGTTCCCTCGCAGTCATTGATTTTGTCCCGTGCTTTGGCTACACTCGGACGGATGGTCAAGAATTTCTCCCGCAGAGTCCTTTTATTACTCGCGCTCTACCTCTGTGTCATTGTCGGCATTTTTGCCTTACAGTTTACCCGTGGCAATGCCTTTTCCCTGTCTGTCGGGCCCTTTATGGTCTCGGCGGCCTCCCAGGAGGAAGGTGCGGGCGCTGCGCGGCCCGCGTTACCCCTGCACGTCGGCTCATTCGGCCTTGATTTTTTCCTTGACGGGCAAAACCACCTCGTTGCCCGGCGCGACGGCGGCGGCGCCGTTTCCCTTGATTTCGTCGATGTCGCGCCCGTTGACGGCCGACTGGAACTTTCTTTTTCGCGCGGCGTCAAGATTCGGTTTTCGTACGACAAGCGGGGCGATATAGACGTCGTCGCGGTTTCCGCCGTGTTGCCGGAGGGCTTTACCCGCGTCGAGCTGCCGTATCGCCTCTCGCGAAGCGCCAAGATCGAGCGGCGCGATTCGGCGTCCCTCGTGGCCGTCGGCGGAAAGCTCTATTCCTTCCCGGGGAAACCGCTTCCGCAAGGCTCGCCCTCGGCGGTCAGAAGCCTCGCCATCGAAAGTTCGGCGCCCGTAGTGTACTATCAAACGTGGTTACCTGCAAAGGGTCTTTCCCTTGAACAGTTTGCCTCCCTGCCCGGCGCGACCGAGTCGGCGTGGGAACGCGCCGTCGAGAAATTCGCCGCGTCGGCTCTCGTCGTGTTTCGAGATCGCGTCGCCTCGGGCGTTTTCAGCGAGCAAGTGGCGGCGGCCTACGTCGCCGAGATGGGGCGCATCGGCATGTATCGCGGCGCGATCGAGGGTATTCCCGAATCCTTCAAGGCCGATCCGGGCCGTACCTGGCTGACGTCTACGTTCTTTAACGACCTTGAGAGAAAATGGGCGGGATTCATGACCCGCGAGCGCGAGGAACGCACGACTCTCGCGAAGCGTCTCGCCGACGGCAACCCCGCGGCCTTTGAGTTCCCGTCTCTCGTGACGTATCTCGTGGATCGCGGAAGTTCCGTGCTGCTCGACGATCTCATCCGCGTGGCGGGATCGGTCGAGATCGCGTCGACGAGCCCCCTGCAGTCGGCCGGGCTTCTTGAGTGCCTTCTGGACATGCGACGGCTCGACCCGTCGCGCGCGCGCGCGTTCGAAGTGTTGGCCGAGTCGTGCGAACGGACGATCGCGTCAGCCCTCGTGCGCGTCGGCGATTCCCTCTTCGTCTCCCGCGACGGCAAGAACGTCGATACCGCCGCCTCGTTGCGCATCGCGTCGATACTGATTCGCTACGGCTCGGAGATGCCGGATCGAGCCCAGTGGCGGGCCGTGGGATACCTCGTCGCCACGAGCCTCCTTTCGCGATCGGGCGCCTCCGCGACGCTGCCCGTCTCGTTTACGAACGGTCCCGACGGCGTGTCTCCCGCTTCCGACGCCCTGCTCGGCCCCTCAAGCTTGTATCCCCTCGCGCTGTCGACTACTTCTTGGTACCCTCGCGCCAAATCGCTCGCGACGAGCGCCGGTTCGGGAATATGGGCGTGGACGAGCGCCGTCGACGTCGTCGCGACCCGACCGTCCGCCGATTCGCTCAAGCTGAGCGTGCGGTTCCCCCAGGGCGAGACGCACTACATGGTCGTGCGCGGAATCAAGGCGTTTTCAAGAATCGAAATTTACGGGATGGACTTTCGCACGGACCCGCGCTTCGAAAGCTATAACTCCTCGGGATATCGCTATGATCCCGAGTCGGGAACGCTCTTTTTGAAGATGAGGCATAAGGTCGAGATTGAGGATGTCGTGATTCACTACGGAATCCCGGCTCCTGAGCCTGCGGCCGCCGCGGATGAGCCGAATGCCGCCGCCGCGCCCGTCGAGGCCGCGCCTCCCGTCGCCGAGTAAGCCGCGTATCGACCGAGCGCGCACAACGCGCTTGGGCGCGTGCACCGTCAGGACTGTCCCGCGGCTTCCATGATCGCGTCGAGCTCCTCGTCCGTATCGCACACGAGGCTTGCCGCGAAGTAGAGGGCGATCGCCGTTTCAGTCGTCAGCGCGCCCATCGGAACGGCGCCTTCGCGCCACATTCTGCGTGACGTCGAGTAGCCCGAGAAGTCGACGTCACCTTCCTGCTGCGACGTGCAGAAGAAGCGGCAGTTCCGCTTTCTTCCCTGTATCAGCAGGGGTTTCAGCGACCAGTCCCCGTCCTTCATGTTCGCGGTTCCCTTTTCGTAGAGTTCCAGAAAGAAGAACCGTACCCCGTCGTCGGCGAGCGAAAGGAGACGGTCGGCCCGCATGCCGGGGAATACTCGGCTCATGAACATCGCGTTTGCCGCTTCGGACAGTATTCTCGCCATTACGTAGCGGTCCGTCTCTTCGTAATCGGTCATGAGTCCCGTGCCCGTATAGACCGGCGTCTCCGAGTTCCAGTTCGTGAAGCCCGCGGCCGCCGGCCGGAGGAACTTCAGGTTAAACGGGGAGAGCGTCCTTTCGCCGAAAACGACGTAGACGCCCTTTTCCTTTTCGCGGGCTACTCTGAGCGCGCGCGCGAAATTCGCCCGTGCCTCGTCGTCGGCCTCCGGTTTGCCGTCTTTCTGCGCCGCGACCCGCGCGGGCGGCTCGTTGGAGGCGGTAAAGACGATGGGCACCGGCGCGTCGGCGAAGAGCCAATAGACGAGGGGCGCCGTGTAGGCGAGGGTGTCGGTTCCGTGCGTCACGACGATGCCGTTCGCGGTGCCGGAAGAAATCCTCCGCGCGATCGCGTGAATAAGTGCCGCCCAGTCCGCGGGTTGTATCTCCTCGCTGAGGAGTCGCTCCGAGAGCGCCGTCTCGAAGCTTATGTGCCCGTCGGCGAGGTCGGGCGGGACCATCGTGCGG
The DNA here is from genome assembly GCA_964429975.1 of uncultured Treponema sp. GTDB lineage: Bacteria > Spirochaetota > Spirochaetia > Treponematales > Treponemataceae > Teretinema. The sequence continues at coordinate 10,014 of CAYSEA010000009.1, forward strand.
AGTATTTCCGCGTCTCCCGCGGTCACTTCGTCGCCGTCCCGGCTTCCCGAGATCGTCCCTCCCATCGCGATGACGTAGGTCACGCTGATGCGGAGTTCGTCTTTCATGATTTTCTTGACCGCCATCGGATCGGCGAGTCCGCGCGTCTTCTTCATCACGATGCCGGTGAGAAACTCGAGCGGCGCCATGTCGCCTTCCTTGAGCCTCCGCACCTCCGTGTCGTTTTCCTGAATGACGCGCTCGACGATCGCCTTGAGCTCGCCTTCGTCGGTGATAAGCCGCCAATTGTGCTTCTCGAGCAGTTCCGCGGGGTCCTTGTCGGTCTCGATGACCGCTTGGATGAGGAGCTTGGCGATGTGGCTATTGATCGACTTCGCGTTGTAGAGCTCGAGTATCTGCGCGAAACGGCGCGGAGACAGGGGCGATTCCTGAATCGACACGCCGGCCTTTCGGAGCGCGCCGGTGACGTCGGACATGAGCCAGTGCGCGGTCTCCATGGCCGGGGCTCCGGCTGCTATGGTCTGTTCGAAGAAATCGGCGCGCGCCTTTTCGTCGCAGATGAACTCGGCGCGCGCGCGCGCTATGCCGATTGACGAAATGAGGCGGTTTTGCCGCTCGGACGGGTGCTCGATCGCCGACGCGCGAAGCTCGGCGAGAAGCGCCGGCGGGCATTTGTATTCCCCGAGGCCGACGATCGGCTTCGTTTCGAGGGCGGAGGCGGTTTCCCTGCTTTGATGGTACTCGGTCCGGTCCTGCCGCTCGTTCCAGAGCCTGCTTTCGGAGATTACGGCGCCCCCCGACGTCAGGATTTCCTCCTGTCGGTGAAGCTCCGCGTTGATGGCCTTGCGGACGAAGTTGAAGGAGTTGAGGTTCCTGAGTTTCACGAAGTAGTCAGGCTCGTTCGGATATATGGCGAGGGCGACGTACGCGTTGCAGCGAATGACGCTTTCGACCGGCACGCCCTTGAGGATGCCCATGTATTGGATGCGCCGCCTGAGTTCCGTCAGGAAAATTTCGGCTTCCTCGCCGAGCTCGAACTCGGCTCCGGTCCGGATGCGGATGTTGGGCGCTCCGGCCTGGGAGTAATCCATTTTCGCCTCGCCGTTCACGTGCGTGAGCCGGCCGGCGTATTCCTCGAGCCTGATTTCCCCGATCGATATGCGCTTGCGCCTGCGGTGGAATTCGATGTCCATATAGCCGCCCGTAGCGACGCGAACGGAGGCGCCGGAAAGGCGATAGGCCTCGGGAAGGGTTGGGTTGCCCTTGGGGAGTTCCCAAGGAGCGGTCCCGGAGAGGGCGCAGTCAAGCGCATGGGCGAGGGTGTACGCCGTTCGGGCCGTTTCGGCTCCGATCGCGGGGGTCGCGCCGGTTTCCCGACGGCATACGGGGCAGGAGTTCCCGGCATCGCCGATTCCGCAGGCGCAAAAGGCCTTTTCTTTCGCGGAAACCAGGATACGAATCTCAAGAAACACGCGGGACTGGTACATCGATCCCCTCCTGAACCCTTTTTTGCCTGTGAAGTATATAATTTTATCCCTGTTTATGATATACTTGAAAATTGACGCGGCTATGTATTTAAGCCCTGAAGGAGCTATCGTGAATAAGCGTGATTTCCCCAAAGTTCATTTCTACGACCAGGACTTTGTCGATATATATGACCGCAGCTGGGCCTGGATTCAGGATTACTGGATCACGCCGGACGTCAAAGGCCTGTCCCCCGAGGGGTATTTTATCTACCCGGACGGCGAAGATTCAATACTGAACCAGTACGAAACCATTTTTTCCTCGTTTTTTTTCGTGTACTCGAACCGCAACTATCACGCCAACCAGAGCCTCGATTTTTTTTACGAGCATCAGGAAGACTCGGGCGCCATCCGCTGGAAGTACGACCTCCTGACGGGAGACCCCGTCCTCTCGAAGGATAACCCAGAAGGCATCGGGCTTCCCCTCTTCGCCTGGGCCGAGTTTAACCTCTTTCACAAGACCGCGAACAAGAAGCGCATCAAGGACGTCATGCCCGTGCTCCAGCGGTACATGGCCTGGATCGACGAGACCTTCAAGAAGCCGAACGGCCTCTACAAGGTTCCGCTCGCCGCGACGACGATGACGAACTCCCCGCGGAAGAAGGCGACGTATCTTGTCGACTTCAACACGACCCTCGCGATTAACGCGCTCTACATGTCCGCGCTCGGTGACATCCTCAACGACAAGGACCTCTCGTTTCAGTACAAGCGCATGTATTTTTCGCTCAAGACGAGGATCAATTCCCTCATGTGGGACCCGACCACGGGCTTTTACCACGATATCGACGACCACGAGCGGCGTCTTCCGCAGAAGACGATCGCGGGCTTTTGGCCCCTGCTCGCCGAAATACCGAACGAGGATAAGGCCGAGAAGCTCATTTCGCACCTTCAGAATCCCAAGACATTCGGCGTCGACCATCCCTTTCCGAGCCTTTCCGCCGACGATCCCGAATACGACGAGCGCGGCATGGGCTATCGGGGAAGCGTGTTTCCCCCGTTTACTTTCATGGTCGTGAAGGGACTCGAGAAGTACAACCGGTGGGACCTCGCGCGCGAGTGCGCCATCCGCCACCTCTATTACGTCCTCGACGCCCTCTCTCCGAACGGCGAGCACAACAAGGGCAGCCTCTGGGAAGCCTATCTCCCCGGCAAGGAAGGCCCCGCGCAGTGGCCCGGCAAGGAGGGCTTCCCCCGAAAGCAGTACCTTCCGCACGCGGGCCTCTCGACGATCGCGCTGATGATCGAGAACATCATCGGCCTTTCCATCAGCCTGCCGCGCAAGACGGTCGACTGGATCATCCCGAACCTCGAGGTGATGGGAATCGAGAACCTGAGCCTCAAGCGCAACCTCATCACGATTCTCTCGAACAAGAGCCAGCGCGGCTGGGAAATACACATGGAAAGCGAGAAGCTCTACTACTTCACCATCAACATCCTCGGACAGAAGAAGAAGACCCTGCCGATCCCTTCCGGCAAGTGCTCGATGCTCATAGACAAGCTCTGACGGACGGCGGATCATGGACGGCGAGACCCAACCGCGGCTTGAGGCCGTAATCGAGATAGGGGCGACCGGCATCCGGTTGCTCGTGGCGGAGGTTTCCGCCGACGGCTCGTGGCGCGTCATAGACCGCGCCGAGCGCGCGCTTGCCCTCGGGCGCGACGTCTTCACGGTCGGCGTCGTTTCCCGCGAGTCCCTCCTCCAGTGCCTGGCGATACTCAACCGTTACCGCGAGATGCTCGCCTCTTGGGATATTTCCGACGCGCAGGTTTCCGTCGTCGCGACGAGCGCCATTCGCGAGGCGAGAAACCGGGATTCCGTGCTCGACCGCCTCGCCGTAAAGACCGGCTTTCGCGTGCGCGTCATCGACGGGCTCGAGGAAAACCGCCTCATGTACCTGGCCGTCGAGTACGCGCTCTCTCTCGCGCCGGGAAAGCCCTTTCGCGTCAACTCGATCGTCATCGACGTCGGCGGCGGCTCCACCGAGATCATGCTCCTTCAGAAGGGGAAGATGGTCGCGGCCCACAGCTTCAGGATGGGAACCGTCATCATCGAGCAGCAGGTGAAGGCGATGACGGGATCGGAGAAGGACGTTCGGCGATTCCTCGGGGACTACATCCGCACCATGGCCGAGAACCTCAATAACGAACTGAGGCTCGACGTCGTCAAGCAGCTCATCGCCATCGGGAGCGACGCGCGCCTCGTCGCCCGGAGCGTCGGCACGCAGGTGACGGACCTTCTCGCCTCCATAGACAGAAAGGCCTTTATCGCGTTCGTCGACCGTGTCTCGGGCTACGGCGTCGAGGAGATCGTGCATCATTTCCGTATCGCCTACGGCGAGGCGGAGTCGCTCATCCCCGGCCTTCTCGCCTATCGGTACTTTCTCGAGCTCACGGCCGCGGACACCGTGCTCGTGCCGTACCTTTCCATCCGCGAGGGCGTGATTATCTCGCGGCTCGCCGGTCCCGACCAGCTCGTGCGCGAGGAATTTTACACGCAGGTCGTCGCCTCCGCGACGAGCCTCGGCAAGAAGTTCCATTATGACGAAGCCCATTCGCTGTACGTCGCGCGCGTCGCGCTTCGACTCTTCGACTGTCTCGAAGGCGAGCTTTCGCTCGACCGGCACGCGCGGCTTTTGCTCGAGAGCGCCGCGATCCTCCACGATGTCGGCTCGTTCATCCGCTCGAGCGACCATCACCTGCACAGTCAGTATATTATCTCGCATTCGGACATCTTCGGGCTCAACAAGGACGACATGAACGTCGTGTCGAACGTCGTGCGCTATCACCGCGCGGAACTTCCGAGCGCCGCCCATCCCGCGTACGCCATGCTGCCGCGCGCCGACCGCACGATGGTCCTCAAGCTCGCCTCGCTCCTGAGGATCGCCGACGCGCTCGATCGGGGGCATTCTCAGCACATCGCCGATTTCACGATCGAGCTCACGAAGGACACGCTGCTCCTTCGCGCGGTCGGCACGCACGATATAACGCTCGAGCGAATCGCGCTTGAGGAAAAGGCGGATCTCTTCGAGGACGTGTTCGGATATCGACTGACCATGGTGTAGGGCGCGGTCGCGTACGCGCGGAACCGCGCGCGCGGTCGCGCACGGATCTGATAATTGAAAGGCGGATACGATGAAAAAAGGCGAGACCCGATATTTCAGCCGGGAACTGTCCTGGATAGAGTTTAACGCGCGCGTGCTCGACGAGGCCCGTCAGCCCTCGGTGCCGCTTCTCGAGCGACTGCGCTTTCTCACGATCGTTTCGTCCAACTTCGACGAGTTCTTCATGGTCCGCGTCGCCGCCCTCAAGGCGCAGTGCGCGCGCGATCCTGAAACGCGCGACGGCTCCGGAATGTGCCCGCGAGAGCAGCTTGAGCGGCTTTCGTCGCGCGTGCACGAGCTCGTGTCGATTCAGTACGAGTGCCTGCTCGGCGATATCCTTCCGGGGCTCGCGAAAGAGGGCGTGCGGTACGTGCGACCGTCGGAGTACGAGGCCCATCAGGTGCGCTACCTTGAGAGTTTTTTCGCGAACGAGGTATTTCCCCTTCTCACGCCCCTCCGCGCGAGCATGACCGCCGCCTTGCCGAGCATCGGGAACCTCAGGCTGCACGCGGCCTTTTTGCTGCGCCCGTCCGGCGTTCCCCAAGTCGGCCCGCTCGAGAGTTTCCTCGACGCGGTTTCCGGCCGGGCTCCCGCCGTCGCGGCCGATTCGGCCGAAACGAGCGGCGTTGCGTCGTCAGCCGACGATACGGCGGCCGACTTTATGGCGATCGTCCAGATACCGACGAGCATACCGCGCGTCGTGTGGCTTCCCGACGAGGCGGGCGAGCGGCGCTTTACCCTCCTAGACGACGTCGTTCGCACCTTCGGCCAACGGCTGTTTCCCGGCTATTCCGTCGCGGAGAGCATGCTTTTTAAGGTGACGCGTGACGCCGACCGCCCCGTCGACGAGGATCGCGACGGCGACTTTATCGCTGCGATCGAGGAAGTCCTCGCGGCCCGCCTCTCGTCGTTGCCCGTGCGGTTCATCACGACGGGCGAGTGCCCCTCGATCCTTTCGTTTTTGCAGGAGCGCATGGGCCTCGAGGAGGCAGACATCTATCGCGTGCCGGGGCCGATGGACCTGCCGACGTTACTCGAACTCGTGGCCATCGACGGCCTCGACGGGCTGCGAAATCAGCCATGGAAGAATTTTTGGCCCGTCGATTTTCCGGAAGAAGGCCCGCTCTGGGACGAGCTCAAGCGGACGGATCTTTTTTTGCACGTTCCCTACCACTCGTGGGAGCCGGTGCTTCGGTTTCTGAACGACGCTGCCGACGACCCGAACGTCCTCGCGATCAAGATGACCCTCTATCGCACGAGCGGCGACTCGCCCGTCATCAGGGCCCTCGAGCGCGCTGCCCGGGCGGGAAAGCACGTCACCGCGTTCGTGGAGCTCAAGGCGCGCTTTGACGAGGAGCGCAATATTTCCTGGGCCCATCGCCTCGAGGAGGTCGGCGTCATCGTCGTGCACGGCATCGCCCGCCTGAAGGTGCACGCGAAGGTCTTGCTCGTGGTCAGGCGCGAGCAAGACGGCGTGCGCCGCTACGTACACCTTTCGACCGGAAACTATAACGACAAGACCGCGCGCTTTTACTCGGATATGTCGGTGTTCACCGCGAATCGCGAGATCGCGAACGACGCGACGCTCTTTTTCAACATGATATCGGGCTATTCGGCCATAGTCGGGATGAAGCGGCTCGCGATGGCCCCGATCGAGATCAAGCCGCGCCTCCTTTCGCTCATCGACCGCGAGATCGAGAAGTCGTCGTCCGAGCGCCCCGGCCTTATCATGGCCAAGGTAAACAGCCTCGCCGATTTCGAGATGGTCGACGCGCTCTATAAGGCGAGCCGCGCCGGCGTGCGCGTGATGCTGAACGTTCGCGGGGTCTGCATGCTCGTGCCCGGCGTTCGGGGCATGAGCGAGACTATTTCCGTGGTAAGCGTCATTGACCGGTTCCTCGAGCACTCGCGCGTTTTCTGGTTTCAGAACGGCGGCGCCGAGGAAGTATACCTTTCGAGCGCCGATTGGATGAGCCGCAACTTGGATCGACGAGTCGAGCTCATGTTTCCCGTATTGCAGGACGACATTCGAAAGACGATTGGCGGCATTCTCGCGACGTATTTCGCGGACAACGTGAACTCGCATCGGCTCTTGCCGGACGGCACGTGGGTGCGCTCGCGCCCCGCGCGCGACGAAACTGCGGTGCGCGCGCAGGAAGCGCTGTATAACGCGGAGAAGCGCCGCGTGGAACTTCAGGAAAAGCAGCCGAGGCGGGAGTTTATCGTTCGGCGGAATTGATTATTTCGTAAATGCGGTCAAGGTCGTCGCGCGAAAAGTACGCGATCTCGATCGTGCCCCGCTCGAGGCCGCCCTTGACCGTGACCTTCGTACCGAGCGCGTCGATAAACTTTTGCTCGAGCCCGCGGACTTCCATATCCCGGAACGCGTCGGATTTTTTGGGTTTTTTCTGCCGCTCGTCGGCCGAGTCGCCCGCGCGGCTTCCGCCGTTGAGCTCGCCCGCGATCCGCTCCGCGTCCCTCACCGAAAGGCCGTTGCCCACGATGCGCCCGAAGAGGATCCTCTGATCGGCGGGATTCAGCACGGAAAGTATCGCCCGCGCGTGTCCCGCGGTGATCTGCCCCGAGGCGAGGGAAGAACGCATGTCCTCCGGCAGCTTCAGCAACCGGAGCGCGTTCGCGACGGTGGAGCGGTTTTTCCCGACCCGCTGCGCGGCCTCTTCCTGGTTGAGATTGCCCAATTCCATGAGTCGGTGGTATGCCTCTGCTTCCTCGAGGGGATTGAGGTTCTCCCGCTGGATGTTCTCGATGAGCGCGACCTCGAGCTTGCGCTCGTCCGAGAATTTCTTGACGATGACGGGAACCGTCGAAAGGCCCGCAAGCCGCGCGGCCCGCGTCCTTCGTTCCCCGGCGATGATGAAGTACGTGCCTTCGGCCGATTCTTCGACGATGATCGGCTGGATGATGCCGTGCTCGCGTATCGAGTCGGCGAGCTCGCGGAGGGCCTCCTCGTCGAACTCGCGCCGCGGTTGGTGCGGGTTTGGCTTGAGAAGCGCGGGGTTAACGAAGAGCTCGGATCCCGCTCCCTGCCGCGCGCCGCCCGAGGCGGCGTTTTCCGCGCTCGCGGGGCGCGATTCGGTTTCCTCGAGAAGCGCGCCCAAGCCCCGCCCCAGTCCTGTCATTTTAGCCACGCTCAAGCACCTCTTTGGCGAGTTTTTCGTAACTGCGGGCTCCGACGCACAGGGCGTCGTACTTGCAGATGGGCAGGCCGTGCGACGGCGCCTCGGAGAGCCTGACGTTGCGCGGGATTATCGTGCGAAAGACCCTATCCTTGAAGTACGAGGTAACTTGCTGAACGACGTCCTGTGCGAGACGGGTGCGCGAGTCGAACATCGTGAAAAATATCCCGCCGATCGCGAGCTCGGGGTTGAGCGTTTTCTGCACGCGCTTGACCGTCTGCAAAAGCAGGGTCAGGCCCTCGAGGGCGAAGTATTCGCATTGAAGCGGGATGAGGACCTCGTCGGCCGCGACGAGGCCGTTGAGGGTAAGTATGCCGAGGGAGGGAGGGCAGTCGACGAGAATGAAGTCGAACTGATCCTTGACGGGGGCGAGAGCTTCCTTGAGAAAGTACTCGCGCTTCTGCTGGTCGACGAGCTCGATAGCCGCTCCCGAAAGGTCGATTGACGCCGGTATGACCGAGAGTCCGGGAATGGCCGACTCGCGGATGACGCCCTTCGCGGCGACTGATCCCGCGAGGAGATCGTATACGGTCGGCTTATTCCGGTCGACCCCAACGCCGCTCGTCATGTTTCCCTGCGAGTCAAAATCGACAAGGAGTGTTTTTTTGCCCGCGAGGGCGAGGTAGGCACCTATGTTGATGGCGGACGTCGTTTTGCCCACGCCGCCTTTTTGGTTTACGAAAACAAAGGTTTTACCCATGATGGGTCAGTATAGCCGATATTTCGCCTTTGAGGAAGTCCGAAGGTTGCGGGTTCCCGGATCGCCGGGAAACCCGCGTTTTCCGCGGTTTTACCGTCCGCCGAAGGGCAGCGGGCTGTAGCCGACGCCCCGGTCGTAGGTATCTCGGCCTTCGGTCCTTTTCACGTAAGCGACCGCCGCATAGGTCAGCGGCGTGAACGCGGCTTCTATTACCGTCTTAAAGAGGTAGTTCGAGGCGAACATGACGGCGAGAATGCCCGCGGGATAGAGCCCGGCGAAGGCAATGGCGACGAAGATGGCGGAGTCGAGGGCTTGCCCGACGACGGTCGAGCCGATGGTTCGCATCCAGAGGTGCTTCCCGTTCGTCGCGAGCTTGAGGCGCGAAAGAACGACCGAGTTCGACCATTCTCCGAAAAGGTAGGCGACGACGCTCGCGAGCACGATGCGCGGCATCTGCATCAGGACGTTTTCGAAGTCACGTTGGAATTTCCAGCTTTCGTCCGCGGGCAGGGCGCCGATGAGCCATACGTTGAGTGCCATCAAGAGCAGGGTAAAAAACCCCGTCCAGATTACCTTTCGCGACTCTTTGTACCCGTACACCTCGGTCAGGAGGTCCCCGAAAATATACGAAAGCGGAAAGAGGAGGGTTCCCCCGTCGAAGACGAAGGGTCCGATTCGGACCATTTTCGACGCGAGGACGTTGGAGAGAATCAGAACCCCGACGAAGAGTCCGGTCAAGACCGGCAAGAAACGGGTTCCGGCGAGAGTGGTTTCTTCAGGCCGGTGGGAGGGGCTTTCGCCGCCTCCGGTTGCGTTGTGGTGTGTTTTCATGCGGGCGATACTATACCAATGCGATCGCTTGCGCAATGAACGGTGCGGGACTCAAGCGCAAGAAGGCCGCCTCGGAGAGGCGGCCTTCTTGCGCGTCGCGCTCGGTTACGATCCCTTACGCGGTTTTGATTTGAATCTGCCGGGGCTGGCTTTCGGGCTTCCGCGGAATGGTTACCGTCAGTACGCCGTTCTTGAAGTTCGCCTCGACCTTCTCCGGATTGATATCCTCGGGAAGGGTGAAGCGCCGGGAGAAGGCGGCCGAGCGTCGCTCCCTGATCAGGTACTCGATGTCGTCTTCCTTTTTTTTGTCCTCGCGGGCAGCTTCCTGAACGGACGAAATCGACAGCACGCGATCCTTCAGGTTAATCTCCACGTCCCGTTCGGTAAGGCCGGGGAGATCCATGTCCATTACGTACGCCTCGCCCGTCTCACGCACGTCGACGCGGGGGGTGGTCAGGCCCGCGGTTGATACGGGCGCGAAGAGCCCGAGCCCGCGGTCAAAGGCGTCGAAGACGTCGGTGCTAAAGGACGGATTGAAAATACTGAGTGCGTTCATGGTATGCCTCCATGGTTGGTGGTTAAGTTCTCCTCCACACAGGAGGGGGGATCGTCCGGGATGGTCTCGAATCAATCCACCAATAACTAAGCAAGTTGCGTGCCAACTTTTTTTACTTCGTGCCAAAAAACCGTAAATATATATATAGTATAGAAATATATCGCTTCTTGTGTCGCGCATGGCCTATTCGAAGTAGGGGGAAAGCCGAGTACTGAGGTACATCTTGATCATTTTGTTTCTTTTTGTCGTTGTTTGATGTGTCAAAAAGAAACAAAAAAGGCCGACTCTCGTGGCTTCTCTGGCTCCGTTGGGCGCCTGTCCATCCCTTGGGTAGCAGTATCAAAACATGCTATAGTTTACACGATGAAGGATACCGTCGAGGACAAGCTGGTACAGTTTTTAAAGACCTGCCTTGAGCCGTTTACCATACCAGTCGCCCTCAAGGGAATGGATGAACCCGTCACCGCGCGTACCGTCGGCGATCTCGTGTCCTTTCTTCGATATCATCACCTCGCGTTTTCCTGTTCGCCCGATATTGACGAATTCGAGGGAGAATGGCTTTCGCGCGCGGGGCTTTTTACCGGAAAGCCGGTCGTGCTCCGCATGACGCCAACCGAGACGGCCGGCGGATACATGATCCCCGGCTCCCGTCTCGTTCCCTTCGTTAACCCCGCCTTGTTGCCGCACGAGCTTTCGTTTACCTTTCGCGGCAACCCGCTCGAGCGCTTTCTCGCCGAGGTGGGTCCCGACGACGTATATCCCCTCTATCAGCTTTTCGGCGAGGAGTACGCCTATCAGTATCTTTCGCTCGACAATCCCGAAAACGAAGAGGTGTTCGCCGATCCCGACGACGATTTTCCCGAGACGTTTTCGCTCTCCGTCGTCGACATGAAGGGCGTCTATTGGGATGCCGGCTATAAGCCGGGCGACATGATCGTCGCGCGGGTCGTCGATTGGGACTCGGGTGCCGTCGATCTCGACGTATTTCCCGCCGCCGACATCGACTCCGCGCTCAGGGCGCAGTGGATGACAGCCTTCGAGGAAAGCCTCGCGACCTCTTTCGAGCAGCACGGCGCGGGCGCGAGCATCGACGAACAGCTCGCCTACGCGTGGTTTTTCGGGCGCGACCGGCTATTCACGACTCATGCCGCCCCCGTACGCGACTTCTTGCAGTGGACCTCGAAAATCGGTATCGAGCCGTACGGCGTCGAAACGCGGCTTTGGTTTCGCGACACGCCGATCCCGGCGCAGGGAACCTGGAATATGTCCGTCGTCGCGTCGCCGGAGACGCTCGCCGAGGAATCGTTCATGCACTTGGGCCTTCCGGTTTCTTCGTACGTCCTCGACGCGTACGTCCTTGACGCGCTCTACCGGAAGGAGACGACGATTGAGCCGGTGCTCTCGCGTATCGTGCCCGTGCGCGGCGGGGGATCGGCGTTTTGTTATCCCGTCATCGAGCGCGCGATCGCCGCGAGCTTTCGGTATTTTCTCGAGGACTATAACTGGTTCGCGGACCATGAGGCGGCCGTGCTCCGGAATCGATTCGCCGTGCTCCACGAGGCGCTCGTGCGGTTCGTCCTGCACTTGCAGGAGCTCCGCTTTACGCCGGAGCAAATACCGGAGCAGGGTTCCGTCGTGCTCGGGCAGATCATCGCGCACGCGGTATCCGCCCTCGAGACGCTTTCCTTGCCCGGCGACGTCGAAGGCGAGATGGAGTCGCTGTGGGCCTCGCTCGAGGGGATGGAAGACAGTTTTTTCGACGTGAAGACCGCGATACAGGAATCCCTTCCCGACATGCTGCGGGACCGGTTTTCCATTTTAGGCGATGGGGAGGAATCCGATGAGTGAGGGTGACCGACTCGCCGGCCTGATTCGTTCGGGCGGCGTGTACTATAACGTCGGCGGGCGCACGCCCGAAGAGGTGTTCGCAGATCTCGTCTCGCAGATCGACGTCGCGCCCGGAGTCGAGCGGTCCGTGCTTCTCTCGGGGCTCGTCGAGCGCGAGCGGCTCATGACGACCTCGGTCGGCCACGGAATCGCGCTTCCCCATCCGCGCACCCCGCTCGTGACGCGCGCCGAGGATGAGCGGATTTTCGTATGTTATCTCGATAAGGCCGTCAATTTCGACGCCATGGACGGAACCCCGGTGTACGCGCTTTTCGTTATCCTGAGCGCCGACCCCAAGAGCCACTTGAGCATCCTTTCACGCCTTTCTTGGCTTTTCCAGCAGGAAGGTTTTCGCGAGGTATTGAGAAAAAAGCCTGATTCCGACGAACTCGCGAGCGTGATACAAAGATACTATTCGTAAGGAGAAATCGCATGAAGAAAGAACTGGACGCCGTCGCCCTGTCGGTACGGAGCCTCTCGATGGACGCCATCCAGAAGGCCAACTCGGGTCACCCCGGCCTTCCTCTCGGGACCGCCGAGCTCGCAGCCGCGCTTTACGGCAAGATACTCAAGCATAATCCCGCCAATCCTTCCTGGAAGGATCGCGACCGATTCGTGCTTTCGGCCGGGCATGGATCGATGTTCCTCTACTCGATCCTGCACCTTTCTGGCTATAACGTGACGCTCGACGACGTGCGGAACTTTCGCCAAATCGGCTCGCGCTGCCCGGGCCACCCCGAATACGGGTATACGGACGGAGTAGAGACGACCACCGGCCCGCTCGGGCAGGGCGTGGCGACCGCGGTCGGCATGGCGATCGCCGAATCGATGCTTGCCGCGCGGTTTAACGTCGCCGGCTCCAAGATCGTCGATCATTACACGTACGCGCTCGTCGGCGAAGGCTGCCTGATGGAGGGCGTCGCCTCCGAGGCGTCGAGTCTCGCCGGCCACCTGAAGCTCGGCAAGCTCATCGTCTTTTACGACGAAAACCGCATTTGCATCGACGGGCCGACCGCCATGACGCTCACCGAGGACATCGGCGCGCGCTATGCGGCGTATGGCTGGCAGGTTCTTTCGGGCGATATGTACGACTATGACGGCATCGAGTCCCTCGTCGCCAAGGCGAAGGCGGACGACAGGCCCACGCTCGTCATGCTGAAGTCCGTCATCGGCAAGGGCGCCGCGTCGGTTGCCGGAACCGCGAAGGCGCACGGCGCTCCGATCGGAGCCGAGGGCATCGCCGCCGCGAAGAAAGACCTCGGCCTCGATCCCGCGAAAGACTTTCAGATCGATCCGCTCGCCCTCGAGTTTTTCGCCGCTCGTCGCAAGGAACTCGCCGCGGCCGAGGCCGCCTGGAACGCGAGCTTTGCCGAGTGGTCCAAGAAGAACCCCGAGCTTCGCGCCGAATGGGACGCGATGTACGTATCGGGCGGCGTGGACGCGAAGCGGCTTGCCTCGGCGGCGCTTCCGGCCTTTAAGGTCGGGGACAGTCAGGCTACGCGTAACGCGTCCGGAACGGCCCTCAACGCCTTCGCGAAGGTCCTTCCGAACCTCATCGGCGGATCGGCGGACCTTCAGGGCCCGAACGTCGTCGGTCTCAAGGACGCGAAGGCCTACGGACCCGCTTCCCGCGACGGCAGGTATCTTCACTTCGGCGTGCGCGAGTTCGCCATGGCCGCCATCACGAACGGCTTGCAGGTGCACGGCGGCTTCCGGGCCTTTTGCGCGACCTTCCTCGTCTTCGCCGACTATCTCAGGCCCGCGCTTCGCCTTTCGGCGCTCATGAAGCTTCCCGCGATTTACGTGCTCACGCACGATTCCATTTATCTCGGCGAAGACGGCCCGACGCATCAGCCGGTCGAGACGCTCGCGTCTCTCAGGATCATCCCGAACGTTCGCGTGCTCAGGCCCGCCGACGCGGAAGAGACCGTCGAGGCTTGGAGAATGGCTCTTGAGCGAACGGACGGTCCGACTTGTCTCGCGCTCTCCCGGCAGAACCTCGCGGTCTTCGAGAAGGACGACGCTGATTGGCGCCATACGATCGGCTGTGGCGCCTATATCGCGCGCAAGGGCGGGGAGAATCCCGACGTCACGGTGCTCGCGACTGGCTCCGAAGTGGGCCTCGCGTTCGAGGCGGCCTCGCTCGTGAAGGGCAAGAGCGTACGCATCGTATCCGTCGTGTCAAAGGAGCTTTTTGAGGCGCAAGACGCCGTCATTCAGAAGGCTGTCGTTGGCGAAGGGTCTCGCGTCGTGTCGTGCGAGGCGGGCGTAGCCGCCGGTTGGGAACGGTGGACCTCGTGCGGCAAAGACAATTTCTCGATCAACCGCTTCGGCGAATCGGGACCCGCGGGCAAGGTCGCCGAGCATCTCGGCTTTACCGCCGCCGCCCTCGCGCGCGTCATCGAGGGATAATCGTCAAAGATTGTCCGCGCTGATACGAAGTTCGTTTATCGCATACAGGACCTCGCGTTTCGCGAGGTCCTTTTTTTCCGACCAATCGTCCTCCGCGAACTCGAGGAGGCGATAGAGGCCCGAGCGAATATCGTCGAGCTGGTCGTTAAAGTCGCCCATGAGATGCGTGCGGTCATGTGCCATCGCGCGTCGCCCGCTCGCCCCGCCTTTTCGCGACTCTTCCCGCGACGATGAAGGCGATTCCCGCGGCGATCATGCCGAGGCAAAGAATCTGGCCGGTCGAGATGTTCCAGAGAGACTCGAAGAGATAGGTCGGGGCATTCGCGCCCGTCGCCGAGAAACGGTAGCCGATATCCGCGTCGGGCTCGCGGAAGTACTCGATGACGAAGCGCGCGAGTCCATAGCCGATGGAATAAACCGCCGAGAGAAAGCCGTTGAAGGGCCGTTTCTTCCTGAAGGCAAACCAGATGACGGCCCAGAGAACGACACCCTCGAACAGCGCCTCGTAGAGTTGGCTTGGGTGGCGCGGAAGGTTGACGAGCGACGCTCCGCCGGGTATGGCCATGCCGAGGCGCGTCGCCATTTCGCTCACCCAAGGTTCGCTCAAGGGAAAGCGCGCGGCGTGGGGGAATACCATTCCGATCGGGCTTTCGGTAACGCGGCCGAAAAGCTCCCCGTTGAGAAAGTTGCCGAGGCGGCCGAAGGTGTATCCGAGCGGAACCGAGGCCGCCATCGTATCGCACCAAGCGAGAAACGGCTTTTTGCGCTTGACGGTCCACAAGAGCATTCCGATGAAGCCGCCGATAAAGCCGCCGTGGTATGACATTCCCTGCAAGCCGGTCCACGATCCGTCTTCCGAGAAAGGCCAAAAGATCAGCCAGGGTTTCGAGAGGTAGATTCCCGACGTGTCATAGACGAGGGTGGCGAAAATTCGCGCCCCGAGGAGCAAGCCGAATATGCCCCAAGTGAAGAAACTCAGGACGTCGTCGTCGGTGACCGCGCCGCCTCCCTGCGCGCGCGAAAGCTCGCCTGAGCGCGCTTGCCTGAGAAAAAGGGCATAGGCCGTGGCAAAGGCGAAGAGGTACATAAGTCCGTACCAACGAAGAAAGGGGAGCCCGGGGATAATTTCGGGCTTGATCCATGTGGGGTAGGTGAGGCTCAGTGGCATAATTACTCCTGTTAGTCGATCGCGGGAAGGTCGATCGCGCCGATCTTATCGATCGCGCCGATCTTTTCGATCGGGGTTTCGTTCGGCGTTACGTTTGTTTCGGTCATCGGTTCGTCCGCGGAATCTATCGGAGCGCATACGATTTGCCCGCTTTTTTGGTCAAAGAAAAAAGTCACGTGATTCTGACGCTCTCGGACTTCATAGTATCGTCCGTGGCTCTCGAGGATAACCCCCGGATATACGGTGTTCTCGACGCGCACGCGCGAGATGACGTGCGTTTCGTATTGCTCCTTCAGCGTGAATATGCGCACGGTGAGCTTGTCGTTCTGCTTGAGGAGCTCAAGTTTTTTTCGCCGCAGTTCGTGGATGCGCGGGTTCGTGCTCGAGGTTTTCTGCATCTCCGCGTCGATCTTCGCGACGATTTCCTTAATCTTGATAACCTCGCGCTCGCTCACTTCGATTTGGTCGCTGACGAGATAGTTTTGCCCGAACGAGACGCTCGTGCGAATCGTTTTCTCCGAGCCGAGCTCGAAGACTTCGATGCCGCGCGAGGCTCGCACGGTCGCGCCGAGAAGAACCGCGGGATTTCCGCGCATGATGAGCCTTCCGTTCGTCTTGACCGTGCATTGGAAGCAGTAGTTTTCGACCTCGATGTCGCCGCCGGCAAGAAGCCGCGCGTTTTCGGCGAACGTGATCTTTATGTCGTTTTTAGCCCACACGGTGCCGCGGCCGGCTCCCTTGATTCCGCCGTTCACGGTGACCGTTTCTTCGCCGTACACGAGTGAGGCCCCGATCGTTCCCGTCACGGTGAGAGATCCCTTCGCCTTTACCGCGCGTCCGTTCGCTATGGTGCCGGTGAGCGAAAGGCTTCCCGGAAAGTTTATGTCGCCGGTCGCGTCGGTCACGTCGGCGATCATCTCTCGCGTGTCGGAAATGCGATACTTGTTTCCCTTATAGGTTAGGTCGCCCGATACGCGCGCGACGAAGGTCGTCTCTCCGTCTGCCTGTTCTTCCGCTATCGTGTCGTCGTGTTCAGGCTCGCTTTCCGGACGCGCGGTCGAGGCGGGGATTTTTTTACCGAACACGTCCGTTCCGTCGGCGCCGTCCTTAAGCTTTCGGATCGAGAGAATGCGATCTCCCGCGCGTACGCACGTCGCGCCCGTCGCGGCGTCGACGTCGACGAGTCGGGTAATGCGCGACGTTCCCGCAAGCACGGCCGCCTCTCCGCGAAGGATCACTATTTCTACGTTCTTGCCCGTGGAGCGAACCTCGCGTATGGAGCGTTCGATAAGTGATTCATCCGCGTTGCCGCGTACGCCGCTTGCCTGTATCGCGCCGCGGACGAGTTCTGCCGTGAGCGGCAGACCTGCCCCCGCTTCCTTTTCGAGGATGAGTGAGGCCGTCATGTTGTCGCTCGTGACGGTAACCGTCGCCTTCGCGTCGTGATATGGAACGACGCGGAGACGCAGCGCGTTTCCCTCGCCGGCGGCGAGCAATATGCCCGCCGCGTCGGCCTTAAAGCCGAGCGGTCCGAGGCTTACGCCCTCGAATGCCTGCACGTACGGATCGTTTCCGGGGAGCCCGGGGATTTCTTTGCCGAAAACGTCCATGCCGGGCTCACCCCGTTCCGCGGGGGATATCTCATAGAGGAGGAATCCCGAGTCGACGAGGGCGAGACGTTCGGCTTCCGCGCAGGGGAAGGCCTTTTCGCCGGGTGAGGCCGACAAGGAGCCCGCGGCCTCCGCGAGTCTTTGGCGAATCGCGTCCGCTTCCGCGGGCGCGAGCCACTCGACGAAAGCCTTCAGTTCGCGGTCTGGCCCGCGTCCTGGCGGCTTTCCCTTCGCGAGTTCAAGCGCGGGGAGTTCCATTGCCGGAGCGTCGCGAAAGGCAGTGATCGCCGCCTTGATCGCCGCGGCGTCGAGGCCTTTGAGCTTACTTGCGTTAATGGCCGACGAGATGAGCTTCATGTCCATCGGGTTTTTTTTGTCGGCGGATTTTCTGACGTAGAGCGTCGCGGACGTTTTGTCGGGCGCCACCGAAAGGCGGACGTCGAATGTCGGCTCGATTCCGATCGGAAAGGAGAATTCCTCGCCCGCGAGTGCTATCGCCTTCGAAAGGCCCTTTTCGATGCCTTGGTCCGACATGAGGCCGTAGGGATCTATCGGGAGTTCCGCGGCTCGCGCCTTGATCGCTTCAAGGGTAGGGTATTCGGGCGCGGCGGTTCCTTCGCTGATCTTAAGGTACCAGCGACGGTTTTTCGGGTTTTCCTCGATGTCCCACGGTTTTTTCGCCATTGCGCCCGGGCCTCCTAGAGCTTGAATCCCTGCATGAGGGCATGCGCGATCTTGCTCTTGAGTAAGGCGTTTTCCTTTTTCAAGGCGGATAGTTCGTATTGCTGCGTCTTGATCGTCTCGGCGAGGTCTCCCATCGAAAGCGTTCCCGAACCGACAAGCTCTTCGACGTAGTTCATGCGCGCGTCGAAGTCGACGGCGGCTTCCATCTCCGCGGTTTGAAAGCTCTCCTCGGAAAGGCTCTCGATCTCGGCGGCGCTTTCGGCGTCGTCCCACTGGCCTTCATCCTGCAAAATTTTATCCGCGATGCGATAGACGGCCTGCGAAAGGACCGATTGCGGCTTATATACGATGACGGGAAGGCGGGACGCGAGCGCGATATCCTGCGCCGCGTCGCGATAGATGACGCCGAGGTGCTCGAGGTCTATGTTGAGGTATTCGCGGCATGATCTCCTGATCTTCAGCGCCTTGTCGGCGTCCTTCGGATCGTCGATCATGTTCATCACGAGGCGCGGGCGGAAGGAGTCGCTTTTCTCGCGGAAGGCGCGCGCGCTTTCCGGGTCGATCTTGGAAATCTCCTCGATGATTTTCGGAATATACATGCGCCGGAGCGCCGCGCTGTTGCCCTTGAGCCCGTCGAGCCATTCGCGTGCGGGCGTTCCCTTTTTAAACGTGGTGTACATGAGTCGGAATACCGCGTTTTTCAGGAAGAGATACGCGTTAAGCGTCGCGGTAACCGTCGGGGCCGTGACGATGATGCCCCGATGGGACATCATGAAAAAATCGAGAATGCCCGTATGGGTGCCAGCGCCGAGATCGAGTATGAGAAAGTCATGCGGGGATTTCAGGAGGTTCTTGGTCAGCGAGGTTTTTTGGGGCGCGCGGAGGGCGGTGAGTCCCGGTATCTCCGAGTCTCCCGCGATGAACGAAACTCCCTTCCATGAAGTTTCCATCACGCAGTCCTCAAAGGGCATGGAACCGGTCAAAAAGGTGCCGACTCCCGCCTTCGGCGAGGGAACGCCGAGCACGAGGTGCAGGTTCGACGCGCCGAGGTCCAAGTCCGCGAGGAGCACTGACTTGCCGGCCTCACCGAGCGCGATCGCCAGATTGGCGGAAAGAAGGCTCTTGCCGACCCCGCCCTTGCCGCTCGCGACCGGGATTATTCGCATAGACGTCGCCCTCGATTCAGGCAATAGAGTCCCACCGTCACGTCGCCCGCAAGCGCGAAGAACGCGACGGCTATCGTGAGCGCAAGCGAAAGGTCTCGCATTGAGGCGAATTCGATCGCTGTCCGGACGGTTTTTACGATGTAGAGTATGAGCGCGGGCGCGCTGAGGGCCTTAATAAGGCTCACGATGGGCAGCCACTGGCGGAATTCGGTCTCGTTGCCCGCCAACATCAGAAATAGCGCCGGGGCAAGGCAGAGGAGCGGGATGGCCGCGTACCAACTGAGCGGTAATAGTTCGGTGCCCGTCCCCCCTCCGATGAGGAGAAACAGCCTGACGAGCTCATATAAGATGAATATGTGATAGACACCGGCTCGAATTCGCATTAATAAAGAAGTCTACGCAACAAGTCGCGCCCGGTCAAGGGGTGGTTTTCCGCAACTTGACAAAGGGTATCGCTTGGCCTGACAATGAAATCATGAATTCTAGGAAACTGTGGCTTGGCGCGCTCGTTTTTTCCGCGGCCCTCCTCGCCTTTACCCTTTCATCGCCGGCTCTTTTCGCGCGCGATACCTCCGCCGGAGACGTATCGACCGATCGCTTCCATCAGATTTTCCAGTATGTTTTTAAATTCATACAAGAAAATTACGTCGACGAGGTCGACCCGCGTATTCTCTATGAAGGCGCGATGAAGGGAATGCTCGACTCGCTCGGCGATCCGTACACGACGTACATCGACACGGAAAGCATCATGGGCCTTAACCTGAAGGATACGACGACCGGGGCGTTTGGCGGCGTCGGGCTTTCCATCACGAAGCCCCTCGTGTCCGCGCCCGACAAGCCCGCCTACGTCGAGGTCGCCTCGCCCATCGAGGACACCCCCGGATGGAAAGCCGGTATTCAGCCGGGCGACTTTATAATCTCAATTGACGGAACGGCGACCGCCGACATTACGATGGAAGACGTTCTGGCTCGCCTTCGGGGCCCCGTCGGCACCGCGGTGACCGTGCAAATCAAGCGCGGCAAGCTCATGGAGTTTCCGGTTACCCTCACGCGCGCCCTCATCGAGGTACCGACCGTAAAATACGAGATGATGCCGAACGGCATCGGCTATCTTCGCATCATCGAGTTTACCCCGGTTACTCCCGGCCGCGTGCAGGACGCGCTCGATTCGTTCAAGAAAGCCGGCTATACGCGCCTTTTGATCGACCTCCGCAATAATCCCGGGGGCCTCATAACGAGCGTCGTCGACGTCGCGGATAAATTCATCGACTCGGGCGTCATCGTCTCGACCCGCTCGCGCATCTCGTACGAGAATCGGGAGTTCAAGGCGAACCCTTCCCGGACGACGTTCCGCGACAAGAATATCCCGATCGTCGTGATGATTAACAAGGGTTCCGCGAGCGCGTCCGAGATTCTCGCGGGAGCGCTCAAGGACTTCCGTCTCGCGTACCTCGTCGGGGAGACGTCCTATGGAAAGGGCTCGGTTCAGCAAGTGATGGACCTTCTTAACAATGACGCGATGAAGATCACGATGGCGCGGTACTACACCCCGAGCGGCGCGAACATCGATAAAATCGGTATTCCGCCCGATCGCGAGATCAAGGCTCCCGAGCTTACCGAGGACGAGGAAAAGGCGCTCGGGGAGCTCTTTCAGACGACGAAGCTCGCCGATTTCGTCGCGGGAAAATCCGCCCTCTCGGGCGCCGAGGCGGAGGCCTTCGCGCGCGCGCTTCAGAAAGACTACAAGGTCGATCTGCGGATACTGAAGCGGCTTGTCGTGCAGGAATACTATCGAACGCACGTCAGTCCCCTCTACGACCTTGAATACGACATACAGCTCAAGGGCGCGGTCGATATCCTTCTTAAGGAAAACGTTCCGGTCCTCATTGAATCAACCAAGACGGTTATCGAGCTGCAGGATGGTCAGGTTCCTGTTTCGACCGAAGCCGGTGCATGAGGCAGTTTCTTCTTCCTACGGCTCCTGCCGCCGACGGCTCGATCGTCATCGGCGGGAGCGATTTTCGGTACCTCGCGAGCGTGCTTCGCCTTGAACGCGACGACCTCATCGAAGGCAGGCTTCCCGACGGAAGCCTGCGCGCGTTTCGGGTCGATTCGGTGGATCGCCGCAGTCGGACGGTTGCGCTGAGCCTTTCGGACGCAAGCGTCGATCTAAGCGGGGTTCCCCCGCTCTCCGCCCCGCCTGAGGGATTTCCCGTTATCGTTTTATTTCAATGGCAGCTCAAGGGACCGAAGATGGACCTCGTGATTCGCCAGGCGACCGAGGCCGGCGTTTCCGCCATCGTTCCGGTATCAGGCGAACGCTGCGTCGCCGGCGCGGCATCCGGCGACGCGCGCGGCGATCGGCGCTCTCGCATCGTGCGAGAGGCCCGCCAGCAGAGCGGCTCGCCGATCGCGACCGAGTTGCTCGAGCCGGTGTCCCCGCTCGACGTGCCGCGCGTTTGGACTTCGCTTCAGTCAGGGCCCGACGCGAAGGCGATCGTCCTCACCGAGGCCCCCCTTGCGCGAAAAACGCTCCATCGCTATCTTGAATCGGGCGCCGGTTCGGTCGCTCTCGCCGTCGGCCCGGAAGGCGGCATGACCGCACGCGAGATCGAAGGTCTCGTCGAGGCCGGGTTTGAATGCGTGCACTTCGCGACTAACGTCCTTCGGGCGGAAACCTGCGCGCTCTACGCCATAGCGGCGGTTCAGAACGCGTTGATGGAGATAGAATCGTGGCAATCGAAAGAATAGAGTTTCTCGGGGTTCCGTTGGACATCGTGTCGGAAGAGGACCTCGAGTCCGCAGTTCTTGACCTTCTCTCGTCGGACGAGACGAAGCACATCATGCTCGTGTCCCTCTGGGACGTGCTACGCGCGCGTCACCGCGGCGAATTTCGCTCGATGGTCTCCCAGGCGGCCCTCGTGATCCCGACTTCAAAAAGCCTTATCCGGGGCGCGCGGTTTCTCAATAAACGCGTCCCCGTGCGGCATCAGCCGTTCTCGTTCATCATATCGACGCTCGGCGTCCTTGAGCGCTATTACAAGTCGGTGTATCTCCTCGGGTCGCACCATCGAAGCCTGCTTCAGGCGGAGCGGAACGTTCGCACGACCTTTCCCAAGCTCGGGATAGTCGGGCGCTTTGCCGGGCATTACCACCGGAGCATGGAGCGAAATATCCTCACCGCGATCGCGAAGGCGAACCCCTCGCTCGTAATCGTGGGAAACGGCATTCCCGGCGGGCAGAAGTGGATTCACCGCAATCGCACGCGCATCGGCTCGGGTCTCGTCATCTGGAACCCCGACGTGATCGATATTTTCTCGGAAAGAAAACGGCGCGTTTCGGAAAAGACCTTCGAGCGGGGCTTGGAGTATTTGCCGCTCGTCTTGAGAAACCCCTTAAGGTTTTTCAAATTATTCCAATACTTGTGGTATAACGCCATCTTGGTCTATTACCGGCTGTTCCGGGGTTAGCCACTGCTTCTTCGCGCGCCTCTGATCCCTTGAACCGGAAAGGAAGTCTCGTGCTAAATGTCCTCTATTTTACCTCGCGCGCGGAAGACGCGCGATACCTTTCATCCATCAGTCACGGCCTTTGGTCGGTTACAAGCCCGTCGTTCGAAGGAGCCGCGCCGGGGAGCTCGCGCGCTGTCGGCCGTACCGTCGCCGGCTTTGACGTCGTCGGCTTCGACGTCGTGCTCTTCGATCCCGCGATAACGGGGATGAACGTGATGCGCGTTTTGTCTTCGCTTGCCGCGATTCCCGCCTGTCCGCCTATCGTGGCGGTGACGCGCGAGACCTCCGTTACCTTCGCCCGCATGGCCGAGCGGTTCGGCGTTCGCGAATACGCCGTGCTGCCGTGCGACTTTGAGCGCCTTCGGGATCTCGTCGCGCGGGCCATCGCCTCGCGAGCCGAGCGGCGTTTCGGCGCGTGCGGCACGACTGGCCTCGTCGGGGAATGCGCATCGAGGTTCGTCGGTTCCGGCTCCTCCGCCCGCCGCCTGCTCGAAACCGTCGCGCGCGTCGCGCGGTCAGTCGACCCCGTCTTGATCGTCGGCGCTACCGGCACCGGCAAGGAACTCGTCGCAAGGATGATTCACGATAACTCGCCTGCCGCCGCCGGTCCCCTGCACGCGCTTAACGTCACGTGTATTCCCGAAACCCTCGCGGAGAGCCACCTCTTCGGAAGCGCGCGAGGCGGGTTTACCGGCGCCGTGGATACTCGCGGCGCGTTCGAGGCCGCGCATGGCGGAACGCTGTTTCTCGACGAGATTGGCGCCCTTCCTCTTTTGGTTCAGCCAAAACTCCTGCGCGTGCTAGAGGACGGCGAGGTGCGTCGGGTAGGCTCGTGCGCGATGCGAAAGGTTTCGTTTCGCCTTATTTGCGCCACGAACGAGGATCTGTTCGCCAAGGCAGAGGCGCGCTTGTTCCGGAGCGATCTTTTGTATCGCATTAACGTGCTGAGGGTCGAGCTTCCTCCGCTTTGCGAGCGGGATGAAGACATCGAGCTTTTGGCCGCCGAGCGTCTCGCGGGCTATCGCAAGCGCCTTTCTCGGGCATCCTTGGATAAGCTTCGCGCTCATAGATGGCCGGGAAACGTCCGGGAGCTGAATAGTTGTCTCGCGCGGGCCGCGAATGCGTCGGCCGGCGACGTTATTTATCCTGGCGAGATTCAGTTTTAACGTGAGCGATGCGGTGAAAGAGCCGCTCAAAACGCGCCGCTTCGCCTTCAGAGAGCGCCGCGCGCGAGAGTATCTCCCGCAAAAAGCGCTCGTTCTCGCCGGCGCCGGTGCGTTTATAGAGCCCGACGCGCGCGATGTCAGCGGACAGCGACCCTGACAACCGATCGAGTCGGTCAAGGGAGATGGGCTCATACCCGCGCTTGCGGCTGTCGAAGGCCGTGAAAAGCTCATAGACAAGGAGTTGTACCGCGTGCGAGAGGTTAAGCGACGGGAACTCTTTGCCCGTCGGGATGTTGACCGCGAGCGAGCAGCAGTCGAGTTCCTCATCGGTGAGCCCGGCTCGTTCGTTGCCGAACACGACGCCGACGGTTCCGGTCCCGTGGCCTTTCGCGAGATGCGCGAATTGCGCGGGCGTCATGCCCCATGATTTTCGCTTTTGCCCGAGCCGTCTCGTGGTGCCGGCCGCGAGCGAGCAATCGGCGATCGCCTCGCGTAGTCCCGCGACGTTTGGTTCGAAGAACTTCGCCGAATCCCACACGCGCCCCGCGTGTACCGCAAGGGTTCTGACCTGTGTCTCGTCGAAGTCTTCTTTTCGGCCCACGATCCGGAGGTCGTCGCACCCCATATTAAGCATCGCCCTGCAACAGGATCCGACGTTACGGCTTTCTTCGGGTCTACACAAGATGATAGCGCAGGGGATGGATGACACACGCCGATTTTCCGGGTTGCCGCTTGTTCTGTCAAGATCGCTCGGGTATCATGCGGGAATGAATTCGGCATTAGACGGAAAAAAAGCCCTCGTCGTCGGCGGAACGGGAGGAATCGGCGGCGCCGTTTCCCGGCTTCTCATCGAGGAAGGCGCGCGGGTAACGGTAATTGGAAGACATCCACTGGCCGGAGCCGATTTCCTGGACTATTCTCTTGATAATCGCGATAACTGCGGTATAGTTTGTAAACAGGCGGAAGACTCCGATATTCTGTGCGTCGCGTGGGGACCTTTTTTGCAGAAGCCCATCGAGGAAACAAGCGGCGAGCAGTGGGAGTCGGTCGTGTACGCAAACCTAACCTTACCAGGGGCCCTCGTTTCGACGGCCTTACCTCGTATGATTAAGAATGCATGGGGAAGAATACTCTTGTTCGGCGGGACGAGAACTGAGTCCGTACGGTGCTTTCGGACAAACGCGGCGTATGGGGCGGCGAAGACGGGGATTTCCTCGCTAGTCAAATCGGTTGCGGGAGTACATGCGCGCTCAGGGGTTACCTGTAACGCGCTCTGTCCTGGCTTTGTCGCGACGGAGTATGCGAGCGAGGGGCTTTTGGCGGAGATAGCCGCGAAAAATCCCGACGGCATTTCGATGATGCCTGAGGATATAGCCGAGATTGCCCTGGCAATCTTAAAAAATCCTGATATTAACGGGGTTGTTCTTCCGGTGGACAAGGGATGGTCCCCTCAGTTCATTTGACAATTTATTTTATTGTGTTTATAGTAAAAATATTGGATAAAAGGCCGATACTCTAGGCGGTAGGAGCTATATGAACAATAACAGCATAATTCCGGGTTTCGACGAGGAAAAGGACGATAGTTTAAAAATCCGCCTGGAAAAGATTGAAGACATCGAGGGCTGCATACTTTTATTCCTCAATGGGTATATTGATACCTATAACTCCAGTTTCTTTCAGAAAAGGGTGTCGAAAATCGTAGAAGCCGGCTTTACGCGGCTCATTTTCAATTGCGGCGCGCTCAATTACGTTTCGTCAACCGGAATCGGATCGTTTACCGCGTTCCTCAAAACCGTTAAACCGAAGGGTGGCGACGTTGTTTTGCTTGAGATTCAACCCAAGGTATACGAAGTGTTCCAACTTCTCGGGTTTTCTCAGTTCTTTAATATTAAGGATTCTCTTGCCGATTCAATTGAGTTCTTTAAATCGAGTGGCGTAGAAGTTAAATCCGAGGTTTTTCCGAAGATTTTCTCCTGCCCCATTTGTTCCAAAAAGCTTAAGGCGACGAAGGCTGGTCGGTTTCGTTGTTCTGAGTGCAAAACGATTCTTGCGATCGATAATAACGG
>CAYSEA010000009.1:35692-56324 GCA_964429975.1 uncultured Treponema sp.
ATAAAAAGTATACACTGCGTATCCTTCTGAGTGAATTTCTTATCTTGTAACGAGATGCAGAATACTGAGGAAAATAATACTGGAAAACCTGTGGATAACTTGTTTATTCATTCGGGAATTCTATGCTCTGTATAGAAAAGTTCTTGATCTCAGGAATAGCCCATGGTACTCTAGTTTAAATGAAGAACACCTTAATGGTGCCCTACGTCTTTACCCTGAATCTCATTTTGTGGGGATGCGGATTACCGTTCTTTTCCTCTCTTGCGTCATATCCTGATTTTCTTTCCCTTGTAAGCGGAAATACCTCGGTTTTTTTTGCCAGCTTCGCTTGGCGGGCTGTATATTACTTGCCATTAATCGTTATGCTTTCCCTTTTGGGGGTATTTGTCTTTTTAATGCGTCACCCCTCCGTACGAATTCTTTCCTTTTTACTCGTTACGGTGCTCGTATTTTTTTCTGTCGTGGTGTTTATTCCTCTCGTCAGCAAGCTGACGCGCGAACGCGGGCTTACGTTCGATAAGCCTTCCTCCGTCGCTCCCGAGCGCGAGCGGGTGTTTTCCCCCGGGTTGATTCGCCCCGATACTTCCGGAACGAGATCCGTGTGGCTCGATGAGCAGGGAGCGGGAATGCGAGTCGGGCCCGTCATTTTAGCCCCGGCGGGAGAAAATTCTCCCCTCGAATCGCTTACGGTCATTCCCTTTGCCGATTATTCTCGGTCGGACGGTAGCGTTCGGAGCGGGGATCGCGTCGTCGTGACGCGCGCGGGCGGTCTCGACCCGCTCGTTGAGAAATGGTTCCTCCCTCCTCGACCGCTTGCCGTGTTTTACGCTTCGGTAAGCGCCGTGATGGACGGTTTTCGCTCCGCGATGACCGTGGGATTCATAGCGTGGCTCGTGCGCGCCGGCTCGTTTTTCCTTGCCGTGTTCGCTTTGTGGGTTCTCTGCTTTGCCTCTGGATGGCGACTCCTTAATATCATGTTCATGTTGACGGGTTTTATCGCCCTCTTTCTCTTATATCCGTACGTCGCGCCCAACGGGCCGGTGTTCGCTTTTTTACGCCCCGGGATTCCCGCGGCCGTTCGGGACGACGTTCTCTCTGCGGCTTTCTATGGTGCGGTTACCGCGCCCGCGCTCGTAATCGGTATGGTAGTGGCCGTCAGAAGGCACCTGGCCGGAACGTCGGCGGAGAACATGTATGGCCGAGGGTAAGCGAGTCGTTCCTTCCTTATTGGCACATTATCTCGTGGGCCTCGCCGTTTGCTTTGCGTATGCCTTTTCGCAAACCGACAGTACCGGGCTCATCCCCCCTTTTATTTTTTCATACCGGGTCAGAACGGCGGTAATCCTGTTTTCCTCGTTTATGCCGGCATTGCAAATCAGCGGGATTCTCGTCGGTTACGCGCTTTCGTTCAGCCGTCGCGCCGACGAAAACGTCAGCCGATGGTCGCAAAGCCTTTTTTCCTGGCTCAAGGAAGCGTTCGGCATTACCCTTATCGCGCTCGGCGTTTTCGTGCTCATGGCCGAGGGCATTTCGCCCGTCATGGCCGCTCGCCGCGAGGCGGCGAAGGCTCGGTCCGAGGACTATCGCGATTATCTGACGGTATCGAGAATGGCGCTGATCCGCGGGGATCCAAAGGAAGCGGAGTTTCGCATTAGGTCCGCCTTGGGTATTTGGAAGGACAGTCCCGAGGCCCTTAAGATATCGGAAGAGTGTAAGTTACGCCTCGCGGAGCGAGCCGGCGGAAAAGACGTTCCCGACGCGACGCCCGCGCCCGATCCTCTTACCGCGGGAAGTCCGTCGGGTCTCACCGTGGTTGAGGCAATGGATCGGTCGATCGCGGCCGAAAAGGCCCTCGACTTTTATAACGCGCATTATTACGCGACGCTCGCGGCCCGATTGGCGAAGCCGAATGACCCGAATCGGGAGGCCGCGCTGAGGATGGCATCGAACGCGTGGAACCGCATTACGGAAGGTTCGGACGCGCTTCGCTCAAAGGGAGACGCGCGTCTTTATGACGACAAGCAAAAGGGGTATCAGGCAATTCAATCGGGTGATTACCTAACCGCTTATTACGCGTTTCTCGGCTTGAGCGTCGACGACGACGCGAAGGGCGACGGCAAGCATGATCCGGATATCGCGCGCTTTTTGGAAGTGGCCCGGCGCGGGGTGCTCGAGTCGTTTTTCTTTATTGATGAAACCGAGTCGTTGCGGCTATTCGAGTCGTCGCGCGACCTTTTCTTCCTGCTCCATCGGCCCGACGGCGGAACGGACGCCGTGTTCGTGCGCGGCGTAACCTATACGAGGTCGTCGGGAAGCGACGTCGCGTATCTCCGCGACCTCGAGCTCGCGCGGTTCGACCGAGCGAATCGCCTGCAGTACCGCATGCGAGTGCCCAACGCGAAGATGTTCGCGTTCGCCCCAGACGGAACGGACCCGCGTCCGCAAGTCTTGCTTCGCGCCGTGGACAGGGCCCGCTCGGGGGTTCGCGTCGCGCCTTCGGTGCTTGAAGGCGTCGCCCCCGAGCAAGACACGAGCGTCCTCCTTCTCGACATGCCCTATCGCGATTTTAACCTGATCGTCTCCGCGAACCGCGGCCCTTCGACGATGATACTCGCCGACCTTTTCATGTTCGCGGATCGCGCGGGGAAGTACGGCTTCGAGCGCGAGTCGTATCTCAGGGAGGCGCTTACGCGTCTCGCGGACCCGTTCCTCATGCTGATAATCTCGGTTCTCGCGCTTGTCGCGGGCTGGAAGTACCGTCTCGGGAAGGGATCTCTCTTCATGGCGTGGTGGGCGCTTGTCCTGCCGCTTTTCCCGATATGCTCGCTGCTCGCGATCGAGGTCGTGCGCTACCTCGCGGGCCTCGTCATCGTGGCCTTCGTGGCCGTCATGCCCGACCGGGCGATGACGTTTACCGCGGTCGCGCTCGGATGCCTTTTCGCGGCGTCCTCGATGTACTTTTTATCGCAGCGTTCGGACTGAAACGGGCGCCTTGAACGGACTGAAGGCTTGAGCCGCCCGCGCGGAGCGAGCGACTCAGGGCCAATTGCCTAGCAGCTGGAAACGCGCTCGATGCGGGCGCCGAGCGACTGTAGGCGCGTCGTCAGATTTTCGTATCCCCGCTCGATTTGATACACGTTTCTGATCACGCTTTCGCCGCGCGCGCAGAGGGCCGCGATTACCATCGCCATTCCCGCGCGCACGTCGGGCGACACGAGTTCGGAGCCGTGCAGGACGCTCGGTCCCGAGACGACCGCGCGATGCGGGTCGCAGAGCGTTATGCGCGCGCCCATGCCGATGAGCTTATCGACGAAGAACATGCGCGACTCGAACATCTTTTCGTGAACGAGCACGGTGCCCTCGACTTGCGTCGCGACGACGGTCATGATGCTCGTGAGGTCCGGCGGGAATCCGGGCCACGGGGCGTCGTCGATCTTGGGGATCATGCCGCCGAGGTCGCAGTTAACCTGCAAGGCCTGCTGGGTGGGCACGGTGAGGGTAGAGCCTTCGATGTCCCAGCGTATGCCGAGCTTGCCGAACGCGAGTCGGACGGGCCTGAGGTCGCGCGGTTCGACGCCGGTTATCGTCACGCTTCCGTGGGTGACGGCCGCGAGCCCGATAAATGAACCGATTTCCATATAGTCGGGGCCGATGCGATACTCGGCGCCGTGTAGGCTTTTCTTTCCTTCGATCGTCAGGATGTTCGAGCCGATCCCGGAAATTTCCGCGCCCATGGCGTTGAGCATTCGGCAGAGGTCCTGCACGTGCGGCTCGCTCGCCGCGTTCGTTATAATCGTCGTCCCTTCGGCTAGCACGGCCGCCATGACGGCGTTTTCGGTTGCGGTAACGGAGGTTTCGTCGAGGAAGATATCCTGTCCCTTCAGCTTGTTCGCCGTGAAGACGAACTGGCCGTCGGTCTCGACCCGCGCCCCGAGCTCGGTCAGCGCGAGAAAGTGCGTGTCGAGCCTGCGTCTGCCGATGACGTCTCCGCCCGGGGGCGGAAGGACGGCTCGGCCCGCGCGCGCGACCAAGGGGCCGGCGAAAAGGATGGATGCGCGGATCTTGCGCGAGAGCTCGATCGGTATGTCCGTTCTCGCGATGTCTCCCGCGCGGAGCGACACGTCGTTGGGCCCGAGCCGTTCGACCGTGCCCCCGAGCGAGGCGAAAATCTCGAGCATTACCTGAACGTCCTCGATTTCCGGCAGATTCCTGAGAATGACTGTCTCGTTCGTAAGCAGGGCCGCGGCCACGCAGGGCAGGGCCGCGTTCTTGTTTCCGCTCGCGGCGACGGTTCCCTTGACGGGAATCCCGCCCTCAATGCGATATTCGTACATTGTTAGTCCCTCCGAACCTTCGCAAGTTCCACGAGCGTCCTGACGGTTAATTCCATCTGGTCAAGCGAGGCCCATTCGGTCCGTGAATGATAGTTATGTCCGCCCGTAAAGACGTTCGGAGTCGGTATTCCCATTTCCGTTAAGCGAGAGCCGTCGGTTCCGCCGCGTATCGGCTTAAGGACAGGCTCGATTCCCGCGGCGCGAACGGCGTTCATGAGCCGCTCGGCGATGCCCGGAGACTCGCGAAGGCGGTCGCGCATGTTGAGGTATTGCCGCGTCCTTCGGACTTCGATGTTTCCGCCCGGGAAGCGCGCGCGAATCTCGAGCGCGATCTCGTCGACGCGCGCGAGGCGGCGTTCCATCGATTCGAGCTCAAAGTCGCGGAGAAACACGGTGACCGAGGCGCGCTCGACGCCGCCTGAGATCTCGAGCGGGCAGTAATAACCTTCGCGTCCGTCGGTCGCCTCGGGAGCTTCGGCGTCGGGAAGCGCCGTGACGAAGGCCGCGGCCATCGTGACCGCGTTGACC
This sequence comes from uncultured Treponema sp., assembly GCA_964429975.1. Classification (GTDB taxonomy): domain Bacteria; phylum Spirochaetota; class Spirochaetia; order Treponematales; family Treponemataceae; genus Teretinema. The sequence continues at coordinate 40,555 of CAYSEA010000009.1, forward strand.
ATTCGGCCCTTTGCCCTGCCGAGATGCGCCGAGACGCCCGTGAACGTAACGTCGCATTTCCAGGCGTTGAAGCATTCGGCCTCGACTTCGCCCGCGTGCCCGCCGTCGACGGTATAAAAGAACTTCGAGCGGATGCGGTCAAGCGGCACCTTGTCCATGCCGTGGCCGGTCTCCTCGTCGGGGCTGAAGAGTATCTCTATTTCGCCGTGGGGTATCGACGCGTCGCGCGACAACACCGCCACGAGCGTCATGATTTCGGCGATACCCGCCTTATCGTCGGCGCCGAGGAGGGTCGTTCCGTCGGAGGTGACGATGGTGTGCCCGACGCAGGACGCGAGCTCTTCGTCGGTCGCGGGGTCAAGAACAAGGCCGTCGGCGAGGCGAATGGCCGTTCCGTCCCAGCGTTCGTGAACGAGCGGGCGCACAGGAGCTCCGGGCGCCTCGGAGGAGGTGTCGAGGTGCGAGGAAAGGCCAAATGAGGGGATAGCGCCGAAGCCGGGCGATGGGGCGACGCGGCCGAGAACGTAACCGTTCGCGTCGACCGAGGCCTCCGCGCCGAGAGAGCGAAGCTCTTCGGCGAGCAGATTCGCGAAATCCCGCTGGGATTCCGTGGAGGGCATGTGGCCCGCGTCCGCCCGGGAAGGATCGCATTGCGTATCGATTGACGCATACCGGACAAACCGGTCAAGGAGTTCGCTGCGTACGCTGGGATCGATCATGCCCTGCACAATACGATATTTGATTGCCCCAGTCAATCTTTCCCGCTTGCCGCAAACTTGCCGTTTTTGCGACAAAGCGCTACCTTATATTGAATGACCTTAATACCGACATATCCCGAATTCGCCCCCCTGTCGCTTGAAATGGTTCAGGAGATTTCCCCGCACATGGTTCGATTGCCGGACGGAGTGTCCGAGTTTAGCTTTGCGGGTCTCTATCTCTTTCGGGCGCGATATGGGTATCGGGCGTCGTTTCGAAACGACTTGCTCGTCATCTCGGGCGAGCGCGAGGGGAAGCGCTTTTTTATCACCCCGTGCTGTTCTACCGGGCGCGACACGATCGAGGAGCTTTTTGGCGATCATGACTACTGGAAGCTCATTTCGCCCGCCTTCCTCGCGAAGAATCGCGCGTGGATGGACGAGGCGGGCTACGAGATCGTTTCCGATCGCGACAACTTCGACTATCTCTATCTTCGGTCGGAACTCGCGACGCTTTCCGGAAAGCGGTTTCACAAGAAAAAAAACCATATCAACGCGTTCGAACGCGATAACCCCGAAATATCCGTTCGACCCTTGGACGTGTCTACCCGGTCGGACGCGATGGCCATCCTTGAGTCATGGGTCTCCCATGAGGAAAACCCGGAAGATACCGATTATTTGGCCGCGCGGGAGGCCCTTGAGCTTATGGAGTCGTTCGCGATGTCCGGGCTCGTCTTATATTCCGCGGGTATTCCGGTCGCCTGGACGCTCGCCGAGACGGTCGCCGACGGACGCATTTCCGCCGTTCACTTCGAGAAGGCGAAGGTGGAATATCGCGGGGCCTATCAGTACGTGAACTACGCGTTCGCGCAAGCTTTGCCCGAGTCCGTCGAGTTCATAAACCGCGAGCAGGACTTGGGTGATGAGGGCATGCGACAGGCGAAGCTGACCTATCGCCCCGTCGGCTTCGTGGAAAAATATCGCGTAGAGAAGCCATGACCTCGGTTTTTTCCCTCGCGCTCCTTGTGACGTTTTTAGCGGCGGGGTTTGTCGTTGCCCGCCTCGCACGTTTTGGGGAGTCACGCCTCATCGCGCGAGCGTTTGACGCAATTCTCCGGGCGCTTCTTTTTTCAATGGGATTGCGCATGGGGCAGGATCAGGAAATTATTTCTGGCCTCGGCTCGATCGGGCTTCTTTCGGCCTTCGTCGCCGTCGTGACGGTAGCGGGAACGGTAGCGGCCCACCTCTTGTTCGCGCCCGTCTATCGCGCACTTGCCGGCGATTACGCGCCACGACGCGTCGCGCATTCCGTGCCGTCGGGGCCCCGCGCGATAGCGGGAAGAATGAAGCATCCCCTTTTTTTACTCGCGTTCGTTATGGCGGGAGCCGTGGTCGGGTATTTCTTGCCCGTCGTCGGCGTCGTCGCCGACGGAACGCTTTCCGGCTGGATTCTCTATGCCATGCTTTTCATAATCGGCGTTCAAATGGCGCCTTCGGGCGCGCGGGTGTTTCGCTCCCTTGCGAGTCCTCTCGTCGTTCTCGTTCCCCTCGTCTCGATTCTCGGCACCCTGGCGGGCTCTCTCTCGCTCGTCTTTTTGAAAGACCTGACGCCGGGGACGGCCCTTGCGCTCGGCGCCGGCTTCGGATGGTATAGCCTTTCCGGCGTGCTTATCGCCGAATTGGGCAATCCCTTTCTTGGGGCGACGGCCTTTATGTCGAATCTTCTCAGGGAGACTCTCGCGTTCTTCCTTATTCCGCTCCTCGCCTTCACCGGCCGCCCGGAAGCGGGCATCGGAGTCGGCGGGGCGACCAGCATGGACGTGACGCTCCCGCTTTTGGAGGACGCCTGGGGCCCTGACGTCGTGCCCCTCTCCCTCGCGCATGGCTTCGTTTTAAGCCTTGCGGTGCCGTTTCTCGTTCCACTCTTTATGGGATTATAGTATACTCTGACTCGGAGCCGGAGGATTTCATGGAATTGGTCAGCACGCGCGATTCGCGTCGAATAGTCAGTTTTCGCAACGCGGTACTTGACTGCATCCCGCCCGACGGCGGCCTTTACGTGCCCGCGCGCGAAGAGGACCTGCGCCCCTGGATCATGTATATGGACGAGACGACCTCCTTCGCGTCGATCGCCGGAACGCTGACGTCCGCCCTGCTTCGCGAGGAGTTGAGTCCCGTCGTCTGCGAGCGCATCGCCGCCACGGCGTTTTCCGGCATGAGCCCTCAGCTCCATCAGCTCGATGACCGTCTTTTTTCGCTTGAACTCTATCATGGTCCCACGGGATGCCATAAGGATTTTGGCTTTTCCTGGTTCGCGTCGGCCCTTGAGCATCTTCTTATTATGGACGATCGCGAGGCAACCGTCCTCGCAGCGACAGGCGGCGTTACCGGCCGGAGTCTCGCCGCGGCCTTTGCGGGCAAAAAGCGGCTGAAGCTCGTGCTCGCGTACGCACGCGGAACTCTCACGGGGCTCGACCCGGAATGCCTCGCCTGGAACGGCGGCAACATCTGGCCCGTGGAGATCGACGGCGACCTTACCACCGCGCAAAACCTCGTTCGCTTCATGTATTCCGATCCGGAGCTCGTGAAACGCCATGGGCTGACGCTCGCCAATACGATGAATATCGGGCGGCTTTTACCACAGGTTTTTTTCTATATGTACGCCTTTACCCGCATCAGGCGGCAGGTGCGCGGCGACATTTTCTACGCCGTGCCCTCGGGTAATTTCGGAAACCTCGTCGCCGGGCTCTATGCCTGGAAGTTCTCCCTTCCTGTGAACGGCTTCATCACCGACGCGACTCCCGCCCTTTCCTGCGACGCGTCCGGCAGGTGTCTGTGCATGGATTCCATCGTCCCGCTGGAAAAGCGCGGCCCCGCCGATCCGGCGAGCCCGTCGAATCTCGAGCGCCTTGAGCAGGTCTTCGCGGTGAACCCGATGATCCTCAGGGGCCTCGTGTTTCCCGCCGACGTTCCCGCGAGCGACGTGCCGAGCCACATGTTCTCGTTTTACAAGAAGTATGGAAAAATGGTCGATTCCGCCGCGGCTTCCGCCTATGGGGCCATATACGCCGCCTCGGAGCGCGTCAACGCGGACGAGGGAACGGCTATCCTCGTGTCGAAAGACCATCCGGCCTTCGAGATCGACAAGATACGCATGGCGTGCGGCGTGGCGCCCGAGGTGCCTCCGTCCCTCGCGCACGCGAAAGACGCCGTTCCCGGCGCGATGAGAATCTCGGCGGAGCGCGCCGCCCTCGAGGCGATACTCGAGCGGGCCGCCGCGCGGTGACCGGTATTTGCGCCGTCCGACCGCTAAAACGTTGCGCCGAGGAACAAAAATCAGTATACTGAGCTTGTTAGTGTAGGGGGGACCTATGGCATATAAACTAGACGGAGCTAAGTTCGAGACAATCGATGAGCTGGTTGAGGCTCTCTATCCCCTGTACTCGGACAAGATGTCCGTCGAGGAATTTAAAAAATACGTCGAGGAAAACGCCCAAAAAAGTTAAGGTGGAACGCAGCGTTGCGTTCGATCCGCGGGACCCGCATGGAGTCCCGCTTTTTTTTTGTCCCGCGTTTAATCGCTCGGCAGCGACGAGAGCAAGTCCTCGAGTCGGTACGATGACGCGGCGAATAGCGCGCGGGCCGATTTCAGGGCAGAGGCGACGCGGTTTTTTCTCGCGGCACGCGCGAGAAACCCGAACGGCGGGAATCCGCTCGCGCGCGCGGATGGGCGGAATGCAATCGAGGACCACGCCGCGGCTTCTGCCGCGGACTCGGCGCCTTCTTTGTTGAACCAGACGACGCCGTCCCACGCATGTACCCCGCAGGCGCGCCGTATGTCCTGATTCCCCGCAAGGCGCCGGATCGCGCGCGCCGCGCCGCGCGCGCCCGATAGGGGTTTCGCGGCGCGAAGGGCGAGAAGCGCACGGAACTCCAAGAGCCGTCCTTGCAGGTTGCCGTCGTCGAGGCCGTATTCATCGGCTATGTCGATCGCCTTGAGATCGAGCGTCAAGAGACTTATCAGACCCGCGTGTACATCCGGAGAAAAGGACTTCGTCGGTATGTCGCGAATCGCGTCGAGTATGAGCGAAACGGCTACCGCCTCGGTAAACGCGGGAAGGTCCCGCGCGAGGCGTCGGCCCGCGTCGCCGAAGAATCCCGCGGTCGGGAGCCCCGCGAGTCGCGCGACGAACGCCTTCGACGCGCGCATGCGATCGAATCCTGAATAATCTACCGCGACGGCCGATGCCGCGCGATCCGAAAGCAGGGTCGCGACGCACGAGCCGTAAAACGCCCGTGCCGCGTCCGCGCTATCCTTCGCGAGAGAGCGGGCGAGGGAGCGGGCCTTGGCGGGTCGGGCGGAAAGTACTTCAACCACTCGGGTAAAATAGTCTCTCGTCGCGAGATTGGAGAAGGCTTCATAGAGATCCGCGTGCACGATGTTCTGGATGCCCATGCGCACGTCGCGAATGCCCTTTCCGGCCAATCGTTCGTAAAGCGTTCGGTAGTGCCCCTCCGCGTCGTCGTCGACCTCGTAAATCTCCGAGAAAGACTGGGACTGAAACCCATCAAGCGTTGCGAAGAGCCCGTTTTCCGCGAGCTCCGAAGTCGTGCGGATAAACGAGAGGCCGGAGCGTTGGTCGCGCAAGACGCAAAAGCGTCCGTCGCGCACCGTGAGGGCGAGGCCCTGCGCGAGCGATCTCTGCACGAGGCGTTTTTCCCCGTCGTCGTCCTTTTCCGTCTTGGCGGCCGCCGTCTTGATCCAGCCGGTCGCGCGGGAGTACGAGTTGTTGTAGAGGATGAGCGCGCGTTCTGCTCCCGCGCGGTTCGACCACGCGAACACGTTTTCGTTCACGGCGGTTCCTTCCCAGAAATCGTACAGGAAAAAATGCTCGACCCCGGTGAAGACCCACCGCTTTTTCATCAGCGGAAAGATTTCGCGGCGATGCCGCTCGACGAGGCCCGTGTCGGGGACCTCGTCTCGATAGGCGCGGCGGTATTCCATGCCGTATTTTTCCTGGAAGCCCTCGACCTGCCCGTGGCCGAACATCGGAAGGCCGGGCATCGCGACCATCATCGTGCACACGCCGAAGTATTTGTCTCCCGAGCCGAATTGCGCTATCGCCGTTTCCTCGTCGGGGTTGTTCATGAAGTTGACGTAGCGCTTCAGTATCTCGGGGTCGAACTCTATCGTGTTCTTGATGGTCGTGCGGTATTTCTCGTTGTCTTCGCGCTTAAGCATGTTCATGAAGGCGGAGTTATATACCCGGTGCATCCCAAGCGTGCGGACGAAGTAGCCCTCCATCATCCAGAAGGCTTCCGCGAGAAGGAGGGTGTCGGGAATTTCTTTGGCGCAGCGGTCAACGACCTCTCTCCAAAATTCTTCCGGAATGCGTCGCTCGAATTCCGCCCGGGATATCGCGGCTCGCGATCGGCTTGCGATGTCCCCGCCCTTCCCGGGCTCGGGATACCAGAGACGCTGGATATGCTTTTTGGCGAGGACCATCGCCGCGTCGAAGCGAATAATCGGGAAATTTTTGGCGACGTGCAGTATTTTTTGGATGACTTCTTCCCGGGCCTCGGGGTTGAGGAAGTCGATCTGCGCGGTGTCGTTCCAGGGCATGCCCGTGCCGTCGTTGCCGTGATAGATATAGCGGGTGTCGCCGGTCGCGTTGTCCACGCGCTTGAACACGACGGCGCAGTCGGTTTTAGAGTAGTAATGGTTTTCGAGATAGATGCCGACGCGCCCGTCATGCGAGAGGTTCTCGCCCGAGAAGTCGTAGCCCGGGAAGGGACTCTCCGCGGCTTGCACGAACAAGTGCGGCTTTTCCACGACCCACGACGAGTCCATTCCCGTGTGATTCGGGACCATGTCGCTCGCCATGCGGATACCGCGTTTCCACGCGCGCGCGCGGAGGTTCTCGAGCGCGTCCCATCCGCCGAGTTCGCGGGCGATTTCGTAGTCGTCGAGGCTATATGCGCTCGCGGCGGCTTCGGGGTTGCCGCAAACCTGCTTGATGCGCGCGCTTGCCCGCGAGCGTTCCCAAAGCCCGATGAGCCAAAGCCCGGTGAAACCCGCGTCCCGCAGGCGTTCGAGCTCCTCGTCGGGGATCTGGTCGAGGCGCGTTATCTCTCGGCCATAGGACACGCTCAGTTGGTGAAGCCATACGAGTACGCTCTTCGCCATGAGCACGACGTTCGGCATCCAGTCCTTGTCGGGGCTGAACCGCTCGTATTCGGCGTTGATGTCGGCGAAGTCGTAGGCGTCCATGTCCGGGCCGTCGGCTCCGAAGCCTCCGCCCCATCCGGGTTTTTCTTCCTCTGAGATGAGGTCAAGCCCGCCGAGAAGGCGTGCGAGCCAGTCGCCGAGAAAAGAGCCCCATCTCGTGCGTATGTACTCAAGCTGTCCTTTCAGGTCGTAGGGCGAGAACTCGACCGGTGCCCTCAGCATCGAGATGAGGTCGCGGCCTTCGGGACCGAACGGGGGATTGACCGACGACCAGGCGCGGAAGGCGTCCCAGAAACGCGGCCATGCGGGATCTCCTCGGATCTCCGTGTCGTCGAACATCGGGAGAAACGGCTCGAAGGCCGGGTTCTGGTTCGCGAGCTCGACGGTCATCAGCTCCTCGAGCGCGAGAACCCCGTGCGCCGTTCCGTCCGCGTCGGCGCCGGCGAGCCACTTCTTCGCCGTTTCTTTTTTCGAGTAAACGGCTCGTGCGGGAAAGGTTTCCGAGAATGACGAGAGGATGCGCGCTACCGCCTCGGGCCCGACGGCGCCTTCAAGATGCGCCCGGGCGCCCGCGAAAAAATCGGCTTTCTGTTGTTCGCGATAGAGCCTGCAAACGTAATGGAATATTTCGTCGATGAGGGCCATGGCGTTGAGCTGCCCGGCGCGGAGGTACCTTTCGGGGTGGTTTTTTCCGTCGACGCGCGCGTTATAGGCCTTGGCGAATCGATGCACTGCGTCGATGTTCGCAAAGACGACGTTGCCCGCCGACGAGAAAAGCGTTTCGTCGAACGAGCATTCCCGCCGCGTCTCCGCGTTGATGTGGAATTCCATAAGGCGTCGGTCGCCGCAGGCCTCGGCGCCGATCGGGATGAGGGCTATTCTCTTTCGTGGATTCACTTGCTTGCTCCCATCTCGCCGCGCGACGAGTCCATCGATTCCGCGTGTTCCCGGGCGATATCGGCGATAGCCCCGATAAGGCGCTTGTCTTTCTTCAACGCGTCGACGCGAACGGGAATGCGCCAGGTCCAGTTGAACGCGGTAACGCTTCCCGGTATGTTTATGCGGTCGTTTTCGCTTTTTGTTCCGTAGTAATCGCTCGAGAGCGCGAGAAAATCTTGCAGCGGCACGGAAAGTATACGGGATCGCGCGCGGGCCACGGCGGAGAGGACGCGACGCGCAATTTCGGGGGTGAGCTTTTTATCGGCGCCCGTTTCCGGCACCGCCACGCCCGATGCGCGCCAGTAGGCGAGAAGCGCGTCGGCGCCGCCCTCGTCGTCCCACCAACCCCTGAGCGTCGACGAGTCGTGCACCGAGGTTGTCGCGACCGACAGCTCCGGATAATCCGTAAAGGGGCGAAGCGGTTGGCCGGGCGCGTTCCACGCGCGTTCCCATCGCGCGACTTTAAGCCCGTAAATACCGAGTTCCGCGAGAACGTCCGGCACGCAGGCGGGGATGCTTCCGAGGTCTTCGGCGCAGGGAAGCATGTCGACGTCGCCCACGAGCGTCCCGAGCAGTTCGACGGCTTGCGCGCGCCAGAGCCGCTCTCCACGCTCAAGCTTTTCGGAGAAGAGACGCTCGAGATCGGCGCGCTCTCCGTCAGAAAGGGATTTCCATGCGGTCGTGTCGCGGTAGTTCCAGATCGGGCAGTAGAGTGGCTTTCCCGCTTCGTCGCGGCCCGTGATCTGAAGGAGGCGGTCTCTCCAGCGCGAGACGAGCGCTTCTGCGACGGCGTCGGGAAGTCCCGCGCCTCGAATTGCCCGCTCGCCGCGTATATCGCCCTTGAACGTCCAGAGCTCTTCGGCGCCGACGCGGTCCATGACTCGCTTGAGAGAGCCGTGCGCGGCGAGATAATCGTGGCCGTTCGCGTCCTCGACTACGCGAGTCGGAACGTGCGGTTCGGTGACCCAGCGGAGCCGGTCGCCCGAATAGCCGCGGCTGGCGAGCTCCGAGAAGGTGATCGGCTCATGCGGCGTCGTCCAGCCGAGAACGCCGGAGTCGTTGCCTTCGGGGACGGACCAAATGCGGAAGAAGCCGAGTATATGGTCGATTCGAAACGCGGCGTAGTAGCGCGAGGCCGTTCGAAGCCGCGCCTTCCACCACGAGAAGCCGTCTTCGCGCATGTTGTCCCAATTGTAAATCGGGAAGCCCCAGTTTTGCCCGAGAGGGTTCATGTCGTCGGGCGGGCTTCCCGCGCGAAGGTCATCGCGGAAGAACTCAGGCAATGCCCACGCATCGCACGAGTCCTCGTTCATCAGAATCGGTATGTCGCCCTTGAGATACACCCCGAGCTTCGCGCACTCGGCGACTGCTTGCGAGAATTGCCCGTCGAGCCGCATCTGAAGCCAAGCGTAAAAAAGATGCGTTGACTTCCGCGCGGGGCTCTCCCACCGATCGCGTATTTCCGCGCGAGACGGCGTTCGCATCTTCGGCCATTCCTTCCAGGAGGCGTCGAGGTTTCTCCGCTTGAGGTTCATGAAGACGGCGTAATCGGAGATCCACGGATTTGCCGCGATCCATCGCTCAAGCGAGGGATCTGCGATAATCTCTTTTTCGCGCGAGTCGAAAATCGCGTACAGGACGTCCATCTTCGCCGCGCGGAGCGAGCGATAGTCGAACCGCTCGCGCGAATCGTGCGCGTCGCGAATCGCGTTGATCTCTTTCTGAAACGGCTCGGCCTCGGGAAGGTCCCTGAGGCTGAGGTAGAGGGGGTTGAGCGCGAACGCCGAGAGCGCGCTATAAGGCGAGCTCTCCGTTCCGGTGTCGTTCACCGGCAGAAGCTGAATGAGCGATACGCCTGCCTTCGCGCAAAACTCCGCGAACGGCACGATGTCCGCGAATTCGCCCGAACCGCAACTCCGTTGCGTGCGAAGCGAGCTGACCGGTATGACGACGCCGGTTATCCTGTGAGGTGACGATGGAAGCCGCATGTCTTCATTATACGGCACGAACTTGAAAAAAGGAAGCGAAGGCGCGGCCGCGTAAGGTCAGCGACTAGGCGCGAGGTCCGCGTTCGTCGAGTCTCCCGCGGTGAATCCGCTTTTCCAGTGCCAGACCGGCCGCGCGAGGGCGGACGAGAACGGCTGCGCGCACGCGAAGTCGGGAAGCCATTCGGAGTCTTGCACGAGTTCCTGGTAAAAGCCCGTTTCTATGCCGAGCTCTTCGAGAAGCGCGCGCAGAGCTTCGTATTCGCCTTCGGCGAGCGGTCGATCCTGAAATTCCGTCAGCTCCCGCGCGCGCGGGCTCGCTTCGACGGGCGTGTACTGGGTCATCAGCGACAAAAGCGCCGAATCAGCACAATGATCGGCAAACCACTCGAGCGCGAGCTTGGTGTCGGCGATGCGTCCGGGCAGCGCAAGGTGGCGCACGATGACGCCCGACGCGAGCGTTTCCGTCGTCCCGTCGCGCCCGTGCGCGTACGCAAGCGGCGCGCGCGCGGCCATGTGGCGTATCGCCCGCTTCGCGGCGGAGGGATAGTCGCGCGCGGCGAAAACGCTTTCGGACAGAGACGAATTGAGCGTCTTGAGGTCGGGAAGCCAGGCGGTTACGAGGCCGTCGAGGAGCCCCAATGCCTCGGGGGTTTCGTACGCCGACGAGTTCCAGAGGATCGGGAGTGAGAGGGAACGCGCGCGAGCGAGGCGGAGGCCCCTTGCGAGCGCCGGTATCGCGTGACTGCCCGTCACGACGTTGATGTTTTCGGCGCCGGCGGCCTCGAGTCTCAGGCAAATTTCCGCGAACGTTTCGTCGTCGACGACCGCGCCCATTCCCTCGTGCGATATCTGGAAGTTCTGGCAGAATTTACACCGGAGATTGCATCCGGTCACGAAGACGGTTCCCGACCCTCCCGTTCCCGTTATGGGCGGCTCTTCGCCGAAGTGAAGGCCTGCCCAAGAAAGGCGCAGATCGGCTGTCTCGCCGCAGAGTCCCCGTTCTCCCGCGTTGCGGTTTATGCCGCACGCGCGCGGGCAAAGTATGCATGATTCGTATTCTCGTTCCATCGAAGAAGGTGAGTATGGGCGCGCGGGCAAAAAAAAACAAGCCGGTCTATCACCGGCTTGTACGAGCCTTGCACCCCCATCAGGGAGTCGTTCCGCGCACGGGAACTTCGGCTTGCGTTTGAAGCCTGCCCTTTTCTCTCGGCAGGCGATAATTCATCGCGGTTCGCCGGTTTCTCTCCGGCTTTGTGACTCAGGCGGATTTTCCATACAGGTTCCTCCCTCGTTCGATCCTTGCTACCGTATCCGGACCTCCCACCGAGCGGGATCCGATACGCCATATATTCCGTGGCAGTCATAACCTTCCACGACTTAAATATCAACTACTCCCTCGGCCAAGTCAAGGGAATCTTCGTTTTTTTTACGCTTTTCCCCGCTCGACCACCACCGAGAGGATGGACGTTACGATATCGAGATCGAGGGTTTCTGCCTCGGCCGAAACCGTTTCCCGAATTTCCTCCCAGTCCTCGTCGGAAAAATCCGCGTCTTTCGGAAAACTGCCCGAAAGGAGCGCGAGCGCGTTTCCGAACCATTCGATCGCTGTGGCCCGTCCCTCCGCGGTCGCGACCGAAGTTCCGTGTCGCGCTTTCCAGTATTCGGCGAGCGAATCCCCGACGCCCGCGTAGTCACGAGTCCATGAGAGAAAGAGGCGCGAGATGCCCTCGCAAAACTCCCGCTCGTACGGCAACCCTCCGCGAGCTTCGTCCTTCGCCGCGCGAGCGGCGATGCGATCGGCGTCTGAATGAAATTTGTCGATATCTGTCATATTTTGATTGTAGCAAAAAACCTTGACTTTTCCCATGAAGGAACGTAAACTGGACTTATGAACCTGAAAACTGTTTTAACGACGGAGACGGTCAACCTTCACCTCAAAGGTACCTCCAAAGAAGCGATAATCGACGAACTGCTTGATATACTCGTATCAGCCGGCAAGGTAAAGGATAAAAACTCCGCTCGCGCGTGCGTGCTCGATCGCGAGCGCAAGATGTCGACGGGCATGAAGCATGGAATCGCCATTCCCCACGGAAAGACCGATTCGGTCGACGACCTCGTCGCCTGCATGGGTATTTCCGATAATCCGGTTGATTTCGATTCGCTCGATCAGGAACCGTGTCGCATATTCATCATGACGTTGTCCCCCATCGATAAGACCGGGCCGCACCTTCAGTTCCTCGCCGAGGTGAGCCTTCTCTTTAAGAGCTCCGAAAAGAGGCAGGAGATACTCAAGTCGAACGATAAGGCCGCGATTATCCGCATTCTTACCGAATAGAGGCTATGGCTCGAAGGCGTTCCCGGGATCAGTGACACCGGAGCGCGCGCATGAAGGGGACCCGCGTGGGTCCCTTTTTTTATTCAAAGGAGCGATGCATGAAGACGGAAGCAAGATTCGTTACGGACGGGATATACCTACGCGACGGCGAAGGGCGGGTCGTCATGCTTCGCGGGTGCAATCTCGGCGGCGACAGCAAGATTCCGGCGACTCCTCCCGGCGCTCCGCTGACCGGCGACGTTTCCTTCGTGGGCCGACCCTTTCCCGAAGAAGAGGCCGACGGTCATTTCGCGCGGCTCGCGCTCTGGGGCTTTACCTTTCTCCGGCTCGTCATAACATGGGAGGCCGTCGAGCACGCGGGTCCCGGCATCTATGACGAGGAGTATCTTTCGTATCTGCGCGCGATACTGAAACGCGCGGAGGCCCACGGCATATCCGTGTTCGTCGATCCGCATCAGGACGTGTGGAGCCGGTGGACCGGAGGCGACGGGGCTCCGGGTTGGACGCTCGCGGCGGTCGGGTTCGATCTCGAAGCCCTCGACGCTTCGGGCGCGGCTGTCACGCAGAAGGCGCAGGGATCGGCCTATCGGCCGATGACCTGGGGCCTCAATTACCTTCGCTACGCCGCGGCGACGATGAATACGCTTTTTTTCGCGGGAAACGTTTTTGCGCCCGGATTTCTCGTCGAGGGCGTTCCCGCGCAGGAATGGCTGCAAGATCGCTTTATCGCGGCGATGTACCACGTCGCGCGGCGGATCAAGGACTGCTCCGCCGTCGTCGGTTTCGGCCTCTTCAACGAGCCGCATTACGGGTTCGTCGGCCTTCCCGACCTGCGCTCGCACGGCAGGATCACGGCGCCTTCCGGTTCCGTTCTTTCGGCCTTCGACGCGATGGCGACCGCCTCGGGCTATCCGCGAAAGGCCCGTCGCTTCGCCCTGTTCGGTATGATTTCCCTTCCGGGCCGCGAAACGATAAACCCCAAAGCCATACGCGCCTTTCGCGCGGGGCAATCGTGCCCGTGGAAGACCGCGGGCGTGTGGGCCGAGGAGGGGAGCGTGCCGGTCCTCAAGCGCCCGGGATACTTCGCGACCTTCCCTTCGGGACACCCTCGCGCGGGCGAACGGGTTTCTTTCTGCGAGGATTTCCTCAAGCCGTTTCAACTAAAGATGATGGCCGCCCTTTCGAAAAAGCACGCGCACTATCTTTTCTTTGCCGAGGGCGTGCCGATGGGAGAGCGGGTTTCCTGGCGTCCCGAGGACCTTTCGCGCGAAGGCGACCGCCCCTATCAGGTTGTCGACGCCCTGCACTGGTATGACGGCCTTACCTTGCTCTCGAAAAAATGGCGTCCGTGGATCGTCGCCGACGCGGAAACGAGCGCGCCGACCTTCGGGCGGGATTCCGTGAGGCGAAGCGTCCGCGATCAATTGCTCAGGCTCGCCGGACGCCCGAGAGCCGAGGGAATCCCCGCGTTTTTAGGCGAGTTCGGCGTGCCCTTCGACCTGAACGGCGGCGCGTCGTTCCGTACCGGGGATTTCACCGATCAGGAGCGCGCGCTTTCGTCGTACTACGACGGTATCGACGCCGCCTTGCTTCATTCGACGGTTTGGAATTACTCCGCGAGCAATACCCATATCGGGGGTGATCATTGGAATACCGAGGATTTGTCCGTGTATTGCGTCGAGGACGGCGGCGGTCGCGCGGTTCGCGGGTTTAGCCGCCCCTATGCGATGGCGACGGCCGGCGTTCCGCTCAAGATGTCGTTCGATTCCGCCCGTGCTCGTTTTTCGCTTGAATGGGATTCGACCGGGGGCACGACCGAAGTGTTCGTGCCGGCCCACTGGTATCCGCGCGGATGGGACGCGAGCGTCGTGTCGATCGACGGAACCATGGCTGAAATGCGTCTCGACGCGCGGCCCGACGATCAGCGTTTATTCGTGTCGACCGCGGCGTCGGGACCGATGCGCCTTGAGATAGCCCCGAGGTAACCTGAACTCCTAGCGACGGCTCGCGAGCTTGACCCGCTCTTCTTCGTCGATCGCGTATTTCGAGGCGACTTGCTGGTAAAAAAGCCGGTCGAGCCCTTCGCGGTATGAGAGTATGCGCGAGACGTAGTCGAGCGTGCGTTTCGGGGTGTTATTGTTGCGTACCTTCGTCGTGCCGGCGTTGTACATCGCCAGGGCCGCGATCTCGTTTCCGGAAAGGTCTATGCAGTAGCTCAGGTGCGCGAGCCCGTTTTTCGCGTTCGTCGCGGGATTGAAGAAGTCCTTTTCGACGAGCTTCGGGAAGGCCTTATTGTTCAGCTGGAAAAGTCCTCGATCGATCGATGTGGCGTTCTTGTTGACCGCCCTCGGCTGGTAGCGGCTTTCCTCCCACGCAAGGGCGAAGGCGAGCGCCGCGGGGATATTGTTACGGTTCGCGTTCTCGAGGATTATCCTCGTAATTTGCTCGTTTCCCGTGATATGCTCGTAAAACCAGATGACGTCGTTTCTCGATGCTTCCGCGCGATAGAGCGCGAGGCTTCGGTCTTTTTTTCGTCCGGCCTCAATCGCGGTTTGATGGAATTTCTCCGGCGCGACGATGGACGCGAGCTCGGGATCCCCGTCCATCGAAACGAAGCTTCCGGAGAGGGATTCGAATTGCGTATAAATTACCTTGCCCGCCAGGATCACGAGTCCGAAGACAAAGACCGCGAGCACTATTTTTTTGGGGTATACTGATTTGGTTGCGTTAGGATAGACCATATGCGATAAACTCCACTCATTTCAAACGTTTACCGCTAAAATATACTGGCTGATCCGTCTCTGTTCAAGCGGAAGGCTCGGAAACAGGGCAGGAAACGCCTGAAATTCTCCAAAAAGTGCAAAAAAAACCCCGAAACGCGGGGTTTCGGGGCGCAAACTAGACGAAAGTTTTTAAAAATCGTGGCGGGCAGGCTTACTCGTCGGCGACCGGAACGGGGCAGGGTGCGCCGCCGGCGATAACCCGCACGGCGATTACCCCGTCGATATCCTTGAGATTCGCCACGACATTTTCGGAAACCTGCGTTTCGACGTCGATGAGGTTGTAGGCGACGTCGGCCCGGTTCTGGTTGGTCATGGAGGCGATGTTGAGCTTGGCGCCGGCGAGGATGCTCGTGATCTGCCCGATCATGTTCGGAACGTTCTTGTTCGCGATGCAGAGGCGCGCTCCCTTCTCCGGGATACAGCCTTCGATCTTGCACTTGGGGAAGTTGACCGAGTTGACGATGTTTCCGTTCTCGAGGAAGTCTCGAAGCTGGTTCACCGCCATATAGGCGCAGTTTTCCTCGGCTTCCGGAGTCGAGGCTCCGAGGTGCGGCAGGCAAATGACGCCTTCGCAGGCGAGCATGGCCTCGTCGGCGAAGTCGGTGACGTGGCACGCGACCTTTCCTTCCTTGATGGCAGCGATCATGTCGGCGTTATTGACGAGCCCGCCGCGCGCGAAGTTGAGTATCCGCACGCCCTTTTTCATGAGACGGATCTTGTCGGCGTTGATAAAGCCCTTCGTGTCGTTCGTCTGGGGAACGTGGATCGATATAAAGTCGGCCTGGGCGAGGAGTGCGTCGA
>CAYSEA010000010.1:0-7976 GCA_964429975.1 uncultured Treponema sp.
CGCACGGGTAAGCCGATCGCGCGGAAGAATGACTCGAGCGCGTCGATTCCGGCGAGCGCGGTCCGCTCGGGACGATACGGATCGTTTTCAATTCCCCACACGCGCGTCGCGAACTGAACGAATCTCGCAACATCGTTTTTGTAAACGTGGCGCATCCATGCGGGAAAGACGACCGCGAGCCCGGCCCCGTGCGCGACGTCGTAGATCGCGCTGATCTCGTGCTCGATGGAATGCGAGCCCCAATCCCCTACCCGTCCCGTGCCGAAGAGGTCGTTATGCGCGACCGAGCCCGTCCACATGATCTCGGCACGGGCCGCGTAATCGTTTGGCGCGGCGAGCGCGAGCGGCACGTTTTTAACGATCGTTCGAAGGCCGGCCTCGCAGAGGCGGTCGGTAAAGTCGACGTCGCGCGTGTTCGTAAAATAGCGTTCCATGATGTGCGCCATGATGTCGGCGGCGCCGCACGCCGTCTGATACGCGGGAAGCGTACACGTGAGCACGGGATTCATGAGCGCGAAGCGCGGGCGCAACAGTTCGGAGGTCAAGCCGCGCTTCAATTGCAGCTCCTCGTTCGAGATGACCGAACTGCTGCTCGACTCGCTTCCCGCGGCCGGTATCGTCAGGATAACGCCGACGTCGAGGGCCTTCGCGGGGCTCGCCGTATACTCGTAGAACTCCCACACGTCGCCCGCGTACGGAACGCCCACGGCAATCGCCTTCGCGGAGTCGATGACGCTGCCGCCGCCGACCGCGAGCACGAAGCCGATTCCGTGACGGCGGCACAGGTCGATACCCTCGCGCACGAGGGTGACGCGCGGGTTCGGCTGTACGCCGCCGAGCTCAAGGGCCTCTATGCCCGCAGCCTTGAGCGAAGAGCGAACGCGGTCAAGGAGCCCTGACTTGACGACGCTCCCGCCTCCAAAATGCAGCAAGACTTTTTTCGCGTACGGCGCGACTTCCGAACCGACCTGATTCTCGACTTCTTTTCCGAACACGATTTTCGTGGGATTGGTAAAGGTAAAATTTTCCATGGTGTGCATCTCCTCGTTACGCCAAGTATCGCATATGCCCTATTATTTGACAAGGGAAACAATTTATGGGCGGCGGCTCTTTTGCAATCCGGCGGCCCATCCATTACGCTCGTCTCATGCCGCGGGCAAAAGACCCTCGGCGGAAAACTTAAGCGCGCAGGCGGAAACGCTTCGGGACACGGTCAGCCGCTTCAAAGTATAATCTTGCGAATCGCTTGCAGATTATCGTCCCGAGAAGTATAGTAACGGTGATATGAACGCACACAGAGCGAAGGACGACGGGCTTTCCGTCGTCCTCGATTTTAACGAGGTATCCTTTTCATACGGGGACATACGGGTGCTTGACCGCGTGAGTTTTCACGCGCACGCAGGCGAGTTCATCGCCCTCGTCGGTCCGAACGGCTCGGGAAAGACGACCGTGATCAAGCTCGTGCTCGGCCTCGAGTCCCCGACGTCGGGCTCGGTAACCCTTCTCGGCGAGCAGCCTTCCTCGGCGCGCCGTCGCATCGGCTACGTGCCGCAACACGCGCAATTCGACTCGACCTTTCCGATATCGGTTCGCGAGGTCGTCCGTATGGGGCGCCTCTTGCCGGCCGCGGGCCGAGTACGTTCGGGACGCGCGCGCGCGGCGGAGAACGACGCGATCGACGCGGCGCTCGAGCGCAGCGGAATCGCTGACCTCGCAGAGCGTCCCTACCCTGCCCTTTCGGGCGGCCAGCGGCGTCGCGTGCTCGTCGCGCGCGCTCTCGCCTCGGAGCCTGAGTTTCTCATTTTGGACGAACCGACGGCGAACATGGATATTGAAAGCGAGACGAGGCTTTTCGAGACCCTCGGCGCGCTCAAGGGCTCGACGACGATCATGATCGTCACGCATGACACGGGCTTCGTGTCGGCGCTCACGGACGTAGTGCTCTGCGTCGGCGAGCGGGGAGCCGACGGATCCTCGTGCGCGCTCGCGCGCCACGCGACGAAACCGATCTCGGGCGCCCCGCCGGTCATGTTCGGCGGAAACGCGGCGCAGGTTCTCCACGACAGCGACCTCGCGGACGAATGCGAAAACTGCCATTCTTCGGGGAGGCCCACGTGAGCCAGGTCATTTCGCTCCTTACCGATCCCGCGCTCGGCTTTATGCGCAACGCCTTTCTCGCAGGTCTTCTCTCATCGGTGCTGTTCGGCGTCATCGGCTCGGTGGTCACCGTCAAGCGAATCGCGGGGCTCGCGGGCGCTATATCGCACGCGGTTCTCGGCGGCATCGGCATGGCCCTCTACCTCTCGGCGAAAAATATCGTTCCGGGCTTTCCCCCGATCGCCGGGGCGCTCGCCTTCGCGGTCGCGGCCGCCGTGATCATCGGCGTCGTATCGCTGCGGGCGAAACAGCGAGAGGACACGGTCATCAACGCGATCTGGGCCATCGGCATGAGCGTCGGCGTCCTCTTCATGGCAAAGACCCCCGGATACACCGACCCGACGAGCTATCTCTTCGGCAACATACTTCTCGTTTCGCCGACCGACCTCTGGCTTCTCGCCGCGCTCGACGTCGTCGTCCTCTTTCTCGCCTGGAGGTTCTATCCCGAAATCGAGGCGAGCGCCTTCGACCCCGAGTTCGCGCGCGTGCGCGGCGTCAACACCGACGCGGTCTTTCTCGCGATACTCGCACTCACCGCCGTTTCCGTCGTGCTTCTCCAAACCTTCGTCGGAATCGTCATGGTCATCGCCATGCTCACCTTGCCGGCGGGAACCGCGGGCTTCGCCTCCAAAAACCTCGCCGGCATGATGGTCGCGGGAACCGTCTACGCGCTCGGCTTCTCGGTTTCCGGGCTCGCGATCGGGTGGCATCTCGACGCGCCGGTCGGCGCCGTCACCGTCGTGCTCGCGGGCGCGACCTTCCTCGCGGGCGGGGCGCTCGGCATGGCGGCCGCGCGCTCAAGGCGGACAAAGGCGCCGAAATGACGCGCGCGCGAACGGCCATTCAATCGATCCTCCGGGACGCGGACGAGCCGCTTTCGGCGGCGTCCGTCTTTCGCTCGCTCGCGGGAGCCTTCGATCAGGCAACCGTCTACCGAACGCTCCACTACCTTGAGGGAAAGGGATTCGCCGATTCATTCGTGCTTCACTGCGCCGAGCACGGAACGGAGCGATACTTCACGGCGCGAAGCGAGGCCTCGCGAGAGTCGCACCGACACTGGTTTCACTGCGAGTCGTGTCACCGCTTCACCGACCTCGGAGACTGCCAGCTTTCCGCAATGCTCGATCTCTTCGAAAGCCGACATGGCGTGGCCATTCGGGACCACAGCCTCAACCTCACCGGACTGTGCGCGGAGTGCCGATCGCGCGAGGCCGACTAGGCCCTTTACACTTCCCGCGCGCCGTGCTATACCTCGCGCAGACATTACAAGTCACGTTGCGGGGGAACCTCACGGTTGAGAAGGCTAATAACCTGACCCTTGGAACCTGTCAGTTAACACTGGCGTAGGGAAGCAGCTCGTTTCGGATGCAACAGTATCCGTCGAAACGCCTCTCCGTCCGTCGGAGGGGCTTTTTTTATCCCCTTCGCTCGGGCGGTATCGGCGAAGCGACAAACGAAACCTTCATACCCTTCCGTTCCATCCCCGCCGACGCGCGAAGGAAGACGGACAATGGGAAAAATCACCACGCAACTGACCGAGGCGCGCGCGGGAAGAATCACGCGGGCAATGCGCGATGCCGCGACGTACGAGGGAATCGACGCGGAACGCCTCGCGAGCTTGGTCGCGGCGGGCACGGCCGCCATACCCGCGAACGCGGGACACGCGGCCCTGAAGGCACGCGCGGTCGGACGCGAGCTCAAGACGAAAATCAACGTCAACCTCGGCATCTCACGCGACTGCCCCGACGTCGAGGCGGAATTGGCGAAGGTACGCGGCGCGATCGATCTCGGCGCCGACGCGATCATGGACTTAAGCTCGTCGGGCGACACGGGACCTTTCAGGAGACGGCTTGTCGAAATCTCCCCGGTCATGATCGGCACGGTTCCCGCGTACGACGCGGTCATCCGCCTCGACAAGGCGCTCAAGGACATTACCTCCGACGAGTGGATCGACACGGTTCGCGCCCACGCCGAGGACGGCGTCGACTTCCAGACGATTCACGCGGGGATCACCCTCGAGACGGTCGCGCGCCTCAAGGGAAAGCGGCGGACGACCGGTATCGTCTCGCGGGGAGGATCCCTCCTTTTCGCCTGGATGTCGATGACCGGCAGGGAGAATCCCTTTTACGAACGATACGACGAAGTGCTCGACATCTGCGCGGCGCGCGACGTCACGATCAGCCTCGGCGACGCGTGCCGCCCCGGATCGATCGCCGACTCGACCGACGGCGCGCAGGTGAGCGAGCTTGTCGCGCTCGGCGACCTCGCGCGCCGCGCGAGGGAACGCGGCGTGCAGGCGATCGTCGAGGGACCGGGACACATGAGCCTGTCGGACATACGGGCGAACATGGTTCTCGAGCGGCGGCTCTGCGACGACGCGCCCTTTTACGTCCTCGGGCCGATCGTCACCGACATCGCGCCGGGATGGGACCATATCACCTCGGCGATCGGAGGCGCGATCGCGGCCGCCTCGGGCGCGGCCTTTCTCTGCTACGTCACGCCGGCCGAGCACCTCAGGCTTCCGACTTTCGAAGACATGCGCGAGGGCATCATGGCCGCGCGTATCGCCGCGCACGCGGGCGACATCGCCAAGGAAATCCCGGGGGCGAGGGAGCTCGACGACCGGATGAGCGAGGCGAGGCGCAAGCTCGACTGGGAGGCGATGTTCTCGCTTTCGATCGATCCCGAAAAGGCGCGGAGACTCAGGGCCGAGTCGAAGCCGGAACGCGAAGACACCTGCACCATGTGCGGCGCGATGTGCGCCGTCAGAAACGTAAACGAGATACTCGAAGGGAGAGAAGTCGATGTCAAATGAGAAAACTTCACTGAACGAAACGGCGGGAAAAGCCCTCGCGGCGGTTCGCTCGGGCGTGCCGCTCGTGCATTGCATCACCAACTACGTGACGGTCAACGATTGCGCGAACGCCTTGCTCGCGACCGGCGCGTCGCCCGTCATGGCCGACGATAGTTCCGAGGTCGCGGACATCGTAAAAATCTCCGGCGCGCTCGTGGTCAATATCGGAACGATTAACGCGCGGACGATCCGCTCGATGAAGGCAGCCGCGATCGAGGCCGACAAGCGGAAAATCCCCTCGGTACTCGACCCGGTCGGAGCGGGAGCCTCGGCTCTCAGAACGAAGACCGCGCGAAGCCTCGCGAAAAAAGGCGGTTTCTCGGTCATTCGCGGAAACGCCTCGGAAATAAAAACGCTCGCGGGAGGCGTCGGGAACACGAGGGGCGTCGACGCGGCCGACGCCGACTCAATCCACTCAATCGACGGAATCGCGGACGGGGCCGTCGAATCGGCGAAGGCGCTCGCGCGGAAAACCGGCTCCGTCGTCGCGGTGACCGGCAAGACCGACGTCATAACCGACGGCACGTTCGCGTACGCGGTGAGAAACGGGCATCCCCTCATGGCCCGCATGACGGGCTCGGGTTGCGTGCTGAGCGCGGTTACCGGCGCCTTCGTCGCGATCGCCGACGCGGCGAACGTGAGCCGCGCGATCGCGGTCACGTCAGCCGTCGCCTTCATCGGTCTCGCGGGCGAACTCGCCGCGGCCGAAGCCGAACGCGCGATGCGGAATGGCGACGCCTCGGCGGGAACCGCGACGTTCCGCACGGCCTTCATCGACCGTCTCGCGGCGATCTCCCCCGAAGCGCTCGAAAAGGGAGCGAAAATTGAGCGACTCGCGTGACAACGGCTCGCGTGACAACGGCTTACGCGAGTCACTCGCGCTGTACGCGGTAACGCCCGCGGGCCTCGCGGAGGAGGTCCTCGCGGAAATCCTCGAAGCCGCAATCGAAGGCGGGGCGAGCTTCGTCCAAATTCGCGAAAAGGACCTGAGCGACAAAGCGTACGCGGAGCGCGCGCGGCGGCTTAAGGCGATTGCCGCGCGTCACGGCATACCCTTCGTGGTGAACGATTCCCTCTCGGCGGCGATAGCCTCTGGCGCGGACGGCCTCCACGTCGGACAAGGGGACTGCGACGCGATCGAGGCGCGACGCCGTTTGCCCGCGGGCGCCATTCTCGGAGTGTCGGTAAACGGCGTCGAAGAAGCTCGCGCGGCCGAGCGCGCGGGCGCCGACTATCTCGGCGTGGGGGCGGTTTTCCCGACCTCGACCAAAATCGACGCGGAAACATCGTCGCCCGCGCTGCTTTCGGAAATATGCGCGGCCGTTTCGATCCCCGTCGTCGCCATCGGCGGGATAACGGCGGAGAACGCGCTTCTGTTATCCGGAACGGGAGTGGCGGGGATCGCGGTGATCTCTTCGCTGTTCGGGCCCGCCGGAGACGCGTTCGACGCGGTGCGAACGCTTGAAGCGGCGCGGAAGCTACGCGTTATCGCGGACATGGCGCGCGCGTTTCGCCCGCGCTCGAATCGCCCGACGTCGGAAAACGGGGAACAGTCATGAACACGGTATTGAGCATCGCGGGCACCGACCCGACGGGAGGCGCGGGCCTCCACGCGGACCTCAAGACCTTCGCGGCCCATGGGGTATACGGCATGGGAGCGGTTACCGCCGTCGTCGCGCAAAATACGGTCGGCGTCCGGTCGGTTATGCCCGTCTCCCGCGCGATGGTGCGCGCACAGCTTGCCGCGGTCTTTGAGGATATCGTCCCGGACGCGGTCAAGGTCGGCATGGCGGGAAGCGCGGGAACGGCGCGCGAGATCGCGGACGCGCTGACGCGGTACGGAGCGCGGAACGTCGTGATCGATCCCGTGCTCGTCGCGACGAGCGGTCACGCCCTACGCGCCTCGGGCTCTCTGAAAGCCCTCGCGCGCACGCTTGCGGATCGTCTCTTTCCGCTTGCCGCCCTCGTCACGCCGAATATCCCCGAGGCGGAAACGCTTTCCGGCATGCGCGTTGCCGACAGAGCGGATATGCTTGCCGCGGCGCGGATCATCCGCAGCCGTCACGGTTGCGCGGTCTTGCTGAAGGGCGGGCATTTGCGCGATTCCTGCGACGACCTCCTTCTGGACGCCGCGGGCCCGCTCTGGTTTGCCGGAACGAGAATCGCCACGGAAAACACCCACGGCACCGGCTGTACCCTGTCGGCCGCGATCGCCGCGAACCTAGCGCGCGGGCACACGCTCGCGGACGCGGTCGGCCGCGCTAAGGACTACCTCACGGGCGCGCTCTCCGCGGGACTCGATTTGGGCCACGGACACGGCCCCGTCGATCACGGATGGAGATCGCGAACCGAAAACTCCGCAAAGTAGCTGAAACGGTAGTATATTCTCCCTGAAAGGAGAATACGCGATGGACACACTCTATAACCTCACGGCGAAGGCAAGCGGCGGCGCGGAAATAACGTTTTCGGATTTTGCGGGTAAGGCGCTTGTCGTGGTGAACACGGCGAGCAAGTGCGGGTTTACGCCGCAATACGCGGGACTCGAGGCCCTCTATAAAAAATACAAGGACGCGGGTCTCGTTATCCTCGGGTTTCCCTGCGACCAATTCGCCCATCAAGAACCCGGAGGGGACGCCGAAATAGCCTCGTTTTGCTCGCTTAACTACGGGGTAACCTTTCCGCTCATGGCAAAGATACAAGTGAACGGTCCCGACGCGCATCCCGTGTTCAAATACCTCCGAAAGCGAGCGCACGGGTTTTTCGGCGACTCGATCAAGTGGAACTTCACGAAATTTCTCGTATCGCGCGACGGAAAGAAAATAACCCGCTTCGCGCCGGATTTCGCCCCGGAAAAAATGGAAGACGCCATACGCGCGGTACTTGGACTGTAGGTGAAAGCGATCATCATGACGTCCGATCAAAACTTGACCCTCCCGGCTCGCGGCAGTATCCTTACGTAAGCGTT
>CAYSEA010000010.1:8076-13840 GCA_964429975.1 uncultured Treponema sp.
CGTCCGATCAAAACTTGACCCTCCCGGCTCGCGGCAGTATCCTTACGTAAGCGTTTGCGCCGAGCGCAACGCGGGGAGACGGGGTGAGAATATCGACGAAAGGGCGTTACGCGCTCGAGGCCATGCTCTATCTCGCGGTCCTTCCGGATGGCGAGCGGGCGAGCGTGAGGGAAATATCCGGCGGCACCGGAGTTTCCGAGGGGTATCTCGAGCAAATCATCCTCAAGCTCTCGCATGCGGGTCTCACGCGCGGCGCGCGCGGGTCGCGCGGCGGCTACGTCGTCGGGAAGGACGCCTCAAGTATCCGGGTGGGCGACATCCTCAGAACTATGGAAGGATCCCTCGCTCCCGTCGCCTGCCTCGAAAAGAGAACGTGCCCGGCCGAGGAGACGTGCGCCGCGCGGCGTACTTGGGACGCCTTGTACGGCGAGATCAGCGAATGCGTCGACTCCATCTCCCTTTCAGACCTCGTCGGGGCCTATCGCGCCGCGGGAGAGTACGCGATATGAAAATATCGACCCGCGGACGCTACGGCATCAGGCTTCTCGCCGACCTCGCCGACCTCGCGGAGCGTCACGGCGAGAATCATGCGTCCTTACAGGCCATCGCGGAGCGACAGAGGGTGTCCGCGCGCTATCTCGAGCAGGTGGCGGTTCTCCTCAAGAGAGCCGGCTTCATCCGCTCGGTTAAGGGCTCGTCGGGCGGCTATAGCCTCGCCCGGGACCCGAATGACATCACGGTCGGCGAAGCCCTTCGCGCGCTCGAGGGAGATATCCTCCTCGTCGATCCCCCCCGAGCCGACGAAAGCGAAACCGTCATCCAGCGGTGTATCCGCGCCCTCGTCTACGACCGCCTGAACGAACGGGTCGCCAAATTCCTCGACGCAATCACCATCGCGTCTCTGAACGAATCGAAAGATTCCGAAGAGGGACGAATGTTTCATATTTAATTTTTCTCTTGACACGGTCGATATAAGGTCGTATATATATCCTATCAAAACGATAGGTTTTATATGTTTTGAAAAGAGAGGAGGTCTGTATGGCACAAGTTCGGGACATTACACAGCTGATAGGGAAAACGCCCCTTATCCGCATCAACCGAATGAATACGGGAAAAGCCGAGGTTTACGTCAAGATGGAAAGCTTCAACCCCTTTTCCAGCGTCAAAGACCGCCTCGGGCTCGCCTTGATCGAGGCGGCCGAACGGGACGGAAAAATCGGTCCCGACACCGTCATAATCGAGCCGACGAGCGGGAACACCGGCATTGCCCTCGCGGCGGTCGCGGCGGTCAAAGGCTATCGGGTCATACTCACCATGCCCGAAACGATGAGCGTGGAACGGCGAAAGCTCCTCAAGGCGTATGGAGCCGAGCTCGTGCTCACCGAAGGGCCGAAGGGCATGCGGGGAGCCATAGAGAAAGCGAACGAACTCGCCGCGTCCACCCCGAATTCCTTCGTGCCGCAGCAATTCGACAATCCGGCCAATCCGGCCATTCACCGGGCGACGACGGGACCCGAGATTTGGCAAGATACGGCGGGCGCCGTGGATATTTTCGTCGCGGGCGTGGGCACCGGGGGGACGCTCACCGGAGCGGGAGGCTTTCTCAAGGAGAAAAAGAAAACGGTGCGCGTCGTCGCGGTTGAACCGGAAGCGTCGGCCGTACTTTCCGGCAAGAGCGCGGGCCCGCACAAGATTCAGGGCATCGGCGCGGGGTTCACTCCCTCGGTGTTGGACTCGTCTATTATCGACGAGATATACCTGACGGATGACGCGAAAGCGGGAAGCATAGCGCGGCGCGCGGCGCGTGAAGAAGGACTCCTCATCGGGATTTCCTCCGGCTCCGCCCTCGAGGCCGCCCTCGAAATCGCGAAGCGCCCCGAGAACGACGGGAAGACGATAGTGGTACTGCTGCCCGATACGGGAGAGCGGTATCTTTCAACGTGGCTCTGGGAAGAGTGACTTACAAAAGGAAACCATCATGGAACGAAAACAACGTATCGAGACCATCGCCGTGCACGGAGGCCAGACCCCCGATCCGGTAACCAAGGCTCGCGGTCTTCCCGTATGGAGAACCACCGCGTATAACTTTGACTCGGCCGAGCACGGCGCGAACCTTTTCGCGCTCAAGGAGCTCGGATTCATCTACACCCGACTCGGCGACCCGACGGGACAGATACTCGAAAGCCGGCTTGCGCTTCTGGAAGGCGGCGCCGCGGCCGTCGTGACGGCCTCGGGAACCGCGGCGATTCACTATACGGCCCTGAGCCTCGCGAAGGCGGGAGACGAGATAGTCGCGGCGAAAAACCTCTATGGCGGAACCTACACGATGTTCGCGGTTCTCTTGAAGGATCAGGGAATTACCGTGAAGTTCGTGAACGCCCTCGATCCCGCCGAGGTACGCGCGGCGATCGGGCCGAAAACCCGCTTCGTCTACGCCGAGACGGTCGGGAATCCCGCGCTCGACGTGGTCGACGTCGCGGCCCTCGCGAGCATCGCGCATGAGCGGAAGATACCGCTCGTCATCGACTCGACCTTCACGCCGCCGGTAAACTACCGACCCATCGAGGACGGCGCGGACATCGTCATCCACTCCCTGAGTAAGTGGATCGGCGGGCACGGATCCGGCATTGGCGGCGCGGTCATCGATTCGGGAACCTTCGACTGGAAAACGTCAAACGTGCCCCTGATGAACGAGCCCGATCCCGCCTATCACGGATTGCGGTGGGCGCACGATCTTCCCGAAGCGCTTTCTCCGATCGCCTTTGCCCTCAGGTTCCGCACCGGCCCGCTTCGGAACCTCGGCGCCTGCCTCTCGCCCGACAACTCGTGGATTTTTCTTCAGGGACTCGAAACCCTCGCCGTCAGGATGGAAAAGCATAACGCGAACGGACGTGCCGTCGCCGAATGGCTCTCGCGGCATCCCAAGGTCGCGTGGGTGCGCTATCCCGGACTCGCGAAAGATCCCGGGTACGCGACCGCGAAGCGGCAGTTCGGCGAACGGTTCGGAGGCATGGTCGTGTTCGGCGTGAAAGGCGATTCGTCCGGAAGCGGACGGGATCGGGGACGCGCGTTCATAGACTCCCTCGAGCTCTTCTCGAATCTCGCGAACGTCGGCGACGCGAAAAGCCTCGCGATACACCCGGCGAGCACGACGCATTCCCAGCTCACCGACGCCGAACAAGTCGCCGCGGGACTCCCGCCCGAACTCGTCAGGCTCTCGATCGGCATCGAGCATATCGACGATATCATCGCCGACCTCGAACAGGCGCTGGCAAAGGCATAACACTCGGGCGCGCGCGGGTTTCTTTCCGCGCGCGCCTTTCGTTTCCGCGCGCCCGTCAAACGCGCGCGCCCATTTTCTACAAATCGTCGTGGAGCGCGGTCGACTTTGAATACGCGGTCGGCTTTGCCTCGAAAAAATCCGTCTTGATGAGATTCGCGTTGCTATACTGGCTCACCCACCGCATCGACTCTGGCTCGGCGCGTCCGCCGGGAAAGAGCTCGCCGAAGCCGAGGCCCGTCGATCTGAGATTTCCGAGGTAGCGGATATACTCGTCGACCATCTCCCCGCTCAGGCCCGGTATCTCGTCGCCGATGACGTAGCGACCCCAGGCGATCTCCTGCTCGACGCCTTCGCGGATCATCCCGCGATACTCCTCGACAAGCTTGTCGGTAAAAAGCTCGGGACACTCTTTCTTTAACTCGAGTATGATCGAGCGAAAGAGATAGAGGTGCGTGTTCTCGTCGCGATTGATATAGCGAATTTCCTGCACCGTGCCGGACATCTTGCCGTTCCGTGCGAGGTTATAGAAAAACATGAAACCCGAGTAAAAATATATTCCCTCGAGGACGTAGTTCGCGATCGCCGTGCGCACGAGGCTGTGCCCCGTCTGCCGCTCCTGAAACTCGTTGTAGAGGTTTCCGATATACCGATTCCGCGCGAGCAGTCGCTCGTCGTCCTTCCATTGGTAGAGGATCGAGTTACGCTCGTCGGGCGAGCAGATCGTGTCGAGAAGGTAACTGTAGCTCTGCGAGTGCACGGCTTCCTGAAAGGCGTGAATCGCGAGGCACAGGTTCACCTCGTTCGCCGTGATGAATGCGCCGACCGACGGGATATTCGCCGTCTGCACGCTGTCGAGGAATATCAGGAACGAGAGTATCTTGTCGTACGCCGCGCGCTCCGCCTTCGACAGCAGGCGATACTCGCGAACGTCTGACTGCAGGTTGATCTCCTCGGGTATCCAGAAGTTGTTCATCGCCTGACGGTACCAGTCGCTAACCCACGGATACTTCAGGTTATTAAAGTCGTTCAGGTTCGTCGTATTGCCGCCGATCATCCGCCTCGACGGGGCGTCGACGTCGCCGTCGGCGTTAAAAAGCGGCTTCTTCTTCAGTTCGCACATGATTCGCATTCCTCCACTTCAAGCGACTGGGATCGCACGTAGTATATCGTCTTCACGCCCTCTTCCCAAGCGCGCACGTAGAGCTCGAGAACGCCCCTGAGTGAAAAGTCGGTCGTCACGTACAGGTTGAGCGACTGCGACTGGTCGATGTGCCGCTGACGCGCGCCCGCCGCCCGAAGGCTCCACGTCTGGTCGATATGATGCGCGCTCTTATAGAACCACATCGTCTCCGCCGAAAGATCCGGAGCGACGCGCGGCGTGATGCTCCCCCGCTTTTCCTCGAGGTAATAGGGCTTCATGACGGGGTCGATACCCGCGGTCGTTCCGGCGATGACCGAAGTCGAGCTCGTCGGCGCCACCGCGAGAAGCCAGGCGTTCCGCATGCCGTCGGAGGCGACGCGCGCGCGTATCTCAGCCCAATCCGCCGAATCGTAGCCGCGCTTGTCGAAGTACGCGCCCGTTTGCCAGTCGGACCCGTCGAACAAAGAGTAGCTTCCGCGCTCGCGCGCGAGACTCGAGCTCGCGAGAATGGCCGCGCGGGCGATTCGCCCGAAGAGGCCGTCGGCGAACGCGAGATGCCCCTCGCCTTCCCACTTCACGCCCTTCTTCGCGAGCAAATGATGGTAGCCACTCACGCCGAGGCCGATCGCGCGGTACGCGCGGTTCGTTATCTCGGCATAGGCCACCGGGTAAAAATTCAGGTCGATCACGTTGTCGAGCATCCTGACCGCGACCGCGACGGTCCGCTCGAGCGCCGCCGGATCGTCGACGTCGACGTTGCCGAGCACGACGGACGCGAGGTTGCAGACGACGAAGTCCCCGCCCTTCGTCGTCTCCACCACGACGGTCTCGCCTCCCTCGAGTCGCGTCTCGCGCGAGACGAACTCGGCCGCGCTCATGTTCTGCGCGATCTCGGTGCAGAGGTTCGAGCAGTAAATCATGCCCGCGTGTCCGTTCGGGTTCATGCGGTTCACGAGGTCGCGGTTAAAGGCGAAGGGCGTTCCCGTCTCGACGGCCGACTTGAGTATGAGGCGCACGAGTTCCTTGAGCGGGATCGTCCGCTTCGAGATACGCGCGTCCGCGACGCACTCTCGATACCGCCTCTCCCATTCCTCGCCCCAGAAATCCTCGAGCGACCAGCCCTTGACGGTGAGGATCTCGTGCGGGCACATGAGGTGCCAGTCGGCGTCGATGTCATCGCGCACGGTTTTCCAGAAGAGATCCGGGTAGCACACGCCGGGAAAGACGTCGTGCGCCTTCATCCGGTCGTCGCCGTTATTCGTGCGAAGCTGGAGGAATTCCGGGAGGTCCTTGTGCCAGGCGTCGAGCCAGACGGCGACGGACCCCTGGCGCATGCCGAG
>CAYSEA010000010.1:13850-50484 GCA_964429975.1 uncultured Treponema sp.
GACGGCGGTGTCGTTCGCGAGCTTGATCCAACGGAGCACGCCCCCCGCGACGCCGGGAAAGCCCCGGATCGGGCCGCCGACGGCGCGCACTTTCCCGAAATACATTCCCATGCCGCCGCCGAATTTCGAAACCTGCGCGAAGTTAGAGACGCTGCGATAGATGCCGTCGAGGGAGTCGGGCACGGTGTCGATGAAGCACGAAGAAAGCTGATGGAGCGGCTTTCGCGCGTTGGAGAGCGTCGGCGTCGCGACCGTGACGCGAAGGAGGCTCATCTCGTCGTAGAATTTCTTGACCCACCCGAGCCGGTCGGAAGTCTCTCCCATCGCGAGGTGAAGGGCGATGCCGAGGAAGGCCTCCTGCGGGGACTCGACGGCCTCGCCCGAGCGGAGGCGGATGGCGTACCGGCGGGCGAGGAGGTCGAGCGCGCTGAAGGTCAGGAGATTGTCCCGCGCGTCGTCGACGAAGCGCGCGGCTTCGTCGAGCTCGTCGCTCGTATACGCCTCGGGAATATACGAGCCGTACAGCCCCTCCGCGGCGAGCCCCGCGACGACCTTGGAAAAGCGCGTCCATCCGCGCGAGCGGCGCGTCGCGGCAAGCTCGAGCGCGAGTCGAAAGCGCGCGATGCGCGAGGCTATGAACTCCCACTTCGGCGCGTCGCGCGTCGTCAGCTCTATCGCGGCGCGCGCGAGTTGACCGAGCGAGGCGGCGACGCTCGGATCGCCTGCGGGACGCTCGGCGCGTGCGCCCGAGACGCCGAGAAAAGAAGCGAACTTATGCGAAAGGGCGTCGAGCGAATAGACCGTTTCGGGATATTCGCTCGAAACGGCGCGGAGCGTCGCGTCGAGCCCTTGGCGAACGGCTCCCTCGTAACGTGCCGCGTCGAGGATAGCCGTCCGCGCGGCCCGTCTTCGCGCGTGATCCTCGCGATACAGAATGTAGCTTCGCACCTCCGCGTGGCAACCGCGGTCGATGAGCGCCCGCTCGACGAAATCCTGAATCGCCTCGACCTGCGTCGGGTTATTCTCCCCGCCGAGATCCAGCACTCGACGTTCCACCTCGCGGGAAACTTCGTCGATTACCGGCGAGTCTTTGTCCGATCCGACGCTCGCGAAGGCGGCCCGTACCGCGTTCGCTATCTTCTCCCGATTCCACGTTACGCGCGAACCGGTTCGTGTGAGTACTTCCATAGTAGCCCGTCCTTTTTTTGTTAATCAACGCTTACACGGATACTATACCGTAGACCTGCGTCTTTTACAAGGTATTTTACGCTATATATAGCGTTTTATAGCCGTATATACACTATCGGAAGGAGTCGGCATTTCTTCACACCTTTCTGCCATTTGCCACTACGCGCGCGTTTCGTAAAAAAAAAGGGCCCCGAACGCCTTTGTTCGGAGCCCCTCTACGAGCGGACGAGAAACCACGCTTCAAGAACGAAGCCGATTACTCATCCTCTCCGAGTTTTGCCGCCTGCATCGTCTGGATTTCGGCGTATGCCGAGAGCATCGGTTCCGCGCCGACGTCGGTCCGCCTGCCCTTACGGGCAAGATAATTTTTCGTTATGGCGATAACCGTGCCGGAGAGCAAGAGGACGCCGATAAGGTTCGGAATCGCCATCAATCCGTTGAGGGTATCGGAGATATCCCAGGCAAGCGCGAGGTTCATGGTCGCTCCGATGACGATAAAGGCGACGAAGAGAATCTTGTATACGATGGTCGCCTTCGTGCCGAAGAGATACTCCATGCCCTTCTCGCCGTAGAACGACCAGCCGAGCACCGTCGAGAAGGCGAAGAGGAGCACCGCGAGCGAGACGAACTTGCCCGCGAAATGCCCGAAGCCGTGGGTAAAGGCCGCGCTCACGAGCTGTACGCCGGTATTTCCGGAATCAAGCGCACCAGTCGAAAGAACGGCGAAGGCGGTCAGGGAGCACACGATAATCGTGTCGAAGAATACCTCGAAGATACCCCACATTCCCTGCACGACCGGTTCCTTGACGTCGGAGGCCGAGTGTACCATGACGGACGATCCGAGCCCGGCTTCGTTCGAGAAGACGCCGCGTTTGAAGCCCATCGTAATGGCTTGCTTGAGGGCCGCGCCCGCAAATCCGCCGGCTGCAGCCTTAAAGCCGAAGGCGCCTCGGAATATTTCGGCGAGAACCGCGGGAACGGTTCGCACGTTCAGAATAATGATTATGACAGCCCCGATTATATAGAAGAAGGCCATGAAGGGCACAACGTGCTCGGTTACCCGCGCGATCCGTTTGATGCCGCCGATGATTACGAGGCCCGCGACGAAGGCGCAAAAAATGCCGGTCACGATCGCGGGAACGCCGAAGGAACCCGACATCGCGCTCGCGATGGAATTGACCTGCGTCATGTTGCCGATGCCGAAGGACGCCAGCACGCAGAAAATCGAGAAGATCACGGCGAGGGGCTTTGCGATCACGGAAAGCCCGCCGACCTTGCCGAGCCCGTTCTCGATATAGTACATGGCCCCGCCGGTCCACTCGCCCTTTACGTTTTGCTTGCGATAGTAAATTCCAAGCACGTTTTCGGCGTAGTTCGTCATCATTCCGAAAAAGGCGGACACCCACATCCAGAACACCGCGCCGGGCCCGCCGATCGAGATGGCAGTCGCGACGCCCGCGATGTTACCGGTGCCGATGGTCGCGGCTAGCGCGGTGGACAACGCCTGAAACTGCGTGATGGACTTGTGTTCTTTGGTGGATCGGACCGACTTCTTCTTGAAGATGGCGAAGAAGGTCAGGTCACTGACGAGCTTGGCCCATCTGACCTGAAAGAAGCCGGTACGCGCGGTGAAATAAATACCCGCGCTGATGATAAGAGCGAGCATGGGCGGACCCCATACCATTCCGTTAATGACGCCGTTTACGCGTTCGATCGCCTGTGCAAAGGCTTCCATGACGAGAACCCCCGAATATGTGTGATGATTTATGCGAGCACAAGTAGGTATGCCATGGAATCGGAGTATTTGCAAGAAAAATCGAAACGCGCCCGCTCGGTTGATCGCGCGTCAGGCGCCGCGGGTACGTACCCGGGCGCCCAGGAGAGGCATCGGTCGCTATCGCGCCGTTCGCCGGGTCAGGGTTCTTTTCGTCGCAGGCTTTCGGCTCGCGGGCTTCTTCGCGGCAGGCTTCTTCGCGACGGCTTTTTTCGGCGCGCTTTTTCGTACGGCAACCTTTTTCGCCGCGGGCTTCTTCGCGATTGTTTTCTTTGCCGTGCTTTTCTTCGCGCCGGCTTTCTTTACGGGTTTCTTCGCGACTTTTTTAGCGACCGCCTTCTTAGCCGTCTTCTTCGTTACTGCCTTTTTTTTCGCGGCGGGCTTCTTAGCTACGGTCTTTTTAACCGCAGCTTTCTTTACGGGTTTCTTCGCGGCTTTTTTAGCGACTGCCTTTTTTACGGGCTTTTTCACGGCTTTTTTAGCGACCGCCTTTTTTTTCGCGGCGGGCTTCTTGGCTACGGTCTTTTTCGCTGTCGCTTTCTTAGCTGTCGCTTTCTTGGCCGTCGCCTTCTTGGCAGGTGTTTTTTTCGCGGTCATGTCTTTCTTTTTAATCGCGACGACCTTACCCTTCGCCGCCGTATTGCGTTTGACTCGCGGGGCATGA
Source organism: uncultured Treponema sp. (assembly GCA_964429975.1). Taxonomy (GTDB): domain Bacteria; phylum Spirochaetota; class Spirochaetia; order Treponematales; family Treponemataceae; genus Teretinema. The sequence continues at coordinate 17,477 of CAYSEA010000010.1, forward strand.
GGCTCGGAGGTCGGCTTGAAAAACGAGGTGTGAAGCTTTCGGTTCTTGAGAGACACGATGACGCGACTCGAGAGATCCTCCGCCCCGATGAGATGAAATTGCGACTCAATGAAGTCGTATGTCAGATGCGCGAGACCGCATCGAAGATACGCAGTCAATTTTTCCTGCGTCGCCCCGCGCTTTGAAAGGAGGGAAAGCCAGGAGCGCAATTCCGCGTTGCCCGTCTCGAACACTTCGTCGGAAAGAATGGCGCCGGTTTTCTTGACGATCGAGTTCATCTTGCGGTGAACGAGCGGTAATTCGGCCAAAAATTGCCCCGAAACGACGCCCATGCTCACGAGTCGCTCATCCAGCCTCATCATCGACTTTTTGTCTGCCATGTTTCCTCCGACGGTATATCGCATTACTGTACTCCCCATTCGCCCATCCATCAACAATTTTTTTTTACAACTATTGAAGACAAATGCGAGACGGACAGAAAAAGGATAGTCGCGCGTCGAAAAAACAGGTAAGTGGTAACACTTATGAAGCTTTGATTGATCCAACCGATTGCGCCGAGGCTACTTCGGCCTGATACTCCTAGAAGGAGGAACTGCATGAAACACCTAACCGAACTGAGCCTCGCGCCAACCCTCGCATTAGCGCTCGTGGCGCTTACGCTCGTTACGACCGGATGCGCTTCGCGATCCCAGTCCACGACGTCCGACGTAGCGAAAGCCGACAAGCTCTGCGCCCTTACCTTTGATGACGGCCCAAGCGAGGACTTGACCCCGCTCGTTCTCGATAAGCTCGAAAAGCACGGCGTGGTCGCGACCTTCTTCATGGTCGGTCAAAGCGTCAATGACGACACAAAGCCGGTCATCGACCGCATCGTGAAAATGAAGTGCGAGATCGGAAACCATTCTTGGGGATGGTCGAGCATGAATCAAATGGAAGAGGAAGAAATAGCGGAATCCGTCAAAAAGACGAGCGCGGCGATCAAGAAATACTCGGGCAAGGAACCCGCGTTCTTCCGTCCGCCGAACCTCGCCACCGACGACATCATGTACGACGTCATACAGCTTCCCTTCGCGGAAGGAGTGCTCGGCATGGATTGGGCCGGCTGCGACACCGACGCCGCCGCGCGCGCGCAGAACGTCCTCGCAGGAATGCGGGACGGCGCGATCATCCTCCTCCATGACGTACAGCCGGAACCGCATCCGACGCCCGAGGCCCTCGACATCCTCATCCCGGAGCTCAAAAAGCAGGGATACGAGTTCGTCACGATCAGCGAACTCTTCAAACGGAAGGGGATTGATCCAAAATCGAAGATTTCAGAATACGAGATGTGGAAATACGCGGAGCTCTGACCGATTCGGGCAACTCGGCGGCAAGCGCGCCGAGAGCCGCGATCTTTTCCGACGTGTTGGGCCCCCACACGCCCGCGTTCAGCCTCAGCATCGACGTAAAGCGCTGCTGAAGGCTGAACATCGATCCCGGCGCGATGACGATATCGCGCTCAAGGGCCCTCCGATAGAGCTCTCGCGCGTTTTTTCCGTCAGGTAACTCAACCCACAGAACCATGCCCCCCGCCGGATCGCTCACGACCGTGCCGGACGGAAAAATACTCGAGGGTCGCGCCGCGAAGCGCGGCCATCTTGTCGCGAAGGGTCGTCCTCAGGCGCCGAACGTGGCGCTGAAAGCCGCCGTCCTGCAAAAGCAGGGCCGTCGCTATCTGCGGTATCGACGAAGAGCCGAGATTGATGAGCGTCTTGAGCTCCTCGATCTCGCGCTGCCACTTACCGGGCGAAATCCAGCCGATTCTGAGCCCGGGCGAGATGGTCTTGGAAAACGACGAGCACAGGAGAACCGTGCCGTCGCGATCGAAGGACTGGCACGTTCTCGGCCGCTCGCCCGAAAAGCACAGTTCGCCGTAAATATCGTCCTCTATGAGCGGAATGCCGCGGCGCGAAAGCAGGGACACGAGTTCTTCCTTTCGCCCGTCGGGCATGAGGCTCCCCGTCGGGTTATGGTAGTTCGCGATCGTGAGAACCGCCTTGACATCGTACTGGTCGAGCGCGAACCGGAGCGTCTCGATATGCATCCCGTCGCGCGGCGAGCAGGGAATCTCGAGAACTTTGAGCCCGAGGTATTCCATGAGCTTGAGCAGGTTGAAGTAAATGGGACTCTCGACGGCGACGGTATCTCCCGGGCGGGTCAAAACGGAAAGCGCGAGATAGATCGCTTCCTGACAGCCGGAAGTAACGATGATTTCCTCGGGAGAGAGGCGGGAGCCCCCGGAAAGTCCGGTGATGGCGATTTGCTCCCGAAGCGGGCCATAGCCGGGGCCCAGCTGATAGTGAAGCGCCTCGGAGCCGCGAAGGCGAACGGCGTCGACAGTCGCCTTTTGAAGCCGCTCGAGGGGCCACATGTCCTGCGAGAGGGTCGCGATGCCGAGCCCGCACGCGTCCTCGGGCGCGGTGCCGAGTTCCTGAAAGGCGCAGTAAATGCGACAGAGGCTCACCCGGTCGGGGTCCATCGTGGCGGGGTGCGGATCGCCGAGGCGCGCGACTTCGGGCCGGTTCAGCACGAAGTAACCGCTTTGCGGGCTTGCCTCGATGTATCGGCGTTCCTCGAGATGGGCGTAGGCCTCGCGCACAGTGTTGACGCTGACCCGTAGCGAGTCGGCGAGCTCGCGGAGCGACGGGACGCGATCGCCGACCTTATACGCGCCTTCCGCGATAAGCGAGATAATCCTGTTCGCGACGTCTTCGTGCCGGCTCGGCTTTTTCTCCGCCATAATGGCCCAGTATACCTTTTTTTACCCGCGATGTAAGGCACAGTTAGCGCGTCTGAAGGGGGCACAGTTCCGCGCCGGCGCGCGATGTGACGCGAAAATACGCCGAAGTTGTCGCTGTTCCCGCGCGAGCGTCCCGCGTATCATCGCGTACAGGGAGAAAACCATGGGCATGAACAGCATCCGTATCGAGGCGGGAACGGCGGCGATGATCGCGCGGAAAACGAAGACAATCTCGTGTCTCGAAGGCTCGCTATGGGTAACCGCAAAGGGACGAACGGAGGACGTGCTTCTCACGAAAGGCGAGCGACTCGATGTCCGCGGGCTTAAAAAAGTATGCGCTCAATCATTCGGACGCTCGATAATAGCCTGCCTTGACAGCGAGAGCGAACGCCCCCACAATACATTTCCATGGACATTAGCCCGTATCGCCTGCAAAAAATTCGCGACTTCGTCTCTTTCGTTCTGATAAGCGCCGCGATGGGCGGACTCTTCGCCCTGATCATGACTTTCGCCGCGACCGGCGCGTTCAACCCCGAAGACGCCCGCTATATGGCCCTCGGGATCGTAGCCGGACTCACGATCTCGACCGGGGTTCTCCTGTTGGACGACCTCTACGTTAAAAAGGCAGTCAGGCCCCTCTGGTTCTCGTTCACGGTCGTTCCCCTCATACAGACGGCAATCATCGTCGGCCTGTACGGAGCGGTGTTCGCGGCGATCATCGGCGTCGAGTACCTCGAGGAAGAGGCCTATATCCCGCAGACCCTCGTCTTCTCCTTCACACTCACGATCGTCATGAGCTTCCTCTCGAACGTCGAGCGGCTTCTCGGCAAGCACGTATTGCGGGGCCTCGTGCTCGGCACCTACCGCGTCCCGAAAAAGGAAAACCGCTTTGTCATGTTTCTCGACCTCGCGGGCTCGACGACGACCGCCGAGCGCCTCGGAGACATCGCGTTTCACGCCTTCCTCAACGACTTCTTCTGCGACATCGCCCGGCCGATCGTCAATTCAGGCGGGGATATTTACAAATACGTCGGCGACGAGGCGATCATCACGTGGAAGGAAAAAAACGGCGCGAAAAACCAGGCCGCGCTCCTCTCGTTCGGCGCGATTCGCGAGGCGATACTGAAACGGTCGACCTATTACTCCGAACGCTACGGCGTCGTTCCCGAGTTTCGCGCCGGTCTCCACTTCGGCCCGGTGGTCGCGGGCGAAATGGGACTCACGCGCCAGGAAATCGCCTTCTCGGGCGACGTCATGAACACCGCCGCGCGCATACAGGCTGAATGCCGGCCGCTCGGCGAACGGTTCCTCGTCTCGGACGACGCCCTGTCGCGCCTCTGCCCAGTAAAAGAACAAGGTTTCGCCGCCTGCGAAATCGTGTCGCGCGGCGCCGCAACCCTCCGCGGCAAAACGAAAGAAATCGGCATCTCCGCCGTGCGCTAAGACCGCGTCGGCTATTCGTGTTTACAAACGGTACCACGCATAGTATCATGACGTTCCATGTATCCCGTAACGTATGCCGCCCCCCATTATCATTGCGCGTTTTATCGTTCCTGCCAAGAACGGCTGGACGGGGCTATCGCGCGCGGGATGGACGCAAGCCGCATCGAGACCTTCCTTATCGAGCTCTATCTCGACGAGGCGAAGCGGATAAATACGGGAGACATCGGCAAGGTAACCATTTCGACCATCGAAGACCGGATACTCAAGCCGCGCCAGGACCTCTATCGGTTCGTTCTGTGCAACTGGATCCGCCACCTCTTCATTCCGTCAATAGACGCGGACATCGCGGAACGGCTTCTCGTGTTCGGCATCGGGCGCATATTCTCGGCCTACAGCGGAATCGGCGTGCAGTATTGCACGGATGCGGACCTCAACTTCGTGCTTCCCGACGATGTCCCGAAATCCCGCGTAAACGATCTCGCCGACAGGGTACGGGCGCTTCAGCAGAGAATGTGGGATCTCTTCGCGATCATCGTCGAGGTCGACGCGTCGTTCACCGTCCTTCGCGCGCGCGACGTCGCCGCCCGGCTCGCGCACCGTGACCCGGAAACGAGAATCGCGGCGACGCTCTTTTACAAGGGAAACGAAAAAAGCCTCCACGTCATCAGCGACAACGAGGAGCTGAGGAGCGAGCTCTTCGCGCCGGTGCGCGAATGGCCCGACTCGCTTCTCTTCGAGAATTTCATCGGCGATAACCCCGCGAAGCCGACCTACCAGCGGCTCAGGCGAAACGAAGTGGATCTCTTCATCGTGTCGGACGACACGCAGGAGAAAGAACCCGCGCGCGCGCTCATCGGCACCGAGCGGTTCAACCACGAATGTCGGCTCCTCGCTGCGGTTCATCCCGAGCTGAGCCCGCCGAAATGGTGCTTTTCGATGAAGTACACCGTCAATCGCGTGTTCGATTACGTCAGCGCGATGGAAAACGCCGGACACTCGCTCGCGAGCATCGGCTTCACCGGCCCGCGCGACTGCGACTATCAGTTTTTATCGCAAGCGCACCGTCTCATGCTGTTTCTACAAGAATTGATTCACGTCAAGCTCGATACCTTCAACAGGATGAGCGACTACTCCTACATCTCGGCCGAGCGGTTCGAGGGTTTCATGGGGCCGCCGAAGGGAAGCTTCAGGGCGGACTTCGAGAAGATGGTCTTGAGCCCGAACTTCCTGTACGCGAGCCAGCGCAAGCGCTACCTCAGCCACAAGGCGGCCGTGCACGACAAGTCGGAAATCGTCCTTTCGCTCGAGCCGGACGAGATGGACTGGCTGTATGATCGCTATGGGATATCCTTCCGGCACCTCGACAAGGGTTCCGGGCGGACGCCCATCGCCATTCCCTATACGTGGTCCGGACTCGGCTTTTTCGTCTTCTCGGCGGTCGAGTCGAGGCTCGCGAACATCGTGGACGAAAAGCTCGCGCGCGCGGCGGAAACGCTCGGCTCGCGCGGCGCTTCGCGACGCGTCTAGCTACGCATCGCGGAGGCGACGACCGAACGCACGCGCTCGGGAAGCTCGGCGAGTTCCTCGCGCGAAAGGCCCGCGGTCGGGATCGCGGGATGCACGGTGACGCGAACTGTCGATTTCTGCACGCGCCCCTTTTCCTCGAACAAACGCCAGGAGCCGTCGATGGTCACGGGAACGACGGGAACGCCCGCCTTAATCGCGAGCTTGAAGCTGCCCGCCTTGAAGTCCACGATCGGGCCGCCCTTGCTCCGCGTCCCTTCCGGAAAAATGACGAGGGAATATCCTTTCTTGACGGTATCGACAGCCTCCTGCATCGCGCGTATCGTTTGTCGCATGTCGCTTCGCGAAAGAAACGTGCACTGCATGAGACGCATCCAATCCGCGATGATCGGAACCTTGAGAATCTCGATCTTCGATATAAAGGCTTTTGGCTTGTCTATAAACCCGAGTAGAATCGGAATGTCGAGATAACTCTGATGGTTTCCGACAAACACGACCGCGGTATCTTGCGGAACGTGCTCGGTACCCTTAATTTCGACAGACCCGCGCGCGAGGCGAACGACGAGCCGCCCCCACCTTTGCACGAACGGAACGACGATCTCGTCTCTCTCGGCGATCTTACCGTCTCGTTCAAGCCGTTTCGCCTTCCTGATAGCCGAAGTGCTAAAAAGAAGAAACCAATACATTCGTAAAAAGGCGATAAGCGTCATCAGCATCTTCTCAGCTCCCCGTCACGCCTGCGCGTGACCGCGCGAACGCGTGACCGCGCGCGCGAACGCGCGAACGCGCGATACAACGATTCCGTTCCCATACGGGAACCGGCTTGTTTTACTACTGTCGTCAAGTCGTCGGCCCATCGGGCGAAAGGGCGCCGAAATGGGCGAGCCCCTCGAGCACGCCCGCGGCCGCCGGGCTTCGCGAGCGAAAGACCCCGGGACACGCGACGAAATCGTCGAGGTCGGACGCGTGGTTCGCGACGACGATCGGGCGAAACTCGCGCTCGAGCATGTCGCGGTCGTTTCCGGAATCCCCGGCGACGAGCACGCGTTCCGCGGGAATGCCGAGCTTCCCCGCGAGATACGCGACCGCCCCGCCCTTACCGGCCCAAAGCGGCATGAAATCAAGATAATAGTCGAGGGCGACGACGCGCTTGATCGAGTCCTTCCACGGCTCCGCGCGCGCGAGGGCCTCGGGCAAAATATCCGCGACGGGACCTTGAATGTAATACGAGAGCCGGGCGCCGTGCTGGTTCCACGCTTCCTGCTCCAAAATTCCCGGACAGCCCGAAAGGGCCGCGCGCAGTTCCTCGCGTTCCCAATCCCGCGACACCGCGCTCTCCCACCCGGAATCGGCGGTATCCGGCGTAAAGCCCGAATACAGGGACGTGCCCACGCCGCACGCGAGCCAATCCGGGGTAACGATCGGTCCCGCCTCGGCGACCATCGCGACCTCGTCGAGGCTTCTGCCGGTGTTGAGCGCGAAAACCACCCGCCCACGGTTTTGTTCAATGAATTGATTGAATTCCTCAAGGCCGGGATTATCCCGCTCGGGAAAAAGCAAGGTCCCGTCAACGTCGCACACGAGCAGCCATCTATCATCGGGTTTGTTCGCCATGGGAAATCAGTATAGCATGTACGCGCGATTCGCGCATCACCCTCGATTCCGCCGTATCGACGAAAAGATTGACAGCGCTAGGCGTCGGGAGACGCGAGTTTCTTTTTCCGTTGCTTCTCGCGATACAGTTCCTCGTCCGCGAGCACGAGCATGGAATCGAGCGAAAGATCGCATCCTTCGGCGGGATTGTGGAAACCGATGCTCATCGAGAGCTTCCACGGTCGCCCGAGTTCGGCCGTTTTCTTTTCGCACGCGGCGGCGAGTCTCTTCATGATACCGGTAAAATCGGGGGGATACACGTTGCTGACGATAGCGGTAAACTCGTCGCCTCCCATGCGGGCGACGATATCTGAATCGCGAAGCGTCTTTTTCAGGACCTCCGCCGCGGCCTTGATCGCGACGTCGCCGTCGCCGTGGCCCCATCGGTCGTTAATCGCCTTGAGCCCGTCAAGATCGGCGTACACGATGAAAAACGGCGTCTTCTGCCGTTTGAGGTACTTAACCTGCTGCTCGGCCATGGCCATAAACCCGCGCCGGTTATAGAGCCCGGTCATCTCGTCTTCTATCGACATTTTTTCGAGGAGCGACAGCGCTTCCTTGAGCCGCTTCTCGGTATGCTCGCGTACGCTGATTTCCCCCAACAGTTTGTCGTTGAGCGAGCGCACTCCCCGAAGGTTTATGAGATCGCGCGTGATCCCGCAAAACCTGACGCGGAGATAATCGAACGTATTGCCCACGGAGATGTCGGAGTCAAGCAGAAAATACCCGTAAGCCCTATCCTCGTGCGTAATCATATTGGCTACGAAGGAACCCGAACCTTTCGGCGGAAACCAAGCCCCGGCGACCGGGGCGACCCACTCGGCGGGAGATACGGTCGAATAGACGATTTTCGCGCCGTCGCTCCCATCGCGTTCGTTCTCGAACTGTATGAGATGAAACGACTTTGCCCCAATGTGCCGCACGATCTCGGCGAAGTCGCCGTCATGATTTGAGAGCGACATGTCCACGGCAAGCCGCTCGGCCAAGTGATCCACGAGAACGCGAAGGTCGATTGAATAAAAGGCCTCGCGCCAATGCTCGGCGAACGCGAGTTGGCTCGTTTCCTCGAGAACCGACGCATAGAGGGAAAGGAGCGAGCGTTCGATCTCTCGCGAAAGCGGCGCATCGCCGCCCGATACGACCGCGAGCATATCAAGCGGGGATCGATTCTCCCGCAGGGCACGGTGAATTTCGGCCGACCATGCGCGATACGCGGTTGACTCCGCGCCGCCTTCGACGACTGCAGGAGACTCGATCGTGTCCCGAATGCCGCTTAGGGGCGAATCCGGCTCACGCCGAACCGAGGCGTCGCCCCGTCGGGAGGCGTCGAGACAGCCGCACGATCCGCGAACGACCAATGTCGGGATAAGGCTGACCGCGGGCGGAGACCGAAGGCCGGTCACGAGCCCGTGAAGCCACTGCGCGGCGAGGTAGCTCAATGTATCGAAGGATTGGCGGACCGTGGTGAACTGATGCGTAAGCGAGCGCAAAAGGCGGCTATCGTCATAGCCGGTAACGGCTACGTCGTATGGCACGATCAAGCCCCGGTCTCGAAGCGCGTCCCAGACGCCGATGGCCATAAAATCGTTCGCGCATACAATGACGCGGGGAGAAAGGCCGCGCTCGTCGTAGAAGGCGCGGACGGCGTCGTATCCCGAAGGCGACGTAAAACTTCCCTCGAACTCGCATTCGGCGCCATGCGCTATTCCCGCCTCATCGAGCGTCTCGCGAAACGCCGTGAGCCGGTCGCGGGATTCCTCGTTCGTCAGTGGGCCCGACACGAAGGCAAACGAGCGATACCCGTGGACGTTAATAAGATGGCGTACGAGATCCCTGATGCCGGACTTGTTGTCGAAGCAAAAGGATTTTTCTCCCGTGACCGACGGGCCGATCGAGACGACCGGAAGGGGCGAAAGAGAGCGGACGATCGCGGCAAGCGCGTCGCCGTCGTTTTTATTGAGTAAGGTCCCCGAAACGACGATCGCGCCGTCAAACTCCGCCGGGCTGATGAGCTTCGGGAATTCTTTCCGGGCTCGATCCTCGGGGTTGTCCCGATTCAGTTGACCGATCCCGAAAAAAACGGCTTCGCAGCCGGCCTCATCGAGATATCGGCGTATGCCGTACCACATCTCCTCCTGAAAGGAAGAAAAGGCCATGTCCATCAACACCGCGAAGCGTGGCTTTAGTACTTTCATATATAACTCACTGCTATATAGGATACACTATATCTATCGCGCTTTCATCCCTTATGTTTCACACACACGCTTTTACGCCAAAGAGCGCTTCGATGCAAGACGCTTCGTGATCAGCTGAAAGGCGGAAACCGACGCGATTACCGCAAGTCCGGCGATGTCCGTGCGCAAGCCCGGCACGATCAGCAAGAGGCCCGCGGCGGCGAGCAAGACCCGCTCGAACGTGTTGCATTTTCGAAAGAGATAGCCCTCGAGTCCCGCGCCGACCCCGACCATGCCGACGAGCGCCGTCACCACGATAAGGGCGACCTCCTGGAAGTTCGTGTCGATGAGGAGCATCTGCGGGTTAAAGACGAACATGTACGGAATTATGAAGGCCGCGATCGCGAGCTTCGTCGCCTGAAGCGCGGTCGCCATGGGTTTCGATTTCGCGATAGCCGAGCCCGCGATCGCCGCGAGCGCCACGGGCGGCGTGATGTCGGCGATGATGCCGAAATAGAAGGCGAACATGTGCGCGGCCAGCGGCTCGTACCCGAGGCCCACGATCGCGCCCGCTGTTATCGTCGACGTTATGAGATAGTTCGCGGTCGTCGGAGCGCCCATCCCGAGAATTATCGACGAGATCATCGTGAGAAACAGCGTGATGATCGGAATACCGTGCGAAATCGAGATGAGGCCCGCGCCGAGCTTGAGGCCGATTCCCGTCAGGGTCACGACCCCGATGATGATGCCGGCCATTCCGCACGCGACGGCGACGGCGACGATGTTCCGCGCGGAAGTCGTCATCACCTCCACGAACTCCTTAAGGCCCATGCGCGCCTTTCTGCCGCGCGCGAGGTCCACGAGCGAGGCGACGATTCCGAGCAGGGCGCACGCGGCGATTCCCATGAGGGCCGAAAAGGTCGCGGTCTTTCCCTCGACGAGAAAGAAAATGATGACTCCGAGCGGGGCCATCAAATAACCCTTCGTGAGAAACAGGGGAAGGAATCTCGGCAGGTTCTCCCGCGACAATCCCTTGAGGCCGAGCTTTCTCGCCTCAAGGTGCACCATGATGAAAATCCCCGAGAAATAGAGTAAGGCGGGTATGATCGCCGCCTTGACGATCGAGGTGTAGGGAATGCCGAGGCTTTCGGCCATGAGAAAGGCGGCCGCGCCCATAATCGGCGGCATGATCTGTCCGCCGGTTGAGGCCGCGGCCTCGACGGCCGCCGCGAACTCGGGGCGATACCCGAGGCTCTTCATCATCGGAATCGTGAAACTGCCCGAACCGACCGTGTTCGACACGGAGCTTCCCGACACGGTACCCTCAAGCGCGCTCGTCAGCACGGCGACCTTCGCGGGTCCCCCCGCCGCGCCTCCGGCGATCGAGTTGCAAATATCGATGAAGAACTGCCCGATGCCGGTCTTTTCGAGAAAGGACCCGAACATGATAAAAAGGAAGATGAACGAGGCGCACGCGCCGATGGGCGTGCCCATGATCCCCTCGGTATTGTAATACAAATGCGTCACGACGCGCTCGAAGGAATACCCGCGATGGTTAAAGAACCCGGGAAGCCAGGGCCCGAGAAACGCGTAGGCGATAAAGGAGCCTGCTATGAGCATCATCGGGATGCCCGAGACGCGCCGGCATGCCTCGAATAAAATCAGGATGCCGATACAGCCCACGGCTATATCCATCGGGAAGTTCGCCCCCGTACGCCTGACGAGCGAGTCGAAGTTCACGACGATGTACATCCAGCTCGCGAAACCCGCGAAGGCGAGCGCGACGTCGTAAAGAGGAAGCGTATTGAGCGGGTGCTTTCTCGAGGCGGGATACAGCAAAAAGCCGAGCAGCATCACGAAGGCGAGATGCGTCGCGCGCAGAATCTGCGCCGTAACCGCGCCCGAAAGGGTCGCGTAGAGCTGAAAGGCGCAGAACGCGAGCGAGACCGCGATCGTGACGTAGCGCTTCCAACACTTATGCTCGCGGTACGCCGACCCGGGATCGTACTGCTTCATGAACTCGAGAATCTCTTCCTCGTTCGACGTCGGGGTCATTGACCCGGAAAGGCCCTCGAAGGTTTCCGACGCGGGCGCGTGGTTCTTTGACACGGTTGTAACTCCTTATCTTCGGTGCAGGCCCGATCGCAGAAGGTCGAACGCGGACACTGAACGGTATTCTATGATGACGGACGAACGGGGGGCGAACAGGTTCGAAAGCACGTAGCGCCGGCCCGCGCGCGTTATCGCATGGCCGGCTATTTCGCCGACGGCGAGAAGCACGCGCGGCATGGAGCGATCGAGACCCGTCAGCTCGAAAAAAGACCCGCGGTCGACGAACGAGCCGCCCTCGAGCGGCTCCCCCATTCCCGCGCCGTACGAGACGAACCGGCTTTTGCGCACGACGAGGGCGCCCGAGGGCGCGATGTCGAAAAAATCGGTCACGCGGCCCTTGTTGACCGAATGCGTGTAAGAAAGCTCGAAGCCCTCGCGCGAAAGCGCGGGACCGATCGCGAACGGAAAGGCGGGCGGGAAAGACCGCGCGCGCGCCCGTAGCGTCAGCGCCGGAATAACCGGCGCGAAAAAAAGAACGGCCGCGAGCGCGGCGGCCGCGAACGCCGCACGGCTCACGCGGCCCGGGTTACGGCTCGCGCCGCGATCCGGGCCGTCAAACGAACTCACTTGGCGTCGAGCCCAATTTCCTTGAAATACTTCGCCGCGCCCGGATGGAAGGGCACCGACACGCCGGTTACCGCGTAGGCCGCGCTCAGGTCCTTGCCCTTCGCGTGAGCGGCCGCGAGCTCGGCCTGGTTTTCAAACAGTGCCTTCGTCAGGTCGTACACGGTCTTCTCGTCGAGCTTCGCGCTTACCGCGAGCGTCGCTTTGACCGCCACCGTCGAAACGTCGGCGTCGGCTCCCTTATAGGTGCCCGCGGGAATCGTCATCGCCGTGTAATACGCGTGCTCGGCCATGAGGGCCTTCGCGGCGTCGCCGTCGACCGGCACGAGCGTGAGCCCCGCCGAAATCGCGAGTTCCTGCAAGGCGGCGTTCGGGACGCCAGCGGTCACGAAGCACGCGTCGAGCGTGCCGTTCTGCAAGCCGTCGCTCGATTCCTTGAACGAGAGATTCGCCTTCTTGATGTCGTCGAACGAAAGACCGTAGGCCGAAAGGATCTGCTTCGAATTAAACTCGACACCGGAGCCCGCGTCGCCGACCGAGACGCGCTTGCCGCGCATGTCCGCCACCGTCTTGATCCCGCTCGAACGCGAGGCCGCGATCTGAATAACCTCGGGGTAGAGCGTGCCGATCGTCGCGAGGTTATCGAGCTTCGCGCCGTCGAATATGTCCGTGCCGTTATGGGCGTAGTCGAGGACGTCGTTCTGCACGATGCCGAACTCGGCCTCTCCCTTGCTGATGAGCCTGAGGTTCTCGGCCGACGCGCCGGTCGACTGAGCCGTCACGTTCATGCCCGGGACTTTCGTGTTCCAAATATTCGCTATCGCGCCGCCAAAGGGATAGTACGTCCCTCCCGTGCCGCCGGTCGCGAGAATAAAGTTTTTGTTCCCCTTCCGCTCGCAGCCGACCATGGCCACCACCGCGATAATCGCGACAAGCGCCGCGAACGATCTGATACTATACCGTTTCATATATGCCCCCTTACCGTGCTTCTTTGCCTGTGAATTCTACCATAAAGGCCCTACCCTGTACACGACGGAAAATAAAAAACGCGCGAAAAAAAGGCAGAACGAAGGGCGAGGGGCGACGGGCCATCCTCGGAGCCCCCTCGAAAGGCGACTCGCCCGCGCGTTGTCTTTCGTCCGTTTACGTCTTTGCAATCGGACAGTTTCGTTGTACAATGAATGTATCAGGAATAGCGAAATGAACTTTACGGAACATCGAATCAACGGCGTGTCGGTAGTGGAAATTCTCGAAGACGGGGTTATCTTGCGCAACGCGCAGAACCTCCTGGACTTGATTTCAGATTTCGCCGTGAAGCACGTCATCCTTAAAAAAGAAAACATCTCCGAGGGCTTCTTTGACCTTCACACCGGCCTCGCCGGAGACATCTTGCACAAGGCAACGTCCTTCCGCATCTTCGTCGCCGTCATCGGAGACTTCTCCGCCGTCGAGTCGCGGAGCCTCCGGGAGTTCATCATCGAGTGCAACGAGGAACGCCGCCTCATCTTCAAGCCGACCGTCGAGGCGGCCCTTCGGGTCTTTTGCCGCAGGCGTTCATAACGCCACGTTCAGAGGCCCGAAGCGCGTTCCATTCGCACGACGCGCGCGAACATGACGACCGCCGCGGTTTGCGCGACGACCGAAAACGCGACGAGCGGAACGGCTCCCCACGCATCGTATAAAAGACCTATAACGACGCTCCCCGCGAACCATGCGGCTCCGAACGCGGTGTGAAACACGCCGAACGCGCGGGCGCGCCGATCCTCGCCGACGCGATCCCCGATAGCGGCCTTCAGAATCGACTCCTGCGTTCCGACGCTCACGCCCCACAGGGCCATACCGACGAGTATGCCGGGTACCGGCGCGAGAAACACGAGAGGCGCCGTCAACGCCTCCGCCACGAACAAAACCAGAAGCGCGCGCAAACCGAAGCGATCGTAGAGGGCGCCGACCGCGATCGCCGCCGCGGCGTCCACCGCCATAGCCCCCGCGTACAGGAGCGGAATCGCCTGCTCGGGAAAGGCGCCCGAGCGCGAAAGATGGAGGCCGATCAGCGGGAAATCGGTTATGCCCATGGCGAGCAGGGCGGCCGCTCCGGTGATGAGCCAGAAAACGGGCGAAAAACCGGCGAAGCCGACCGTCGGGGTCTTGCTCGGTATCTCGAAGCGCTCGGGATGCGGAAAGCGAAACCGCGCGATCACGGTCAGGGTGACCGCTATCCCCGCGGGAATGAACAGCAAAAGAAGGCCCGAACGATAGGCCTCGATGTCGGAGCCGCGGGGCCCGATAAAGAGCAAGAGAGAAAAGAGGGCCGGTCCCAGAAACGCGCCGATCTGGTCCATCGCCTCGTGAAGACCGAAACCGAAGCCGCTTCCGGTCTGTTTCGCGGCAAACGAGATGAGCGCGTCGTGCGCCGGCTTCCTGATCGCCTTTCCGAGCCGCTCGAAAAAAAGAAACGCGACCGCGAGCTCCCACCCGGACACGAAGGCCATCGCCGGAAGCGAACAGAGCTGAACTGCGTACCCTGCGATGATGAACCACCAGTAGCGCCGCGTCCGATCGGCGAGTGCGCCCGAGACGAGCCTGACCGCGTACCCGACGAACTCCCCGAGTCCCGCCGCGAAACCGAGGGCAAACGCGCTTGTCCCGAGAAGCTTCAAGTACTGCCCGACGACGCTCCGGCCGCCCTCGTAATTCATGTCCGCAAAGAGGCTCACCACGCCGGTGAGCACGAGAAAGCCAATCGCCGCCGCGCGCGAATAGGAAGTGCCCGTAGTCGTATCCTTCATGCATGCCCTCCTTAACCGTTGACAACCGGAAAGTTCGGTACTACCATTCAGTATATGGGTACGCAGGCGCTAACGGCAACTTCGACCCTGCAAAACGTGCACATGGAAGTGGCGATCCGCGTGGAACGCCTCGCCCTGAGCACCATGGAAACGCAGGGCGCCATCCTCGAAAAGATGCTCGACTCCGCGCAGGAGATAGCCGAGATGTCCTCGGACAAGAGCGTAAATATTCTCATATAAATCACTCAATCAATCTCGCGCGTCCTCGGCCCACCCATACAGCGTAAGGCTAATCACGCCGTCCAGTTCGACGCGGACGCCCTCGCTTTCGAGCAAGGCCCGTTGTTCGTCGAATCCGTCGCCCTGAAGGGAAATTTTCGCGCGCGCACCGTGTGCGCCTGACGCGCCGACCACGCGATGCCAAGGGAGTCCCGCGACGCGCGAGCGGGTGTGCAATACGCGCGCGACTTGCCGCGCCCCGTTCGGCATTCCCGCCATCTGCGCGATTTTCCCGTACGTCGCCACGCGCCCGCGCGGAATCGCGCGTATCGCGCCCTCAATGGCGGCCGTCAGCGGGGAAATATCCGGTCTATCGGGATTACGCGCCACCTTTTTCCTCGTCCTGATAGGTCAGGTATATCTCCTCGAAGCGCTCGATATGCTCTATCATCACGGCCGCGATATCCGGATCGAACTGAGTGCCGATCCCGCCTTTCAGAAGATTGACCGACGCGGACTCGTCGATGGAATCCTTGTACACGCGGCGGGAACGGAGCGCGTCATATACGTCCGCGATCGCCATGATGCGGGCCTCAAGCGGGATCTCGGTGCCCGAAATGCCGGTCGGGTATCCGGTGCCGTCCCATCGCTCGTGGTGATAGAGGCATATTTTGTAGGCGATCCTGAAAAGATCGGCGCCGCTTTGGCGGATGACGCGTTCCATCATCGTCGCGCCGATGGACGTATGGGATTTCATCCGCTCGAACTCCCCGTCGACGAGGCCGCCGGGCTTGAAGAGGATCGCGTCGGGAATCGCGACCTTCCCGATATCGTGCAGGGGCGCCGCCTGAAAGAGCCCGTCGATAAACTCGTCGGTTATCAGGTCCGCATAGCGCGCGTCGTCGGACAAAAGCTCGGCGAGGAGCACGCAATAATGCCGCGTTCGCTCGAGGTGCGCGCCCGTCTCGGGGTCGCGGGATTCGGTCAGGTTCGCGAGCGCGAACGTGAGGGCGCGATACGCGCCCAAAAGCTCGGTCGAGGTTCGATGCACGAGCGTCGAGAAGCGGCGCGTCATGATCTTCGCGATTCGCTGCGCAAGCGCGGGGTCGCCGTCGAGCAACTCGTCAAAGCCCGAGCGGTCCAGCTCAAGGCAATTGGTATTCTCGATCGCCCGAACCGTCGCGGAGCGGACGTCGTTGGAGATCAAGGCCATCTCGCCGAAAACCTCCCCCGGTCCCTTTCGCGCGAGTTCCCGCTGACCCCATCCCATATCGCTCGAAACCGTAACGAGGCCGGACACGATGATAAACATGGAATCGCCGTCGTCTCCCTCGCGGCAAATCACCACGTTCCGCGCGAAGGTAACCGGCTTGAGGCGCCCCACGACCCGCGACAGAGAACCGGTCGAAAGTCCCGAAAAAAGTTCGCTGTTCGAGAGAACCTTCTGGACGTCTATCATGCCGCGGGCCTCCATATCCGAGTACAAGTATCCCGCCTCGGGCATCGCTTTGCAAGCGGAAAAAAACCATTATCGCGCAGAGAGTCGCCCCATGCGACGAGTCGCGCCAAACGCCGAGTTGCGCCGCGGGTACGAACCTGTTACGATGTCGCCATGTCAGACCCAAACGCGACAGCGCTCCTTACCCTCGCGCCGCTTCACGGCGTCACCGGACGAATCGTTCGCGCGGCCTGGTTCCGCGCGTTCGGGGGCTTCGACGCGGCGATGGCGCCGTTTATCCTCGCGGTGCCCAGGGCGTCCTCGCGAAAGGGCCACTTCAAGGATCTCGTGCCCCCGGACGCGCTCGGCGTGCTGCTCATTCCGCAGTTGCTCGGAAACGACGCCGAAAGTTTTCTCTCCACCGCGCGCGCGCTCCGCGACGCGGATTTTAATCTTATCAACTGGAACCTCGGATGCCCCTATCCGATGGTCGCGAAAAAATTCCGCGGCTCCGGGCTTCTGCCGTTCCCCGAGAGAATCGACGCGGTTCTCGATTATGTCTACCGCGACGGACTCTTCGCGCGCGAAGGCATGCGCGTCTCGGTAAAGCTACGCCTCGGGCGCGCTGACCCAAAAGAGATACTCTCCCTCATGCCGGTACTCAACCGCTACCCCCTTGAATCCGTCATCGTGCATCCGAGAGTCGGCACGCAAATGTACCGCGGCACAGTCGACATCGATTCGTTTAACCGGGCGGCTACCCTGTCCGCGCATCCGATCGTGTTCAACGGAGACATCGTGCGGGAAGACGCCTTCCGCGACCTCTCGGCGCGCACGCGAAACGTTTCCGGCTGGATGATCGGCCGGGGAGCGCTCGCCGACCCGTTTCTCCCGGCGCGCGTCAGGCGCCATCTCGCTCCGCCCGACGACATGCGGCCCCAAGCCGCGCTCCCCGCCACCGGCTCCGACGAATGGCTTGACGCGGTTCGCCTCTTTCACGACGACGTGTACGCGGAGTATCGATCGAAGCTTTTCGGCCCGTCTCACGTACTCGCGAAAATGAAGGAACTCTGGTACTACTTTGCGCCGTCGTTTCCGTCAAAGCGCAAGACGCTCGATTCCATACCGCGCGCGCGCGGCTTCGAAGACTACGAGAAAATCGTCGATAGACTGTTTTCGCCAAACGTGACTTAGTCACGGCAACCGCCGCAAATCCTTTCTTCCGCGCGCCGAATGACCTATACTTTAACTAGAACCCAGTCGCGTCAAAGCATCGCTAGCGGCTGGGGTTTGTATAAAAAAGGAGGTCGCGTATGCAGGAAAAAGAAGATAACGTTTGCACAAAACCGTTTGACGCTGAGACGTCAAGACTCGAAGATGAGGATGAACCGTGCGAAAACGGTGAAGTTGAAGAAAAAAAGGATCAGCCAGCGTCAAAGTGAGCCCTGCCCCATGAGCGCGCTCCGAGACAGCGCTTGAACGTTGTTACTCGGCCGGAATCGCGTGCGAATCACCGCGTTCCGACGCTCGGGAATCATCATGATATTCGACGAGCCCTGCGGGAAGCTCGTCGAGAAATCGCAGGGAATCGAGCGCTTCCCCGATAGAAGACTCGAGTTCGTCGGCGAGCCGCACTCGGTTGCTTTGCTCGCCGCCGTCGACATACAGGGCATTAAGCTCATTCGCGACCTTCGCGATCCGTCTTGCCCCGACGATTCCCGCGATGCCTTTCAGCGAGTGCACCTGTTCCTTTGCGAGCGTTTCGTTTCCCGAACGAACCGCGTTCGCCGTTCCGCTGAAGGTTTCGCGCAGCTGGTCGCGGAACATCCCGAGTATCTGAACGCGAAAGACCTCGTCCCTTTCGGTTTTGTAGTCACCATCGCGCGCTTCAAATCCGATCAGCGATTCCGGCACGAGGCGTCCGACCGGCCGCGTGCAACCTTCGCCTTTCTCGGAGCCGGACGCGGAGCGGGACTGCCCGTCGCCCGAGGCGAGCCAGAAGGCGAGAACCGCGAAAAGGTCATTCTCGTCGATTGGCTTCGCGACGTGCCCGTCCATCCCGGCGTTTTTCGCCCGAGCGCGATCGTCTTCCATGACGCCCGCGGTCAGCGCGATTATCGGAAGGTCGGGAAAGGCCTCCTTTATGCGCCTCGTGGCTTCATAGCCGTCCATTACGGGCATCTGGATGTCCATGAGAACGAGGTCGATATCCCCGCGAAGCGCAATGGCGACGGCCTCTGAACCGTCGCGAGCGATAGTGACGCGCGCGCCCGTCTTCTCGACGAAACGCCGGCCTACTTCGATATTGAGTTCGTTATCCTCCGCGAGAAGAACGACCTTCCCCCGCAGAGAGGGAATCGCAGCGCCGTGCTGAGATACAAAGTTTTCCGGCGCGTCTTCGGAAAACGGCTCGCGTTCCGCAGGCGGAAGGTCTATCTCGAAAAAGAAATCGCTCCCCTTCCCCGATTCCGACGAAAATGAAAGATTCCCTCCCATCGCCGCGACGAGACGGCTCGAAATCACGAGGCCCAGTCCCGTTCCGCCGTATTTTCTCGTCGTCGAGGCATCTCCCTGGGAGAACGCCCGAAACAGCGTCCCCGCCTTTTCCGCATCGATGCCGATGCCGGTATCGCTCACGGAAAACAGCACGCGATCCGCGCCGCCTTTGCCCGGCCGCACGGATAGGGACACCGATCCCCGCTCGGTGAATTTCACCGCGTTCCCGACGAGATTCGTCAGTACCTGCGCGACTCTCAGCGAGTCTCCACTACAAAGGGCGGGCACCGATGGGTCTATTTCGACGAGGAGCGCGAGACCCTTTTCCCGCACGGCGGCGGAAAAAAGATCCCGTATCTGATCGAGAGTATCCGAAAGCGCGAAGGGATGAACGTCAAGGTCGAGACGCCCGGCCTCGATCTTTGAATAGTCGAGCACGTCGTTAATAATGCCGAGGAGAAGCCGCGCCGCGTCGTAAATTTTTCGCATGGTATCGCGATACTGAAGCGAGCCGTCATTCGCGGAAGGACCCTCCTCGAGCGCGAGTTTACTCAGGCCCATGATGGCGTTCATCGGCGTTCGTATTTCATGGCTCATGTTCGCGAGAAAGTCCGACTTCGCGCGGCTCGCCTCGTCGGCGGCTTCTTTCGCGACGACAAGGCGTTCCTCGTACAGCACCTTGTCGGTCACGTCGCGCGCGGCGGCGTAGATGCGCTTTCCCCGGGGCTGCGATCGCCATTCCAATGAGCGATACTCTCCGTTCCGCGCGCGATAGCGATTCACGAAATTGAGCACGGGCCTTTGCTCGCCAAGTTCTTGTATCGCCGCGAGCGTATTGTCCATGTCATCCGGGTGAACAAAGTCCAGAAACGACCGTCCCGTAAGCTCGTCTTCCCGGTACCCGAGCACCTTCTCCCATTCCCGGTTTAGCTTGATAAATATCCCGTCGGTGTCGGCGATGCAGAGAAGGTCAAGATTAACCGAGAAGAAACCCTCAAGCTCGCTTGAAGCGCGATGCTTCTCGGTCACGTCAAAGAAAAAAGCCGCGAAAAAACGGGGGCTGTCCGAATATGCCTGAACGGTAAACCAACGGTCGAGCTGAGCGGAATACTGCTCGAACTGGACGCTTCCGCCCTCGAGGGCGACTTTTCCGTACGTACTGACCCAATCGAAATCGTCGTTTCGTATGCCGGGGATAAACTCCGAAACGAGCTTGCCTGAGACCGCGTCGGCGGGATAACCCGTCATTTTCTCAAAGGCCGCGTTGACCTCGAGAAAACGATAGTCCACCGGATGTCCCGCCGTATCCGTGACGATCTCGTGATACGCGTAGGCAAAGGGCGATTTTTCGAGTAACCCGATCATAAACGATCCCTTCTCATATCGAGAAGTATACTCGAGCCATCAATTGGAAGCAAATACGAGAAACCGCGACGGACTTCCCGAAACGGCGTCGAATGGCTATGCTCGTCGTGTGTGCACGACCCTTCATATAGCGTCCTTTAACGCCGAAAACTTTTCCCTCCTCACCGACCGAGGCTATTCCCGCGCCGAACTCGAGGCCCTCGACGAGCGCGACTACCTCGGCATGAATCCGTCAATCTACAATCCCAATAAGGCGCGGGACAAGATCGCCGAAATTGCGCGGGTTATTCTGGAAAATGACTTTGACGTCGTCGGCCTCTGCGAGATAGGCGGACGCGAAACGCTCGAGACCTTCACGCGGGCATATCTCGACTCGCGGTACGAGTTTCACATTCACGAGGAAAACTCGCGGAGGGGAATTTTCGTGGGGGCCCTGCTCAAGGCCGGCAAGTTTCCCTCGGCGCGCTCCCAGAACGCGAGCGAGGACTTCTCGCGCAACCTGCTTAAGGTGAACCTCGGGCCCGAGGGCGGCGACCTCACCGTGTTCGTCGTGCATTTAAAAAGCCAGCACGGCGACGATTGCGGGATCGACCGGAGAATCGACGAAGTCTCGCGGCTCGCGGCTCTCATACCCCGCAGAAAGTGCGTCGTGATGGGAGACTTTAACGGCATCCTCATACGCGGCTTCCATCAATTCGAGTATGAGCCCTTTCTCGATCTGCCCCTGACGGACGTGCTCGCCGCCGTGGGAGTCCCGCCCGAGTCGCGGCGCACGCATTACTATTTCGGCAACGGTTCGAGTTTCAACCAGCTCGATTACATCTTTTGCACTCATGACATCGAGGTTATCGACGCGGGTGTTCTCGAGGAGCTGGTTCCGAGAACGCGCGAGGAACGACGCCGACTGCCCTCGGATCACCTCTTTATTCGGGCGATTATCGAGCCGGACGTCGTCTGAGGGAAAAAACGTAAGCTTGCGTTTCTCGTTTCGTTTACGCGGTTACCGCGGCGAGGGCCTTCGCATAATCCGGCTCCTGCTTGATCTCCGGTACCTGCTCCGCGTAGAGCACGGTATCGTCGGCGTCAAGCACGACGACGGCGCGCGACAAGAGACCAGCGAGAGGCCCTGTCGATATGGCTACCCCCCAATCGACGCCGAATTTACGGTCGCGAAGCTGGGAAAGGCTGATCACGTTCGTCAGCCCCTCGGCCTTGCAAAAGCGCGCAATCGCGAAGGGAAGGTCATTCGACACGGTCAGAAGCACGACGCCTGAAAGCGCGGATACCGCAAAGTCGAATTTCCGCGCGCTCGCGGCGCACACGCCGGTGTCGAGGCTCGGAACTATATTGACGATCTTTTTCTTCCCGCGGAAATCCGCGAGCGTCACGTCGCTTAAGTCTTCCTTTGTCAGCGTGAAATCAGGCGCCTTCTTCCCGACCGCGGGAAGGGAACCGACTGTCTCGATGGGCTCTCCGCCCAGTTGTATTTTTGCCATACGTACCTCCGATTGTTAGCTTAAGTATACATACCGGAGTTCCAAAAAGCAACCGATAAACACGAATCAATTCGATCCGATTCGATCCGCTCCCCTACCGAAAATTTCCCCGTTCGGGGGGAAGTTTGCACTCCGGCCGTAAAAACCGATAGAGCACCGGGGTTTTGCCCGACATATACGTATAGAGGGAATAGTCGAACGTGGAACCGCCGCGGTACATTTCCATCTCGTATATATCGCGATCGACGATGACGCCATAGTCGCGTTCCTATCATGATAAATCCACTCCCCCGAACGCGCAAGTGCGGTGAAAACGCGCGTAAGGTGCTACACTTGAACCATGGACGCACGCAGATATTTTGTACGCACCTCGTTCGCGGCGGTTTTTCTGTTCACTTCCGCGGCTCTTTTCGCGAGCGACGTACGGGTAACGATCGTAGATCGGGCCCTTTCGCACGTCGGCTCGCGCTACGCTACGGGAGGAATCGCGCCGCCCGCGTTTGACTGCTCCGGTTTCGTCGGGTATGTCCTCAAGCCGTTCGTCTCCGGGCTCCCCCGCCTTTCGCGTGATATGGCCGCGTTCGGCCGACCGGTCAACCGGGACGCGCTCGCGGCCGGGGACCTCGTATTCTTCGCGACGACGGGCGAGGCGGGGGCGATCTCGCACGTCGCCCTCTATATCGGCGACGGCAAAATCATTCACGCCATCTCCGACGGCCCGGAGCGCGGGGTCACCGTCACGCCGCTTGACGCCCGCTACTGGTCAAAGCGCTACCGCTGGGCGCGGCGCGTCATAGCCGGAGAGCCGCCGCGCGCGACCGCGCCGCAAAAGCCGGCGGCGAAACCCGCGACCACTCCCGCGACTGACGCCGCTCCCGCGAAGCCTGCCGCGCCGAAGCCCGCGCCGGCGGCAGAGCCGTCGCCCTGGGATACGTGGGACGGCATCGTGCGGGGCGACTACGAGCAATGGAAGGAACAGCAGAAGAAGGACTTCTCGGCTCTCAAGGACGCGTATGACGCGAACAGCGAGCACAACGCCTTTGACGAATGGAAGAAGGAACATGAGCGATAACGGGAGACGCTCGAGCGGAACGTCGCGGGCTCCTGACCTTACGGTATCGGGGCGTCAAGCGCGTCCATCTGCGCCTTCGACAGCGACAGCCCGGAGGACGCGAGATCCTCCTTTAAGTGATCGAGTTTCGATACCGCGACGAGCGGGATGACGGGCGGCGTCGAGTTGATCATCCAGGCGTAAATGACCTGGTTGACCGTCCAGCCGGTCTCCGACGCGACGCGTTCGAGCCGCCGCCGCCTCTCGTCGTTTTGCGGGCGGACGAAGGACGCGAGCCGATCGATCTCCTGATACTTGTGCCCCTGGGTATACGAGCCCCACAGGAGCGGGGTGTAGCCCAAAAGGCTCATGCGATTCCCCGATCGTACGTACGAAAAAATCTCGTCGCCCATTTGATCGGCCATACCGGTATCCGCGCCCTTCTCGCTTTGAAAGTACGTGTGAAACATCTGCGCGGCCTTGTACTCGCTCCAGCGATACTTCGCCGACAGCTCGCGCGCGCGCGCCATGCGCCACACCTTGAAATTCGAGCAGCCGATGTACCGCGCCTTTCCGGACTTCACGATCTGATTGAGCGCCTCGAGAGTTTCTTCCTGATCGACCGTGTAGTCATCGACATGGGCGTACAGTAAATCGATGTGATCGGTTCCCAAGCGCTTGAGGCTCTGGTCGACCGCGGATAGAATCGCCTTTTTGGAAAGGCCTTCGGTTCGATCAGCCCACGGATTCCCGGGATATTTGAAAAACTCATCGCGACTTACCGTGGGAAAAGCGCCGAGCTTCGTGGCCAAAAAAAAGGAGTCTCGGCTTCCCCGGTCGCGAAGCCACCGGCCAAGCAGGTTCTCGCTCTCGCCGCCCTTCCCGTCCGCATCCCAAAACGAATAGTTATTCGCCGTATCGAGAAAGTTACCCCCTTGCTCGCGATAGTAATCGAGCAGGGCAAAGGATTGCTCCGCGTCAAGCTTGGAACCGAATGGCAAACAGCCAAGGGCCATCACGCTTACCTCATCCTTCGTATCCGCGAATGTCGTCATCTTCATACTGAACCTCCGTCGTTCTTGATAGACGTACAATACGCTTCAAAAAGTGTTCAAAATAGCGCCACTTTTTATAGGGTTTTCTGAGCCACTTGAGTTCTCGCGCAAACCGGGATACCATGGCGACATGTATGGAATAACCTTCAATCCCGAGTCTCGCTTGAGCCAGTATCGACAGCTCGTCGATCAATTGCGCGAGAGGATTACGAGCGGCGCCCTTCCCGGCCTCACGCGGCTTGCCTCGACGAGAGAGCTCGCCGAACGGCTCGGCATCGCGCGGGGTATCGTCCTCGAGGCGGTCGATCAGCTCAAGATGGAAGGCTACCTCGCCACCGTCCACGGCTCCGGCACCTTCGTTCGCTCGGGGCTCGTGTGGGACTCGGGGACGCAATCAGTGAACGTCACGGCGGAGAATCAAGGACAGGAATTGAAACGCACGTCGAGCCCTCAGCCTCTTTCCTTCGCTCCCGGAATGCCCGACATGGAACTCTTTCCGCGCAGAGCATGGCTTTCGTGCTATCACGACGCGGTCGAGTACGCGAGCCTCGACGACCTCGGGTACAACCGTCCCGCGGGGCATTGGAGCTTGCGCGTCGCGATCGCGAGCCATCTCCACGAAGTAAAGGGCATCAAGGTCGGGCCAGAGCGAATCGTCGTGACCGCGGGGGCGTCGCAAGCCTTCGCCATGCTCGCGTGCATCTTCGAACGACCCCGCGTCATACTTGAAGACCCGCTGGCGCCCTTTATACGGCGCATCTTCGACGGTCTCGACTGCGACATTGCGTACGTTCCCGTCGACGACGAGGGAATCCGCGAGGACCTCATGACGGACGACGGAGTCGACCTCATATACGTCACGCCCACCCACCAATTTCCGGTCGGGGGAACGCTCTCGGCCGAACGGCGGGTCGCTCTCCTCGGAAAGGCGCGAGACATCGGCGCGTGGGTCATCGAGGACGACTTCGACAGCGAATTCCGCTATGACCGCAATCCTGTCACCCCTCTGCAAGTGATGGCCCCGGAGCGAGTCATCTACGTCGGAACCTTCAGCAAGACGGTGAGTCCCGCGCTCCGCATCGGCTTCATGGTCGTGCCGCCTGGCATCCAGGCCCGCGTCAAAACCCTCAAGCGCCGATGGGACCTCTGGAACGAGGGCTTCCAGCAAAAGGCGATGGCGCTCTTCATCGAGCGCGGTCATCTCGCCCGCCATCTCGCGCGCGCCCATCGCGCGTATCGACGGAAAAACGCCTATCTCAAAGAGCTCGTGACCGCCCGCCTCGCGCCCGCCTGGAGAGTCACGGGGGCAACGACCGGAATGCACCTCGTCATACGACGCTCGGGCCCCGACGGAAGACCCACCGACGTCGCGCCCGTCATCGCGGCCCTCTTGGCGATCGGCCTTGAGGCGGAATCCGTGCTGGATTATTGCCATGTCCACGCGGCCTTTCGGGACTCCCTCATCATCGCTTACGGAAACCGGACCGACGACGAACTCGACCGCCTCATCGACGGGATCGCGTCATTCGAGAAATCGTTAAAAAAAGCGAATAGGACTTGATTTCCCGCACGACATGGCGTATAGTCTAGTAAGCTTTACGTTGCAAAGCGCTTTGCAATGATAGAGATTAAGAGTGAAAAGGTACTATAAGGAGCTTACTATGAAAGAAACAAACAACGGGACGAACGAACGCGAACGGGCATTGCAAGACCTCCAGACGATTAAGGCCTTTCTGGAAGAAGGTCAGCGAAAACTCGAGGACAATGGATCTCATTTTATCTTTTGGGGCCTTCTCATTCCGCTCGGCATGATAGGCTACCGAATCGGCCTTTCTTCGCTTGGGGAGGCCTCCGGCTTTGCCCGGTTTTTCTGGCCCGTTCTCGCGGGGGCGGGCGGCATCGTTTCGTATATCGTCGGCGCACGAACCAGCGCGCGCTCAGGCGAACGCGGATTCGCCGAAAGAATCTCGAGTTCGCTATGGGTCGGCCATCTCCTGGCGATCGCCGTACTCTTCGCCGTGCAATACGCGTGCGGCTCGGCGAGTAGCGTCGCGTTTCTCGCCACGATCGCGATAATCCTGGGACTCGCCTATTGGCTCTACGGCTCGCTCATCGGCCTCGTTTGGTTCAAGGCCGTCGGACCCCTCTGGTGGATCGCGGCCATCGTCATGTCGTTCGGAGGTATCGCTAGCGCGTCTACTATCCTCGCCGCGACGACCTTCGTCTGCTCGTTCGTTCCAGGCTGCGTTCTCTTTATCGGTAAGCGCTCGGAGAGACGCCAATGAGCGTCGAAGGAGACAAGCGGTACGACTACCGCACGTACGACTCCCTGCTCAACTCCCCGATCAGGCTCGCGGTGATGAGCCTTCTCGCGGGAACGGGTGAGGCGGAGTTTACGTTCATACGCGACAAGACGGGAACGACGGACGGAAACCTGAGCCGGCACCTCGCGAAACTAGAAGAGAGCGGCCTCATCGAGGTTATCAAGGACTTCGAAGGCAAAAAGCCGGTTACCCGACAACGCCTGACAAAGCAGGGAAAAGCGGTCCTCAAGGAGTACGTGAAAAACCTCGAGGCCCTCATCGGGACGATAAAGGAATCGAAATAACTAAGCGACGGCGACCGTCGGCGACTGATAGAAGCCTGCGATTGATTGAAGGCGGCGACTAGCGCCGCGTACCCCGAATTCCGCGCGACTTTCCGTTGAGGAGGTCGCGCGTTTCTTTCCAGCGGGGGAGAAAGCCCGAGAGAAGTTTTTTGAACCGCGCGTCGTGGCTCGCCTCGAGTAAATGCGTCATCTCGTGCACGAGCACGTATTCGAGACACTCGGGGGGATGCTTAACGAGCTCGACGTTAAGGCAGACGCGGAAAGAGTGGAGGTCGCAGGAGCCCCACTTCGTTTTCATTCGCCGAACGACAATCGACGAGGGCCGCCTGCCGACGCGCGGCGCCCATAGTTCGAGAAGCGGCTGGGCCGCGTCGAGTAGCCGCGCGCGATACCAGTCATAGAGGGCCTTCTCGCGCGCCGCGCGGGTCGACGACGGCTTCGCCCGAAGCGCGATCGTCCCGTCGGAAAGACTAACGCTTCCCCTTCCCCGCGCCTCTTCGACCTCAAGCCGATACCGCTCGCCCCAAAGGAAAAGCTCCTCGCCGGTGACGTACGCGTGCTCGACGGGCGCGACTCGGCCGCGAACCTCCTCGCGCTTTTTCCGGATCCAGTCGATTCTTCCGGCGACGAGGCTCCGTATCGAATCCTCTCCCAAAAAGGCGGGAGCGGAAACGCGCACCCGCCCGTCCGGCGGAAGCACGGTTATCCGCACGTTCTTGACGTCCTTGCGCGCGAGTTCCACGTCGATATCCTGTATGGTGAGGGCGGGCAGTCGCGCCGCATCGCCCGATTTCATGGATGGCATGGCGGGAAGTATAGCATAGTCATGGCTCATCCGCGCATGGCGCGATAACCCAGGGCGATGACTTCAGTCCTCGTCGTCGATCCCGTTTTCCGGAAAATCGAAGCGACATGCGCCTTGACCGTTCGCTCGCTGATAAAGAGATTCGCGGCAAGGGACTTGTTGGATAGCCCATCGCAGAGGCCTTCCATCACTTCCATCTCCCGTTCGCTCAGGGCGAAGGAACGGCGAAACGCCTCTCGCGCGGGAGCGGGCGAGACGATGACGCCCGACGTGTCCGCGGATTCGCCGGATAGGGCCTCGATGCGGGAAAGTCCTTCGATCGCTGGATAGAGATATTCAGCGGCCACGCGGGGCGAAACGGGCTCAAGCCGGAATGAAGACCGAGCGGGCGAGCAAAGTCGCGCGTAAACTCGCAGTCGGAAACCCGGTTCCATTGAACCACGTCCTTCCCGCGGTACGCGACGCCCGCTTCGTTATAAAGGATAAAAGGTACTTTGGAAAAATAATGCCCGTTGTAATGCTCGAAGGTACGCCGATCCCAGCCGGAACACGTCACGCACCGAATGTCGCGGTCAAACACCCCGATACCGACGTCCCAGGGAATTATCTCGCCGAGTCCGGCGAGCAGACGATCGAACATCTGCGCGCGCGTTTCCGCCGAACCTCCGCCGAGAAGCAATGCGTTGATCTGATCCCAGGGGATATAGGACATTGCACCTCCCGCTAGGGACAGTCTAGACCGTGTTATCCGTTTTTTCAAACAAATACCGTTCCCGCTAGACAGGGACGGGCCCCGTCGCGCTATACTGCCCGTCATGAATCACGAGAAAAATACCCCGCGCCTCGGCCTCATCGCCCTTTCATGGCCAATGTTCATCGAGGAACTCACCGGGGGTATCACCGCGTTCACGGATATTCTCTTTCTCAGCATGATCTCCGACGGCGCCGCAAGTTCCGTCGGAATGCTCGGTCCCGTCCTGATGCTCGGGTACTTCATCATGCCGCAGTTTACCTCCGCGGGCACGAGCGTTTCCGCCCAGTATATGGGCGCAAAGCGGGACGACCACGTGGTTCCGACGTGGGTCGCCAACATCGCGATCAGCGTCGGTATGGGCGCCATCTTCTCGATCGGCCTCTTCGCGCTTTCCGGCCACATTGGACGTTGGCTCGGCATGAACGGCGTTCAAAACTCGTACGCTTCGGAGTATCTTTCGGTTATCGCCTTCAATTTTTTGATGGTGGGACTCCGCACGTCGTATGGCTCCATTCTCGCGTCAAAAACCCTGACCCGATGGAATATGGTGTCCTCGGTGGTCACGAACGTGATCAATATTCCCCTCAACTGGGCGCTCATGACCGGCTTCTGGGTGTTCCCCGCGCTCGGCATCCGGGGAATCGCGCTCGCTACGGTCATTTCCTATTCGATCGGTTTTCTCATTCTTTTCTTCATGGTTCACTTCGGGCTCAGGATTTCCTTCGCGGTTCGGGGTCTCGCCGCGCGCGCGCGCGAAGTGGTCGGGCCGATCCTGAGAATCGGCATTCCCGCGGCGCTCGAGCCGTTCAGCTACACGATCCAGAGCATCGTCGTCTCGGCGATCATTATAAAGCTCGGCTCCGCGGCGATGGGCGCGAACACCTACGTCAACCGCTTCAACTTTCTCGACATGGCCGCCTCCTGGGCGCTCACGATGGGCGGCCAGATCGTCATGAGCCATTACCTCGGCGCGAACCGAATAAACGACGTGAAAAAAACATATTGGAAAATCGCCGCCATCGTCACCTCGTTCGCGCTCGTCGTCTATCTCGCCCTCACCGTGTTCTCGGAATTTTTCCTCTCGCTCTTCACAAAGGACCCTGAAATCCTCTCGCTCGCTGGCCCTCTCCTTTTCATCGCCCTCGCGATGGAACCGATTCGCTCGATAAACATACTCGGCGGCGTCGCGCTCAAGACGGTCGGCGACGGAAAGTTCTCGGTGGTGATGGGGCTCATATGTATGTGGGGACTCGTGCCGGCTCTCATCGCGTGCGTCGCCCTCGGTGGCGGAATATTCGAGCTCTGGCTCTGCCTCCTCGCCGACGAAACCATACGGGCGGCCTTAAACGCCTGGAGATGGAAGTCAGGTCGATGGATCGGCAAGCGCGTCATAGACGGCCCGGCATGACGAAGGAAACAGGCAACGTTCGATTCGCCCTCTCGCGCACTGGCTCACGAGGAGCCGCTGAACTCAGCGGGGTCCCTGAACTTAGCGGTTCCCTTGAGCTCGGCCCTTTTCTCGTCGCGGTAACCGATCGAGGCGTCTCTTGGCTCGACATCGGCGACGACGACGAGACGTTGCGCGCGCGGTTTCTCGCTTGGGCGGGCAAGCGATTCCCCGGCGTCACGCCTCGCGAGCTTGAGCCGACAGGCGACCCGGCGCTCGGCGGTGCCGTCCGCGCCGTGCTAACTGCCATCGGTTCGCGCGGAAAACCGCTGAAGGGCGGAGACGCGATCCCGGGCGCGAACGCGATCCCGCTCGATGAGCGAGGAACGGACCTTCAACTGCTCGTATGGCGCGCGCTCCGCGCGATTCCGGCGGGAACGACCGCGAGCTATGCGGAGATCGCGCGGGCGGTCAGAAGGCCGCGCGCGGCGCGGGCCGTCGCAAACGCATGCGCGGCGAACCGGATCGCCATTCTCACTCCCTGCCACCGGGCGGTGCGCTCGGACGGCTCTCTCGGGGGATACCGCTGGGGAATCGACCGAAAAAAGGCGCTCCTCGCCCTAGAATCCGAAAACGAGGCCGCTTGCGGGCGATCCAGTCCTAGCACAATCCGCCGCAATCCGGTACAATAAGCGGGCACGGAGGAAACGAATGCTCAGCGAAACAGACCGAATAAAGCGGGATTTCCTCAGAAAGGAAGAACAACTGCTTGACGACGACTTCCGGGGAGACGCGGCGAACGTCGCCGGCATCCTCTCCGAGGGAAGCCTTGAAATTACCGAAAGCGGAAAGACGAACATGTATCGCGCCGGAACGGCGTTTCCCCGCATCGACGGGGCACTCTATATCGACACCGACTCCGCGCGGCTCGCCGACATGGCCGACGGCTGCAAGCTCCTGACCTACGTCGCGGGCCGAGTCGTCAAGAACGCGCGCACGAAGATCACCTGCGCCTCGCTGTGGAAAAAAACCGGCGACGACTGGAAGATCGCGTTTCATCAACGAACCGTCCAGTCAGAGTAGAAGGCCTCGCGGCTAAACCGCGCCGGCGCCTCAGTCGGCTTCCTTCGTCAGGCTTGCGAGCATCAGACCCCAGAAACACAATGCGATATTGAACAGCGGAACCTGCAGGTTCGAGGGCATCGCGTAGATGACGCTCACGATCGGTATCCAGACTCCCCACGTCGAGATAAGTATCGTGACCACGCGGGAGCCCATCGTCGACCAAAGCTCGCGGTCGACTAAGGCCGCGCTCTTGAACGATCGCTCGAGCCACCAGTACGCGAGAACCTGCGTCCAGCCGGCCCAGAGGGGATTATAGACGAACTGATCGACGAGTACCTTCGGGATAACCGTCGAGGCGCGCGCGTCGGCGCCGAAAACCACCGCTTGCATCCGATACAGAAAATCGATCTCGATTCCCTTCCAGCACCAAAAGAGGGTCAGAAACAGGCACGCCTGCCACGCGGGAACCTTCCACGGAGCGCGTCGAGTCTCGCCCCGGGCAAGCGCGCGCCGATGCGCGGCGAAGCGCCACAAAAAGGGGATGACGCCGCCGAAGACGGCCGTCGACACGGCGGAATAGAGGTAGCCGCCGTTCGCCTTGAGCGCCCCGAGGGCGCCGAGGGCCGTCGTCACGGGTTCCAAAAAGTAGTATCCCGCAATGACCGCGACGGCAAAAGCCCACAGCACGAGACCGGGCAGGGCGTTTTCCCGCGCGGAGGCGAGACCGAGGCGAACCGCCGAAACCAACGGAGAGGCGGGCGCGACTTTCGAATCGGAAGGGTTTTTCATGGTGTCGTTCATGATTCGAGTATCGCGTATGGAACGCGAAATGTGAAGCGCCCCCGCGTTACTTCTTACCCTCGCCCGCCGCGAGAAGTTCCGGAAGCGTCACGACCATGGCCGACGTCAGGCGGCTCGCGTGCGAGCCCACGTCGCTTCCCTCGCCAAGGATAAGCGTCGACACCGCGACTCGATTGACGAGCCGCGTGATATCGGAGCGGCCCCGCCTCTCGCGATAGG
The DNA here is from genome assembly GCA_964429975.1 of uncultured Treponema sp. Classification (GTDB taxonomy): domain Bacteria; phylum Spirochaetota; class Spirochaetia; order Treponematales; family Treponemataceae; genus Teretinema. Next base: position 49,274 of record CAYSEA010000010.1, read on the forward strand.
CCCAAGTGGCGTGGATGGCGTATGGCTCGCCTTGCACGGTTCCGAGATACAGCATAATGTGACCAGGAAATCTGAGGAACGTCGCGCCGGGAATCGCCCCGTTCTCGAGGAGATCTTTCTTCGCGGGTTCGGGCGCATCAACGGAGAATCCCTCGACGGCCCGGCCGACCTTCGCCTGTTTCGCGGAATTGCGCGGCAGGATAATTCCGACCGTTGAGAATACTTCGCAGAGAAACTGAGAGCAATCGCGCTCGCCGAAACTGCCACCCCATCCGTAGGGCGCGTGCAGGAGTTTGAAAGCCTGTTGATAGACTGTTCGCGGGGTATAGGCCAAAAATCCGTTCGATACGTCCCGCACGTCGACCCATGCCGTCGTTTCGGCCATCTCTCCGTTTTCGTCACGCGAGGGAAGCGCGACGCGAAGAAGGCCTGAGCGCTCAGATGTTTCGGCGGAAGCGGCCGGTACCATGCCCGTTCCCATACGGGCGTAGCCGAGAAAGCGGGTTTTGCCCTCGTCCGCGAAGAGATCCGCGCGCGAGGAGATAATGACGAGCGGATCGCTCCGGCGGTACCGCGCGAAGAATGCGTCGGGATCGGCGAAGGCGACGTCGCTCGCGGGCAGCCACCCCGAGACGAGCTCCGTCGTCGCATAGAGCCAAGAGCCATCCGAGCTTACGTGCATGACGACGACGGGCGTACCCCATTCCAGGCTGCTCGCCTGCAGGTTATCGATGAATGCGTCGCCCGGCCCGTCATACAGCGGTTCGCGCGTCGGAAGGACGCGCATATCCGATCTGCGAACGAGAAATCCATAGCGAAACGCGATCGTTTCCGGTACCGCGAGGGCGTTCTGGTTTTGCGCGATCGGCGAGAGAAAAGCCTCGTTAACGCGCTTACCGTTTCGCTGGCACACCTTCGCGCGGCTGATCCAGGAAAGCGTATCGGAGAAATCCTTGATAAGCTCCGCGCCCGTCAGGGCGAGGATTGCGCCCAAATCGCGGGTAAGCTTTTGCGCGCGAACGCTCGCGTTGAGCGCGGCGATGCCGTCGCTGTCCAAGAGTACGCCGTCCGGGTCGGGGTGAAGGGCGATCCAGTAGCCGGGAGAGTTCATGTCGGCATCGGTTCCGGGGAGCAGGCTTGTCGTCCCGGGATAGAGTTTCTCGCGCGGAACGCTCGCGCAAGAAACAGTAAAAAAAGCTAACGCACAGAGC
>CAYSEA010000010.1:50584-55365 GCA_964429975.1 uncultured Treponema sp.
TTAACGCGCGAATACGCGCGCGCGCATTACGGCATCGACGACTGGCGGCTTATGGATCCATCGCTGATCGTCGTTCACTACACGGGCACCGACTCGGACGAATACTCGCTCTCGGTCTTCGCGCCCGATATCCTTTCCGCCTCGCGCGACGAGATCAGCGCGGGAGGTTCCGTCAACGTCGGCGTCCACTACGTTATCTGGCGGGACGGCACGATCTGGTCGCTTCTTCCTGAAACCGATATGGGACGTCACGCGATCGGCTACAACCACGTCGCGCTCGGAATCGAGATGACGGGCTCAAGCGGGGATCGCATCACGGACGCGCAGATCGAATCGTGCGCGGCCCTTGTCGCGGACATCGCGAAGCGGCTCCCGTCGATACGTTACCTCTGCGGCCACCACGAATACATACAGGAGTTTCGCGCGCACAGAAGTTTGTATACCGCGAGTCTCGAGGGCTACGCCCCGACCGTCAAACACGATCCCGGGGAGCGCGTCATGGCGCTTCTTCGAGAACGGCTCCTTTCGGTCTACGGCGTTTCCCTCGAGGATTAGAGAAACCACTACTCCAGCTTCGTGATATCCGCCTCAAGAAGGCCTTTGAGGCCGGACTCGAGTTCGGCGCGGTCAGAGGCGGAGATTATTCGCGCGCCCAGCTCGTGAAGCCGGTCGAACTCAGGGCCTTCGACGTCGAAGGTTACGATGCTGACAAGCTGCGTCGAGGTTCTCACCGGGCTTTCGTCGGTTGACTTGTTGTTGCGGTTCGCGTACATCGCCGACATAACGTCCTCGGGCTTGGGAGGATTCGTGTTCTCGCCGTCGGTCACCACGATGAGGCTGTTGAATATCGTTCCGGACTGCGCGAGTATCTCGCTCCCCCGCTCGAGGGCCTTCCCGATCGCCGTCGTTCCTTTCGGAAAAAAATTATCCGCGACGCACACGGCTTTCATGCGCTCGATGCCCGATCCGTCGAGCTCGGTAAGGGGGAGAATCGTTTTCACGCCGGAGCTGAAGGAAAGAATCGCGACGTTGACGCGTATATCCGGCATCGACGCGGCAAGCGACGCGATATAGTCGGTGACCGTTTGCAGCGCCGCGGTGGCTTGGCGATACTTCACCGTACCGCCGGACTTCGGCGCATTGGACATTGAGCCGGACACGTCCATCGCGATCACGATGGAAATGCCGAGATCGTCGACGTAGTTCATGCCGGCCTTGAAATCGTCGCCAAAGACCAGCTCGTACCCGGTTTTCTTTTCTGCCTTTGCCGGTCCATTCGCGACCGGATCGGCGTTTGGCTCTCCTCGATAGCATCCCGCAAAAAGGCACGCGCCAAGCAAAATCGCCGCCGTAGTTTTTTTCATCGACTACTCCAGTGAAATGAACTGAACTTCGACGCGGCGGTTTTTCGCGGGATCATCGGGGTCGATCGGACTATCCCAACCGCGGCCTTCCGTGACGATTCGCTCGGGATCGACCGAAAATTTATCGACGAGGACTTTCTTTATAAACTCGGCGCGTTTCTTCGAGATCAGCTTTGCCTGCGCGCTTGCCTCGATGAACGACTGATTTCCCTTCGCTCGGTACTCCTCGACCTTCGCGGTATCAAGATGCCCAATGAGCTTGATGACGGTCGTCGCGAGAAAATTCGTCTGTTCCGCAACTTGCGCGAGCATCCGCATATTTTCCTTGATTTCCTGTTTCTGCGACGCGGGATCGAAGTCGAGCTTCTGGGCGTCGAAATAGAGCATCACGTCGTTCGTCAGTACGACGCGCTGGCTTTCAAGGTCGCCGATGTCAAACGAGGCCTTTTTATTGAAGGAATCGAGCATGGCGTTCTTCTGATCCTTGTACAGGCCCTTCGAGCGGATAGCCTCAACGACGGACGTATTGATTACCCGCTCGGGGTCGTATGACGCCGACTGCGGCAAGGAGCCAAGCTGTTTGTAGTATTCCTGCGCGAGCAAGAAAATCTTGTACGCGCCGATTTGATTGGCGAGATCGAAAAACATCTCGGTTTCGGGCCAGTTCGCGACGTGCACGTCGTCAAGCATCGCCTTCGCCTCGCCGGGGCCCGAGAGCTTATAGAACTCGGCCATCGCCGCAAACGTCGCGGTACCGATCGCCTGCGATCCCTCGATCATGGCTTCGACGAACGCGGTCATCATTTCGGGCTTGTCCTGAAAGAGGTCGTTGCGAACGATGTACGTGTCGGCGATAAGCTGATTCGCGTCCCGCGACGAAATGAGCAATCGAGAACCTTGCACGTAACTCTCGGAGTTCGGGTCGACAACGTCATTGATAAACGGCGTCCATGAAACCCACGCGACGATACGCGCGTCGTTTTGAAACATCTCGAGCGCCTTATCTCCGTCGTCGATCCAAACGACCTTCACGTCCTTGCCGGTCATGCCGTTCTGGGCGAGATACCACAGGAGCATGAAGCTGTACGGCGTATTGCTCGACGTCAGGATAATTCGATCACGAAGGTCGGCAGGACGCCTGATTTCTTCCTTAACGATGATGCCGTCGCCTCCCGCGGACCAGTCAAAGAGCCCAAGCACTTTTGGCATGATGCGCTTATCGGCCTTTAGGGCGTCATAGAGAAGCGGAAGGCTGTCCATCGGCGCCCATATCACCGGATAGCGACCGGCCGCATAGCCGGAGAGTTGAGCGGTTGCGCTTTCCTCGGGCACGAGCTCGACGGCGAATTTTCCCTTCTTGTAAAAAAGCGAATCCCGACTTGGTTTGATGCCGCCGTTCGCCGCGAATAGCGCTGCGTACCCGCCCCAGGTATCGAGCGGCACGCGAAGGAGCGGCACGGGCCCGTCCCCAAGGTCGATCGACGACAGTTGATAGCCGCCGACGCCGGTAACCGCGAGCGGCTCCGCGACCGCGAACTGAAGCTCGCCGCCTTTTTTTTGTCCGCCTGAACCGCCGCTTTTCGAACTGCCGGAGATCGCCTTATACCCCACGCCGATCGCTATCGCGATAACGAGGATCACGACGCCTAGTATCGCCCGCTTCATGCTTTCACCGCCACAAGTTTATTTTTAAGCTCGTTTTCGATATGCGCAAGCTCGGCCTCGGCCTGAGCGCGCTTTGCCTTTCCTTCGCGCTGGATTCGAATCGTTTCTTCTATAGTTGACAGAAGATCGTCGTTAACCTTCTTGAGCGTCTCAATCTCGACGATGCCGCGCTCCATCTCGGTAGCGACGGCGACGGTGCCCTGCTTGAGCATGTCGGAGTTTTTCGTGAGCAGGTCGTTCGTCGCGTCGGTGACCGCCTTCTGTATCTCGACTGCTTTCTTCTGCCGAAGCAGGGTGATCGCGATAACAATCTGGCTCTTCCACAAGGGGATGGTCGTTAAAATTGAACTTTGTATTTTCTCGACAAGAGCCTGATCGTTGTTCTGTATGAGCCTAATTTGCGGCGCGGTCTGAATCGCGACCATGCGCGACAGTTTGAGGTCATGTACTTTCTTCTCGAACCGGTTCAGGAACTGGTTTAAGTCGTTGAGTTTCTGCGTGTCGGCGGGATCGTTCGACGTTTTCACGAGCGCCTCGAGCTCGCCCAAACGCGTCGAGCGCAATTCATCGATCCTGATCTGTCCTGCCGATATGAAAAGGTCGAGTTCTTTGAGGTACTCAAGGTTTTTTTCGTACAGCTGGTCGAGCATCGTAATGTCACGCAGGAGTTTCATGCGCGCTTCGCCGAGGCCGTTGAGTATGCGTTCGATGTGCGTTTCCAGCCGCTCGTACCGAGCGATGAATCGCTTCGCGCTGTTGATGATCCGGGAAAGAATGCCGCCGCCGACCCCTAACGAGTCGACCTTGACGTCCTTGATCTTGAACATCAGTTCGGTGAGGCTTTCGCCGACGTAGCCGGTGTCGTGCGAGCGGATTTGCCCGAGCATGGTGTCGGCAAACCCCGATATGCGGGATTGCGCGCTAACGCCGAATTGGATGATGGACTGGGTATCCTCGATGGAAACGCTTCGGGCGATCTCTTTCGCCTTCGCCAGTTCCGCCTCCGTCAAATTTAACGTGACGCGCTCTTCTTCCTTGACGCCGATCATGACTTCTGCCATCGTTCGCTCCTCTGTTTCTTCTATATGTTACTTGTCTGAAAGTCCTTCCATTTCCATCGTCTTCTCGAGCAAAGAGAGTTCTGTGTCGAGGTCAAACACGTCGTTTGACAACAGCCGGGCAAGCTGTTTGCCGAACGCGAGGTTTATCGTGTCAAGCGCGCGTTCCACGCGCTCAAGCGACTCGCGTATACCGGGATCGGACACGACCTGTGACGAGATCGTGACGTATTTGTCGAGTATGTTCATCGTTGAGTCGAGATAATATGAAAGAAACTGGCGGGCTATTTTGAGGTCGACAGGATCGCGGTTAATTTCGGCAAAAATACGCGCTATGCTCTCGCAGATGGCGTCGACCTTCGCCTTCGTGGGCGCATCGGGGATTTTTCGCCCGTATGACCGAATTTCAGCGAGTTTTCGCCTGCCTTCCTGAAGCGCGCTCTCGAGATCGGCAGGTTTTTCGTCCCGCAGCTTCGGTTTGACGCGAAACACAAGCGCTCCCCCCGCAAGGGAAAGCGCGCTAATTCCCGCCGCGACCGGTAGCGCAAAGCCCGCAAAAGCGAACGTAATAAGAAACGCGCCACCAGAAAGCAGCGCAGCAAGAACCCAATCCGGCGAATTGTCGCTCAACGGCATTTCTCCTCAAGAACACCATTGTACCCCGTTATTGGGCTGGTTATCAAGGAAGAAAAGG
>CAYSEA010000011.1:0-54384 GCA_964429975.1 uncultured Treponema sp.
AAGACGTACTCGCTCGCCCCCTCGCGGTTGGCGATCGACTTCTTGAAAATGTCGTGTTCACTCCAAAACGCGAGTATCCGCTCTTCCTCTGCGGGAAAGCTCACTTTGGGATCAACCGGGTCGTACATGGCTGCTGGCTCCTCAACGGATAATGAATGGTCGCCAGTATAGCCGATTCGCGCGTTTGTTTCCATATCCGGGGCATATTGCGTTTCGGCGTATCCAATATCTTGACTTTCGGAAGTTTAGAGTATATCGTTAAAAAAAACCCGATTAGCAAGGACGTTTCATGGCCAAACACAAGATAGCGGCAATCCCTTCCATCCGCCGACTTCCATCCTATTTGCACATTATCCGGCAATCGCGCGAGGAAGGACATGAGTACATCTCGGGCACGGTCATTGCTCAAGAGCTTCACCTCGAGCCGATTCAGGTCCGCAAGGATCTCGCGATAACGGGAATCGTCGGCAAACCCAAAAAGGGCTATCCGGTCGTGGCCCTCATGGCGGCAATCGAGCACTTCCTCGGATGGGACGAGGTTCAGCAAGCCGTATTGATCGGAGCCGGAAATCTCGGAACTGCGCTCGCGGGATACCAGGAATTCCTCTACCACGGACTTCACATTTGCGCGGCCTTCGATCGGGATCCTTCGAAAATCGGCGCCGCGATACACGGTGTTCCCGTGTTTTCGCTTGAAACGCTTCCCATTCAGATCAGAAACCTCAAGGCAACCATCGCCATCCTGACCGTACCGTCCTCAAACGCCCAGGAGATAACCGACCTTCTGGTCTCGTCCGGAATTTCGGCTATTTGGAATTTCACGAACGTAAAGCTCAAGGTTCCCGAGACGGTCGTCGTCCAGAAGGAAGACCTCACCTCCGGCTACGCCATGCTCTGCGTCATGATGAACGCCTCCCGACACGAATGAGCGCGCGCACCGATCCGATGGACGATACCGAACGAAAAACGGCGGAACAGGCAGTCATATTCGCCAATCGCGTCGAAAAGAGGCACAAACACCTTCGAAAATGGGCGCGACGAACGGGCGTGACCTGCTTTCGCGTCTACGATCGCGATATACCCGAGATTCCGCTCTCGTGCGATGTCTATGAGGAAGCCGATTCGGATAAGCGCCATCTCCTTATTTCGCTGTACGAGCGACCCTATGAGAAGGACGACGCCGAAGAAGAACGTTGGCTTTTAGCGATGAAGGAAGCCGCATCGGACGTACTCGCCATATCCCCTGAGTTCGCCTACACCCGCATGCGAAAGCGGCAGCGCGGGGAAGCCTCGCAATACGAGCGCGTTTCGACCGCTCGCGACCGCGTCACCGTCATGGAGGGAGGCTCCCGCTTTCTCGTCGACCTGTCGTCGTACCTCGACACCGGCCTCTTTCTCGATCATAGGCCGGCGCGCGCCATGGTCCGATCGGAGTCGGCGGGCAAGCGAGTCCTCAATTTATTTTGTTATACGGGGGCCTTTTCCGTCCATGCGGCGGCGGGCGGAGCGTCGAGCGTGACCTCGGTCGACCTATCGAACACGTACCTTTCGTGGGCGGCGGAGAACCTCTCGCTCAACGGGTTTGCTTCTTCGTTCCCCTCGGCGCCTTCGTCGCGGTATCCTCTCGTGCGCGATGACGTCAAGGCATTTCTCGCCGCGGCCTTGCGCGCCGGTCAGCGATGGGACCTCGTAATATGCGACCCGCCGACCTTTTCGAACTCAAAGCGGGCCGTCGATACCCTGGATATCAACCGCGACTGGGCGAGCCTCTGCCGAAGCTGTCTCGCCCTTCTTTCGCCCGGAGGGAGCCTTTATTTTTCGAGTAATTCCCGCTCATTGAAATTCGATCCCGTAGAAATCGGCGGGGCCGCGGCGAACGAAAGAACGGAAATCGTCGACCTCACCGAACAATCGATCCCCGAGGATTTCCGCGACAAGCGCGTCCATCGGCTCTGGAAAATCACGCTTCCGTCCTAACGCGATCAGCGCGCGCGAGCGATTATATTCGCTTCACCTGAACGCGGGTACGCCGTGGCGAATCGGTCACGACGATCCAGCTCGGACCGCGCTGTTTGTCGTTCTTGCATATCGCGCCGGTATTCGCGTACACGCCCTGCTTAATGCGATCCATGACGTATTCGAGCCGGGCGCAATGCGTATGTCCCATAATGACGATAAGATCGTCAGCTTTGAAAGAAAAAAGCCGTTTGCACCAGAGCTTCCAATTTTGCTCCCCGAACTGCTCTCGCGCGTGTCGCTTAAGGCCGTTTTTTCCGGTCGCCACGAAAAGCGAGGTCTTACCGCCGCGCAGCCAGTCTTCCAGTAGCCAAGAATAACATTCCTTTACTTGGCGAACCGTAACGAAGTCCTGCGCATCATCGACGCCTTCCAAATACGGAAGGTATATTCTCGTTCGGTCGTTGAGCCTCCGTTCGTCGGGGATTTTGCCGTTTACGTAGGCAATGAGCGCGTCAACGAATATCCGGATAAAGAGCCTTCCCATGCGGCTCTTTTTCGAATCGCCCCGTTTCTCCGAAAGCGTCGCATTCGCAACGCGCGAAAACGTCGATTTGAATATCTTGTCGATAGTTCCGGTCGCGCCGGAGACCGGAGTCTCGGTCGCTGCAAAGATGCGCGCGACGAAATAGCCGAACGGAAGCGTGCGTATCGCCTCGTGATGAAAATCCGGGGCGTTAAAAAAATCGGCCTCATGCCCGTGTTCCACCACGAGTTTCGTTCCGCATGACATTACGTGCCCATCCGCGAATTCTTCCTTGCCAACAATTCTCAGATTCTTGTCGCCGACGGCGAGTTCCGCGAGATCTCCTTGCGTAACGTGCATGTCGTGGTTTCCCGGAAAATACCATACGGCATCGAGCCGCTCGATGCACGCGCGAAGCGGCGCCATGAAAAGAGAGTCTTTCCAAGCCGCGATCGTTTGCCGGATCGTAAGCGGGCGTTCCTCGGGCGGATAGAGCCAGTCGTCGAAAAGATCGCCTACGAAAACGAGCTCGCGCACGCGCTTATCAAGCGAAATTTTGTAAAGAAGGATGGTCAGGTAGACCTCATAGGCGCCGAAAAACCAGCCGGCATCCATGCCGTCCTTACCCCGCGGCCCGACGTGCACGTCGCTGATGAACACTATCTGGTTTCTCGGTCCCTTTCCCGTTTGAGTGAGCCCATACACGTTCATCTTGAGCTCGTCGAGGGAGTCGATGAGATTAATGACGTTTTCGGAGATTAAGCCGCAGATAAACCACATGGGTGCTATCGCCCAACTCGTATAGGTCCATATCGTGCCCGGGCCCTCGTAATACCAAATTTTATATCCGGTTAGCCAGACAAGAACCCAGCCAAGCGCGCACTCAAGGGCAAGGATGATGAACATATACGCGGTCCCGCGGAAAAGTATCGGAACGTCCTTTTTCTTCATAAAGCGATACGCGGGCTCAAGGCCGAAAACGCAAATCGTGGCGTACACGAAAAACATGTACAAGCTCGCCTGCCCAAAGAACGTATGTATCTCGATTTCCCAAATATGAAACAGTTTCAGTTTTTCGTCGACGAGCCATTGATACTGAAAGAGAAAGGCGATTGCGCGAATCGATCTGCCGATTTTCGTTATGGTATAAAAGGCAACCTCGCCCGCCACAAGGAGCGCCCCGTAGATGCAAAAGCGAAAAAGCGCCTGACGCGCCCTCTTCCACCAGGACTTCAAGTGATCATACCGCGCGAATTCCTTACGCATAAGAACCCTCCTTGCCGCTATGATTCGTTCCGCACGTAGCGCGAGCCCGTGAGGCGGCCCCTCGCTATCGTTTCACGACGCCAATTCTATTCCGAACGATATCCGCCTGCGCGAGATTCGCCGCGGCGCTTTCGGGGAAACACCGCGCGGCGAGCTCCAATGCTTGCGCATACTCCCACTCGTACGGGCTTCGAGACAGGCATTCAAGCGCGGCCGTGCACATACTCCGCGCCTTCGCGTCGTTTTTCCGAAAAAGAGCAAGGCGCGCGGCTGCGCGAAACGCGGGCCCTCGAATCAGTTCGAAGGTTTTCCCGAGCTTGAGCGCGCGTGAAAGGGCCCGTTCCGCCATCCGGATGGTTTTACCACGAGGAACTATGGCAGAACCGCTTTCAAGCGAACGTTCAAGGGCAAAGCACAGGGCCTCTACCGCGTTGACATACGATATCTTGACGTGCGGAATATTTACGGAATACAGGCGATTTTCCCTCAGGATATTTTTCGCGTTCGCCATCGCGCCCTGAATGTCATTTTCCTTTTCCGCGATATATGCAAGGTGCCCATAGTGAATGCAGAGCGTCATGTGATCCTGCACTATCGCGCTCATCTCGATTCCCTCGGACAGCATAATCTTTGCCTCGGCGGCGGTCATTCGTCCCTGAGCATAGCGAATAATCGGCACTTTGTTATACGACCAACCGATATGCATGGTGGAATGGAGCTTTCGCGCGACGCGTTCCGTTTCCAAATACGCCCGCTCCGATTTTTGAAAATCGGCTATCAAAAAATAGTTTTGCGCGAGCGCGCCGAGTCCGGTCATTAGCTCCCACATTTCTCCGATGCTTCTAAAATGGTTCGTCGCGTCCTCGAGGAGCTCGATGGATTTATGCGGCTGATTATAAAAGAGGAAATAGTACGCATAGCGAGACTTATAGATACTGGCGGCGGTCCGGCTCTTCGAGCGCGCGACCACCTTGCTCGCGTTCTCGAAATGCGAAAGGCCAAGCGACGAGAAGCCGACGGAAACGAGGGAAACCGCGTAATTGCACTCGCTCATCACCCACTTCTCGTTCATCGAGCGTATGGCCAAGGTATTGTTGAAATTGCATACGCTCGCCCAGGCGATCTTCTCCGGCTTTCCGAAATAGTAGAGCTTCGTCAGGACCGAAAGGATATCCGTGCGCATTTCCGCGTATTCTCTCTTTTTGCCGGACAGTTCCCGCACGTTATTCCCGAAAATAAAATGGTTCGATATTTGCGCGAAAATGGCCTTAACGATACTTGCGTACGTCGCGGCGACGCTCCGCGGCGCGCGGTATCCCAGGATCGATAGCGAGGATTCCAGGGCGGACACGGCTTCGTCGAACCGTCCCTGTTCCTGCTTACACTGCCCGATTCCCTGCAGAATCGCCGCGCGATGCCACGGGCGGTCTTCGAGCTCGAGCATTGATCCATACAGCTCGAGGGACTGTACGTAATCGCTGCTTTTCCGATAGGCCGCGGCGAGCGCGAGATGTATCTCGTTTTCCCTATCGGCCTTGTCGTCGATCTCTATCTTCTTAAGCGCCTCGAGCGCGTTTTGGTAGTGCACGATGGCGTCAAGCGTCGAAAACTGCCGTTCCGACTTGACCGCGGACTGAATGGCGTATTTGTACACAAGCGGCCAGGCTTCTGCCTCGCTTGCGTGGTATTCAAGCCGCTCCACGACGGAAGTAAGGTTGTCGGCATAGCGATTCTCGAGATACGAAAGGAGCATAATATTAAGCTCCTTTCGCGTGCTTTCAAGAATGGTGTTGTATACGACGTCTCGAATCGTGATGTGCTTGAAGTAATACGCGCTTCTCCGCTCATCCTCGCGAAGGATCAGGTTATGCGTCTCGAAATTCTCGAGCGCGTTTATGAAAATATACTCGGAGATTCCCTCCGGCACGAGCGCGCGGAGGATATCGGACAGAAACGAACGGCCTATCACCGACGCCGTCTTGCAAACGACCTGTTCCTCAAAAAGAAGCGAGTTGAGCCGCGCGAGGATTATGTTTTGTATCGACGAAGGTATGTTTATGCTTTTTATGTCCTTCGATAGAAAATACGTCCCGTTCGACGCCTCGACGAGCACCCCGTTCTCGATCATATTCTGCACGATGTTCTCGATAAAAAACGGATTCGAGTCGGAGGTCCCGACGATTCTATCGACGAGCGCCTGTTCAGGCGGCTCCATGTTAAGGAGTAACGCAGCCAGCTTACGGGCGGAATCCGCGGTTAACTGCTCAAGCCTCAGGACGGGAACCGAGTATTTACTAAAAAAGGCAAGTATCGACTCTGATTCCCGTGAAACGGGGATAACGAACAGCGACGCGGACGACGTACCGTTGATCAGGTATTCGAGCATCTTGAGCGAAACCGCGTCGCTCCAGTGAATATCCTCGATGACCATGACGATCGGCCGTTCCCGCGCTTTCTCGACGATAATTCGATACACAAAGGCGAAAAAACGATCTTGCTTGATCGCGACGTCGATTTCCTTTACCGCCTCATGCTCCTCAAAATCATACCCGAGCATATTCATGAAAAAGGTTATCCAGACAAGATCGGTAATCGCGAAACGCTCTCGAAAGATTTCCGTAACCCTATTAAGCATCTCCTCGTTCGACATTCCCTCTTCGATGCCGACGACTGACTTAATGACGCTCCTCCAAGGGAAGAAAATCGTCGCTTCCTCGTATTGATAGCAGCTTCCGAATAAAACGCGAACGTCGCTTTGCACGCTCGGGATGCTCGCAAGGAAATTCTCGACGAGATACGATTTGCCCATGCCGGCGTCGCCGATTACCGGGTAAAACTTGATCTCGCCTTTCAGGGACTCGCGGAACGCCTTCGTCAGCAGGCTCAGTTCCTCGTCGCGTCCGATCATGCCGACTCTTTTTTGGTCAGCCCTTTTTTCTTTTCGGAGATCGATAAACCGGAAAACCGCCTGTTCACGCGAGAAGCCCTTCAGGAAGATTCCCTTCGCGGCATCCACGTCACAGAGCATCTCCGTCTTTTTCCTCGTCGTCTCGTCCATGAAAATCGCGTCTCGGTCGCCCATCATCATGAGGCGGGCGGCCAGGTTTATCATGCTGCCTACGACTGAATAGTCCTTTCTCGTAATACCGCCGAATTCCCCGCAGTATACGTCTCCCGTCGCGATGCCTATCGTAACCGAGGAGATGAACGAAAACGCCCTCGTTGACCTCACTATTTCGTCTGCGCAGAGAACCGCGTTTCGCTCCTTGTTTTCGAGCGCTACCGGCGCGCCGAAGAGAATCGGAAACACGGTGCCCTTGTCGGATAAGTCAGGGGTCGTGCAAAAGCCCCCATAGCGCGTTGCCTTATCCTGCACGAGACTGTATACCGAATTCAGGTTTCCGTACCCCTCGACGAGGTTGAACTCGTCGCTGGTCTGAGTTAAGAATCCCTCAAAGCGAACCATGACGCACGTTATCTCGCGATACTCCCCGACAAAGCCTTGGAAATGGGTTTTGATCTGGTGCTGTATCATCGGATTGATGAAGGCGTTAATCCGATTGTAATACCGCGGATTCTCAAAGAGGAGACGCTCGTCGCAAAAGGCGGGAGGTTCAACCGTATCTTGGAAGCCGTCAGGAAGCCCAAGCAGCAAATAGCCCGCGCCCTTCTCGGCGAAACAGTCGCGCATCCCGATCGAGCAAGCAAAATGATACGCGCGCTTTCCGATCAGTATTTCCCTGCCATTGCATCCGCGCTCGCTCGCTATCGCCTCATCGACCGCGGCGCCCGCTATGACCGGGGTTATGAAGCGAGTTCTATCCCCGAGAAGAATCTGATGGAATTGCCCGAATCCGATTCCGATTTTCGGGTCAAGGACGAACCCGTTGACGCCGCTATTCTCCGCGTTGTACGCGTTACTGCGCTCCAATGCGATATCCATTGCCGTAAGGGCGCGCCTCCAGTTTTGTTCGTCGTTCTCGCCATAATACCGCTCGAAGCAAATGAGCAGCGAATCGCCGGCGAATTGAAAAACGGACCCTCCCATCGACTGAATAGTCTCGATGATGAGGCTATAATAAGCGCGAAAAATGTCGGAAAGAACGCCGACGTCCCTTCCCGAATTGACGTGGTTAGCGACGGTCGCGGTAAACCCTACGATGTCGAAATACACGGCGACGCCAGTAAGCAACTCAAGTTTTCTTTCGAAGAAGCAACAGGGCAACTCACCGATCGCGCGTACCATGCGATACGGGATATACTGTGTCATCAGCGGAATCTCGTCAGGCTTGATAATTTGATCGCTTCGTAGCAGACACTTTACGCAGTCTTCGCTCATCGCGCCTTCCTTACGTGTAAAATTGTTTCAACTATTTTTTTATAAAGGCGCTTGCCGTATCCAAGCCGCAGTATATGCGGAATCATCGCGAACTCGCCGTGATCGACTTTACGAAAGCGCCGAACGAGATGCCAAACGCCCGATTCAAGGGATCCGAGGCTCTCCGGCGTTCGTTTGTTTCGCGATTTGTTTTTTTGCGAAGGAAAAATCGATGAGGAGTCGCGCCCAAGCTTCGGGATATCCTGTGACCACGAAGGGCACATGCCGTCGTTCGCGTGCCACTTAGCAGTGATTATTTTTTTCCATCGGGCGCTCTTTGGCCTGAAAAACGCCATTTTAATCGCAAAAGGAATAAGAAAGAAATGCGTCCAATAGGGAACGGGGAATTCCAAGTTAAAAAAAAGCGGTACGGTCGATCTCGTCACGTAGCTATAATACCACGTATCCGCATACTCGCGCGTTTCCGCGTTAAACTCCTCGAGCGCGTTCGGCGTCAAATCGTAGAGAGCCCAATCTTTCGAGGCGTAAAACGCGGGGTCTTCGAGAATGCGCGTAAGCGAACCCGAAAGATCGCCGTTTCGCTCGATTCCCCATTGATCAAGGCGAAGGTCATACCACTCGGTAAGCGACGAGAACCGCTGCTGAAGAGCGGCGTAGCGGGTTATAAGGCGCGTCAATAGCCTCAGAGCAGTCGCGTCGTTTCTGGCTATTCCCGTATCCTCGTCCGCGCCGAGAATCCACGTCAGCGTCGATCCGTTATGCACGCCGGCGACGCTCGTAACCGATCGTATCCACCGGGAGGACGTTCCGTAATCGACGCCATCCTCGCGGGAAAAAAAGCCAGTTTCCAGCAGATACTGCAGCTTCCGCACGACGAGCGCGCCCATCGAGTGGGCCACGAAATCGAGCGGACGCTCGGCGCTCCACTCAGGGTACATCCCGCACCCAGAATAGTCGCGCGAGTATCTCGCGTGGCAAAAGCGCTCGCTGTGATCCTTCCCGAAATTTATCGTACCGCCTTTAAGCTGATAAAAAAGCTCGCAAGCCTGATCGTGAATCGAAGATATCGGGCCGGTCGAGGGAAAGAGGAACGGCGGGCACGCGTCCGGTTCCTTTCGCTCGAGCCTTCGCGCGCACACGAAATAGGGATAGCCGCCGAGCTGTCGCTCTCCCCAACCGAAGAGTCCATGGCAAAATACGATCGGAGAGGTTTCGCTACTCATGACGCAACAGGTCGTCGCCCCATTTGAATCCCATCTTTCGATAGAATCTCGGAACGCGTCCAGGAGTGAACGACGGGCATTTCGCGATTACCTCTCGCGATTGCTCGACGGTGAGCGGCCGAACGGTCGTATGCAGGTCGGCGATTGAATTACTAATGGCGTTAGCGTAGCACGAACATCCCGGCGCCCGGAATATTTTCGTGTACTCGCCCCATATCTCGCTGATCGGACGCTCGCGCATGTTTCCGAGGGAAACGGAGCAAAAATCGCAGGGACAGCAATTTCCCGACGAGTCAACGAAAATAAAGTGAAAGCCCGCGCCGCAACCATAAAACTTCTCGCCTTCGAAAACGTCATAGGCGAAACACGCGGGATATCCTTTGTTCTTGACGAGAAACCGTTGGATCTCGTTCACCCGCGCTACGTCCTTTTTCGTGAGCTTCTCCTCCGGGCGGTCGGTTAAATGGCCGGAGAGAATCGGCGAGGTAAGCCGCATATCGTTCACGCCGAGCGACTTGAAGAAATCAAGCGTCTTGTAGAGTTCTTCCCGATTTGAAATGAGCTCGTGGTCCGGAACGAAGGAAACGGCCACGTACATGCCCTCGGCTTGATACATCTCTATCGCCTTAATCGCGATGGCATGCATGCCTTCTTTACCGCGCCGTTTATCGTGCTTTGCCGGGTCGTAATGGTCCAGGCTCACCACGGGTATACCTAAGCCGGCGGACTTGAGGGCGCGTACTCGCTCCCTCGTGAGGCCCCACCCGGTCGAGAACATAAGCGACATGGACCGATCGCCCACGAGGGACAATATCTCTTCCATGTCATCGCGTAGCAGGGGCTCTCCGCCGGTAAAGCCGATCATGCTCGTGCCGAGCGCCTGTACTTGTCCGATGGCATCGCGCAATTCCGCGACGGAGAGCTGATTCTTTTTCGTCCTGTCGGAGAAGGAACAGTGCCAGCAGTTGCAAATGCAGTTTGCGGTAACCGCGAAATTCATCATTACGGGAGTCGGCGTGCCCTCTACCGTTTTAAGAATCCCGGATACATAACGCTCATAGGCCGGCGAAGGGAAATACGGCGTGAAGGTGTTCATGTACGTGCGGTCGCCAACCTTCGTCAATTTGCTGTTTTTTGCGACATAGTTCATAGCCATGAGCTGACGGAGCGTCAGGGATTTCATGACCGGGCTTTTCATCATTTCAAGCATTGCGCCAATTTTTTTAAAGCCGTAGAGCTGCTCACCTACCATTTTTATCCTCCGTTTTTTATTACACGATAATTGTATCACACAGAATAGAGAATGCAACGTAAAGATGCGGTTTAGCCCGCAAACGCTAGATGAGGAAACGCACTGTCGGAAGGAAACATGAAGGTGAAATGAAGACAAAAAAACCGCCTTTCGGCGGTTTTTATTACGCATGGCACAGTGGCTCACGCGCATGCACTCTTTGCATCAGGGCTGGTATCACGTTTAAACGAAGGTAATCAGCTCTCTTTGATATTATAGCGCTTCTTGAAGCGATCGATACGACCGGCGGTGTCGACAAGCTTCTGCTTTCCGGTAAAGAACGGATGGCACGCGGAACAAATTTCAACGCTGACATCCTTAGCCGTTGAGCGGGTTTCAATGACGTTTCCGCATGCGCACGTAATTTTCGTCTCATTGTACGCGGGATGGATTCCCTCTTTCATAATAGCCTCCAAAACATGTCTCTAATAAACGCGCTTCCGTCTTTAGACAGAAGCTCGCTGGATGGGGCCAAAGGCTCCCTACGCCACACAGGCGTTTCTTTCCAACGCAGCAACGAAACGGCCCAAAGGCCTTTCGCCGGTTTCTTTAGAAACGAAACCTCAATCCATGGTGGCGGAGCCAGTATTCATGGACCGAAGGAACGCCTCATTATTCTTGGATTTCTTCATCCTGTCAATAAGGAGCTCCATAATCTCTGTGTCATCCATGGGATTTAGCACCTTTCGAAGCACCCAAATCTTCTGAATTTCTTCCTCGGTAAGGAGAAGCTCTTCTTTTCGCGTGCCGGATTTCTTGATGCTGACGGCGGGAAACAACCGGCGGTCCGAAAGCTTACGGTCCAGGTTGATTTCCATGTTTCCGGTACCCTTAAACTCTTCGAAAATGACCTCGTCCATTCGACTTCCGGTCTCGATAAGGGCAGTCGCGATAATCGTAAGGCTTCCGCCTTCTTCGACGTTTCTTGCGGCGCCGAAAAAGCGTTTCGGCTTGTGCAGGGCATTCGAGTCGACGCCTCCCGAAAGAACCTTGCCGGAAGTCGGTACCGTCTGGTTATACGCGCGCGCGAGACGGGTAATGGAGTCAAGCAAGATAACGACGTCACGCTTATGCTCGACGAGCCTGCGCGCTTTCTCGAGCACCATTTCCGCGACTTGCACGTGGCGGGTAGCCTGCTCGTCGAAGGTCGAGGATATTACCTCGGCCTTGACGGTCCGCTCCATGTCGGTCACTTCCTCAGGGCGCTCATCGATAAGGAGAACGATGAGATACACTTCAGGGTGATTCTCGGTAATCGCGTTCGCGATTCTCTGCATAAGGATCGTCTTACCGGTTCGAGGCGGAGCGACGATAAGCGCCCGTTGTCCCTTTCCGATCGGACAAAAGAGATTCATGATACGGGTTGATATTTCCCCGTTTTGCATCTCAAGGTTCAGTTTTTCGTCGGGATACAAGGGGGTGAGGTTATCGAACGGTATTCTGCTCTGTGCCGAGGATACCTCGTCGAAGTTAACCGTCTCGACGCGAAGCAAGGCGAAGAAGCGTTCGCCTTCCTTAGGCGAGCGAACTTGCCCATAGACGGTATCGCCGGTCTTGAGGTTAAAAAGCCTGATTTGGCTCGGCGAAATGTAGATATCGTCGGAGCCGGGAAGATAGCTATTCTGAGGAGAGCGCAAAAAACCATATCCGTCCGGAAGGATTTCGAGGGAACCGGAGGCGAATATTATGCCCCCGTGCTCGGTATGCGCCTTTAAAATTTGGAAGATTATTTCCTGTTTCTTCATCGCGACCATGTCTTCGTGGGGAACCCCATATTGGGTCGCTAGTTCGCGGAGGGGATGCATTCCCATCCGGGTCAGTTCATTAATTGTTAGTTTTGGCTTGTTTTCGTTATCTCGTTGCGCTTCGGCGTCTTGGGCTGCCTGATTTGCCTGGTATTGCGGGCTGAGCTCGTCGCGGATATCCCGCGAGTCGTGGCCGTTGTCACGATACCGCCTATTATCGCGGTTATCGCGGACTTCCCGGTTATCGCGACTTTCGCGATGGTCCCGATGGCCGCCATCCCGTCCCGGAGCGGCGCCGTCAAACGACCCGCCTTTACGTTTTACCCGCGGCCTGACGACTACCCGCTTATCGGGTGACTCGGCGACGGCTATTTCCGCCGAACTCTGACGATTTGCCTCCGCGTCGAATGCGGCCTGATCGCCCGTTCCAAGGTCCAAACTCGCTTGGTCGGAATTTTGCTGCGCCGCATCGTCCGCGCTATCGGCGGTTCGGCGTCTTCTGATTGCTGCCATTGGATTACTCCGTGAATAATGTATAAGGGCGTATTGTATAAGACATGCTGTTTGTCGGATTTTCCTAAAACGGACAGGACTATTAACCTAGTATAGTAAAGGGCGTTTTACCTGTCAAGCTGTGTTGCGACAAGCTTGAGCGCGCAAAGGGCAGTATCGACGCGTATGCGCCTTCTTGACCCATGAAACGAAAATCGTTTCGAAAGTACCTCCGGTATTCTTTCATCCTTTTCGCGCGCTTTTGCTGCGACCCACGCTATGGCTACCCAAACGGTACCGACGGGTGTTTCATCCGAACCGCCGGCAGGACCGGCAACTCCAGTCACGGCCAAAGAAATATCCGTGCCGGAAATCAAAAGAGCGCCGAGAGCCATGGCTTCCGCTGTTTCCTTGCTGACCGTTCCCCATCGCTCAAGGATAATCTCGGGAACGCCAAGAAGCTTTTTTTTTGCCTCAGGTCTATATGAGATACAGCCACCCCAAAATGAGCGGGAGGAACCGGGAACCGACGTAAGCGCGGATCCGATCATGCCCCCCGTAAGGGATTCCGCGGTCGAAAGCGTTACGCCCGAAGCGTTCGCCAACCGAATGACGGTCTCGGCGGCGCCGGTCAATGAACGCGAGCGATCCGCCAACCCACGAAAAAACGGCAGCATCCGTCAGGTCGTTTCCCGTCGAAGACTCTGTTTCAGCGCATCCGTTCGGCTCGAAAAAAGGTCAACATCGCCGACAGAACGAATCATCTCAACGGAGCCCTCGAAAGCGACGCCATCTGCGATGCGAAGGCGCGATGACGACACGTTGCCTTTAACCGAGCTTCCCGTTTTCATCTCGATACGATCACCGGCCGTTAGGTCACCCTTAACCGCGCCTTCAACCACGATGGACGCGGCTCGGACAAAATCAGTCGTAACGGCGGCTCCCTTTCGGATCACGAGCGCGCCCTGCGCGTCGATCGATCCCTCAAACGAACCTGCTATATGAAGTTCCTCGGTAAACTTGAGGGTTCCCTTAAAGCGTGTTTTTTCCCCAAAGACAGTGACCTCGGTCTCTTTTTCCTTTTCTGTGAAACGCGACATCGATAATCCTTATTTCGTGGTCATGGTAAATACGCCATCCCAATCCTCGGCCGGTGGGTTTTTTAGGCAGTACGCGCATCGGTCCAGGTAGACCTTTGACGGCCCATCGGTTGGATCGGCCGCAAGGGCCCGCGTAAAGGCATTCTGCGCGTCTTCAAAACGCATCAGCTTATACAGCTTTCTTCCTTCCGCAAATGCCTCTAGGGCCGTTTTCTTTGCATCGTTTATCATACTTATTCGCTATAGGCCTTTCGTAACTCGTTCTCTAGCGACGTTACCGCAATCTCCCTGCTTTTAAGACGCAAGGTTTCTTCCTGTAACTCGTCGATTTTTTGTCGAAGCCGCCCATACTCAAGCTGACACGACTGAACGCCCTCAAGTAGCTCACCCGAGTTTCCGGCAGAAGAATTACAGAGGGATATAAATTTTTCCGAAACGAGCTCGACGAATGACAAAAGCCGCTCGTTCAGCTGTTCCTGCAACGCGATCCTCGATTCTCGCTTTTTTAATTGATCTATGAGTTCATGGTTCCTGAGAACCGATCGAATACGAGCGAGAACTTCGGAAAAATTGAAGGGTTTCGTAATATAGTCGTCTACGCCAAGCTCAAATCCTTCGATCTTATCCTTAACATCGTCCATCGCCGAGAACATGACGATTGGCACATCGCGCCATTCGATATACTCAGGATCGCTCTTGAGAATTCTCGTTACTTCCCATCCGGACATTTTTGGCATGATATTGTCAAGCATCACGAGATCCGGGTTGAATTCCCGTACCTTCTCGAGCGCATCGCGCCCGTTTGCCGCTTTTTCGACAATAAACCCGAGTTTTGACAGCATCAAGTCAAAAAACTCTACGTTGATTTGCTCATCATCGACTATCAGTATTCGTTTCCGTGTATCCATGGACCAACCTTTACTGCAATGCTACTGGTAATTGTCCTATATATTCCGAAGTTTTGTCAACAATCCCGATAATGAGACGATCGCAGTAAGGGCCGAAAGTAAACCTGCGACCGCAAACGCCATTCCCCAAAGGTCACCCCAGAGACGATACGGAGTCAGAGGCACTGTATCGAGTTTGGGAACGTCGACGACAAGCCACGTTTCCGAAAAAGATGGCGCCATGGAGACTACCACCCCATTCGGGTCAACGAAGGCGGTTTGGCCAGACGCGGTCGCGCGAACGAGGGGGACGCGATTTTCGATAGTACGAAAGACGGCCATGCTCAGGTGTTGATACTGGCACGGCTCGCTTTTTGCCCATGCGTCATTCGTCAGGTTTACGATTGCCCGCGCTCCTTCATTCACGAAACGACGCGATAGGTATCCAAAGGTATCCTCAAAGCAAATCGGCGAGGAGAATCGTAAACCGGCAGCCTCGAATACGACCAGATCGTCGCCCTTCTCCCAAAAATGGGTATCATTCGCAAGCAACAGATCATACACCCACGGAAAAACCTTTTTATACGGAAAATGCTCGGTAAAGGGGACAAGGTGCATTTTGCGGTATCGTACGGGCGTAGGCGGAATGACGTTACGACCGGGAGTAAAAAGCAGTACCGCGTTATAGTCGACTCGGTCAATCAGGCCGTCGTCGCTTGGCCCCAGTATCGCGTCATCATTGCCCAAGACGACCGGAACCGGGGATGCATCGAGATACGTAAGCAATGACGACACGAGATCGAAGGATTCGCGTTCCTCGCGATATCGGTAGTGCCAATCAATACGCGGAATAAAGGCCGTTTCGGGCCATACGACAATATCAATATCGGCTCGAGCGGCAAGCGCTTCGTCGGTGAGCTCGGTAAGCGTCCGAAAATCGCGCCGATAGGCGTTGATTCCCCCCTTCCACGGGTCGCTATTCGGTTGAATAAGCGCGAGCTGTACGGTTTCGGCGGCGGACACATCGACGCGGGAAACAAATCCAAACACGAAGGTACTGGCGAGCGCACAGCACCAAACAAGGGCTGAGATTCGATGAGCGAGTGAGAATCGCCTGAAATCGCCGAACCAACTTCGGAGGGGGCCGGTACAACGGTTCTTCATCCCGGCTGCGATCCAAGCAGAGGGAAAGGTAACGAGCGCCGATACGCCCCACACGCCGAAAACCGAAGCGATCTGGATTATGGGCGTCCATGTCCATTGGGAATACCCGATGATGCCATAGGAATACCCGTTAAACCCCAGGGTTTTAACGTACTCATACCCGATCCATATCACCCATTGCAGGATGAAGCCGCGTTTTGGAAAGGCCATATCAACGAGCTTGAGCAGGGGAACGGTAACGAGAAGCCAAAAAAAATAGAGAGTCGCGATGACGTACATCGCGAGAGGATGAAACACCGCGAGCCAATAAGTGAAAACGCAATACGAAAGCGTTCCATACGCGGCTCCCCAAAAAAACGACGTGCGGAACGATACCCGTCGAACGAGCACGAAAAGCGGGACAAAAGCGAAATACGCTACAAGCGGAAAACCATGCAAGCTCAAAAGATTTGGCTGTGGAAGCGCGAAAAAAAGCACTGCAAGGGCAAGCAGTGCCGTATTGATACCAAAGGAACGCCAAAACGTTCCAAGCATTCGCTCATTTGAAGCTATTTTCATATCTTTATTAGGTCTCGTTCCGGGAACCGTTTCGATAGGGTAACTCCCATACCGAAGTTTTCATGTCTTTACCCGCACGAAACGCCACGACCGCATGGTCCTTTACGCTGACGATTTCTCCCGTTTTGGGGTTTCGTGCCTTTTGTCTCCCTTTCCGCTCTCGAATTTCAAAAGTACCGAAGCCCCGAAGCTCAACGGATTGACCGTCCTCGAGGGCAGTTTTCACTTCATCGAGAAACGAATCGACAACCGACCGTATCACCTTGAGATCATGTCCGTTTTTCTCGTAGATTTTATCTACTAAATCGCTTTTCGTCTGCTTTTTTCCGGGCATGCGGCAACCTCTCGAGTACATGGTATCATGAAAAACCGCCATTGTTAAGAAAAAAAAACCGTAACGATCTTATGACCGTTACGGCTCTCGTCTCGGGACTGCAAAAAAACTATTACTGGGCCTTAAAGGAGGCGTTGTACAACTTCTGCATGCGAGACTTCTTGCGTGCGGCGGCGTTACGGGCGATAATGCCCTTGCGCGCGGCGGTATCGAGTTCCTTAACCAGCTCCCGAAGAAGGGTACCAGCAAGAACCGAGTCCTTGGCCTGAACGCTCGCGACGTATTTTTTGGCGCTCGAGCGCGCGGAACTCTTTACAGCCTTGTTTGTTATTCGCCGTACTTCACTCTGCTTATGTCGTTTGACCGCAGACGCATTTTTCACTGCCAAAGGGAACCCCCGAAATAAATCTATTTCAAGAGACTACCAAAACGAGCGCCGCTCGTCAAGGGTCAAAGTACGTTAATCGCGGTTTCAGCGTCTGATTTACTTGACATCTCCGGTATATTTCTATACTATTTTTGCATATTTGTTTTCAGGAGATTCTAGATGGGTGGAGCAAGTAAGAACTCTCGTACCACGGTAACCACGCACAAGTTTATGTGTCCCTGTGGCGGCGAGGTCATTATGAAAACCCTGTTTGAAAGCGGAAAACTGAAGAATGTTGCGGAATGCGGAAAGTGCAAGCGCACCGAACGCCGACCGAAGGACTTCAAATAACAACCGCCTTGAACAAGGCCTGTACGCTGGAAAGGGAATCCCTCGGGATTCCCTTTGTTTTGTCTTTTTCCTTGATTACTATACTACACGACAGGTGCTACAGCTCCAAAGCGCGCCACTCGTCGAGTTTTTTCTGAATTAAGGCCTTCCCTTCGTCGAGTATCGTCATTTGTTCCGCTTTTCCAATCGGCACCGAAAATACCTTGAGTACCTCAACGCGATACTTACCGCCTTGAGTGCCCCGCGCGATGCCTTTTAGGGAGCCAACTTTCCATCCACCCTCTATCGCGCATACCGCGACGTGCATGGGGGCCTTATCAAGAAAACGCCTGAATCCAGCGGCATGAAACGTTCCCAAACTCCCATCGCGTGAACGGGTTCCTTCGGGAAAAATTACCGGTATCCAACCTTTCTCGAGCACGCGATCGGCAAAATCATCCATTATTCTCATGGCCCGTGAGGGACTCCCCTTTCTCGGGATGACGCAATGTTTATCCGTCAGAAGAATCCTCGAAACGAGCGGGACGTGACGGGCAAGCTCTTCTTTAGCGACGAATCGAAGGCGAGATCCGTCTAAATAGCGCATTAATAGGGGTATGTCGAGAAGACTCTGATGATTAGCGATAACGAGATACCGTTCCGGAAGCATCGATAGGCTTTCCTTGTTTCCCTCAAAGCGAAAACCAAGATACGTCGACATAACCGAGAAAATGCGATGGGCAAAGACGGTTGAAACCCAGCGATTGAGCCGAAGAGCCGCCGAAACGCTTACGGCGTATACCGCAAGATGCACGATAGCCAATCCACCAATCGGCAAAAAAACGGCGAAAATGGAAATCAAAAGCCTCATCGAACCCTCCATCCTTAAGGATACACGCATCGCTCGACGCGAATCAATAATTCCGGTAGCGGCGCGACAGAGCGAGCGGTCTCCGGAATGCTGTCAATGAATACTTTACCGTATCGCTTGGCGACGATTCTTCGATCAAGAACGGTAACGACGCCTCGATCGGTCTTTCTGCGCATGAGGCGCCCAAAACCTTGGCGAAAGCGAATAACGGCCTCGGGAAGGCTCAAGTCCATAAAGGGATTCCCCCCTTCAAGCTCAATCGCTTCCGCGCGGGCGGAAAGAACCGGATCGTTCGGTACCCTGAAGGGAAGCTTTACGATGATGACGTGCATAAGGGCCTCGCCGGGCGCGTCGATACCCTCCCAAAACGAATCCGTCGCGAAGAGAACGCTCGACTCATCCGAGCGAAACGCCTCAAGCAGGCGAGTTCGATCGTCATCGCCCTGCATGAGTATCGTCATGCCGAGCGGCGAAAGAGCGGCGCGGGCGCGGGCGCAAGAGGCTTTGAGCAAATCGTACGAAGTGAATAAAACGAGGGCGTGGCCGCCTGAAGCGCCGAGAAGAGAAACGATGGCGTTCTCAACGAAATCCTGAAACCCCTGCTCGTCGGGCAAAGGACCTGAGTCGGGTATGGCGAGAAGGACGTTCGTTTTATACGGAAAAGGCGAGTCGTACACTCCCGAAATCACGCGTTCTCGCTCGACGAGTGAAACGCCCGTGCGGCGCATCCAGTAATCGAAAGAGTTTGCGATGCGCAAGGTCGCGGAAACGCAGACGACGGTGCGAAAAGGGTCAAACACCCCCTCTTTCATCATGGGCGCCACGGAAAGGGGCGTCTGCACGAACCGTGGATACCAGGCGCCATCCCCTGCCCCCTTGGCGGCGCGCGACGGAAGCTTGAGACGCTCAAGCCAAAAAACGGATTCAGGTCGTTCCTCCCATTCCAGAAAGTGAAGGGAAAGAGTGCCGATAAACTCAAGGCGGCGAAGCGAGAACTTCGATTCCCATACAATCGTGTCATCCTGATCTTCTTCCGCGATGCCCTCAAGCACCTCGCGAATAATTCCCGCGAGCTCGGAGATCTTTTTGCGAAGCTCAGAAAGGGCACCTAATACAGGGCCCGCCGAAGCCCGCGTTGCCTGGGAAAGACGCCAGGAAAAATCGGAACCAAGCGCGTCGAGAGCTGCGCTCTCGACCGTTACGTACGAGTCCTTGACGGCATTAATCGCGGCGAGCGCTTTTCCCATTTCGCCTGCGGACGAGGAAAGTCGCTCTAGAGCCATGAGGTGACCCGCTATGGCGCCTCGTCGCGAGCGATGGAGGACGTTCAACTGTTTCGTAAGCTTAAAGCGAGTGAAATATTCGGAAAAAAAACTCGTGGCGGCCGATTCCATCGCATGCGCTTCGTCAAACACGATGTGATGGAACGGCGGCAGTACGGCAGTATCGTCGTAGCCCGCCCCCATCATCCTCGCCTCGAGATCGGCGAAGAGAAGATGGTGATTGACGACGAGAAGGGAGGCGGAAGCGGCTTCTTTTCTCACGCGCATGACGAAACATCCCTCGTGAAAGGAACACCGCATGCCCATGCATGCGTCCGACTCCGAACAAACCCGAGACCAAACGGCCTCTTTCGGCATGAACGGAATGTCCGAGCGGCTCCCGTCGCCCGTCACCTCGGCCCATTCGGCGATCTTCGTCAGCTCCTCGAGTTCTTCGTCGAATAGGTCACGCTCCCCGAGCGCTTCTGATAGGCGGCGGCGGCACACGTAGTTTTGACGGCCCTTGATCAAGACCGCCTTCACCGCTCGGCCAAGCATTTCTTGGGCCATCGGTATGTCCCGCTCGATTAGCTGTTGCTGAAGATTGATCGTTCCGGTCGATACGACGACGCGATCCTTGTTATCGAGCGCCCAGCTCATCGCGGGCAGCAGGTATGCGAAGCTTTTACCGACGCCCGTGCCCGCTTCGAAAACGCCGATAGATCCTTCGTTAAAGGCGCGCGCGATGGATTCGCAGAGCGCGAGTTGGGTCGGCCTGACCTCATACGTATCCGATCTCAGCGCGAGAGGACCTGTCTCATCAAGAAGGCCGGAAAGATAGTCGCCGTCGAGCGGAACCTTTTCCGTTCGCAGTACGGGCTCAACGACCGCGTACACTTCGTTTACGTCGTTATCGACAATATAAAAGCCGACACCCGCTTCTGCGTATCTGGCGGCAATAGAAAGGTCAGCCTCGCTGGGCGTGAGCCCTCCCGATGGGTGATTATGCACGAGCACCTCGGCTCCGTCGAGCGCCGGAGGGACGATGGGGACGGCGGAATCATGTCCGCGCGCGATTATGGATATTTCCGTAACGGTTCCGGCGCCGTCAAGCGTGCCGGCGAAAAACACTTCGTTTCCGCTGGAGTCCCGAATCGCGTCCTTCATCAGAATCCGCACATCGGAAGAGAAACGGGTGTCGATGTCGTTCACTGCGTGCCCCCTTCGGGGAAAAAAAAAGGTAAGGACATCCGTCCTTACCTCAGCGTCCTTCCGGACCGTCATCTCCTAGGGGAATTGAACCCCTGTTGTCGGGATGAAAACCCGATGTCCTAACCACTAGACGAAGGAGACAGGCGAAATCGGCATTGCGCCGCTATTTCGTTGCTATTTATAGCAAACGGTCTCCGTATTGTCAAGCTATACGACATCGAGCTTCTGCGTGATCATGATCCTAAGCCGTTGCTCGTCATCGCGTCTGTACCCAAGCGATACCGCCTTATCGAGATCGGCCAAGGCTTCCATATACATTTCAAGATGAAAATACGATTGTGCGCGCCTAAAATACACGTAGGGTTGGTAAAGATGCAATTCGAGCGATTTGGTAAATGCCTCACACGCTTCCGCGTTTCTGCCCATTACGCCGAGCACGATTCCGACATAGTAGTAGGCCCTGAAATTGGTCGCGTTGTTCTCGGCGCTTTTTAAGAAATCCGCAAGAGCTTCTTCATATCGGGATTGGGAAAAATACGCCATGCCGCGATGCTTATACATAACCGAAAGTACCGTGGCGTTGGGAGCCGCGTCGATTATCTTCGTATATATCATGGCGGCTCGGTCGAGATCACCGCGATTATGCGCTTCAATCGCGTCGAGAATCATGTCATCTATCGTTCCCGGGACATACGGCGAAGACATATCGCCGATTGAGTCGGAAACCGGTAGATAATCGCGATCGTCTGAAAGATGCAAATCGGACTGATCGTCGGCCTTGTTATAAAAACTGCCCCGCCGTTTGTCGAGCTCGCGGTTGAGCTTATTCTGATAGTCGCGAATTTCCTGAAAAATGATATCCGCGAGGCTAAGGCTCGCGTTAATCGACGCAAGTTTTCGTTTTAATGGCAAGTCGAACGGCGAAAATTCCGATTTATAGACGAGCTCATGCTCCACTTCGGCCCAAGCATCCTGCAAAATGGTTCGTACTTGAATTTCGAACAGTAAACCCTTCGGTAATTGAAGGCCGGCTTTTAAGGAATCCGGAATTCCAAGAAGAATATGAGTCGATTCGTACCCAAACTCACGAAAAGTGCGGTCAGCACCCTTCCGTTCTACTTCTTGAACGGTAAAGTTATCCTGTAAAATACGTTCAACTTGGGTCAAGTCCTCAAGAAACGCGCAAATAATCCGTATACCGATAATATCGGAAATAATCGGTAAATCGCCATTAGTGGTAACGCCGTTTGGCATGAGACGTAATAACTTACGGTAATAGCTTGGAAAAGACTTAATACGCCCTTTAAACGTCGGTACGGACGAAACGCGAATGCAATCCTTTAAACGACTCTCGGTTCGTTCCAACAAGGTGACAAAGGCGGCCTGATACCCCTCATAGAGCTCAGAAAGCCGTTCACGGTCGGGAAGCCAAGGAACCGATCGATGTTGTTTCGGCATAATTAGTTATAGTATACGCGGTGAAGCTTTGATTGGCAACATGAACGCGTATGAAGGCCGTAGGGGACAAAAAAAGGGACCCTGAAGGGTCCCTTAGTAACTAACAGTGAAATATTAGGGGTTCGTCGCAGGAGCGGCGGAAGAACCATCAGCGTTAAAGCCTTCTTCAGGGGTAAATCCCTTTTCGGTAGCCATTTTCTCTGCTTCAAGGAAGCGAAGAACCTGGACGTTACCAAAGCGGCTCACTTCAAGCTGCTTGCGTTCCATTTCCTTCTTGGTATTGATACCCCAGAGATCTTCATCGGCAAAGTCGCGAACGGTATTCAGAACGGCCTTGTCATAGATAATCTTGACGTCTTTGAAGTAGGCGACAAAATCACCACCGTCGTGAGCCGCATCGCGGGTCACAAGCAAGCCCATAAACTTCTGGTAGGGGAATGCGGTCGGATACGCCGGATACAGGCGAACTTCGCGAGTACGAATCTCAGAAACGTATTCGGGATTCTGCCATACGAGCTCCCTCCAGCCGTCAAAGCGGAGGTAACCCATGAAATAGCGCTGTTCTTCGTTCGCTTCGTTCTTCATAACGACATACAGGCCATGAGGGAAGTTCATTCCATAGGTATTTACCGCGATTGACTTCACGACACCAACGTTCTTTACGACGCCATGTCCTTCTTCGAATCGGGTCACACCCTTGGACTTATCTTCTTCAGTGGGTTCCTGAACGACGCCATCATCATTGACCTGGGCATACTGCTCATAGCTCGGAATCTCAAAGGGGGGCTTTACGAGGGCGTTGGCATTCGCGTTCCAGTTCGGGAAATTAACCCGTATACCAAGGATGCTTTCGCCTTTGAACTTGGAAGCATTCTGGCTGACCGGAGCGGCTTTTGCATGGGAAACGGAGACGCTCGTTACGTTCCTGGCGGAAGAGTTGAGCACCACTTCCCAGTTAGCCAGGGCGAGGGAGGTCTTCATAAGACCTTTCTGATCGTCGGTAAAGGAAGCACCGGCAACATTGGAATAGTCCATGATGGTCCGGCGGTTCTGCGGGATCTTCCGTCCTTCTGCGCCAGTCTGAATATCGGCGTTTAATAGGTTGAAATCAATCAGGACCTTTCCTTCGGCCATCGCAAAGGCACCTACTAGAAGCAGGGCGATCGCAACAATTATGAATTTCCTTTTCATTCGAAGCTCCTTTAAAAAAAGCACGTAGTATTGCCGGTCAAGATATAAGTATACGTAAGTAATCCCTTTTGTCAACGCTTTTTATCAGATGACTCCGCGTCGGCATCGGTTGTACTGCCATATACCTCCCTACCGTCGATATACAAGTGTATTTTAGCAACATTTCTGAAATTTGTACAAACATTTTTTTTAAAAATTTCAAAAGCGACCTTGGGAAGCACGCCAATCTCCAAATAGTCTTCTGCATTGCCAGTTACGTCGATATAGGCCTCAGAACCGCGAATAAACGCACGTTTGGGACGAACAGACGTAGGATAGAGCGGAACTACGCCCGGATAAATAGGCCCGAGCAACAATTCGTCGAGAAAAAGAATAAGCCGCTCAGAGGTTTCCTTATTTACGGGAAGATACCTTATTTCCGTTTTAATTGTGCCTCGTTCTCCCGCGGGAAAGAAAAAAACGGTCCTTTTCAAAGAAGGACGAGTCACAACGGATAAAAAGGACAAAGAAAGCACAAGAACGACTGAAAAAAAAGCTATACCCTGAAGCAGTGGGTGTGTCTCTTGGATGCGCTGTCCGGTTATCTTAACGTAGGAGCGTACTTGTTCATATATTTCTTTCATCTCTGTGCCGTAAACCCTCGTGATCCTTCAAAATGGGCGATAAATGCCGCTAATCCATTATATATACCGGCCGAACACTTCTTCAAGTACTCATCAGTGGCCAAAAGTCGGGCCTCGGCGGGATTGCTTACGAATCCAAGCTCAACGAGTACGCTTGGCATTTTTGCGTTTCTGACGACAAACCACGCTTCTTCCTTTATACCGCGGTTGGGGCTTATTGAACCGATTTGCGCGTGTAAACCTTCCATTATACTTTTTGCGATTAAAATGCTTTCTGTCGTGAATTCCTCTTCCATCATAGAATTGAGGATCGGCAAAATGTCACTTGAGGCCGTATCGGTTTTATCGATGACCGTCCTTCTATAGTCTGGGGTCAAATACCATACCTCGAAGCCTGACGAAGATTTGTTAAAGGCGGAATTCGCATGTATAGACACATACAGGATTGCCTCATGCGGCTGTAATTTAACGGAATTCGCCATTTCCACGCGATCTTCAAGGCTGGGAAAGGTGTCTCCTGTCCGAGTTAGCAGGATTTGCTTATCCGGCCACGTAGTCTTAAGACGCGTATGAAGGTCTTTCGCAACCTTGAGTACGACATCCTTCTCGCGGACAGTAACCGTTGAACCGTTGATTTTCGCGGTACCGATGGCACCAGGATCCTTTCCGCCATGTCCAGGATCAATGAGTATAGCCCCGACGCGATAGGAAACGGGAGGCGGTTGTGTATCGAAAAAAGAGGCAATGCGGTCTATAAAGGCTTCGGTTACCGAAAAACCCTTCGAGCTTCGTCGCGGCACGTCCAACAAGGCAAACTCTTCATAATCGAAAATAACAAGTTCGTCATCGAGGCGAAAATTCGCCAAATGCCCATTTTTTTTGAGAATAACCACGCCGCTCAAGGGGTCCCAGAAAGCTTGTGCCGAAAGGCGCTCAGAAAGATCGGTGAGCGTCAGCTCGACGCGCGGGACTTCGGCGTCCAACGATCCTCTGCAGGAGAGTAATAAAATCAGGATGATTACGCCGATCGAGGTGCGATGATGGCGAACGCTATGGGCGATGGCTGTCATAGACGTATACTATCCCTTGAATTCCGCCCCGTATCAAGGCCCTCCACAGAGACGCGGCCCGCGCATCGGAAGCGCTCAGTGCGTCGCGTAAACCCGGCTCATACGCAAGCGCGGCTTCGATCGCTTCGCGCAAGGTACGGCCCTGCCAGTCGACGGACGTATCGATACAGGCAATAAGCGGTTTCGGAATCTCGATGGGTCGACCGCCGATCTCGTGCGTTTCCGTCGACCACGAACTCCCGAGCGTGGATATGTCACAATCAAACGCCGACGGCGGGAAGGAGTCGTCAGAGAACTGACTGAGGAAAGAATCAGTCTCCGCATTGCGCGGAAGAAGCCTGAGAAACACGGATTGACAGGCGGCTTCCGCGAGCCGAGCCGCGCTGTCGTAGTCGTCGGCAACAGCGATGGCGTTACCGCATTTTTCGACGTTGTTTCGGGGAAAGGCGACGGAATCTCCCGCGAGCGATCTCGGAAACACGTCGCGCACGCCGGGTAAGGACTGCGCGACCTCGAGGCCAACGAGCTCCGAGACGATTCCGGGTATGGATATCCACGCCCGTTCAGCGCAGACGGATCGGAGGCTTGGTTCTAACGCGACGGGGCGAATGCCGACGGCTAGATCGAGCGCCGCCCCGGTCAAATCGATTCCGGAAGAATAGGGATACGTCCATCCCGACATATAGCCTCCCGACATTCTTCCGGCGATTTCTCCGACCATCGGTCCCTTGGCCGTAAGCTTGAGATCTCCCTTCGCGACGCCGTGCGTGAGGTCAAGGGCGCGCGTCGCGTCACGGAAAACACGCTCGAGCGCCGCAAGGTCGGAAGGGGGAAATCGGGACGGTATCGTATGTCCCATTTCGATAAAATAGGGGGGAAAGCGGATATGGCGATCGGCCATACCGGTCATCCTGAATTGACCGTCGTACACGAGGGCTTCGAAGGAAAACTCGGGGCCATCCATGTATTCCTCGACGATCACCCGCCCGGTACGTGAATAGCGAACCGCGTCGGTAAGGGCCATATCGAGCGCTTTTGGGCTATCTACCCGGCGACAACCTCGTGCGCCCATGTTATCGCAGGGCTTGACGACAAGCGGAAAATCGATACGGCGCGCGGAAAGAATACCCCGTGCTACCGGAATATCCATGGCGCCGAGTCCGACGAACGCGGGAGACGGAATGCCCGCCTCGGCAAACCGCTCGCGCATGAGGATTTTATCCGAGGCGTTTTTCGCCGCTTCAAGGCTATGTCCCGGCAAACCGCACGCCTTCGCTATCGCGGCGACTGACACCGAAAAATCGGTGGCCGCAGTCATAACGCCGTCAAGGCCAGTCGATTCTTTCAGTTTAATGGCAAGATTTACAAGAGCGCGAACGTCTTTCAGGTCAATCGGCTCGAACCTATCGGCGATATCCCGGCACGGTGCCGATGGATTTCCGTCTACCGCGACGACGTACCAACCCCGTGCCTTCGCTGCCCGTATCGCGACACCCTGCATAAACCCCGCGCCTAGTATCAATATTCGCTTACTCATCTTCAAACGCCCTTCATCATTGTTTCGCTCGCCTTGCCCGTCGATGCCTTACTGGCATACACCTCAAAGGTATCGCCGAGAGAAAAAAAACGACTCGCAAGCTCAAGGGCCTTCCAGACGAAAGAGCCGGGACGAATTCGCGAAGCGAGCGGGAATCGCTCGGGATGATGTCCGGTGGAAACGATTCGCCTCACGATAAATCCATGCGAGGAAAGCTGTTTTCGCACGGTACGGGGATTCCAAATCGTGTAATGGTCAAGGGGCCCGTTCTTAAAGAACGACGCGCGATTTCGCGTCGCGGAAATACCGACGGCCGAAGGCGTCGAAAAAGCCAGAATACCGTCGGGGCGCAAGAGCGCGCGAATTCTTTCAAACACGGGAGCGAGACGATCAATATGCTCGATGACGAACCAGAGCGTAACGGCGTCAAATGTTCCCGGAGGCGGAACGTCGGCCTCATGCAACGAGGGGAAAAATGAGTGAACCGCGGGAATGCCAAGAACGTCGCGCACGTGAGACACGGCCTCTTGGCATACATCGGTACCGCTTGGATTCCACCCACAGTCACGGGCGGCCGCAAGAAACGGTCCATACGCACACCCGACATCGAATACCGCAGGAACAGGCGAAGCGTCCTTCGCCGGAAGAGAGCGCCCCACGCTCGCGAGCCGGCGCACGCGTGAAATCTGGCGCATGCGCGCGAGCCCGCGCGCCTTGATCGCGTCAAAATCCTCAAGGTAAGTCTTGCCGTATTGCGAGCGGTACTCCTCGAAAAAATACGATTCACCGTACGACGGGCCTACGGGAATATGATACGAAAGATAGTCCATGCCGCACCGCGCGCAGGATACGACCGTTCTGTCGTGAGCGCGCGCGAGCACGCGACGGCGATTCACCGAGCCGCACAGCGGGCACGCGACGCGAATGCCCGTCGCGAGTCGTTTGAGCTCCGCCGAAAGATCCTTACTTTCCGTTTCGGGAGTAATCGGCAGAGGCGCCGGCCGCTCATTGATGGCGTCTTCGATCGCGCGGGAAAGCGCCGACGTCATCGCGCGTGAGAGCGAGCCCGAGCGGACTTTTCCGAATGGTATGGCCGAAAATCCCGCGCCACGCGCAAGGCGATAATGATACCGCGTCGGGGAAAAAAGAAGTACGCGCGAACCCGCGGCGAGGGCCTCGAAGGCGGTGAAGCCATAATGGGTCACGATAAGGTCATATTCGCATAAACGCTCCCGAAGCTGCGCTACCGGTCCGATAACGCGAACGGGGCCCTCAGTGCGCTCAACCTCGCACGCGGGATCGATAACGGTAACGTCCGCAATCAGCGAAGCGAGGACGCGTGCGACCGGAAGGGCGAGCGAGGCGCCGTTATCTCCCCCCGCGACTACCAAAGCGGAGGTGACGGGACTATCATTTATTTTTCTTCTATTTGCGGGAAGGGGTAAAAACCCCGGTTCCGTGCGGTTTACGGAAATCGCGCCGTCGCCGGAACCGGGGATTATGTCGAGCACGTAATCCGCGTGATTTCGGCCAGGTCCGCCGTCATCAAGCGTCACGACCGGACCGATACCGGAAAGCCGTTTCATTATAGAATGACTCGATCGAAACGCGTCGACGATTACGAGAGCCGCGCGCCGGGGAATCGCCGATTGAATCGAATCGGACTCATCCGCGCCGCAAGAGGCATCATGATTCTCAATGACCGAAAGGGAGTTGCGTCTCGGGTCATAGAGTGCTTCAATTACGCGAAAAGACTCCGACAGGGAAACCGAGATATCCCGCATTCGCGAGCGATGCCCCGTACCGGGCCCGTTGGCCGCTACCGCGAGAATCGGCTCGTCAACATACCGCCATGCGGCAATGACGTCCTCGCTCGAGAAGGGAAACGACCCACCGAGAGACAGCACGCGCCGCGCGATCGCGCAGGCGCGATCGAAGTCCTCTTGGGTATCTATCGTTATCCGCGCGCGCTCGAGGAGCCATCGTTGGGGAGAATTCTCAAAGACGCAGAAAAACCTGTCTCGATGCGCGTACATCGCGGGCCCGACGTGCTCATGGTCGTACGGCGAATCGGTAAGCCGACACGCCTCGATCAGGCGGCGCGCGTCAAAAACCTCGACGCCGCTACCATGCGGCATTCCGGTAAAGGTAAAGTAGTCGCATCTCTCGCCTGCCCCTTTGAGCGCTTCGAAACGCTTAAGGCTCTCGGCGGCCGCGTCGGCGAAAACAAAGGGGTTGTCACCGGTCGCCCGAAGCACCGTCGCAGCGCCTGTTTTCTCGATCGCGAGGCAAAACCGCGCAAGCACGTCTTCCTTTGGGCCCGCGACGCATTCGAATCCCGATTCGCGCGCGAACGGCTCGAGCCTGTCATAAGACGCCTCGTCGCACGCGAGCACCCATCGATCCGCTGGAACCGCGCGAAGCGACTCCATCGCGCGCGAGATAACCGGTTTTCCCGCAAGGTCAAAGAGTGCCTTTCCGGGAAGACGGGACGAATCGAGCCGAGCCTGCAGTACTACGACCGTCGGGGATAGGGCGCCCGTCATTGGACGAACGGCTCCCAATCGCGTACCAGCGAGACGGCGTCTCGGGCGAACCGATAGCGGTTAACCCGAACCCATTTCCTCGCGGCGGAAAACCGCGACCACGCATCGAAGGGATTCATGCCCGACGTGGCGGCATAGGAAAGAAAGCGCGAAATCGGTATTAAGGCCTCATCCTTACGATGAACAGCAAGAAGATTTTTCAGGAAAAAGGCCATATAGGACGCGTCGACGGTAACGTCCTCTCTCGGAACCTCGCTTTCGTACGCGAGGCGAAAGGACGTCATGAGTATCACGCGCTCGCCCCATAGGTGCGCGCGAAAGCCAAAGTCGAGGTTTTGCCAGTACGGGTTCCGAATCGTATGGTCGAAACCGCCGAGCTGAATGAATTTCTCGCGGTTGTATATTCCCATAAAATCGAAAGGATAGACGGTTGGCGAGGCGTCGCGATAGCAAGGCATCGGCTCTACCTGAAACGACGCCTTATTGAGGGCGGGAACCATCTGGACCGGCAGGGTCTCAAGCCGTTCGCTCGAAAGAACCGGCGCGGCGCAGAGCGTCCCTTCCTCGCGGACGCGGGCGACGAGTCGCGCGGGAATGCTTGACGGAGTCACCTTGACGTCGTTCCAGACGACGAGTACGAGCGGAGAGGATACTTCGGCCATGGCGGTATTAATCATTTCCCCGATGGTTACCTTCTCGAGCGGTACGAGAAACTTGACCGACGGAAAGCGCACCGACAGGTTCTCGATGTCGTACGGCTCGCTCGAGAGTTCCACGGAAATAACTGAGGAACAGCCGGCGGCCTCGAGATTCGAGAAAACGGCCGAGCGATAGTATCGCCCGCCCCTATTGAGCAATATGACGCTAAAGGGAGAAGAGTCCTCGTCGGTCTTGCGAACGGTCCCCCCGACAATCGTGTGCGGTACTTTTCGTTCGTTAAAAATTACAGGTATAGTACTCATCGCAGGCTCCGCACATCCCCTCAAAGCTGTTGTTCACGTGATGCTCGTACATGGATTGGAAGCCGGACCAAATCTCGCTTAAGTTTCCGCTCAGCGCGTTTCCGAAGGAACGGGACGCGTAAAGGTCTTCCCTGCACAATGGAACGGTTCCGTCGATGAGTATACTCATATCGCGCGTTATATGCCAGCAGGGGTGGCGCTGGAGCGGGGACAGGTCAGCGACGCGTAAATCGGAGATAGTTCCGCAAAAATGGTCGCATTTTTGCACGATCACGCGCCCAAGCGTCTCCTTCCAATGGCGATAGAAGGTCTCGAGCTCCTCTTCGTTTGCCGTCATTCGAAGCGTCTGAGGCCAAACGGCCTCAGGAAAAAGCTGAGAGGCGCGATCTACGAAACTCGTCGCCTCCTGAAACAGGGAAGTCGAGTTTTCCCCGCCCGGCAAGCGCCGAAGGGACTCGTATCGCTCGCTCGTCATCGCGTCGAGCGAAACGATCCAATCAATCGAACGACGGCCGTCTATTCTCGGTCCCGCGTCATGCGCCACTCGCGCGATCGACTCAAGGACCTCGTCTTTCCACCCGATACCGGTTGTTTCAATAAGCGCTGAAAGCCCAGGATGCCTCAGTATCGACGAAACGAGTGCCGTCACGTCGGGATGATACGAGCACTCGCCCCATAAAGAAAGCGAGACGACGGCCGTTTCCGAAAAGACGGCGATTTTATCGGTAAGAGCCTCGAAATCGGCGACGGACATCGTATCCGCGCGAGAAGTCGCGCTTCCTCCCTTTGACAGCCCAGATCCGCTCGAGCAAAAGGCGGGATACGGACAAAAGACGCATTCGAAGGGGCATCGCCCCGCGACTTGGACCGCGTAGAAATTCGGAACCGTCCGGAGCGACACGGCGCGTTCACGCGCGAAATCCGCGTAGTTTCCGCCGGTAATCCCGTCAAGCGCTTCACACAAAAGCTTTCCTTGGCGCGTGTCGCACGCGAGAAGAATCCTGAGGTGCCGGAGGTCCACAGGAGCGATGTCCGTTTCGATATCGAATGAGTTGATGTCCTTTTTAATGACGTCGAACATGACGCCGCGGCTTACCTTCGCAGTGTCGCCTTTCGAAAGTCGCGCGAGCACGGGAAGTATCCCCTGCGCGAGATATTCGGGCGCAAGTCCCTGCGGATAGCCGTCGGCAAAGGTATACTCCGCAGCATAGCGAATATGAAGCTCGGAAAGGTTTTCTGAAAAAGCTACGTCCATATGCGGTTGGTCAGCGAACGCAAACACGACGCGATCGAAACCCTCCGACTCGCTCGCGAGCCGAGAAAACAAACGTTCGACCGTCCATGCGCTTTCTTCGATAAATTCGGGCACGATATCGCCCGCTACAACGACTGACGCGCGGGCTTTCAGAATTTCGCCGGACGGCGACGGGTACCCGTCAAGATGGGTTCGGGACGAGAGGATACAAAGGCGCTTTACGCCCGGCAGACGGCACATAGTCGACACGGAACGATCGAAGGCGGACGAGCCGCCCGAAAGGGGCTCCAGCGAATAGTCGTTCAGCTCTCCGGCAAAGAGTACGGCAAGGGTTTTCATTCTGCGTAGATTATCGGCACCTCTCCGATCCGCTTGAGGAAACTTCCCCTCCATGGTAGGGTTACGTCATGGCCGCCGACCGACCGCTCCGGATAGCCGAAATCACCGCTCTCGTAAAAGAACTCATAGAAACGTCCTTTCCGGCCCTGACCGTAGAGGGAGAAATTTCGAACTATCGGCCATCGAGCTCGGGACACCTCTACTTCACGCTCAAGGACGAAACAAGCGCCCTATCCGCGGTTATGTTTAAAGGAAAGAGCCGAACGCTCGGCTTTACCCCGAAGGACGGAATGCTCGTGCATGCGACAGGCACGCTTTCCGTCTATGAGGCCCGAGGCACCTATCAAATCGTCATCGATAAAATGGATCTCGCGGGTTCCGGTGACATTTTACGGATCATCGAGGAACGAAAGCGCCGCCTCGCGTCCGAAGGCCTCTTCGATCCCGACCGCAAGCGCTCGTTGCCTTCCATGCCGTCCCGCGTCGCCGTCGTGACGAGCCCGACGGGCGCCGCCGTCCGCGATATCGTCCAAATCATACGAAGGCGGAATCCTGGCATTGACGTGACGGTTCTCCCCGCCGCGGTGCAGGGAGCCGAGGCGGCGGAAAGCATCGCACGCCAAATCGAGATAGCGAACCTTCATCGGCTCGGAGACATCATTATCGTCGGACGCGGAGGAGGCTCCCTCGAGGATCTCCTTCCCTTCTCGGAGGAAGTCGTCGTGCGCGCGATAGCCGCGTCGGAAATTCCGATCGTAAGCGCGGTCGGGCACGAAATCGACTGGTCCCTTTCCGATTTCGCCGCCGACCTCAGGGCCCCGACGCCTTCGGCCGCGGCGGAACTCGTGTGCCCACAGCGGTCAGACGTCGCGTACAGGGTCGATTCAGCCATTGAGATTCTCCGCACGTCAATCGCCTCCCGCGTCGACCGCGTTCGCCTCATGCTCGGGCAATTCGCGCCAGAATCCCTCGAACTCAGGTTTCGCCGGATTGAGCAACCCTTTCTGCTCCGCTTCGACGACGCGAAGGAAGCTCTGCTTGACGCGCTCTCGATACGCGTCCGGGAGGTACGGCATCGCGTCGAGATATTGACGGAGAAACTTGAAGGGTCAAATCCGACCGCCATCTTTGAACGCGGATATTCCATGGTACGCGACGGCGAAACCCGCTCGATCATAACCTCGGCCGAGCAGACTCAGGCGGGTCGCGCGATAGAAATCATTTTGGCGAAAGGGCGCCTCGAGGCCCGCGTCGAGGAGGCAACGAAATGAAGCAATTTGAGGAACGTCTCGAGCGACTCGAGTCGCTCAGCGACCGCATCCGCAGCCCCGATCTTCCGCTCGAAGAGGCGCTCGCCTGCTTTGAGGAAGGCATATCCCTCGCGAAGCGACTCGAAAAGGATATCGATAAAATCGAGGGCAGAATCCAAATATTGATGAATCAGCCCACGACGAGCGACGAAAAGCCGGAGCTTGAGCTCTTTGGGGACCGGGACCTTGGAGAGAGTTGATTCCGCCCGCCCGATACGGGAACTCCCGCCCGAGGTCGCACGAAAGATCGCCGCCGGAGAGGTAATCGACCGACCGGCGGCCGTCGTGCGCGAATTGATCGATAACGCGATAGACTCAGGCGCGTCAAAAATTACCGTCGAGATAGAGGAAGGCGGCGTCGCTTCCCTACGCGTCAGCGACAACGGGCGCGGCATGACGAAAGAGGATCTCGCCATCTGCGCGCGCCCTCATACGACGAGCAAGATAGCGACCGAAGACGACCTTCTATCCCTTTCGACGCTCGGATTTCGCGGAGAAGCGCTCTCGTCAATCGCGGCGGTAAGCCGACTTTCGATCGTAACCACAAGAGACGGGAGGGAAGCCTGGGAGCTTTCGGGCTCCGACTTGACGCGCGCGCGACTTGCCGCGGGAACGACCGTCGGCATTACGGATCTTTTCGGGAACTTCCCCGCGCGCAGGCAGTTTCTCAAGCGCCAATCCGCCGAAACGTCGCAGTGCCGGCAGGTTTTCACTGAAAAGGCGCTCGCGTGGCCGGAAATAGAGTTTCGCCTCGTGACCGACGGCACGGCGAGAATGGTCTTGCCCGCGGAACAGACGTATCTCGCGCGCGCCTTGGCGGCGCTTTCGCCGAAAGAACCAGAATCGTTTTTTTACGAAATCTCGAACTCGGCGGAAGGCTTTTCTTTTTCAATCGCGCTTGGCAGTCCCGAGGTCGCGAGAGCGGACCGTCGCGACTTAATGATCTTCGTAAACGGCCGAAGGATCATCGAATACTCGCTCGTACAGGCGATCGAATACGGCTGCGAGGGGCATTTCCCGAACGGCGCACACCCGTTCGCGCTCCTATTCGTGGCGATCGACCCTTCGCTCGTCGATTTCAACATACACCCCGCGAAACGCGAGGCTCGATTCCGGGATTCGGGCGCCCTGCACCACGCGGTTAGCTCGACGATACGCGATTTCTTCAGGCACTACGGGGTCGCGAACGAAGCACGGGAACAAAATCCGCATGCGAGCGAATTCTCGTATCGCGAGACCGCGGATCATTCGACCGATGTGGCATATGCTGCCCGCGCGGCATATGCGGCCGCGAGCCCACAAGCACTCTACGCAGCAGCGCGTACCTCGGCCAACGATGAAAAGACAATGCCGAAACTGCATGAGGGATCGTCGGGTTTCCGCATACTCGGCCAGACGCTCGGAACCTTCATCGCCGTTGAGCGAGACGACGCGCTGTACCTCATCGACCAGCACGCGGCGCACGAGCGAATTCTCTATAACGATCTTATGGCGGCGGTCGGCGGCGCCCAGGAATTACTCGTGCCGTACCGAATCGAGACGTCATCACGCGACGAAGACGCGAGACTCGAGCGCGTCATAGACGAGCTCCGCGCGGCGGGTTTCGCGCTTGAATCCTCGGGAGACGGCTCGTGGATCGTCACTTCGGTTCCCGCGCGTTGGAGCGGCACCGAAGCCGATATGCGCGAAGACATTCTCTCTGCCCGCTCGGGCGCGGAGGCGCTCGTGTCGCGTATATACGCGTCGGCCGCGTGCCGCGCCGCCTGCAAGGAAGGAGACGTCCTCGACGATGAAACCGCCCGTTCGATAGTCGAGCGCGCATTTGCGCTCCCCGATCCCGTTTGTCCCCACGGTCGCCCAGTGTGGGTTAAAGTCGACCGCGACGAACTTTATCGCAGAATACGCCGAACGTAATGAAAATCGCGAGGTGCTACAGCGTGGATAGAAGCGTTCGCACTTCCGCGGCCTTTTCGTAGTCGGGCTTTTTGCGGAGCAATTCCTCGAGTACGCGCTTTCCCTCGACTTTGTTACCGAGACTCACGTGTAGCTTACCGAGTTCATACTGATCGTCCCACCGCTGCGGGTCGAGCTTCACGACCTCAGCGTAGGCATCCCTCGCCTTCTCGCTTAAGCCCGCGCTTACGTATGCGGATGCGAGATTCGCCCTCACTTCGGGATCCTTCGGCCGCTTCGAGACGGCGCGCGCGAAATGATCGATCGATTTGTCGAATTGACCCTTGAGCCCATAAGCCTTGCCGAGATTATTGTTAGCCTCGAAATTATCCTTTTCGATCGTAAACGCGGCGGTCAATTGATTGAGCGCGTCGTCGACGCGATTCGCGGTAAGATACATATTGCCGAGATTGACGCGCGGCTTGACGTACTTGGGGTCCGCCGCGATAGAGCGCGCGTATTGCTGAAGCGCGACGTCGTTCATCCCGTTACGCTCGCCCGAGAGCCCATATGTATAAAGATAGACTGGGTTCCTCGGTTCGGCTTCCACGGCTTTCTTCGCGTAATCAAGCGCGATCGCATTTTTTCCGAGCTCAAGTTGTACGGTCGCCATATTGTAATTCGTCTGCGCGTCGTCCGAACCGAGCGTCAACGCCTCGCGAAAATACCGCTCGGCCTCGGAATAGTTTCCCGTCTTGCTGTACATCGCGGCCAACTCGCGCAGGGCAGATACGTTCGCCGGGGCGATCGCGAGCGCCTTCTCGTAGCTTGAAATCGCGGCCGCAGAGTCGCCCGTTCCGTCCTGGATGCGAGCGATCTCGATGTGCGCGCGGGCGAAGTCCTTTCTCAGCGCGATCGCGGAGCGGAACGACGCGAGCGCGGCGGAGTTCTGACCAAGAGCCTTGTTCGTCAGGCCAAGATTGAAGAACGCCGCCTCGAATTTCGGTTCAAGCTTCGTAACGGTCGTAAAACTTTGCTTCGCCTCGGAATACCGCTTTTGCAAATAGTACAGTTTGCCCAATTCATAGGCGTATACGTAGTTTTTCGGATCGAGCCTGGCGGCTTCCTCGAGCTCGGCTATCGCCTGTGGAATTTTCTTTTGCTCCGTATACACGCGCGCTTTCAGGTAATGGGGTTCGGCGAGGGACGGGTCCGCCTCTATGGCCTTATTGGCATACTCGAGCGCCGATGATAAGGCCTCGTTTTTTATCGTGCTATCCTCGGTCGTCTCGGCGATCCCGAACATCGATTCCGCCATTTCAAGGTATTTTTGCGCGGCAAAAGCCTTCTCCCCCTCGGGCAAGGATTCTATCGCCTGATTAAAACTCGACTGAGCGGAGCGCATGCTCCCCGACGAGGCGGCAGCCTTGCCTTCCTGCATCTTGCGGTTAACCTCGTCGATGCGGGCCTTCGTTTCCTTATTTTTCTTGGCTATATCCGCCTCGAGCGCTTTTCTCTTTGCCTCGGCATCCTGTTCGCGCTCTCCGCGAAGCCGATCGTTTTCCCCGCTCGCGCCCTCTGATGCGGACGCGCCTCCGTCGGTTGTATCGCCCGCGCCTTGCGCGCCCCTCGAATCGGAGAGAGCGTCGTTATCGCGACGCCCGTCGCCTTCATTGCGAGACGCGTCTATTCGACGCGCGGCCCTCTCGGCCGCCGACGCCGCAGACGCGATACGCGCCGCCGCCTGACGGGCCGCGTCCAGCGCGGCCTCAAGCTCCGCCCGATCAATCGAGCCGTCTCCGCTCTCGAGCGCGGCCTTGGCGCGTTTCGCCGCGAGAACGATATCAAGCAGTTCCGATGCTTCCTCGTCGTTGGGATTCGCTATCAGAAGGTTTTCCAATAGCCCGAGCGCGCGGTCGTATTCGCCCTTGTCGACGTACGAGCGCACGAGCGTCAGCGTGTTCTGCCTGAGGCGCGCGGGATCCTGCCTGGAATCGGCGCCGATAAGGTATACGGCGACGGTTCCGGCAAGCACCAGCAATAGCAGCGCTATCGATCCAATTATTATTTTCTGCCTTCTATTCAAGCTGTCCTTCCTCATCATATTCAAGAATGCTTTCGGAACCGGCCGATCTGGTACTCGCTCCGTCAACTGCCTGCAACGACGCGCTAACTTCGTCCATCAGC
Organism: uncultured Treponema sp.; assembly: GCA_964429975.1. GTDB lineage: Bacteria > Spirochaetota > Spirochaetia > Treponematales > Treponemataceae > Teretinema. The sequence goes on from CAYSEA010000011.1 coordinate 37,295, forward strand.
TGTTTCATCCGCTCTGCCTGAGCCGCCTTCTCGGCCTCGCTCGCGGCTTTCGAAGCCTCGGCGCGCTGAGCCGCGTCCAAGCGGTTCTTTTCCTCGACGGACAAAAGCGCGATTAACTGAACGATCTGCTCCCGTTGCCAGGTTGCGGGATCGAGCGTGAGATACGCGGTATAGTCCTCGATCGCCTGCGAAAACCGCTGCAGGTTTACTCGCGCGTTCGCGCGATTAACGAACGGCGGTGCCCAGGCCGAGTCGATCTCGATCGCCTTTGAGTACATCGACTCTGCCTCTTGGTATTGACCTTGGATATAATAGACATATCCCGCATTGAAAAAAAGCGTCTTTCTATCGGTTCCCGCAGCTTGCGTTCCCCGAATAAAAGTACTGATCGCGTCCGGATACTTCCCCGTCTGCCGGTATGCTATTCCGAGATAGACAAACACGCGGGGATCCGTATCCGCTAGAAGCGATGCCTTATATAAAAGCGGCGATGCCTCTGCGTGTTTGTTCTCCTTGAAAAGGCGCAAGCCCTCTGCGAAAAAATCATAACCCCACATAGACGTCGCGCACGAAAGCGCGAGTAGTACAGCGAGTAACGGTTTCAGAACGATTCGAGCGGGTTCTTTCATTTGACAATACCTCATAAAAGCTATAGTCTACAGTATATGTCATCCATGTTTATCGGCATAATTCTCATACTCGGTACGGGAGTGGCAGTTCTTCTCGTCTTTATCGTCAAATCATTCCTCGTACCCCAGCAACTTGCCGGAATTACGAAACTAATCTCCGTGGGAAAGTATCCCCAAGCCATAAAGCAAGCGAAGCTCATTGTTTCCCGCAATCCGAGAGACGCCGACGCGCGATATCTCCTCGGGAAGGCATATCTTGGCGACGGCAAAGCAGAACTCGCGCTCATGGAATTCAAAACGGTTAACGCGACCGCGCTTTTCTCTAAAAACATCCCGGAAGCAGAGTTCCGTAAAACAATAGCGCAATTATTCCTCAAGTACAACCAGCCTGAGGAAGCCCTTAAGGAAACACTGCTCCTGATCAAGCTAGAACCCTTCCAAGCAGAACATTATTATACTACCGCGCAGTTGTTTGAACAACGTGAGAATTCAGAGCAAGCACTCGCGCATTACCGAAAGGCCGTAGAGACGGACCCGAAACACGCCGCGGCGCATGCGTCCCTCGGGCTCCTTTTATACCGAAACAAGCAAACCGCCGACGCCCGCCAAGAAATTGCCATAGCGCTTAAACTCGACCCGAAAAATACCAAGGCACAGTTTTACCAAGGCAAGCTGCTGCGCGAAAGCCATGACTACGCAAACGCGCTTGCCGCCTTCGAGAAAGTTCTCCGCGATCCCGAGCTCAAGCAAAAAGCACTTATAGAACGAGGATGCTGCTATCTCGAGGCGAACAGCACTGAAAAGGCAATCGTCGAGTTCGACCGCGCGCTCAAGGCGTCTCAGGACGAATCATCGAACGACACGCTGCATGCCCGCTATTTCCTCGCATCCTGCCACGAAAAGCTTCGCGACATCGACCAAGCGATCGGACAATGGGAGCAGATATTCAACAGAAAGCGGAGCTTTCGCGATGTTGGCGAGAAGCTCTCGCAGTATCAAGAACTTCGCTCAAACGACCACATCAAAGAATACCTTACCGCGGGCAAAGAGGATTTTTTCACGATCTGTAAGGCAATCACAGACAAGGGTCTCGACCTCTCCGTTCGGGACATACGCGAAACGAAATTCGGGTGCGCGCTCATCGCCGTGGAAAACGACGCGGAAAAATGGCGAAACGTACGCAAGATGCCCCGTCTCATTTTGTTTTATCGCGATCCGAACTTGATCGAGGACGCGTTCCTCCGAACCTTGCAAGAAGACATGAAGAAGCAGTCGGTCATTCGGGGAATCGTTATTACGAGCTCCGGGTTCACGAGGACTGCCCTCGAATTCGCGGAGAGCCGCCCGCTCGAGCTGATCGGCCGCGAAAAACTCGAACAGATGCTCGCGTCGATAGACGTCTTCGGCAAGAAATGACTGCCAATACGCGATGAAGATTCTCTGCGTATCCGACCAGATAGATCCGCTTGTCTACAGCAATAGCGCCAAAGAGCGGTACCGTGACGTCGACTTCGTGATCGCCGCGGGCGATCTCCCGATGGAGTATCTTGAGTTCATCGTCTCGTCCCTTAATAAGCCCGTGCATTTCGTCTTCGGCAACCACAATCTCGACGAGTTCGGTTTCTATCACAAAACTCCTTCGGGACAATACCGAAATCCCTTCGCGTCCACCGGTTTCACCGGACACGGCGCGACGTATCTCGGGTTCCGGACAAAACGCGAGGGAGGCATCCTTCTCGCCGGAGCTTCCGGCTCCGTGAGATACAACGATGGCTTCAACCAATATACCGAAGGGCAAATGCGTTGGCGACTTATCAAGCTCATTCCCTCCCTTATGATCAATCGGCTAAAGTATGGACGATACCTCGATATTCTCGTTACCCATGCCGCCCCAGCGGGAATTCACGATAAAAGCGATCCCTGCCACAGGGGGTTTTCCTGCTTTCTCTGGTTTATGAAGACGTTTAAGCCGCGCTACCTCATACATGGGCATATCCACCTCTATGATTTGCAAGACGTTCGCGTTTCGCGGTTTGAAGACACGACAGTAATCAACGCATATAGCCATTTCATACTTGATACGGGAGCTTCGCTGACATGACTTCTTTCGTAAAACACCAAGCTGAGGATAACTTTAACCGCGCAAGAAACCGGGCGTTGGTAAATGAAATTCAGAATTTCCTTAATCCAGACAAACGACGGCTTTTATCGTTCAATGATGTAAAAGAAATCTTGAAACCTAAGAATGAAGTGTACGTCGGAATGCAATCGGTCCCGATAGCGAAAATCGCCGGAAGCGAGGGAAGATATCGGGACTTTGACAATCATTTTCTTCCGACGTCAGCCTACTTACGACGAAGATGGGAAAGCATTGACGAAGCGCGCCTTACCGACGTGAACTTGCCTCCAATATTGCTGTACGAAATCGGCGGCTTATACTTCGTCCGCGACGGAAATCACCGCGTATCGGTCGCCAAGGCGCAAGGGGTAGAGTTCATAGACGCCGAGGTCATCTCGCTTCAAAGCGAAATCAAGCTTACGCCCAGCGTTACGCCCGAAAACGTGCTCTCTGAGGTTATTCAATATGAAAAGAGGGTTTTTTACGCAGAAACGGGCTTTGGGGACTTAACGGACAACTGGCATCTTGACTTTACAAGTCCCGGCCAATATGACGTGATTTACAATCACATTCTTGTCCATAAGTATTATATGAACGAATCAATCTCAACCGAAATTCCCTTTCCGGATGCCCTTCTCTCATGGCATAGAAATGTCTATCAGCCGGTCATACAAGTTATAGAACGTAAAAAACTCTTGCGAAAATTTCGGGCAAGAACGGCAAGTGACCTCTATGTTTGGATTATCAAGCAATGGGATGAACTCAAGGGAAAATATGGGAGTGATGTTTCGATTGAAGACGCCTCTTTTGCCATCACCGAACCACCCACAGAGGGCCTTTTCCGGCGTTTTTTCCAGCATCTCAAAAATCTCTTTCAAACTTGACGCCCAAGAAGAGCAATGGTACACTTTACTATAATGCAAACAGCACTATTTGAGTCATACGCTTTTCTGCCTTTGGCGGGCAGTTTGCTGGTGCAAGGGATATCCTTAGCATTTCTTTTCCGGGCCGCACGTCGTTTTCCGAAGCGCCTGCCCGATCCCGTCTTTTTCACCCTTCCTGCCGTCTTTCTCGGTATTCTCGCTATAGCGACAGTCGTTTCGGCATTCTTTTCTTCCCTCTTTTTCCTTTCTGCAGGCTTGGTCTTTGCAAGCCTTTTTTTACTCACGTTCTTCGTCCTTCTCGGATCAAGTCGATTCGCTACTGCTGAACGACAGCCGGAAGGCGATCTGCTCCCGGAAGAACCGGTAGTAGCGGTTGAAGACCCACTAATATCGATTGGACAGGAATTTATCTCTCGCGTATCAGAATCAATGACCGGCGACCCGAATCTCGTCAGGCTTCTTGATTTTATCAACGAAATGCTCATTTCTCATACGGTTGCCGACGGCGGGGTAATATTCCTAACTGATGATTTTGAGGACATTCTTACCTCAAAGGCCTTTAACGGAAAATTCCCTCCTCCCTATCGGCTACCGATTGACCTTCCGCATAAGCCGGTTCGCGTTGAAACCAACTTTAGATATGCCCAATTTGCCCTTGGAGATACGATTTTTGGCGAGGTTGCCGCAACGGGCAAACCGGTTCTTATCGAAAACGGTCAGCTTGACGATCGAATATTCGCTAACGGCCCAGAAGACTTTCTCAAGCCCGGAAGCTATATTATCGTTCCGCTCATGGTCAAGGATCGTGTCGTCGGTGTCGCAGGCGTCGCCCGGGTACCAGAACGCCCGCCATTCTCTGCCGATGACTTTCGGGTCGCAGTCATGCTTTCGCAATATGCAGGCGCGTCCATTAATACCGTCTACAGCGTCCAGGAAGCGCTTGAACGGGCAGATCTCGAACGAGAGGCGAGTATTGCCTCTAAAATCCAAAAAACACTCCATCCCAAGCGACTTCCAGAGCTTCCGGAAGTAGGATTTGGGTCCTTTTTTAACGCGACGAAGGGAGTCTGTGGCGATTATTACGATGTAATCCTCGCACGAAGGGACAGAATCGTCGTTACCATTGGAGACGTCGCCGGAAAGGGGATTCAATCCAGCATGGTCATGATCATGCTCAGGTCAATCCTCCACCTTGTCACCAATACCACAAAAACGCCGGCAACGGTTCTTGACTGGATAAACAAGGGAATAACCGGCAAAATTGACATGGATCATTATGCGACCCTCGCCTTTGTAAGCTATATTCCCTCCGAGCATGCCATAGAGTTTTCGAGCGCCGGGCACCAGCCAATACTCCTCTGCCGGGCGGCAACGGGTAAAACGGAAGTCGTACGCCAAAAAACGGACCCTATCGGGGTTGAGCGCGGGTCCGCGTATCAGGATATGAAGTTGACAGTAGCTAAGGGAGATATTATTATGCTGTATACTGACGGCGTGGTTGAGGCACTCAACCGAGAGGGTCGACAATACGGCATAGAGTCCCTTTCCCGGGTATTATCAGAAAGTCGCGGAATGAGCGCGAAAGACGTAGCGGCGGAAGTGAAGCATAATATCCAAGCTTTCGTCGGCTCGGCGAGCCTCCATGATGACCAGACGGTCGTCATTATGAAGATCAAGGCGTAAACACAGGAGAAAGGAGCACCCCAGTATGGAACTTAAGATCAGGAAAAACGGAGAGGTATACATCATAGATGTAAACGGGGAGATGGATCTCTACAATTCATACAAACTCAAGGAGCTTGTCATGAAAATGCTTGAAAAAAACGTCCAGTCTTTCATAATAAACCTCGAGCAGGTAGATTACATCGACTCTTCCGGTATCGGCGCCCTTATTTATATTTGCTCCACGGTCAAAAAAATGAATCTGAAACTCGCGATCACGAACATTCATGGTTCCGTAAAAAAGGTTATTGAACTAACCAAGCTGATGGGATATTTTCCGATCACCAACAGTATCGAAGAAGCGCTCCAGCAGATGGAAGGCTAACGTAACAGGAGAGATAAAGAACAATGAATCCTATCAAAGAACTTCGGGCTGATGGAAGCGATCCGCTCTTCGACAAGACGAACATGCTCTATAAGGAGTTTCCCTCTGATTTCCGCCAAATACGCTACTTTACGCTTCTTATCGTGCAATCGGCGCCTTTGGAAATTAAGGAAATTAACCTTCTCGAGCAGCAAATAAGCGAGATTATCAAAAATGCCGTCAAACACGGAAATGACTGCGACCTAAATAAAAAGGTACGCGTTTGGTATTCCTTTAGCTCAACACATGCTCACCTCATCGTAGAGGATGAAGGCTCGGGTTTCAAGGATCTCGACAAATGGAATGACTTCAACCGGAAGCGTCTTGAATGCCTCTATCAGCAGGACTTTGAGCATCTTGGCTCATTCGTCTCGTTCCGAACGAGTAAAAGCGACGAGCAGGACGGAGGAAACGCCCTCTTTGCGGCGCTTGAGTACTGGAACGGCGGCTTTGTGTATAACGAAAAACGAAACGGCGTCGCGATGCTTAAAAAATACCCGCAACGCCGGCATGGTATCTCCATCGACGGGGAATAACTGCCTGAACCGATTAAAAAAACCATCCTTCAAAGGATGGTTTTTTTTTGACTATGTATAGATTTTCTTGTAATACCGCTCAAATAGCACTCGCTTGTCTTCCTCATGGGCCTCTCCGCAGTCGAGGGCAACGACCGAAACGAGACCGGTAAGTCGCAAGCAACCGAGTATTTTTGAACGAAATCGGATGGAACGCGAACCGATTTCAACCAAAACCGATGCAGTTTTGTCCGTATCAAAACTGAATGGATTTGTATCGTCCGCTTCCCCAAGGTAGGTTACTACCAAGGCTACTGTATGATCAAGAAACAGACACTGTCCCCTACCCGCCAGTCTCGGTAAAACTTCAGAATTCTCGCGAACGTCGCATACAAAAAGATAGAGTCGCTCGCGCGCGGCTTGATGGTGAGATGATAAACCCATTTTTTCCGCAAGTGCCGCCACCCGTCCGTCGTCAGATAGTGTTCCCGTATCAGGCACTGTTCCGCTGCCCGGAACGTCCCCGATCGAGGGTAGGCCGTCGCATCGAAAGGTGCGACCCGAAAGAGTCGCAATAAGTCGATCTCCTTCCGAAACCGGCTCATCATCATCGGGAACGATGTCTCGTGAAATGTGAAACGACGCGGTACCTGAATCGATCTGAATGTCCGTAAAAAAATGCATATACCGTTTCTTATGCAGAAATCTTACCCGTACGTTCTTTTTTATCGCCGCGTTTTTTTCCACAGATAGCGGAAGCGAATATCGGAAGGTCACGACATCATCACGTAAGAAATACTCAGAAACGCAAACATCGGAACCGCCCTCTCCGAAAGCGAGCTCGAACGAAGGCCGCGCTAAAGAGATTTCACCTACGACGTATTCCCGCTCAATCCTGCTGAGTGGCTGCCGCATACGTTCCGCCGTCTATGGAAATATCCTCGATATGCCATGCTTGGGTTGGCTTACTGAAAGTGATTTCTATCAAAACAGGTTTTGGCCCCTCGTCACTGGGGCATGAAAGATAAAAAACGCTGGAAAGAGGAGAGGATTCTGAAACCAGCAAGCCTGAAACCAGCGTGTCCGTAACGCCGTTAGCTACCTCAAGGGCGGCATCGTCCGACTCTGTCACCTCAAGCTCAGGCGCGCGAACTGAAGCCGGACGCGAAAAAAAAACGGAAACGGGAGCGGTGAGCCGCTCAAGCCGAAAGTTCGTCATGACCGATAAAAAAGGTCTCGAAGGATCGCACAGCGCGACAGGAAGGGAGCGAGCGCGCAAGGACGATGAAACGGTCGAAAGCAGGGCAAGCAAGTCACCGTCAATCCCGGAATAATCAAGCGGGCCCAACGAGGCAATTTCGGGATAGACCGCAGGGAGACCCGAATCTCCCATAGGGGTCAGCGCGGGAAACGTTTCAGTTCCACCGGCGGCCTCAATGGCAACAGACGCAACGGCAGGGACCGAGGAGGGGTCGGTCGACCACGAGATCATCGCGAAATGAAGCGAAGCCCTTTCCCTGACCGTTTCGGCTATAAGCGGCAGCACGGGCATAACGCAAACGGCCCCCGCGAGGAGCGCCAGCCAACGGAATATGCGCATCTACGCTTAGTATACCATAGGTACAGTATATGGACAATCGAGCCTTCATGGGTTAAATTGAGCGCAACGTACGCATATTCAGGAGAAGCACGATGCCTCTAACCCTTACCGAAAAAATCCTGTCAGCCCATCTTGTCGAACCGAAGAACGGCCTTCCCGAACGGGGCGCCGACATTGCCATCAGAATCGACCAAACCCTGACACAAGACGCAACCGGCACGATGGCATACCTGCAATTTGAAACCATCGGGCTTGACCGGGTTAGAACCGAATTGTCGGTTTCGTACATTGATCATAATACCCTGCAAGAAGACTATAAAAATATGGACGACCATAGATACCTCCAAAGCGTCGCGGCGCGCTATGGTTTATGGTTTTCCCGGGCCGGAAACGGAATATGCCATCAGGTACATCTCGAGCGCTTCGGAGTCCCGGGAAAAACGCTTCTCGGCTCAGATTCGCACACCCCGACCGGCGGCGGTATCGGCATGATCGCGATCGGAGCCGGCGGACTTGACGTCGCGGTCGCCATGGGAGGCGGTGCGTTCCATCTTTCCATGCCACGGGTTTTTGGCGTCCAGCTTACGGGTTCCCTTCGGGCCGGCGTCTCGGCAAAGGACGTAATACTCGAGGTGCTTCGCCGAGAGACCGTAAAAGGCGGCGTCGGAAGCGTATACGAGTATTTCGGCCCAGGAGTATCCGCTTTGAGCGTTCCCCAACGGGCGACGATCACGAATATGGGTGCGGAACTCGGCGCGACTTGCAGCGTTTTTCCATCCGACGATGCGACACGCGCCTTCATGGAGGCAATGGGTCGCGGATCGGATTGGAAGCCGTTAGCATCGGACGAAGGCGCGCGATACGACAAGGTAATCGAGATAGATCTTTCAGCGCTTTCACCCTTAGCGGCACAGCCGCATTCGCCGGACGCGGTTGCCACGATTGCCTCCCTCGCGGGTAAGGCCGTCACGCAAGTCGCCATAGGTTCGTGTACCAATAGTTCGCTTTCTGATCTCGCGGCCGTGGCCGCTATCGTGAAGGGAAAAACCATAGCCCCCGGCGTCGAAGCGGGCATTTCGCCCGGAAGCCGACAAACGCTCATGCAAGCGGAAAAGACCGGCATTCTCGGAGAGCTCATCCGGGCAGGATTCCGTATTCTTGAAAGCGCGTGCGGACCGTGCATCGGCATGGGATTTGCGCCCAATTCCGGCGGTGTTTCCTTACGGACGTTCAACCGCAATTTTAAGGGACGCTCGGGAACTCCCGACGCGAACGTCTATCTCGTTTCGCCCGAGACCGCCGCCTTGGCGGCCATCACCGGCGTAATCAGCGATCCGACCCTCGTCGCGTCCTCGCTTGAGTCCACCGCCCAGGCCTTTAACACCCCGGAGTGCGGATGTATCCGCGACGACGGCATGCTCATTGCCCCGCTTCCCATCGGCGAGGCTAAGGCCGTCGAAATTCATCGCGGTCCGAACATTAAGCCGTGTCCCGCGAGTCCCGAGCTTCCCGACTCGCTCGAATTTCCCATACTGCTAAAAGCAGGGGACAACGTGTCAACCGACGACATCATGCCCGCCGGAGCGAAGGTTCTTCCGCTTCGCTCAAACATTCCGGAAATCTCGCGGTTTACTTTCGAACGGCTTGACCCGCTTTTCTACGAACGCGCCAAGGCGGGTTCGGGTTGCTTTGTCCTTGGAGGCGAGAACTACGGACAGGGTTCCTCGCGCGAACATGCCGCGCTCGCGCCCATGTACCTCGGCGTACGGGCTGTATTCGTGAAATCGTTCGCGCGCATTCACAAGGCAAATCTCGTCAATTACGGAATTCTGCCGCTCGTTCTCGTAGACCCGTCGGCATATGACCGAGTGTCGCAGGGCGACGAGCTAATAATATCCAACATACGCGCGGCCCTCGAAACCGGAAGCCCGTTCAAGGTCACCAGAAAAAAAGACGGGTATTCCTTTAATGCAAAAAACGAGCTCGACGAGCGCTCGCGAAAGATACTCCTTTCCGGCGGTCTTGCCGCGTACACGAGGACTGGCGGTCAGTGACGGGGGCGGGGTCGCGAGAGCCACTCGATACTTCGCGTTTCACGGAGGCCATCAGGGACCCCGTGTGGAAACACGTATGGCTGACCCCCGAGTTTCGCGACCTAACGCTTTCGGCTCCCTTTCTCAGGCTGTACCGAATCAAGCAACTGGGGCCAACTGAATACGTATATCCGGGCGCGACCCATACGAGGGCATCCCACTCCATCGGAGTCTATCACATAGCCCTGAGACTGCTTCGCGTCCTCACCGAGCGCTGCGGGCTTGAATGGACGTCTGGGACGGGGCGAGCCTCATTTCTCGCGGCGGCCCTGCTCCACGATCTCGGACACTTTCCCTTTACGCATTCGCTCAAAGAACTCCCGCTTGAAGATCATGAAACCCTCACCGCCCGAGCCTGCCTTCGCGAGCCGCTCACCTCCCTGTGCGAGCGTGCCGGCGCGGATCCCACCATGGTCGCGCGCATCATTGACCGCGCCCTTCCGTGCGTTGACGCCGAAATACTTTTTTTCCGAAAGCTTCTTTCGGGGGTCCTTGATCCCGACAAACTCGACTACCTCAACCGAGACGCGTATTATTGCGGAGTGCCCTATGGCATACAGGACACGGACTTCATTCTCTCGCACGTAACCGCCGAAAAGGATCGTGGGCTCATCATAGACTCGCGGGCTATCATGTCGGTCGAAAGCGTGCTTTTTTCGAAGTACCTCATGTACCGGTCGGTCTATTGGCATAAAAACGTCAGGATAGCCACGGCAATGATGAAAAAAGCCTTGTTTATGGCGCTTGAAAGCGGACGCGTCGTACCGGAGGATTTATACTCGCTCGACGACGAGGGAGTGCACGCCTTGCTTGCTTCGTTCGGGGGAACGGCAGCCTTTATATCCGCGGCCGTACGAAGCCGCGCCTTATTTCGCACTCTTGCCGAGTTTGACGTTCCTGCCGACGTCACGTTGCCGATAGAAAACCTCGCCGAGCGGGCCGCGGCCGAACGCGATATTACCCACCGCCTTTCAGAAATCGTCGGCGAAACCGTGGACGAAAGTCTCGTCATCGTCGATATTCCCGAGCGTATATCGTTTGAAAGCGACTTGTTTATTTCCGACGAAAACGTGCCCTTCAGCGAAAGCAGCACGGTTTTTTCAGGACCCGTCGTAGGACGTTTCGTATCCTCGCTGAGAAAAGTCAGAATCGCGATTGACCCGGAACTTGCCTCACGGACCCGGATAGACGCATCGGAACTTGCGAATCGCATCGGACTGAGTTACAATTAGTAACGCGCACACTGAAAAGGGAGACTGCGGATGAACGTGCATAACCTGATGGAAGAATTGGTCTATTCCGGCGTAAACGACCTTTTTGACGCCGCTCGGGCGAATAAATCCGAATGGCTCGTCTGCGATTGCGGGCAATGCAGGCTCGATACAATTTGCTACGTTCTCAATAAAGTCCCCCCGCGCTATATAAAGTCCGCACGCGGATTGGCTCATACGCAAAGCGATGACGCGCTAGATAAGCCGCAACTGCTAGCGGACATAAACAGGATAGCCCTTGAGGGGATGAAGCAAGTCCTTTCATCACGTCGCCCACATTCGACAACGGATTATGACCTTCCATCCGGACCGGTTTTTAACTTTCCGACTCTCGTCGGACGCATTCTTGACGGACAGACATTCGAGCCGGTTCGGGATATTTCAGTTCACTTATTGCTAGACGGAAAATTAGCAGAATCGATCAGTTCATCCTGGGAAAACCCCTGCGTAATAAACGAACACACCCCGGGAACGTTTACCTTCTGGCCAAAGCCAATTGCCGCCTCGGGCGAGGGAGAGAAGCGAGTATTCTCCTTCGAGATTGCGGTCGAGCGCGACGGTTATGATCCTATTCGGTATTTTTTCGAATTAGGCGTATTAAGCGAATCGATCATTCGCACGGCCTACACGTCCGAACACTCGTATATCCTTCCTGACTTGCATTTTTTTACGCTTGATGACGAAAATTCCTCAATGCAAGGCTGAAATGACTCGCCTTGACATTACGGGCGACTTTCTCATACAATCCTAGAACTGCGGGATGTAGCCTAGTGGCTAAGGCGTCTGGTTTGGGACCAGAAGATCGGAGGTTCGAATCCTCTCATCCCGATCCGGGATCGTAGCTCATCCGGATAGAGCAACTGCCTTCTAAGCAGTAGGTAGGGGGTTCGAGTCCCTCCGGTCCCGTTCACTTAAAAAATGCAGCCGCAAAAGCGAATAATGAGCGTCGTAATCGCGACGCCGTGTCGGAGGACGCAATGCCCACGATAAAGATCGGCTTCCCGGACGAAACGACGCAAACGCTTCCCTCCCCCGTCACCGGGAACCAGCTATTACAATACTTCACGGGCATGACGCACCCGGTAGTCGCCATACGGGTTAACAACGAGCTTTTTTCCCTTACCAGAAACATAGATGTCGGCGCAAAAGTCGAGCCCGTTACGAACGAAACGACCGAGGGGTCAAACGTTTGCCGAAGGACTCTCTGCCTCGTGCTCGCCGCCGCGGCTCGAAAGCTCTATCCGAAGCTTCGACTCCTCGTCGGTCACAGCCTGGGATACGGCTATTACTATACCCTCGAAGCCGAAGGCAACAGCCACGCAATCGATCTTACGGCCCTTGAAAGGGAAATGCGCGCCATCGTCGCGAGCGACCATCCGATCGCGACGCGATACGTCTCCTACGAGGAAGCGCTCGCAATGTTCTCCGACTCAAACCAGCCTGATACCTGGCGGCTCATTAAGCAAACGAGCAAGCCGCGCATTCTCGTAAACACGCTGGACGGCTATTCCGACCTGTACTTTCAGCCGCTTCTCGGAAGCACCGGCATCTTGACCGTGTTCGAGCTTCGCGCGTTCGGCGAGGGATTTCTGCTGAGGTTTCCGCCGACGGCGCATCCCGACCGTTTGAGCGATTTCGAGGACATTCCCCAGCTCTTCGCGATACTGAGCCAATCGAAAAAATGGGGAAAAATGATCGGCGTCTCATCGGTCGGACAACTTAACGAGCTCGTGGAACAAAGACGCGCAAAGGATTTCGTTGAGATAACGGAAACGCTTCAGAACAAGAAAATTGCCGAGATAGCCGATAGAATATCGGAACGAAAGACTGTAAAGGTCGTCTTGATCGCCGGGCCCTCAAGCTCGGGAAAAACGACAACGTCCAAAAAACTGTCGATGCAGCTTCGCGTTCTCGGATACGAGCCGCTTCTAATCAGTCTCGACGACTATTATCGAGGAAAGGATAACACGCCTCTCGACGAGTTTGGTAATCCCGACTTTGAATGCCTCGAAGCCTTGGACGTTCCCTTACTCAACGAAAAACTCGTCGAGCTCTTTAACGGCGAAAGCGTGGAGCTTCCAGCCTTCGACTTCAAGACGAACGTGAGAAAGTATAGCGGCAAGAAAACAACGCTGAACGAGCGGAGCATCTTGATACTTGAGGGAATCCACGGGCTCAATGACCGACTTACGCCTCGCGTTCCGGCAAATTTTAAGTTTAAAATTTATCTTTCGGCCCTTACGCAGCTCAATCTCGACGACCATAATCGTATTCCGACGTCCGACAATCGGCTTATTCGCAGAATCGTGCGAGACGCGCAGTATCGAGGCAAGGGAGCCGCCGGCACGATAGGTATGTGGGCCAGCGTCCAGCGCGGCGAGCGTCTGCATATCTTTCCGTTTCAGGACAAGGCCGATGTTATGTTTAACACGGCGCTCGACTATGAGCTTTCCGTGCTTAAGGTATACGCGGAGCCGCTGCTCCGGGCAGTAAAGCCGAACGAGCGGGAATACAGCGAAGCTTCTCGCCTTCTCATGTTTTTGAATAACTTCTCGCCGATCCCATCGTCGTACGTGCCGGGGCAGTCGATAATTCGCGAGTTCATCGGGGACAGTGATTTCAAATATTGAGGGCTTTTGCTGGGCCGAATCGCTATTGCTGCGGCTACTGATCAGGCCGCTCTCGCGAGTTTGATATATCGTCAAGCGTCTCCGCCTCGTCGCGAAGGCTTTCTTTTCTCCAGACATCCGCTTTTTTCTCGCGTAATTTCGTGAGAACCCTTCTTGCCTTGGTAGTCTCTACGTAGTCGGCTCTTTTTCGCTCGACGACGAGCTCGGCCATCGCGAGTTCCTCAAGCCTCTTTTCTTTCTCTGCGTCCAGTCGCTGTATGTAGCGCTCAATGGCGACGAGCTCTCCCATCGGCGTAGAAGGAGATCGTTCGCGCGACGCCGCTACGCGATTATGCGCAAGTTCCTGAAGCTTTATCGATATGCGTTCGCGCTCTGATATTGCCTTGCCGAGCGCAAACTCAGCTTCCCGTTCCTTGAAAGCCCGAAGGTCGAGAATCCTTTCGAGTGAAAAAGAAAAACGCTTCATTGGCTAGCGCTATTCCTGCCATTCGCTCTGTTCATACGACTCGGCTGCGTCCGGCGCATGAGCATATTTCGCGCGCGCGCCCGTGCCGTGAAAAGCGGCTTCTTCCGTCGGGATGTCAATACCGGTAACTCCGGACATCATCTTGAGCGTTTCGGGTATAGGCGCAGGATCGGCAACTTCTTGCCGAAGAAATGATTCAATTTTATCGTGATGTGAAATCGCCTCGTCGATCGAGGGATTCGTGCCTTTTTGATAGGCACCGACGTTAATCATGTCCTCTGACTCGTCATAGACCGCCATCATGCGGCGTATGTACCCGGAAGCTTTTTTGGTAACCGCTCCGGAAACGCGGTTGGCAAGTCGAGATACGCTCGCGAGCACGTCGATAGCAGGATAATGATAGCGCTGGGCGAGCTTTCGGCTGAGAATAACGTGCCCATCGAGAATACCGCGCACCGTATCCGATATAGGCTCGTCCATATCGTCTCCGTCGACGAGCACGGTATAAAACCCGGTAATGCTTCCCTTATCGGACGTGCCGCTTCGCTCCAATAGTTTCGGAAGCGTCTCGAAAACGCTCGGCGTGTAACCGCGCGTCGCGGGGGGCTCCCCGATCGCGAGCCCTATTTCGCGCAAGGCCTTGGCGAAACGCGTCACGGAATCGAACATCAACATGACGTCCTTTCCCTGATCGCGGAAATATTCAGCGATAGCGGTCGCGACGTAGGCGCCGCGAATGCGCGAGAGCGGCGACTGGTCGGATGTCGCCATGACTACGACGGAGCGCTTGAGCCCTTCGGGCCCGAGGTCGTTTGTAATGAAATCAACCACTTCGCGCCCGCGTTCCCCGATGAGGGCGATGACGTTTACGTCCGCGTTAGTATTGCGCGCGATCATGCCAAGAAGCGTCGACTTGCCGACTCCGGAACCCGCGAAAATGCCCAAACGCTGACCTCGCCCGACCGCGAGTAAACCGTCAATCGCTCGAACGCCGGTCACGATTCGATCCTCGATCGGCCTCCGCTTCATCGGGTCGGGAGGGGAAGCAACCGCGGGGTAATGCATAGGCGAAATGATTTCTTCGCGACCGTCGGCCGCCTTGCCCATGCCGTCGAGTACACGGCCAAGGAGCATATCGCCGACGGGAACGGACAGAATAGAACCAGATGCGATTATCAGGCATCCGATTTCAATTCCGTTGACGTCGCCGAAGCTCATGAGCTGTACGGTAGTGCCGTCGAGACCGACGACCTCGGCTAATACCGGATCGTTTCCGCGCGATAGAAGTATTTGGCATATCTCGCCCACGACAGCCTGCGGGCCATGGCTTTCTATCAGCATTCCCTTAACGCGCGTCACGACGCCGGTGTACTTAATCGGGTCTGTCTCATCTACCGCGGTGCGGTACTTCTCGAAGATATCGATCATATCGTCAATCCTGGGCTACGGGATTCGCGGTCTTTATTCGTGTCCTGATGGGAGAAACCTCGAGGATTCTCTGCTCGATCTCGTTAAGCTGGCTGACGATCTTGGCGTCGATGGCGCCGAAGTCCGTCTCGATGACGCATCCTCCGCGGTCGACGGTAGAATCCTCTACAACGGTAATATTCTTGATGTTCTCGGCGGCCGAGAGGAAATCCTTTATATGCTGGGTCGTCATCGCGACGTCATTGAGGTTGACGCGGATAATCACCTCTCCGCGTCCCTTGACCTTGCGGAGTGCCTGAACGACGTTGGAAACGACGACGTTTCTTTGATTTTCCGATATGACCTTAACGATTTTTCTCGTCATGAGAAGGACCAGATCGACGATCTGCTGTTCGGTCTCGGCGAGAATTTCCTGGCGCTTGTCCATGGTCCGCTCGATGATGGTGTGCAACCGATCGGTAAGCCGTTGCGCCTCGAGGTTACCCTCGCGGAAACCGGCCTCCTGTCCTTTGCGAAAGCCCTCGTCATAGCCTTCCTTAAGCTGTGCGTCAGCGCGCGCCCTTGCCTCGGCGGCAATGCTCTCGCCTTCTCGCTTTGCCTTCGAGAGTATATCCGCCGCCTCGTCCTCCGCCTGCTGACGCAATACTTGGGCCTGATCGGTCTTTCTCTTTACCTCGTCGAATGCGACGCGTTCCGCGTCCTTGATTATCTTATCCGCGTCTTCCTGTGAGCGAGATAGCATTTCGTCACGATCGGTTTCCCATTGTCGCTGCCAAGACTCGGCCTCGCGCCTGAGGTCGTCGACCGTCGGGCCTTCGTATACCGGTTCCTCGACGATCTCCACGACGGGAGCTTCCTCGACGAATTTTCTCGAGAGCTGCAGCAAGACTTGGTCATCGCTTCGCTTAATCTCGTTCGGCCTAAATACGGTCTTTGCCATCGGTTACCTTTCGTCAGACGACGAGTTCATCCTCGCCGGAACGCGCGATAACTATCTCGCCCGTATCCTCGAGATGCCTGATTATTGACACGATCTTTTGCTGGGCCTCTTCCACGTCCTTGAGACGTACGGGACCCATGTATTCCATGTCTTCCTTGAGCATGCCCGCTGCGCGCTTTGACATGTTCCTGAATATTTTATCTTGAACTTCCGTGTCGACCGCCTTAAGCGCTTTCGCGAGCTCCTGAGTGTCGACTTCGCGCAGAACCTTCTGTATGGCGCGGTCGTCAAGCATAACGATGTCCTCGAATACGAACATTCGTTTCTTGATATCCTCGGCGAGATCCGGGTCCTCGTCTTCGAGCGCTTCGATAATCGACTTCTCGGATGATCGGTCGACGAGGTTGAGAATCTCGACGATGCTCTCGA
>CAYSEA010000012.1:0-2267 GCA_964429975.1 uncultured Treponema sp.
CCGACGCCCTCCGCGCTGGCGAGATCGACCTCGTGATCAACATCCCGAAGAACAATCGCGAGACCGAGCTCAAGAACGACTTCATCATCCGGAGAATGGCGATCGACCTCGACATTCCGCTCATCACGAATATCAAGATAGCGAAGCAGTTCACCGACTCGCTTGAGTGGTATAAGACGCGCGGGCTCGAGACGAAAAGCCGGGAAGATTACGGCGTAAAATAAGCGTTGGTCCCCGCTTGAGCAAGCGGCGGCCAACGCTGGAACAAGCGCGCGCGTTGGGATATAGTTTTCGCTATGACAGCGCATAAACATCTCGGTCCTCGGTCGTTTTACAAAACGGCGCTCGCAATCGCGATCCCCGTAATGCTTCAGGGGCTCATACAAAACATGGTGTCGCTCATCGACAACTTCATGGTCGCCGGTCTCGGCGACATGAAGATGAGCGGCGTCAACGTCACAAACCAGCTCATCTTCGTCCTCTTCGTCGCGCTCATGACGCTCATGGGAGCGGGCGGCATGTTCATGTCACAATTTAACGGCGCTAAAGACTCTGAAGGCATGCGCCAGGCGTTCCGCTTCAAGATTCACACCTCCTCGGCGCTCGCGCTCGTCGCCGTCGCCCTGACCGTTTTCCTTCCGCGTCAAATTCTTTCCGTTCTGCTGAACACCAACACGGAGCGCGAGGCGATCGTCGAGCAGGGATCAGCGTACCTCTCGGTCATCGTGCTGACGTTCTTCCCGATAGCCTGGTCGATGTCGATCGGCTCCTCGCTGAGGGAAATCGGCAAGGTCCGCGCGCCCCTCGTCATCTCGGTTGCGGCGACGCTCGTGAACACGTTCTTCAACTGGGTGCTTATTTACGGAAATCTCGGCGCGCCCCGGCTCGAGGTGCGGGGAGCCGCCATCGCGACGCTCATCGCCCGGCTCGTCGAACTCGCGGCCTTCATCGTATACATACACGTACGAAAACCGGGCTTCTTCGTCCGCTTCGTCGAACTCTGGAAGGTCAACATCCGGCTCTTCCGGACCATCCTCGGCAAATCGGGTTTTATCCTCCTTTCGGAAATGTCCTGGGTCCTGACCGAAACGGTGATGACCGCGGTCTATAACGGGCGCGGGGGCTCGGAGATCGTCTCGGGGATGGCCGCGGGCTGGGCGATCGCCAATATTTTCTTCCTCGTCTTTCAGGGCATACACGTCTCGACCGGCGTCATCGTCGGCGGAACGCTCGGGAGAAATGAGCTCGACCTCGCGCGCGATCAGGCTCGTTGGATCAGGAACGGCGCCATATTCGCCGGCCTCGCCCTCGCCGTGGTGCAGGCCTCGTCGATCGCGATCATACCCGTCGTGTACGGGAACCTCTCGGACGGCGCGCGACTCGTCACGCGCAACATGCTGTTGGTCATCGCGTGCTATCTTCCGTTATGGACGTACCTCAACGCGCAGTTCGCCACCGCGCGCTCGGGCGGGGACGCGATCATGGGTATGTGGGTCGACGGCGTCGTGAACATCGCGATGTTCCTTCCCGCCATCTTCCTCCTCGCGGCCTTCACGGACCTCGGGCCCATCGCGATGTACGCGCTCGTCAAGATTACCGACATCGTCAAGATCGCCATCGCGGCTTGGCAGCTAAAGACGGGGCGGTGGGTAAAAAACCTTACCATCGAGCACGGCTCCGCCGCGGGCGCGCTTGCCGCGGGAGGCGGAGAACGATGAAAGTCAGGATCATAGAAATGCCGCTCGACTACGGCGCGAGCCGTCGCGGCGCGGACATGGGACCCTCGGCGATCAGGCTTGCGGGCCTCCGGGAAAAGCTCAACTCGCTCGGCATCGAGTCGGACGACCTCTATCCGCCCATCGCGGTCCCGCCGCAGGAATACCTCGACCCCAAGCGCGAGATTTCGCGCGACGACGCGAAGCACCTCGGGCCCATACTCGACGCGTGCGGGACGCTCGCCGGCCACGTCGAGTCGATCGCGCGCTCGGGCGACTTTCCGCTCATTCTCGGCGGGGATCACTCCATCTCGCTCGGCTCGCTCGCGGGTATCTCGGCCGCGAACGGGGACGCGGGCAAGCGGACGGGCGTGCTCTGGGTCGACGCGCACGGCGACTTCAACACGAACCTCACGACGCCGACCGGAAACATCCACGGCATGATACTCGCCGCCTCGTGCGGCTTCGGCATCCCCGAGCTCACGGGCTTTTACCGTCCGGAGCGCAAGATAGACCCGGCGTACGTGTGCTAGATCGGCGTGCGCGACCTCG
>CAYSEA010000012.1:2277-21903 GCA_964429975.1 uncultured Treponema sp.
CCCGAAGGAGCGGCTCCTCATGCGCGAGGCGGGAGTGCGCGTCTACACGATGAGCGACATCGACCGGCTCGGCATCTCGCGCGCGACCTCCGAGATAGCGGGATTTTTCGACGACCGCGTCGACGCCCTCCACGTGAGTTTCGACATCGACGCCATCGACCCGAGATTCGCGCCGGGCGTGGGCATAGAAGTCCCCGGGGGGATGACCTATCGCGAGGTGCTGTTCTTGATGGAAGAAATGTCGCTGACGGGACTCGTGACCTCGGCCGACATGGTCGAGGTGAATCCCGTGCACGACGTGCGCAACGTCACCGCGCGCATGGCCGTCGACCTCATCGGCCGGCTCCTCGGCGAAACGGTGTACTGACGCGCGTCGCTCTGCGACGCCCGTCGCTATGCGATGCCCGTCGCTATGCGACGCCTTGTGCTGCTAGATTTCCTTTTCGAAGTCCCCGCCGCCGAGGTCCGTAAACCCGAGCGAGCGGAGGTACTTCCAGTGACCGTACCCGACGCTTCGGTACGCGATGCGGGAATATCCGCGGTCGCGGAACGCGGGAAGCTGGTTTCCGAAAAAATAGCGGCCGATGCTCGTGTCGCGATACCGCGGCGTGACGAAATCGACCGACACGAGGCATTCGCCCGGGACTGACTCGCGCCAGGCGAAAAGTCCGGCGACCTCGCTCCCGCGCACGAAGTACGTATAGTAGCGCGCGTCGGCGAAGGCGGTCTCTCCGAAGAGAGCGGTGATCTCGTCGCGGTTTTGCGCGTAGAAATACTGCAGAAGGGCGCTATTGGGCTCGGCCGCGACGAGCTTGTATTCCCTCGGCATGCTCGACAAACGCGCGATGAAATAGAGGTCTATTGCGATAATGCCGAGATTCATGGCGACCACGGGCCAGGAGCGCGTCGCGAGGGCGAACGCTACCAGAAGGAATGATCCCAGAGCGTTGATCCACCGGAATTTCACCAGGGACTTCATCATGAGGGAGACAAGGATGACGAGGGTGCCCGCGTAGCCGATTGCCTCGATCGCGACGGGATCTACCTGATAAAACCCCATAGATTCGCCTCCTAGGAAATATAGGAACAGCAATAGTCCGCTATCTCGCGGACAATGAGATCAAACGAGGATTTTTCTGGAACCTGAAAGGTTTCGCCCGCGGAGAATTTCGCGAAGGCGGGCGAGCCGGGAAGCCGGACGTCCATCGAGCCGGCAAGAACTTCCATCGTCTCCGCGACGCCGGTCGAAAAAGTATACTCGCCGGGAAGCATGATCCCGAGGGTTTTCTTTTCCCCCGATTCGAAGACGACGGTCCTGCTCGTCACTTTTCCGTCAAAATATACGTTCGCCTTTTTTACGACCGTTACGTTCTTGAATTCGTCCATACGACCCTCTCTTATGCGGGCCAGTATACACGGGATTCACTCTCTTTTCCATCGGATTATCGCTCTTGTTCGTATGGGGGCACGACGCTCGAGCAGCCCGAACAGCCGGCGCACCCGCCTCCGCAACCGGATTTCGGGGCACGCGAGACTCTATATAAAACAAAGGCGACGATTCCCACGAGGGCTACGCCGACTATGATTGTTGCCATGATCGCTCCTTTCGCCGCAAACGGCCGAACGGCCCGGACGCATTGGGGTACGTCCTGACCGCCGCTCGTTTATGGTTTCATTCAAAGTTTACTTAGTCTAACATTAAGAGTCAAGGCGTTTCGTCTGGCGAAGCGGAATTTTATCGGGTACACTGGCAGGAGATGGGAGACCTAAACGAGCCAAAACGCGACGAGACTGCGAACGAAACGGAAAATCCCGACTATCTCACGCGCCAGCTGATCACCTGCATCGGTAACAAACGCGCGCTTCTCCCCTTCATCGGCGCCGCCGTCGAACGCGTTCGCTCTCTGCTCGGAACGGACACCCTTTCGTTTTTCGACGCCTTCTCGGGGTCGGGCATCGTCTCGCGCTATCTGCGGCGCTACGCGCATCTCATCGTCTCCAACGACCTCGAGGACTACGCGGGCACGATCTCGCGCTGTTACCTCGCCAACCGGGAAGACGTCGAAACCCCGGAATTCCGCGCGATTCACGAGTCGATCTCCCGCGCGCTCGCGGAATGGCCCCTCGAGGGCGGTTTCGTCTCGGAACTCTATGCCCCGGAGCGCGACGACGACATACGCCCGAAAGAACGCGCGTTCTTCACCACGCGCAACGCCCGCTTCATCGATACCGCCCTCGCCCGGATATCGGAGGCGCCCGCGCGGTGGAGAGACTTCCTCGTCGCGCCGCTCATCTCGGAAGTCTCCGTGCACGCGAACACCTCGGGCGTTTTCAAGGGCTTTTACAAAGATCGCCATACCGGCATCGGGAGATTCGGTGGAGGAAAGGGAGACTCGCTTTCCCGCATCCTCGGGGACATCGCGCTTCCCTTTCCCGTCACGAGCGCGTTTCCCGTGGAGTCGCTCGTGCTCTCGGGCGACGCGAACGAATCGTGCCTCCTCGCCCCGGAGTGCGACGTCGCTTATCTCGACCCGCCCTATAATCAGCACCCCTACGGATCGAACTACTTCATGCTGAACCTCATCGCATCGGGAAAGCGGCCCGACTCGCTCTCGCCGGTGTCGGGAATTCCGCCCGACTGGAAGAGATCGGCGTACAACAGGCGGCGGGACGCGGCGCGCACCCTGTCCGAGCTCGCAGAAAGAATACGCGCGAAATTCCTGATCGTCTCGTTTAATTCCGAGGGCTTTATCTCCCGCGGGGAGATGGAAGCGATTCTCGCGCGCGTCGGAAAAGTCGAGTCGGTCGAGACGAAATACAATACGTTCCGGGGAAGCAGAAATTTGCGCGCGCGCGGCCTTCATCTCAGCGAGTATCTGTTTATCGTGGAGAGGCGCTAAGGCCTACAGACCATTTTTCGGGCAGAAATCGGCGAGGACGCACTCGCCGCACTTGGGAGAGCGGGCCGTGCAGACGTACCGGCCGTGCAGGAGGAGCAAGTGATGCGCCGTCATCGCGTAGCGCGGCGGCACCTTCTTGAGGAGGTCTTCCTCCACGGCGCGCGGCGTCGCGGCGGCGCTGAGGCCGAGGCGCGGGGCGACGCGCAAGAGATGCGTGTCCACCGGGATCGTCGGCTTACCGAACACGACGTTAAGAATCACGTTCGCCGTCTTCCGCCCGACGCCCGGAAGGCTCTCGAGCCCCTCGCGCGTATCGGGCAACGCGCCTGAATAGTTCTCCACGAGCGCGCGGCTCAGCGCGATAATGTGGCGTGCTTTCGTCGGATACAGGTTCACCGACTTGATGTATTCCTTTAGACCGTCCTCGCCGAGGGCAAGCATGTTTTCGGGCGAGTCGACCGCCTCGAAGAGCGCGCGCGTCGCGCGGTTAACGCCCTTGTCGGTCATCTGGGCGGAAAGAACGACCGCGACGAGCAAGGTATAGTCGTTTACGCTCTCAAGCTCGGTTGTTGGCTCGGGAAGGGCGGCGGAAAGACGCTTGAAGACGAGCGCGATTTGGCGCGATTCGAGCAATTTCATGCGGGATTCAGTGTAGCGCGTGTTCCCCGGCGGGGGCAAGGCCTGCTATACTGCGCCCATGAATCTCCTTTCCGTCAGCAAGCTTTCCCGCCAGGGACGAATCGGCCCGCTCTTCGAGAACGTTACCTTCGGCCTCGACGAAGGCGAAAAGATCGCCCTCATCGGCCGAAACGGCTCGGGCAAGAGCACCCTCCTCGCCTGCGTCGCAGGAACCCTCGCGCCCGATTCGGGCACCGTCACCGTCAATCGCGAGGCAGGAATATCCTGGCTTCCGCAAACCCCCGAGTACCGACCCGACGATACGATCCGCGACCACATCTTCCGCTCGAAAAGCCCGTCGCTCGCGATCATCAAAGACTATGAAGCCGCCTGCGAGGCGATCGGCTCAGGCTCCGCCGCCGCGGCCGACAAGCTCGACGCGCTCACGCGCGAGATGGACGACAAGTCCCTCTGGGATTACGAAGCGCGCGTCCGCTCGATCCTCACGCGCCTTTCTCTCGAAGACATGAGCGCGCGCATGGCGACGCTCTCGGGCGGAATGCTCAAGAAAGTCGCGCTCGCGCAGGCGCTCGTGGAGGACACGAAGATCCTCCTCCTCGACGAGCCGACGAACCACCTCGACATCGCGACGATCGCCTGGCTCGAGGACTATCTCGCGGAGACCGACCGCGCGGTGCTCATGGTCACGCATGATCGCTACTTCCTCGACGCGGTGTGCACCTCGATTCACGAGATCGACGGCACCTCGCTCAAGCGATACGAGGGAAACTTCTCGCGATACCTCGAGAAGAAAGCCATCGAGGAAGAGATCGCCGAGCGCACCGAGGCGCGCATCGAGTCGGTATTGCGCACGGAACGGGAGTGGCTCATGCGCGGCCCGAAGGCGCGCGGCACGAAGGCGAAGGCGCGCATTCAGTCCATCAAGCGGATGACCGACCGGGAAAAAAAGGAAGACGACGAGGGCTTTTCGTTCAGCGTTTCGGGACGCCGCCTCGGCGGAAAAATACTCGAGGCCGACGGAATCGCGAAGACCTGGGGCGCGGGAGCCAACGCGAAAACGGTCGTTTCGAATTTCGCGTGGAAGTTCCGCAAGGGCGAGCGCATCGGCGTGTTCGGCGACAACGGTTCCGGAAAAACGACCTTGCTCAACTTGCTTTCCGGCACCCTCGCTCCCGACGAGGGAAAAGTCGCGCGCGGCGACAACACCATTATCGGGTACTACCGACAAAACCCCGAGATATCGGACTCGGCGCAAACCCCGCTCGAGTACATCAAGGAAACCGCCGAGATCGTCATTCAGGCGGACGGCCGGGAGCTGACCGCGTCTGCCCTCCTCGAGCGCTTCGGCATACTGGGACCGACGCAGCATTCGCCGCTCTCAGCGCTTTCGGGCGGGGAGCGAAAGCGCGTGTATCTCGTGCGCCTGCTCATGACGAACCCGAACTTTCTCATACTCGACGAGCCGACGAACGACTTTGACATTTACACGATGGGCGTGCTCGAGTCCTTTCTCTCGGGCTACGAAGGATGCCTCCTCGTCGTCTCGCACGATCGCTTCTTCATGGACCGATCGGTAGACACGCTGTTCGTCGTCGGCGGAAACGGCTCCGTCGAAGCCTTCGCGGGAAGCTGTTCGGATTATCTCGCCTGGCGCGAGGAAGAGCGCGCCGACGCGGAGCGACTGAGGCGTGCCGACGGCGCGCGCGCGGCTCTTCCGGGTGCGATAGCGAACGCTAACGCTGGCGCCAATTCGGGCGCAAACGCAACCGCGAAGCAGAAAAAAAGAAGCTTCAAGGAAGAGAAGGAGTTCGCCGCTCTCGAGGGTGAGATTTCCTCGCTCGAAAACCGAAAGCGGGAACTCGAGGCCCTGCTCTCGGGCGGCGAAAGCGATCACGTCAAGATTCGCTCGTTTGGCGAGGAATTCGCCCGGGTCAGTTCCGAGCTTGATAGTAAGTACTCGCGGTGGGAAAGTCTCGCGGAACTCGGATAGCGCGCGCGATCAGGAAATCCATCCGTCCGATCGCATTCGGTCGACCACCGAACCGAAGTCGTACGTCGCCTCGGCGAACGTGAAGGTGTCAGCGTCCGTATCCCATACCCCATAGTACGCGGGCCATGAGTCGTACGCGGGCTCTTCGGCGAGCCCATTGAAGGCGCGCGGAAAGCCGACGCTTCCGGGGTTAACGATGACGGGGCCCGCCCCCAAAGTCACGGTCTCGCCCCGAGAGGGAAAAAAGCGCATCGCCCGCCGCGAGCCGGAATCCTGCCGAAACACGGCGCTCTCGTGCGTGTGCCCGCAAAAACACGCACGCGTTCCCGTCAGAGACATCATGCCGAAGGCGCGCTCCGTTTCCTCGCCGCCGAACAAATAGCCGGTGAGCGGCTCCTCGGGGGAACCGTGCGAGAGCAGGACGTCGGGAAAGCCGGTCATCGAAGCCGACGGGCGAAGGCGAGAAAGAAAGGCGGCGTCGGACGGACGGGCCTCGCGCCTCGTTCTGATGGCGGAGGCGCGCGCGGTAGGCCCGAACCAGGAATCCTCAAGCGTTCCTAAGAGCGCGGCGTCGTGATTTCCCAACAGGGCGACGAAAGGATCGAATCTCGCCTCGAGCGAGGCAAGGAGGGATACGCACGCCGATGCGTCCGGGCCGTAGCCCGTGCAATCCCCGAGCATCGCGAAGCCCATACACGAGTCTCCCGCGGCCGCCACGACGGCCTCGAACGCGTCAAGATTCGCGTGTATGTCGGAAACGACAAGTATTTTCATCCCTCGTGAAGTATACTATCGTTATACGATGTCTAACAGCAGGGAATCCGCCGTTTCACGATTTCTCTCAGACCGGTTTTCCTCGGAATGGAAGCTTCTCGCGGAAACCGAGACGTTCGCTTCGCATACCCCGGAATACGCCGAGCTCGAGTCGCAGTTCCGCGAATGGCGTAGAAGGCTCAAGGCCATCGGTGGATCGGATCGCGACCTCGTGACGATTCGAAGCGAGCTCGTCGCGCTCAGAAAGGAGTTGCGCCTCAAGGGCTACGACCTTTCGCTCGCGGGAAAGAGACTCGTCGTCGACGGCTTTCGCGACGATTCCGCGACGGCGCTCGGCTTTGCGCGCGCGGTAATCTGCTTCACGGATCGGGGAACCTTCTTTCTCGTCGGTCAGGCAAACCACGTCGAGATCGCCGAGGATCTCGAGCGGATGGTCAGCCGAACGCCGGGTCTCACCGGGCGCGAGTGGCATTTTCTCTGGTTCAGGAGGGATTCCGCCGGGCTCATTTTGTCAGGGTCAGCGACCGAGACGGCGCAGGATTTCGCGCGTCTCGAGGCGCGCGCGCAGGCAAATCCGATGAAACTCCTCTCGGCCCTCAAGGATCTATCGTAAAAAAGTTTGTAATAATGGGTGGAAGCGGATACAATAAACGAAACACCCTATGTACATAATGTAAGAGGTAATCGATGAATCACTCTCCGCTCGCGCATAGAATTAACAGACTTTCCGTGGCGACCTTTTTCGGCGTACAGATCGGAACGGTGACCGTCAGCGAGATATTCTCACAGATGTACAACCCGACGAAAAACTTCGGTTACGGGGGCCGCCTCCTTCTCGCGGCAAACCCGAAGTTGATCGTCTTCGTCCTCTTAATATGCGCTTTTTCCGGCATACTGATTTGCGCGTATCTCAAGCCGCTCTGGAAGGAACTCGAGCTGCCGCCCGATCGTCGAGGCGGCAAGCAAAGCCATCGGGCGCGCATGGTGGCGGTTCGCCTTCCCTGGACGCTTATCATCTATAATGCCTTCCTGTGGACGGGCGCCATCGTCGTATTCTATTACGCGAACGGCAAAGCGATGCCCTCGGGACTTCCTTTTTCGTGGGTCCTCGCCATCAAGCTCACGGAGGCCTTCGCGGGCGCGCTCATCAACTCCTTCCTCATGGACGGCTATCTCAAACAGCCCAAGCAGCTCCTTGGCATCACGAGGATCGAAAAGGGCGAGCGGGATAAGTTCATCGAGTACAAGTCGATCCTCATCCCGATAGCGGGCGGCCTCATTACCCTGACGCACCTCGCCTTCGTCACCTGGTACTACCTCCTTCGCCCCGACGGAACATCCGGTCCCAACTCGCCGATCTTCTCCATCATGACCGTCGGCCTCATCATCCAAATCGTGATTTTCTACGTCGCGTGGCTCTCGAAAAAACAGGACACGACGCAGTTCAATCTCCTCGACGAGCAGATTCTCAAGCTCGCGTCGAGCGACTCGGCTGACCTCAACCGAAAGGTCGCGATCCTGAACTTCGACGACACGGGGCGGATCACCGAAAGCCTCAACTCGTACCTCGATGTCTTGCAGAAAATGGTCAACGAGATTCAGTCGGGATGTTCGTCCCTGAAGGAAAACGAATCGGGTCTCACCGCGAGCATGTTCGAGGCGGAGGAAAAGCTGAAGGAAATCACCACGTCCGTCCAGCGGGCGAACGGCGAGATCGAGGAAGAGCACCGGGCGACGGGAGAGTCGACGGTTTCGGTCGAGTCGATCTCCGGTCGCATTCAGGAACTCCACGCGGCCGTTACCCAGCAAACCTCGAGCGTGAGCAACTCAAGCGCGGGCATCGAGGAAATGATAGCCAACATCTCGGCGGTCTCGGCGAACGTCGACCGCATCAATAAAACTTGCGAGGACCTTCTGGTCGCGGCTAATCGGGGAAAAGACCGCATACAGGAGTCCAACACGCTCATCGGGAAAGTCGTCGAGTCGTCGACGCTCCTTCTCGACGCAAACAAGACGATCGCGGCGATCGCGGCGCAGACGAATCTCCTCGCGATGAACGCGGCAATCGAGGCGGCTCACGCGGGCAGCGCCGGAGCGGGATTCGCCGTCGTCGCGGACGAGATCCGCTCGCTCGCGGAAAAAAGCTCGAAGCAGTCTTCGATCGTCACCGGCCAGCTCAAGGAAGTCAAGGCGGCGATCGAGAACGCGGTCTCCGCGTCGGGCGGCGCGTCGACGGGCTTCGACGAGGTCCTCTCGCTCATCACGAAAGTGACGGACATGGAGCGGGAAAACGAGGGCGCGATGCGCGAGCAAAAGATGGGCTCCGACCAAGTCGCGCAGACGCTTCAGGAAATGCAAAGCACGACCGAAACGGTCAACGTCGCCGCGCGTTCCCTCGCCGACGGCTCCAAGCAGCTCGAGCGCGCGATCGGACGGCTCGTGGAATGCTCGAATCGCGTAAAGGACGAGATGGACTCGATCCTCAACGATACGCTCGCGATGAACGCCACCTTCCAGGAAGTCGCGACGCTCAAGGAACACAATAGTTCGGTATTCAAGAACGTGGCCAGCCAGGTTGGCCGGTTCTTGCTGAAATAAGCCGCCGTCGGGCGGTCAAGGAGACATGCAATGAAACGGGACGTGTATACGATACTGATCGGTTCGCTCTTCATCGCGGCGGGCGTCGCGGTCGGCGGAACCATGCTCGGCTTTTTCGATCTCAATCTCAGCCTGCGGGGCTGGTGGACGGTATTCATCATCGTTCCCGCGCTCATCTCGATCGTGCAAGGCGGCCTCAACGCGGGAAACGCCATCATGCTCGGCGTGGGCGTCCTGCTCTTTATGAGCGCTCAAGGGATTCTTCCGGCGGGCTTCGGCTGGAAGCTCATCCTGCCGTTCGTCCTCCTGGTCGTAGGCTTTCAGCTCTTGACGGGCGGGGCGCTCTGCGGAGGCAATCGTGGCTGCGGCACGCGGCACGGCGGCGCCCGGCGCGACGGAAAAGCAAACGACGGGGCGAAGCCTTCGGAATACGACGACGATCCCGCGAAAGGCGAAAGCTCCTTCGCTCAGGCGATGTTCGGCGAACAGACGGTTCATCCCGACGGCGAGAAATATTCAGGCGGAAGCTACGCCGCCCTCTTCGGGTCCGTCATCGTTGACCTACGGGACGCAATCATATCGGAAGACGTCGTCGTGACGGTCTCCGCCCTCTTCGGCGGAATCACGGTGTTCCTTCCGGAAGGCGTCCGCGTCATAACGCATGTCACGCCGATCTTCGGCGGCGTAGACGACAAGCGCGCCGGCTCCGGCCGAACGGGCGAGAACACCGTCATCATCCGGGGGTCGGCGACCTTCGGCGGAATCGAGCTTAAGTAGTAAAAGGTTGTTAGTTCGCGCGGTCGGACACCGCCGCCCGTTCGGTCAGCACGCGGGCGTGCGAAACGACCGCGTCGCGCCCTCCCGCGAGAAGGGCGGTGATAATCGGCCTTGCTATCATAACCTCGTCGGCGCCGAGGCTTCCCGCCGCGCGTATATCCGCGGCGCAGCGCACCCCGCCATCCACCCACACCTCTCCCGAGTACTTTCGCAACTCCGCGCCGTGTCGCGCGAGAAAAGCCGCGGTGCTTCCCCGTTCGGTCTCGACCCGGCCGCCGTGATTCGATACCACGACGATGTCCGGACGGACTTCCCTGACAAGCTCGATTTCCTCGTCGCGAAAGACTCCCTTGATGGCAAAGGGGACGGGAGATGAGCGCTTGAGTTCGATGAGGCGCGCGGCCGTTTTCTTTTCGAGGTTTACGAGGTTTCGCATCGTCAGTATGCCCCAGGAGTCGATATCGACGCCAAAAATCTCCGCGACGTCCGCGGCCCACTCCATGCGCTCGAGGATGCGAGCGTTATCGTAAGGTTTAATGAACACGGCGCCCTTGGTCGCGGCGGCGCGCAGGGCGGCGATACCGAATTTCAGCTTTTCGTCGGGATACCCGTCGCCGATCGACAGGCGAAGGCCGGCGGCGATTGAGGCTCCGACAAGCTCGCCGTAAAAGCTCTCTTCGTCCTCCCAGCCGACGTTTTGCATGGCGCCGGTAATAGGGGCGAGGCGCACCGCGGGGAGAGCATGGCCTTCGGAAGACGCGTAAAACGAGGACCACGCCGCGCAATTATCGATAAAGTTGGCATTATTATAGGCGCCGCCCATTCCCGGCAGTTCGCCGACACAGCCGTGCCCGTCGCAGATATCGCAAAAATGGCATTTAGCGCCCACGTGTTCCATAAGTGTCCTCACTATATGGTACTTTTCGGCTTGTCGCAACCAAATGTTAACCCGTGACGCCCTATCCTACCCCAGCATTTCCGCGACACTTGACTTGATTGATGCTATGGATTAATACGGTATTAATCATGTTGCCAAACAAGGCGAGCGATATACCGCTCTTTATACAAATACGCGACGATCTCAGGGGCAAAATCCTCGACGGCACGCTTCCGGCGGGCGCCCGCATTCCCACCGTAACGGCTCTCGCCGGCAAGAACGGAGTGACGGCGGCGACAATCAGGCGCGCGATGCAGGACCTCATCGCCGAGCGTCTCGTCACGACGCACGTCGGGCGGGGAACCTTCGTCCGCGAAAGCACGCCTTCGCTCGCCACGCCCGCCAAACCAGCGCGCGCTCCCTCGCGCGTACTCGGGCACACGGTCGCGCGAAACCTGAGCGACATGATGGGACTCGCGCATAAAAAAGGCGTCATAGCCTTTACTCGCGGCATCGGCGACCCGCTCACGGTCGAAAAGGGCATACTCAAGCGGCTCGCCGGAGAAGCCCTTGCCTCGGGCGAGGAAATGTTCTGGGATTACGGCGATAGCCGCGGACTTCCGGCCCTTCGCGAGGCGATCTCGCGCGCCTATCTCGAGCGGGGCATCGGCGTCTCGGCGAACTCAGTGCTCGTCACGAGCGGCTCCCAGCAGGCTATCTCCCTCGTCGCCCAACAGGCCTCGGAAACCGGCGCTCCGGTAATCTGCGAAACTCCCTGCTACGCGGGCGTCACGAACGCCCTCTCGGCATTCGGCCTTCCGGTCATGACCGTTCCCCGAGACGCCGAAGGTCCGATCGTCGGACTCCTTCCCGAGGGAGCGGACGCGGAGGGAGCCGTACTGTATCTCTGCCCGATTTTGCATAACCCGACCGGCACCGATATCTCGGCTTCTCGCCGCTCCGAAGTTTCCGCGTGGGCCGCGAGAAACCGCGCGACCGTCGTCTCGGACGAGGTCTACCGCGACCTGCACTTCGGCGAGGCCAACGAGATACCGTCCTTCATGCGCGACGGCACGGGACACGACACGATCGCGCTTGGCTCGCTTTCAAAGTCCTTTATCAGCGGGCTTCGCGTCGGCTGGGTCGTCGCCCCCGAAGAGCGAATCGCGTCACTCACCGCCATCAAAAAAGCGATGGACCTCGGATGCCCCCCGCTCATGCAGGGCATCGCGCGCGCCTTTCTGGAATCGCCCGACGGCTACGACGCGCACCGAAAACGCGTGCTCGGCCACTATCGCGCGCTTCGCGACGAGACGGTCGACGCGCTTTCGCGCCTCATGCCCGAGGGAGTGTCCTGGACGACGCCGCAAGGCGGCTTTCAGCTGCAGCTTACGCTCCCCCGCGGCTTCTCGAGCGTCGAGCTTTTTCCCCGCGCCATCGAGCGAGGCGTCGCCTTTCTTCCCGGCCCCTTGCAGGAATTCGACGGCCAGGGAGCGGAACACATTCGACTATGCTACGGATCCCTTGCACAAGAAGATATTCGAGAAGGCATTAAGCGGCTTTCGCGGGCGACCGCAGAGTATCTTGCGCGAGGCCCCGGAAGCCCCGCGGGTCTCGGGGATTTTTAATCACGCTGAAAAGGAGAGATAGAGATGACACAGAACGAACAATTCGCCGTAAAGGTCGGCCTCGCGGAAATGCTTAAGGGCGGGGTTATCATGGACGTCACCAACGCCGAACAGGCGAAAATCGCCGAACAGGCGGGAGCGGCCGCGGTCATGGCGCTCGAGCGCATTCCGTCGGACATCAGACGCGACGGCGGGGTATCCCGCATGAGCGATCCCAAGATGATCCGCGAGATTCAGGACGCGGTTTCCATTCCCGTCATGGCGAAGTGCCGCATCGGGCATTTCGTCGAGGCGCAGATACTCGAGGCGATGAAGATCGACTTCATCGACGAAAGCGAGGTCCTGACTCCCGCCGACGAGGAGTTCCACATCGCCAAGCATCAGTTCAAAGTCCCCTTCGTCTGCGGCTGCCGCAACCTCGGGGAAGCGCTCCGCCGTATCGGCGAGGGCGCGGCGATGATCCGCACGAAAGGCGAAGCCGGTACCGGCAACGTCGTCGAGGCGGTGCGACACATGAGGCAGGTTATGGCCGACATCAGGCGAATCGCCTCGATGGACGAAGCCGAGCTCATGACGGCCGCGAAGGAACTTCAGGCTCCGTACGAGCTCGTGCTCGAGACGCGCCGGCTCGGAAAGCTTCCCGTGCCGAACTTCGCGGCGGGCGGCGTCGCCACCCCAGCGGACGCGGCGCTCATGATGTACCTCGGCGCCGAAACGGTCTTCGTCGGCTCGGGTATTTTCAAGTCGAAGGACCCCGAGGTCCGCGCGAAGGCGATCGTCAGGGCCGTGACGCACTATCGCGACCCGGCCGTTCTTCTTGAGGTATCCACCGGACTCGGTCCGGCGATGGACGGCATCGACATCAGGACGCTCGAAGAAAGCCAGAAGATGGCCGGGCGCGGATGGTAGGCATACTGGCCCTGCAGGGAGGATTCGCGAGTCACGCCGCGGTCTTCGCCTCGCTCGGCGAGGAAACGCGCGAGGTCAGGCGGGCGGTCGACCTTTCGGGCTGCGACCGGCTCGTGATCCCCGGCGGGGAATCGACCGTCCTCACGAAGCTTCTCGCCGCGGGCGACGGCCCCGCGCTACGGGCGGCCCTGCTTGAGTTCGCGCGCGACAAGCCCGTCATGGGCACGTGCGCGGGACTCATCATGCTCGCCGGAACCTCGGACGACGCGCGCGTCGAACCCTTCGGCACGCTCCCCGTGCGCGTCGACAGAAACGCATGGGGCCGGCAAACGGAATCCTTTCGAGGGCCGGTCACGCTTGATTTCGGGGATGCAAAGGGTACACAAAATGAGCGGAATGCGCGCGGCGCGCAGGACGCGCGGGATGCGCGCGGTATCCCCGACGACGAGCCCTACCTCGCGACCTTCATCAGGGCGCCGCGGATCGTCGAGGTCGGCGAGGGAGCGAGCGTTCTCGCGCGCCTTGATTCGGGCGAGCCGGTCATGGTTCGCGCGGGAAAGATTCTCGGCCTGACTTTTCATCCCGAGCTTACGCCCGAGGACACGAGGATTCACCGGTACTTTCTTTCGATTTGAAACGGAACGACAATAAAAAAAAGCGGGGACGTATCCCCGCTTTTTTTACGCTCGCGCCCGATCAGGCCGCCGCGCAGAGTTCCTTGTAGCAGTACGCCTGCATTCCGATGACGACGAAGACGACGACCACGGATACGGCCAACACGAGTATTCCGCCGATGGCGGGAATCATGGTGAATATCGCGCAGAGGACGCACGCCGCGATCGCGAGAACGAGATAGGCGAGGAACATTTTGGCCTTATTGCCGTAAGTTACCTCGTTACTCTTGGTGATCGCTTCGGCGGGGTTCTTGCCCTTGTCGACGGCGAGCAGGGTCGCGAAGCTCCAGGCGATCGAGATGACGATGCCGGGAATGATGAACAGCATATAGCCGAAGCTGACGCCGACCATGACGAGACCGCCGGTCAGGAAGAACTCGCCCATGTACTTTCGGTATTTGGGATCGAATATCTCGGTCATCGAGATCGTCTCTCCCCGGGAAACCTTGGAAACGATACCGATCGCAAGGCCAATCGTCGTCCCAATGTTGAGATAGGGAATCCAGATGGTAAGAATCCACAAAAGCGAGTTAACCAGGATAGGTACGAGGTTTTTCATGCCAAGCTCAATTCCGTTCTTAATGATCGCGACCACGTCCAGCTTCTTTTCCATTCGCAAGTCCTCCGTTTTGGAGTGCCATCGGCACCGTATTCCCTAATTTTACTACGGTTCGGGCGAAATCTCCAATGTTTTTGCCGGGTTGTTGCGGCCGTCGCGGCCATCATCAGCCGTCGCCTCAGAGCCCTACATGAGCGTCCATTTCACGATAACCGCGACCCGATAGAACTCAAGCCTTCGAGGATCGTCAGAGTCGATTTCGCGGAGTTGGTAGAACTCGTAGTCGCCGGTCGTTCCGACGAAATTACGCTTCGTTCTCGCCTGAACAAGCGCGTTCAGACGTATCTCTTTGGACAGATCATATTGGCCCATGAGGCCAATGGTGAAGCGCGAGATGTCGTCTCCCCAAGCCGTGCGCCCGGGAGTGTCGTACAGGTTCAGTTCCTGCTCGAAAAGAATACCGACCATGCTGAGCTTAACGGGCATTTGATAGCCGAGGAAATAATTGGCATAGTAATTCCAGCCATTCCGTTCCTCGCCAACGTCGTTCTCGAA
Source organism: uncultured Treponema sp. (assembly GCA_964429975.1). GTDB lineage: Bacteria > Spirochaetota > Spirochaetia > Treponematales > Treponemataceae > Teretinema. The sequence goes on from CAYSEA010000012.1 coordinate 17,158, forward strand.
TTGCCAGGAGTCGTCCGAGTCAGCCGCGGTAAACGCGCGGTACCAGAGGGTATGGCTGCTTCTGAACACGACGTGGTTCCACTCGCCCGGGCGAATCGCCGCGAAGTCGAATTGCGCGACGGCGCCTCCCTTGCAGGACCACACGATTCCGGGAAAGGAATCCCCGACGAACTCGGCGGTACCGTCAAGGGCCCCGCCGCCGTCCCGCCCGGGCTCGTTGAAGGAAAGGCCGTCGGCGATCGGGATGTTCCACCCGGTCGCGACCATGCCACCGGCGACAAGCTGAAAGAAGGCCACGGGCGTAAAGACTGCCTCGACGGCGCCGGTCACCGACACGGGCGTAACCGCGCAGCTCGCCGTCAGTGCAACGCTATTGTCCTTTGTGAGCGGGCCGTCGCCGGCGAGCGTCGGAACGGTCAGCGTACCGGAAAGCTTCACCTGCGCTTCGGCGCGACTCGAAGCGGTGAACGAAAGCGAAAGGGATCGACTGGATTCCTCCGCGACGGAATAAAAGCACGCGAAGGCAAGTGCAAAGGCGATAATCGGTCGTTTGTTCATGGTATCACTCTCCGCCAAGGATAACATAGATCGACTCGATGATCGAGAGCGCGCTCGTCATGCCGTCAAGGCCCGCGTTCACGTCGCCTGAGGATCCGTCGACGGAGCCCATGCCGACGGGAGCGAGCTCGACGCGCGTATCCGAGCCGGCGACGAAGCGTCCCTCATATACGACAGACGGCTGACCGTTCACGCCGGAATAGCCCGCCTCGCCGGGCTTCGCCTCCTTCGGCCAAGCCTCGTTGTAATCGAAACTGTGGTTGACCTCGCAGCGAAGCACGTACCGCTCGCCTTCCTTCAAGCCGAGTCCCGAACGGGTCGCCGCGATCCCATCCTTCGGGGTCGCGGAGCTCGCGGCGTCGACGGCCGGGGAGAGCGACCGAGCGCCGTTCCATACCGGCAAGGATTCGGGTCGTCCCTCCTCGGGAGCGGCTCGCCATTCATTATCGCCCGTCCGCGCGGTTACCATCAGCGTCGCCACGTACTCCCCGTATTCCGTCTCGATCCACACGGCGAGCTGCGGGCCCTTCGACACCGGTATAAAAGCCAACCACATGCGGGTCGTCCAGTTCTTGCCCGGAACTACGTGAACGCGCGCCGACATTTGTCCGTTATCGACTGTCGTTTGTCCGTTATCTTCCGCGCTGACGCGCACGGATACACTCAACGAGATTAGCGCGACCAGAACCGCGATCATCACTGTCTTTTTCATGCTGTACCTTCCTTACTAAAAATGCTTTCGACGCACAGGTCGATCATGGCATCGGTAAACTCGACGCTTTTTTCCCAATACTCGGGGTAACTCCGTTTTCGAAGCAGGGATTCGACGGCGCCCCATACCGCGGCGATAGCGAGAGATACGACCAACCGCGGATCGCACGGTTTCGCCTCTCCCGCGGCGACGGCGGCGCCTACGAGTTCGCTTGCCAAATTAACGCTTCGGTAGTAGCGCTCCATCGTCTCGGGCTCGCAATTCAGGTCAGGGTCGAAACCCTCCATGACCAAGGACGCGAACCGGGGGTTTTCAAGGCACCAGTCCCGAAAGGCCTCAAGCCCAGAGCGGAGAAGCGCCTCATTCGAGGGCTGACCCGAGGCGCCCAGGGCGGAAACGCGCTCCGCGACGCGACGATCCATGTCGTCGAGGCAGTCGAGCTTGATCGTGTTGAAGAGGACGTCTTTGCTCTCGAAATACCGATAAACAGTCGCCGCCGTTACCCCGCACGCCTCGGCTATATCGCGCATCCCGATTTCGGCCGGATCGCGCGAAAGGAGAAGGTCTCGGGTGCGGGCGAGGATTGCATGCCCTAGTTCCGGATTGGGAAGCCTCAAACTATTCCTCCGATGTAATTAACGATAACAATGTTAATTTAACATCGTTATTATAACACCGTCAAGAGGAGGAAGTGTCCCAATAAAAGCGAAATTTCGTTTCAATTAAATCATGCTATAGTACAGGTTCCGAGGAGGATCCGGTGGATTGGCAGGAAAGAATGCGCGCGGGAATCGATTGGATCGAGTCGCACATCTCAGGCGAGTTCGACATTGAGGCGGCCGCGCGAGCGGCGAATACCTCGCCCTTCCATTTCATGCGGATGTTCGACGTGATAGCGGGCGTATCGCCGACGGAGTACGCGCGGCGCCGCCGTCTCTCCCGCGCGGCGATTGACTTGGCGACATCCGACGAAAAAATCATCGACGTCGCGCTTCGGTACGGCTATGAGTCACCCGATTCGTTCACGCGCGCCTTCAAGCGGGAATTCCAGTGCCTGCCGAGCGACGCGAGAAAGCCGGGCACGTCCCTCCATAGCTATCAACCGCTATCATTCTCGATTGCGCTGACGGGCGCGACCTCGATGGAATTCAAAATCGAGCGAATGCCGGCTCGCGCGCTTACCGGAATTCAAACGAGGATATCGACCGAGAACGGGGAGAACTTCCGCGCGGTGCCGAAGTGCTGGAAGGTCGCCGAAGGAAACGGATCGCTGAAAGCTCTGTGCGCCGCGCTTCGACCGGGTGGCCTCGGTCTTCTCGGCGTCTGCCACGAGTTCGACATGGCGCGCGGTGACTTTACGTATTCGATCGCGATGGAGCGGACGGACGACCGGCCCTCGGGCGAACTCGACACGTGCGGAACGCGGCTCGTCGACTTCGAAATCCCGGGCGCCACCTGGGCGCGCATCACCTCGCGCGGTCCCCTCGTGCCGAACTTCCAAAATACCATCAAACGCGTCTTCTCGGAGTGGTTTCCCTCCTCGGGCAAGGAACACGCGGGCACGGCCGAAATCGAGTATTACGGCTGCGACGGAGATCCCGAGTCGGAAAACTATTGGTGCGAATACTGGGTTCCGCTCAGATAAGGCGAAAGGCGCCGTCTCCGGCGCTGCAGGCGAAGAACGAGGCCTCAAGGCCGGTTCGCGCGAGGTAGCCCGAGCCGACGGTCTCGACAAAGCGCTTCACGGCGTCCTGCCTCACGATCGCGATGGCGCACCCGCCGAAACCGGCGCCGGTCATCCGCGCGCCGATGCAGCCCTCGGCCGCGTTCGCCTCGTCGAAAAGGGCGTCGAGCTCGTCGCCGGTGACGCAGTAATCGTCGCGGAGCGAGGCGTGCGACTCCCTGAGGAGCCGTCCGAGCGTCGCGAGGTCGCCTGACTCGAGGGCCGAGACGGCGGCCGAAACGCGCTCGTTCTCGGTGACGCAGTGGCGCACGCGGGAGAGTATGGCGGGATCGGAGATCTCCCGCGAAACCGCGTCGAGGTCCGCCGACGAAAGCTCGCAGAGCGCCGAAACGTCCCTCGTTTTCCGCACGGCCTCGAGGCCCTTCATGCACTCCTCGCGCCGCTCGTTGTATTTCGAGTCGGCGAGCGCGCGCTTCTTGTTGGTGTTCATGACGACGATGCGATAGTCGCCGAGTTCGAGCGGGACGTAGCGATACTCGAGCGTGTCGGTATCGAGTACGATCGCGTTATCCTTCTTGCCCATCGCGACGGCGAACTGATCCATGATTCCGCACTTCACGTTCATGAACTCGTGCTCCGATCGCTGGCCGATTTTCGCGAGCTCCGCGCGGTCGATGCCAAACCCGTACATCTCCGAGAGGGCGTACGCGAAGCCTACCTCGAGCGCGGCCGAAGACGACACCCCGCCTCCCGCCGGTATCGTGCTGAACATGAGAAGGTCGAAGCCGACGTCGGGCGCATGCCCGAGGCCGCGGAGGATCATGAGTATGCCGTTAAGATAGTTCGCGTAGTCGTCTTCCTTGCGGTAGGCGAAGTCGTCCGCGAGGTCGAACGCGCGCTCGCCGGGAAAGCGAAGGTCGTTATAGACGACGCGCGAGTCGCCGCGCTTGCGGAACGCGAGGTAGAGGTATTTGTCGATCGCCGCGGGAAACACGCGTCCGCCGTTGTAGTCTATATGCTCGCCGATGATGTTGACGCGCGCGGGAGACGCGAAAAGCTCGATCGGCCGCGTGTCGTAAGGCGCTCCATCAGGCGTTCCGTCAGGCGCTCCGTAGATCGCGATGAACTCCCCGAGAAAGTCACGCTCAAACCGTTCGCGATCGTTGTCCGCGAGCCACGCGAGCTTCGCGCGCCTGAGTTCGGCCGACGAGGTTTCGACGGCGGCGACGTTCGCCGCGGCCCACGCGCCCGACTCGGACGAAGCGTAGTATTTAATCAGCCGCTTCGCACGAAGCGGCGTGTAGAATTCTATATGAAGATGATAGGAAGCGAGCGCGTCGTCCCACTCGGGGCTATTCACCGGGTTTTGGTGAATGACCATCATGTAGGGAAAGGGCCGGTCGAACACGCGGTCGAACGAGCCGGTCACGACGCGCAGGGCCTCCGCGAAATCGTCCCGTTCGGCGGACGAAAGATCCGCGAGGTAATTCCGGTGGGCTTTCGCGACGATAAAGACGCCGTACGGATAGTCGGAAAAAAACGGTACGTAGGCCGCGAAGGATCCGTTCTCGAAGACGATCCGGCTCGATCGCGGATTCGCCTCGGCGAAGGATCGCTCCTCACCGTTCATGCGGCAGACAAGGCATTCGCCGGTCGACTCGGCGTGCTTTCGCGCGTTCGCGAGCTCGACTTCCACCTTTTGCGGTATCCACGAATACGCGTAAATCTGCCCGTGCGGATGCGGCATCGTGACGCCGATTTCCTCGCCCTTGTTCTCGAAGGGCATCACGTA
>CAYSEA010000012.1:22003-49884 GCA_964429975.1 uncultured Treponema sp.
TCCTTCGGCATCTGGGGCCTGCCCTGCCGCTTTGCCGACACCATCGTCCAGGTTCCCAGGAGCGGGTTGTATCGTAATTCTGCCATGCATTCTCTCCTGAGCGAGCGCGTGGCGAAGCACGCGTGCGTGCTTCGACACGTATAGCTATTTTTGCTTTGCCTTAGAATACAGATCGAAGGCGACGGCCGCGAGCAGAACGAAACCCTTGATGGCCTGCTGCCAGTCGATGCCGATGCCCATGATCGACATACCGTTGTTCAGCACGCCCATAAAAAGCCCGCCGATGATCGCGCCGATCACCGTTCCGATGCCGCCGTTCGCAGAGGCGCCGCCCACGTAGCAGGCCGCGATCGCGTCAAGCTCGAAGTTCTGACCGGCCTTCGGCGTCGCGACGTTCAGGCGCGCGGCGAAGACCATGCCGGCGAGCGCGGAGATCACGCCCATATTGACGTAGATCCAGAACATGACGCGCTCCGTCTTGATGCCCGAAAGCTTCGCCGCCTTGGCGTTTCCGCCGAGCGCGTAAATATGCCGGCCCGGGACCGTTTTCTGGGTGAGGAAACTGTACACGAGTATGAGCACGGCGAGCAATACGAGAATATTCGGAATACCCTTGTACGAGGCGAACACGATCGAAAACACGACGACGACGGCGACGAGAAACGAGACCTTGAGCGCGAAGGCCCACACGGGAAGAAGATCGAATCCGAACCTCGCCATCTTGCGCCGCTTGTGTATCTCGCTCGCCGCGATCAACACGGACGCGACGATACCGACGACGACGGTAAGCGTGTGCCAATCCCCGCCGAGCGGATTCGGGATGAAGCCGGAGGAAAGCGACTGGAAGAGCTGCGGGAACGGGCCTTTCGACTGGCCCTGCAAGACGACGAGCGCGAGCCCGCGGAAAATAAGCATTCCCGCGAGCGTCACGATGAACGCTGGGATCTTTATATACGCGATCCAGTAGCCCTGCCAGGCGCCGATGACGCCGCCGATGATGAGGGCGAGCGCCATCGCGTAAATCGAGGGGATTCCCCGGTCGACCATCAGCGTCGCGGATATCGCGCCGACGAACGCGACGACCGAGCCGACGGAGAGGTCTATGTTGCCCGTCAATATGCACAGGAGCATTCCGATCGCGAGAATAAGAATGTAACTATTCTGAAGGATCAGGTTCGTCAGATTGACGGGGCGCATCAAAACGCCGTTCGTCAGGGCCTGGAACAGAATCATCGCGGCGGCGAGCGCCACGAGCATTCCGTACTGCCTGAAATTCTTTTTCAAAACCGTGAACGTCAATTGCCTATTCATAGGTACCACCTCATCGCTGTAGGATATTGCGCATGATCTCTTCCTGCGTTGCCGTCGCGCCGTCCAGCTCCGCCGTGAGGCGACCTTCGCTCATCACGTATATTCTGTCGCTCATCCCGATCACCTCCGGCATCTCCGAGGAGATAAGGACGCAGGCCATTCCCCGCGAGGCGAGCATGTTGATGATCGAGTAAATCTCGTATTTCGCGCCGACGTCTATTCCGCGCGTCGGCTCGTCGAGTATGAGAATCCTCGGTTCGGTGAAAATCCACTTCGCGAGCACAACCTTCTGCTGGTTGCCGCCCGAAAGGTTTCCCGTGAGCTGAAGGATCGAGGGCGTCTTGATATTAAGCGCCTTTCGATACTCTTCCGCTTCCTTTATCTCCGCATGCTCGTCCAGGACGCCCCGACGCGATACGCGACCGAGCTTCGCAAGCGTCGTGTTCCGTCTCACGTCGTCTATTAGCACGAGGCCGTATTGCTTTCGGTCTTCGGTGACATAGGCGACCCCGTGCTCGATAGCTCGCGGTATCGAGTTAAGCTTGACTTCTTTGCCGTCAATGAGCGTCGTCCCCGTGATGTCCCTGCCGTAACTCTTTCCGAAGAGGCTCATCGCGAGCTCGGTCCTTCCCGCGCCCATGAGCCCGACGAGGCCGACGACCTCGCCCGCGCGCACCGTGAGGTTCACGCGGTCGATTACCGTTCGTTCCGCGCTTTCGGGATGCTTGACGGTCCAGTCGCGCACTTCGAAGACCACCTTGCCCGGCTCATGCGTCCGCTTCGGGAAGCGATCGGTGATCTCCCGGCCGACCATGCCCCGTATGATGCGCTCCTCGGAGACGCTTTCCGTCGCGACGTCGAGCGTCTCGATGACGCGACCGTCGCGGATTATCGTGATCGCGTCGGCGACCTTCGCGACCTCGTTCAGTTTATGTGATATGAGCACGGAAGAAATTCCGTGGCCCTTGAGTTCCAATAGAAGCGCCAGCAGCGTCTCGCTGTCTTTCTCGTTCAGCGCCGCCGTGGGCTCGTCGAGTATGAGGAGCTTGACGTCCTTCGCGAGAGCCTTCGCGATCTCGACGATCTGCTGCTTCCCGACGCCGAGCTGCCCGACCGGCGTATTCGGGTTTTCCTCAAGACCGAGCTTTCGCATCAGCTTGAGGGCGTCCTCTCGCGTGCGGTCCCAGTCAATGACCTTGCACGTCGCCTTCTCGTTTCCGATGAAGACGTTTTCGGCGATCGAGAGGTACGGGCTTAAGGCCAGTTCCTGGTGTATGATGACGATGCCGTTCTTTTCGCTTTGCTTTATGTCCTTGAACTCGCAGACGCGGCCCTCGACGAGGATATCGCCCGTATAGGTACCGTGCGGGTAAATGCCGCTCAGAACATTCATGAGCGTCGACTTGCCCGCCCCGTTCTCGCCGACGAGCGCGTGTATTTCGTTCTTCTTGACGGAGAGACTGACCGAGTCGAGCGCCTTCACGCCCGGGAACGTTTTCGTGATCGATTTCATTTCGAGAAGCATGTCAGACATTCGAACCCTCCCTTCGTGCCGCGACCGACGGGACTTCGCGCGGATGCCTTTACGCGTCCGCGCGAAATCCGCGGGCCCGACCGAAGCCGGTCCCGCTTAGATTCACTACTGAATCTGATCCGCGGTGTAGTACCCAGAATCGACCAGCGCTTCTTTCACGTTGCCCTTGGTTACGATCGTGGATTCAAGAAGATAGGACGGCACGATCTTCACGCCGTTGTCGTAGGTCTTGGTGTCGTTGACCGCGGCCTGTTCGCCCGCGAGGAGCGCGGTCGCCATCTGCACGGCCTGCTTCGCGAGGGCACGGGTGTCCTTGAAAATCGTGGAGTACTGCTCGCCGGCGAGAATCGACTTGACCGAGGGAAGCTCGGCGTCCTGACCGGAGACGAACGGCATAGCGGTAGAGCCCTTGCCGTAACCGACGCCCTTGAGAGACGAGAGGATTCCGAGGCTGATGCCGTCGTACGGGGAAAGAACCGCGTCGATCTTCTGCTTCGTATAGAACGCGGAAAGGAGGTTATCCATGCGGGCCTGAGCCGTCGCGCCGTCCCAGCGGAGCGTGGAAACCTTGTCCATGCCCATCTGACCGGAACCGACGATGACCTTTCCTGAGTCTATGTACGGCTGAAGAACCGACATCGCGCCGTTATAGAAGAAGTAGGCGTTGTTGTCGTCGGGCGATCCGCCGAAGAGCTCGATGTAGAACGGGCCCTTCGCGTTCTTGAGGTCGAGCGCGGACTCGAGGGTCGACGCCTGCTGGATACCGACTTTGAAGTTGTCGAAGGTCACGTAGTAGCTGACGTACGGCGAGTTGCGGATAAGGCGGTCATAGGCGATGACCGGAACCTTGGCGTCGTTCGCCTTCTCGAGGACCTTCGTCACCGATTCCCCGTCGATCGCGGCGATGACGAGCACGTCGACGCCCTTCGTGATCATGTTCTCGATCTGCGAGACCTGGTTTTCGACCACGTCCTCGGCGAACTGCAGGTCGACCTTGAAGCCCAGTTTCTCGAACTCGGCCTTCATGTTGCCGCCGTCGGCGATCCAACGTGCGGATGATTTGGTCGGCATCGCGATGCCGATCGTTCCCTTGCCGGCGTCTTTCTTGGCGCATCCGCCAAGAAGAAGACCGATGGTGGCGAGCGCGACTATCGTCGCAAGCGCTTTTTTCATGACTCTGTTCCTCCTTCGAAATCGGACGGCGTCTGCCATCCGGTATGCGAGACGCGGAACGCAAGCCCGCGCCGTTGCATGATACTTGTTGCGCCGGGTGCATCCCCGGCCGCGGCAATCTACCAGCCGACTACCGTCGACGGCTATCGCCCGTCTTGCCCGTAATAAGACCCGGGCCCGTGTTTCCTGAGATAGTGCTTTTTCACGATGTACTCCGGAAGCGGCTTCGCGCGCGGATTTATCTGCAGCGTCAGCGTCGCCATTCGCGCGATCTCCTCGAGCACGACGCCGTTATACACGGCCTTCGCCGCGGACGCGCCCCACGCGAAGGGACCGTGCCCGCCGACGAGCACCATCGGCACCTCGTCGGGATCGAGCGCGCCCGGCGCCTTCCCGAACGACGCGGCGATGAGCTTTCCCGTCTCGAGCTCGTAGTCGCCGGACACGGCCGACCGCGAAAGATACGGCGTGCACGGAACGGCCGTCTGCAGATGATCCGCGTGCGTCGTGCCAAAGAGGGGAATCGAGCGGCACGCTTGCGCCCAGGCGACGGCGTGCGTCGAATGCGTGTGGATGACGCCCCGGATCGACGAACCGAGCGCTACGGCGAAGTCCCGATAGATCACGAGGTGCGTCGGCGTGTCCGACGACGGCCTCAGCGTGCCTTCCAGCACGTTACCGTCGAGATCCACGACCACCATCGACTCGCGCGTGAGTTCGTCGTAGGGAACGCCTGATGGCTTGATCGCGAAGGCGCCCAACGCGGGGTCGAACGCCGAGACGTTTCCCCAGGTATAGAGCGCCATCCCCCGAGTCGGGATTTCCATATTGGCCGCCCACGCCTCCTCGCGAAGCGCGTCGTAGGGCGATCGTTTCGATTTCGCCATCAAGCCCTCCAGGCGGCGGCGTTCCACCTCAGTTCGTTTCTAAAGGCGGGTATCGTCGTGGCGCGGTCGATCGCGACGAACTCGACGCCGACCATCTCGGCCCAGTCGCGGACCTGGTCCGTCGTAACGACGTTCGAGAACGCGGTATGGTGACCGCCGCCCGCGAGTATCCAGGCCTCGGCCGCGGTTCGGAGATCAGGCGCGGGCTTCCAGAGGGCGCGCGCGACCGGGAGGCGAGGAAAGGCTTTCGGCGGCGTGACGACGTCGACCTCGTTGAGGACGCAGCGGAAGCGCGTGCCGAAATCCACGACCGCGGCGCAAATCGCGGGACCCGCCTTCGCGGTGAACACGAGGCGCGCGGGATCGGCCTTACCGCCGATGCCGAGCGCGTGAACCTCGACCGAGGGCTTGCCGTCGGCTATCGACGGGCAAATCTCGAGCATGTGCGCGCCGAGGTTCATGCCGTTATCGGGATCAAGATGATAGGTGTAGTCTTCCATGAAGGAGTCTCCGCGGCCCGCGCCGGTAAGCCCCGCGGACATGACCTTGAAGGTCCTGACCATCGCGGCGGTCTTCCAGTCTCCCTCGCCGGCGAAGCCGAAGCCCGAGGCCATGAGGCTCTGGCAGGCGAGGCCGGGAAGCTGCTTGAGTCCGTGGAGGTCTTGAAAATTCGTGGTGAAGGCGTTGATATCGTTCTCCGCGGCGAAGAGCCTGAGGGCGACTTCTATCCTCGCCTGCTCGCGGATATGCTCGAGGGCGAAGGCCTTGTCCGCGCCCCAGGAAATTTTGTAGCTCGACTCGTACTCGGCGACCTTCGCGTCGATCTCGGACGCGCTCACCGCCGCCATGCGCTCGACGAGATCGCCGACGCCGTAGTAGGGAACCGACCAGCCGAGGCGCATCATCGCCTCGACCTTGTCGCCGTCGGTAACGGCGACCTCGCGCATGTTGTCGCCGAAGCGCGCGATACGGAGCTTCTTTCCGTCGGCGACGGCGATCGCGGCGCGCATCCACGAGGCGATCCTCGCGCGCGTGGAGACCTCGCCCCAATGGCCGACGACGACCTTGCGGGGAATGTCCATACGCGCGGTGATAAAGCCGAACTCGCGGTCTCCGTGCGCCGACTGGTTCAGGTTCATGAAATCCATGTCGATCGTGTCGTAGGGTATGTCGCGGTTGAACTGCGTGTTGAACTGGAGGAGGGGCTTTCGGTACGAGGAGAGCCCCGCGATCCACATCTTGGCGGGACTGAACGTATGCATCCAGGCGATCACGCCGGCGCACCTCGGATCGGCGTTCGCCTGCTCGAGTGTCGTACGGATGGAATCCGGCGTGAGGAGCGTCGGCTTCCACGCGATCGCGCAGGGCATGCCTTTGTCGGCGGCGAAAGCCTCCACGACCTTCTTCGAGTCCTCGGCGACCTGCCTCAGCGTGTCGTCTCCGTAGAGATCCTGACTTCCCGTCAAAAACCAGAATTCGTATTTTCCGAGATCTATCATTTCGTTTCTCCTTCGATAAATGTGCCGAGCTTGAGGTAGCGTTCGTAGAGACGGTCATAGACGGCCTTGCGCGCGGGATCGGGTTTATGCACCCGCTCGACTCCGGCGGAAAGCGCTCTTTGCGCCGTGAAGATATCGGGATAGAGCCCCGCCGCGGTGGCCGCGAATACGGCGGCCCCGATCGCGCAGGACTGGTCTCCCGCGGTTACCTGTATGTCGCGGCCGGTGACGTCCGCCAATATCTGCATTCCGAGCGTGCTCTTGCGCGCGACGCCGCCGATCGCCATGATGCGCTCGATGGCGATGCCGCCTTGCTCGAAGGCCTCGATGATGGCGCGCGCGCCGAAGGCGGTTGACTCGAGAAGGGCGCGCATCAGGGTCGGCGCGTCGCATCCGAGCGTGAGGCCCGATATCGCGGCCGCGAGCTTCTGGTTCGCCCAGGGAGTGCGCCGTCCGTTGATCCAGTCAAGGGCGACGACGGACGAATCGGTCGGCTCGATAGCCGCGGCCGCGTCCTCGAGCTCGCGGAGGAGCCGCTTCTCGATTCCCGCCACGTCGAGCCGCGCGGCGGAGCTTTCCGTCGCCACGAGGTTTTTCACCGGCCACATGAGGAGGTTGCGGAACCACGCGTAATAGTCGCCGTAGGCGGACTGTCCCGCCTCGTAGCCGATCCAGTCGGCCACGACCGAGCCGTCGACCTGGCCGCAAATTCCGCCGACGAGTTTTTCTCCCCCGGAAGCGCTCTTCGGGCCGATGATGACGTCGCACGTCGAGGTCCCGATGCTCTTGACGAGGGTTCCCGGGGCCGCGTCCCCGCCGACCGCGCCGATATGCGCGTCATAGGCGCCGACGCATACGATGACCGATTGCGGGAGCCCGAGCTTCGCGGCCCATTCGGCCGTGAGCGTTCCGCACGACACGTCGGTGGTCCACGTTTCGCTCCCGAGCGAGTCACGGATGTCCGACAGGCGCGGATCAAGCCGATCGAAGAACGCGCGCGGGGGATAGCCGCCCCACTCGCGGTGCCACATGATCTTGTGTCCGGCGGAACAGCGTCCGCGCTTGATTCGAGCGGGGTCGGTCGTTCCCGTGAGGAGGGCCGGAATCCAGTCGCAGTGTTCTAGTGCCGTGTACGTACACGCACTTACGCGCTTATTGCCTCGCAGGACGTGTAAGACTTTCGCCCAAAACCACTCAGAGGAGTACACTCCGCCCATATACTTGGTAAAATCAGTCCCGCCCCAGGAACGGGCGAGGGCATTGATCTCGTCCGACTCGGCGACGGCCGTGTGGTCCTTCCAGAGGACGAACATCGCGTCGGGATCGGAGGCGAATTCGGGAAGCAGGGCAAGCGGCGTTCCCGACTTGTCGGCGAGGACGGGCGTCGAGCCGGTCGTGTCGACGCAAATCGCCCGGATGCGCGAAGCCACCGGGGATGACGCGGACGACGCGGACTCGGCCTCGCCTATGGCGCCGGTTACGGCGGCGACGAGGCTTTCGACGTAGTCGAGCGGGTGCTGGCGAAAGCGATTCTCGCGCGGTTCGCAAAACAGGCCCTGTTTCCATCGCGGGTAATACTCAACCCGCGAACCCGCGACGCGACCGTCTTTCGCGTCGAGGATGACGACGCGGACTGAATCCGAGCCGAAATCCGCGCCGAGAACGTAGTGCTCGCCGGGGGCAAACGCCTTCGCTGCCGCGGCTTTTTCTCCGGAACTAGTCATGGAAGATTCTCCTTAAAATAGACATCGAACGGCATGCGCACCTCGCGCGCCGACGTTTCCCCATATACGAGATGGCGGTAAATTTGAAAGAGGGCGATACGCCCCTGCTCGTCGGGACGCTGCGAAAGGATACAGTCGATCGTCCCGTCGCGGAGGCACCGCTCGTTTTCGGCGACGAGGTCGTAGCCGACGAGGGCGACCCGATCGCGCCAGCCGCGTCCCGAAACGATCGAGGCGATCTTGTGCCCGATCGCCGAGACGGCGAACATTCCCTTCATGTCGGGATGCTCCGCCATCGCCCGCTCGAGGGTCGCCGTCGCCACGTCCATCCTCGGCTCGGGGCAGACGAGATTGACGACGCGCGAACGCGGCCGTCCGGAAAACCACGCGGCGAAACCCCGGGCGCGCTCGTTGAGGTTGAAGGCTTCGGTATACGGAAGGATGGCGGCAAAGGTTCCGTCGCCCGGCGCGACGAGTTCCATCATCCGGCCGGCGAGAAAGCCTCCCTGAAACGGCTCCTGGGCCACGGTCGTCAGCGGCTCGGCTCCGGGAAGCGGAGAGTCAATGAACGTATAGGGAACGGGGTGTTCGACCTCGGACAAGAGCACGAGAGTCTCTTCCTGCATGATCGGGGCGATGACCCACGCCGTACAATCGGAGGCGACCATCCGGGCAAAAGCGTCCGAAAGCGAGGCGCGATCGGGGCGCACGAAGGTAAAGCGCTCGACGCTGAAGGAAAAGGCGGAAAGCTCCGAAACCGCGCGCGAAAGCCCGTCGTCGACCAACTGCCAATACCGGCTTTCTTTTTCCAGCTCGGGAATTAACAGTCCGATGCGGTAGGTCTGCTTTCGCTTGAGATGGCGCGCGAGGGCATTGGGCTGATACCCCGTTTCCTGGATGATTTCGAGTATGCGCGTGCGGGTTTCCGACGACACGCGACCGCGGCTATGAAGCACCCGGTCAACGGTTCCGATAGAAACTCCTGCCTGTCGCGCTATTTCGACGACCGTCATCACTTACCCCTTTGCGTGTACGTACACCCTACGATGGCTTAGCGAATAAGTCAAGAAAAAACTATATACTTTTTTCATAATGCAATACGAATTCACCGTTACCCTCACGCCCGACGAAGAACGAAACGAAACCCTCCTTGCCGCGCGAATTGCCGCGGAACTCGCCAAGCTCGGCGACGCGACCGGAGCCGGAAACCGTGCCACCCGACCGACCCTTATCAAGCGCTCGATCGACGCGAGGCACGGCCGCGTCCTCGTTCACCTGAGATACGGCATCTCGCCTCAATCGACGGAAGGCGGCGCTTCGGCGGCCGGCGGCGCCTCGAGCGAAGAATCGCCCGCGCCCGTCCGACGCGCGGCCGATCCCGCGAAACGGATCGTCATCGTCGGCTCGGGACCCGCCGGTCTCTTTGCGGCCCTGCGCCTCCTTGAAGCGGGAGTGACGCCCGTCGTCGTCGAGCGCGGAAAGTCGACCGACGAGCGCAAGCGCGACATCGCCCTTATCAGCCGCGAGGGAACAGTCGACCCCGAGTCGAACTACTGCTTCGGCGAGGGAGGAGCGGGAACCTTCTCGGACGGAAAGCTCTACACCAAATCGAAAAAACGCGGCGAAGAGGCGCGCGTCCGCGCGATATTCCGCGAGCACGGCGCCGACGAGGCCATACTCACCGACGCGCACCCCCATATCGGCACGGACCGTTTACCGGGAATCGTCAACGCGATGCGCGAGGAGATCGAGCGGCACGGCGGCGAAGTCCTTTTCGAGACGCGGTGTGTCGGCATACTGACGTCTCGCGCAAAATCGGGCGAAACGACGGCCTGCGGAGTGACGGTCGTCTCGGGAGACGGCGCGAAGCACGAGATCGCGGGAGACGCGGTCATACTCGCGACGGGACACTCGGCGCGCGACGCGCACGACATCATCGCCGGTCTCGAGGCCGTCACGGGCGTGAGCGCGCTCGAGGCGAAGACCTTCGCGATGGGCGTGCGCGTCGAGCATCCGCGCGCGGTCATCGACCGGATACAGTACCATGGACGCGAAGCCGACCCGGAGCTCGGCGCGGCGACGTACCGCCTTTCCTCGCAGCAAGGCGAGCGCGGCGTCTATTCCTTCTGCATGTGCCCCGGAGGACTCGTCGTTCCGTCGGCCTCCGAGGGCGACGCGATCGTCGTCAACGGCATGTCGCCTTCGAGCCGCGAGACGAAATGGTCGAACGCGGCCATCGTCGTCGAGATTCGCCCCGAGGACGTCCCCGAATCGTTCCGCTCGGGCGGGCACCCCGCGCTCGCGGGCGTCCGGTTTCAGCGATGGCTCGAAAAGGAAGCGTTCCGGCAGGCGGCGGCAGGCGCGGGATCGGCCGGGACCGCGGACCGAGGCCCGACCGCGAACGGGCAAGCCGCTCCGGCGCAGCGCCTCGTCGACTTTCTCGCGCGTCGACCGAGCGCGAAATTGCCGGAATCCTCGTATACGCCGGGGCTCGTGCCCTCGCGCCTCGACGAGTGGCTGCCGGCGCACCTCGAAACGCGCCTCCGCGCGGCCTTTCCCGCCTTCGACAAACTCATGCGCGGCTACGCGTGCGACGAGGCGCTTCTCATCGCGCCGGAAACGCGCACCTCATCGCCCGTCCGCGTCCTCAGGGACGGCGCGACACTCGAGTGCGCGGGAGTGCGCGCCCTCTACCCCGCGGGCGAGGGCTCCGGATATTCGGGCGGGATTTCGTCGTCGGCGATGGACGGGGAACGCGTCGCGGAGGCGATCCTCGCCGCGCGCGGATGGGAATAAAAAGCTTGGCCTTACGGCGCCGACGGGCAGGGACACACGCTGATGTCCGCCGGCTCGGAAAGATAGAAGCCCTGGAAAAAGTCTATGTTCATGTCGCGCAGGGAATCGAAGACGTGCACGTCCTCGACGAACTCCGCGACCGTCTTCTTGTTCGACTTCTTGCAAAAATGAATGATGCCCTCGACGAGCAGCCGCGCGCTCTCGTCGCTCTTGATCTTGCGAATGAGGGAACCGTCGATTTTGACGATGTCCACGGGCAGATTGATGAGATTGCAGTAGTTCGAGTATCCGGTGCCGAAATCGTCGATGGCGATCTTGAAGCCGTAGTGCGAGATGTAGTCGATGAACCAGATACACTTGTCGAGCTCGACGAGCTCGTCGCTTTCGAGGATCTCGAATATGATCCGGCCGTTCTTGCCCCGGATGCGGTCGTGCACCTCATCGACGAGGGCGATGAAATCGGGGCGCACGATATCGTTAATCGAGATGTTCACCGAGATATCGACGTCGTATTCCATGATCGCGTCGGCCGATTTTCTCAGGATAAAGTCCGTCAAATACTGATAGAAACCGGTCGATTTCGCGACCCCGAGGTAGGGGTAGATCGACTCGTACGTCCCGTCCTGCCGGCGGATGCGAAGCAGGGCCTCGTACCAGGCGATGCCGCTTCCGTCCGAGTTGAACACGGGCTGGAACACGGCCTTGAACGCGCGGTTCTCCCGATTATTGATGAGCTCGGTGAAGCGAATCACGTACTGATAGGCGCTGTCGCGTTCGTCGTTCCCGTCCTCGAACACCGTGATGACGGAATGCCCGCGCTCGGCCTTCTTGAGCGCGACGTCGGCCCGAGAGAAGGGCTTGTCGTGGTCGCCCGGGGCCACGATGGCCGCGCCCACGCGATAGACGAGCTTGATTCGGTCGCGCTCCCAGGGAAGGGACTCGAGCTCGAGCGACTTGACGATGTCGCTCAAACACTGCGCGGCGTCGGCGATGCTCGTGCCCACGCGGGCGTCGATCAGCAGGCCGTACTCGTTGTATTTGAGCTGATAGGTGCGGTACCGAAAACGGGGTTGGTACTTGAGAAACTTTTGCGAGGCGAATTGCGAGATGACGTCCGAAAACTCGTAGCCAAAAAGAGCCACGAGGTCGCTGAAGTTCTCGATTTTGATAATCGCGAAAATATAGGCCTGATCGTGCTTGATGCTATGCGATAGCACGTCCTTGTTCGGAAGGCCCGTGGTGGGATCGAACACGAGCAGGTCGGTAAGCCGCCCGACGAGGGCTTCCTGCCAGCGCTCCGAGAACCAGGCGAGAATAAAGAGAAAGAGCGAGGCCGACAGCGCGATCCCGAGGTCGCCGATCGGCAGCGCGGGAACGACGGTCGGCACAAGATTCGCGCCTTGAAGCGCCCATGCGACGAGGACGATCGCGACGGAAGCGGCGTACCAAGCGATCCCGCGAACGGTGCCGCGAAACTGGACGCAGAGCACGGGACACACCGCAAAGAGCATGATCATCGCGAGGGGCCATCCGGAAATATAGAGTATCGCGACCAATCCGACCGGCATCTGCATGAGGCTTACGTACATCATGGCGCGGACGTTCCGGAACCGAATGAGATACGCTATCTCGAGGCACATAAGGGAGATCGAGATGACGGCCCCGATGAAAATCGAAAAGCCAGGATCGGGAAGGGCCCGAAAGAAGATAATCGCGGGAATGAGCAGGGAAGAACAGAGGGAAAAGAGCAGCAAGTTATACTTATACAGCCGCCCGTCTTCGCGAATCGCCTTATACCACTGAGTTTTTTTGTAATTAAAATCCCCAAGGCCCGATTTCCGAATCTTCTTCTCTAACATGTCCATCTATACTACGAGTGCATTGTTGCATTTGTCAACGAATATCAAAAATGAAGGGTAAAGCTATTGCCGTCGAGAGAAAGGAGGCCTTCGTCCCTCATTTTTCCGAGCTCCCGGGACAGGGCGCTCCGGTCGACGCACAGATAGTCCGATAGCTCGTGCCTGAGAAAGGGAATCGAGAACGGAACGTCCCGTGCGCCTCCCGAAACCGACGTTAAATAGGCCCGGACCTTGCCGCGAATGGTCCGCTGCGACAGGACATCAAGTTTCGAGCTCAGCGTCAGGTTCTTGCGCGCGAACAGGCGAAACAGGTTCATGATGACCCGGGAATGAAAGGAACAGGCGGTGGAGCACGTTTGCACGAGCTTTTGAAACGGCAAAAAAAGCACCGAGGATTCCTCGACGGCAAGAACGCTCACGGGACAGCGCTCGACGCCGGCGCACGCGAAGGCTTCCGCGAATACCGAGCTCCGCTCGATCGACGCGATGATGGCCCGCGAGCCGTCCTCCGCGTCGCGGTGGATTTGCAAGGTTCCGGAAAGGACGATACCGAGCGAGTCGACCCGATCGCCCCGCGCGATGACGGTCTCGCCTCGGGCGTACCGCCGTTCGCGAACGCCAAAGCAGGAAAGCAGCTTGAGCACTTCTTCGGACGAAAGTCCCTCAAATAGGCTGACGCCTCCCGGAATTACCATTGATTCCCCCTATCTGTAGATTCGCGCATTTCATTTGCAATTGCAACGGTTCCCCGGGGCGAAATCGGCTATCTTTACGGCATGAAGCGAAAGATAATCAAGATCGACGAGAATCTCTGTAACGGATGCGCTCGCTGCGTCGAGGCCTGTCATGAGGGGGCGATCGCCCTCGTGGACGGAAAGGCGCGACTCACGCGGGACGACTATTGCGACGGACTCGGGGATTGCCTTCCGGCCTGTCCCACGGGCGCGATAACCTTCGAGGAACGCGAGGCCGCCGCCTACGACGAGGAAGCCGTGCTCGCGAAAAAAGCCGCGGCCGGTCCTTCCCCGTGCTCGGGCGGCGGATGCCCCGGATCGATGGCGCGCGCCCTGCGCGGCCCAAACCCCCAGACCTCCCCGGCGACGTCGAAAGCCCGCGGGCCTTCGACGGGAACGTCCGAGCTCAGGCAGTGGCCGGTTCAGCTCAAGCTCGTGCCGGTTCGCGCCCAGTTCTTCGACGGGGCCGACCTGCTCGTGGCGGCGGATTGCGCGGCCTACGCGTACGCCTCCTTCCACGAGGACTTCATCAAGGGAAAGGTCACGGTGATCGGCTGTCCGAAACTCGACGCCGGCGACTACACCGAAAAGCTTCAGGCGATCCTGACGGAAAACGACATCAAGAGCCTCACCGTCGTCCGCATGGAAGTCCCCTGCTGCGGAGGTCTTTCCCACGCGGCCACCGAGGCCCTGCGCGCGAGCGGCAAGTTCATCCCCTGGCGAGTCGTCACGGTAGCGACGGACGGTACCATCGTACAGTAACCGGGGACAAGGATAAAAATCCCGATGGACGCGGGCGGCCGGGCGGCCTATACTGAGAGCCATGAAAAAGCTCGATGCCGTCCTGCTCGCGTCAGTCTCCGTCCTCGCGCCCCTCGCGGCCCTCGTTCTCTATCTCCAAGCCGGCACCGCGGGCCTTCTCGCATGGATGCCCGAATACCGCCCGCCCATCATCCTCGGGGCGCTGTCCCCGCTCGCGCCGCTCGCGCTCTACGCGCTCTCGCGCCGCTTGAACCGCTTCAGCGCGCCGCTCCGCGTCTCGTCTCTCGCGCTTGCCGCGCTCGTCTCCCTCGCGGTCCTCGCGGGCGGCGGCGCGTTCGCGTATCTCTGCACCCGATACGACGCGCAGCTCGCGCGGTCATTGCGCGCGATTCGCCTCCGCACCGGAGAAACGCGCGTCATCGACGCGCGCGCAGCGACGCTGGCGTCGGCCTCCCCGTCGCGCGCGGGCGAGGTCCCGCTCGCCCGAATCGCGTTCTCGTCGGACGCGCACGTCGGAAGCCCGACGGCCCGAAGCGACGTGACACGAAAAATATTCGCCGCGGCAAAAAAAAACGACCATTCGCTCTTTTTTCTCATCGGCGACATCGTAGAAATGGGTTTTCCGGGAAGCGACTACGAGGAAGCGGTTACGCTTATCGCGGACGCGATGGACGGCGAGACGGAGCTCGTCACGCTCATGGGGAACCACGACTCGGTCGTCTCGGGCGCGTACCGCTACCGCTCGTACTTCAATCCCGCCCGCTACTTCCACCTGAAAATCGCCGGCGCCCACGTCATCGCGCTCGACTTGCTCTGGGGCGCGGAAAGCTTCGACGGCGCGCAACGCGCCTGGCTCGCGCGGGAACTCGCAGCGATTCCGGAAGCGGAAACGGTTATCGTCACGTCGCATTGTTTCATGAGGAGCTCGGGCTACGTCAACCGCGAGACGGGTAAGGACTGGTTCGACCACGAGGAAACGCTCCGCGTCGTCGCGCCGATGCTCGAGGGCCACGGCGTCGATCTCGTCGTCACCGGGCACAATCACTACCTGGAATACCTGGTCTCGCCCGAGTCGGCGTCGGGAGCGCGTACCGCGTACGCGGTCGTCGGCGGCATGGGCGGACACCTCGACCCGGAGCCGGAGTACATCTCGCCTGAGTCCGTCTGGCGGGGCGCGGGAAGCCACGGCTTCGCGACGGTAGAGCTATTTACCGACGGGATCGAAATAGCCTTTAACGACGAAACGGGCCGCGAGCTCGCGCGCTTTCGCCCCTCAGTTAGCCGGGAGTAAGCGGGCTTCGACCCGGTTATCGCCGCCGACGTACCGTCGCGCGAGATCCCTCATCGTCTCCTGGGTAATGCGCGAAACGACGCCCTCGACATCGCCGATTGCCGTAAACGGCAGGGACCTCGTCATCGCGCGGGTAATCCGCGCGTGCCAGAACCCGTTCGTCTTGAGGCCCGTCTCGTACGTGCGCCTGAAGGTTTCACGAAGCTTCACGAGGTCCTTTTCGTCGGCGCCCTTCTGCCTGACCGACGCGAGCTCGGCAAGCACGGCCGCGGTGAGCGCGTCCTCGGTTCCCGGCGCGCAGCCGAACTCGATGTCGACTTGATACCGTTTCTCGGGATAAGCAAGAAGGCCTCCGTTCACCGATATTCCATACGTCCCGCCCACGGCCTCGCGAACCGACTCTCGAAGCCTGATGTCAAGCAACATCAGAAAAAGCCCGAAGAGCTCATGGTCCTTTTCGCCGATCTCGGTTTGTCCGCCGAACGCGAGATACACGGAACTCTGCTGTTCTATGCCGGCCTTGATCGAATCGCGCGTGACGCCGCGCGGAAAGGCGGGCCGCACCGGACGGGCTTCCTCGCTCCGGGTCGTCCCCGGAAGGGTCGCGATATATTTGAGGACAAACTCCTTGAGGCGCTCTTCCTCAAGGCTTCCGGTAAACACGAAGGTAAAGTCGCCCGCGTCAGCGTACCGCGAGCGATACGCCGCCTCCGCGCGCGCCGCTTCCATCTTATCAACGAAGCCCGGCGTGAGAGGAGCGTACCTCGGAGAATCGCCCCAGAGGAGACGCGCTTTGAGATCGCCAAAGAGCTCGTCCGGATTCGACGCGCGCGACGCGGCCGAAGCCCGAAGGCCCGTCATCAGTGAATCCCACCCGGAGGCGGTCCAGTCAGGCGCGACGAAATAGAGATGCGCGAGCTGGAAAAGGGTTTCGAGATCCTCCACGGACGAGCCGCCCGACAAGCCCTCGAAGCTTTCGTCGATCCACGGCGCACAGGACACCGTCTTTCCCGCGAGCTTCTTGCCGAGAGCCGTCGGAGTAAACCCGTTGAGCCCCGAGGATTGCGCGTAATCGGTCGCGACCGAGGCCGACGGATAGTCTGCGTCCAAAACGAGGGACGTGCCGCCCCGGCTGAACGCGGTAAAGATAATCTCGTTTGCCTTAAAGGTCGTCGGAAAATACACGACGCGCGCGCCGTTCGAAAGTCGCCACTCGCGGATTCCCGCGGGCGATAGTTCGGCGTTCGACACGATCGCGGGCGTTACGGTCACAGCCGTCGCGGTCGCGGCCGTTACAGTCGCGGGGCTCGCCCGTCCGACGGGCGGATAAAGCGGACGCGACAGGTCTTCTTCGGCGTAGGGCTCGAGGGACGCGGGGGCCTTCCAGCCGAGCCAGAGCTCGGCAAGGGCCGCTTCGTCGGGAACGTCTGTCGCGCTTTCGGGCGCGCTCACCATCAGATGCGTCCCCCGGTCGGCGAACCAACGCCCGATCTCCTCCGACACGTCGCGCGCCGTTATACCCGGCAAAAGCTCGCCGTAAAGCGCATAGCGATCGTCGATCGACGGCAGGGGATCCCCGGTCAGCCATGAGTTAAGAAGGCCGGCGGCCCGACCCGCGGAGTGAGCCTTATCCCGCTCCAGCCAGGTTTGCCGCATGAGGTCGAGAAGATCGGCCTTTTCGCGCGCGAGCTCGCCTTCGGTCACGCCAAAGGCCTCCGCGCGCGCGAGCTCCGTCATGATAAGGTCGAACGCGTCGCGAAAACGGCCCGGAGAACTGACTGCGGCAAGATACGTAAACTCGGTTGGGCGCGCAACGCGCATGTTTCCCGCCTCCGCGGCGAGAATCGTCGGATCGGAAAGAAGGGTCTTTTCCTCGAGTCGCTTATTTATGGCGGCAAAGGCTATTGCCTTGACGAGGTTCGCGCGAAAATCGCCCCGGGTCGTAGACCTCAAGGCGGGACGCGGCTCGAGAATCTGCGCCGTCACGTATTGAAGCTCGCCGTCGCGCGTGACGAGCACGCCCGGCTTCCGCGCGGGCGGCATTCCGTGCACGGGCCTGACGCGCGGGTTTTCCGAGGCGGGCAGGCCGGAAAACGCGCGGGCTATCGCCTCCGAAAGAACGCCGCTTTCCTGAGCGCCGACCGCGACGACGGACATGAGCTCGGGTCGGTACCATGAGCGATAAAAATCGAGTATGCGCGCGCGGGACGCGGTGCGCACGACCTCGGGGTCGCCGATCGGAAGGCGGTCGGCGTACGCGCTGCCTGAGAACATGAACGGAATCTGACGGTCGCGAACGCGCCCCGAGGCCCCGCGGCCGAGTCGCCATTCCTCGATCACGACTCCCCGCTCGCGTTCGAGCTCCGCGTCGTCAAACGCTATCGCGCCGGCCCAATCCCTCAGGACCGCGAGCGAACGTTCGAGAATCGCGGGGTCGTCCGCCGGAATCTCCAGCATATAGACCGTCTCGTCGAAGGACGTATACGCGTTGACCTCGGGGCCGAAGGCCATGCCGATGGACTCAAAATAGCTGACGAGCTCGTCCTTCGCGAAACGTTCAGTCCCGTCGAAGGCCATGTGCTCGACGAGGTGGGCGAGCCCGCGCTGATCGGCGTCCTCAAGGACGGAACCCGCGCGCACGGCGAGCCTGAGGTAGATGCGGTTTGCCGGCTCCCCGTTCGGAAGCACGAGCCACTGAAGCCCGTTCTCGAGGGTGCCCGAGCTGACCGCCGGATCGTTCGCGAGCGCCTGAGCGAGCGCTTGATCGCTCGCGGGCGTCGAGGCGCAAGAGACAAAACCCGCCGAGAGAGCGCCGGCCGCAAGAAGAAGCAACGAAAGAAAGAACGCCATACGACGCGAGCCGACCGGGGCCGGACGCGAAAGTCGGGAAAAAACCATGATTAACCTACCCGTGTGTTACACCTTGAATTTATCGACGTCCCGACGATCCACGGAATTTCCCGAAGCCTCTGGAACGACAGGTACTTCTGATGAATGAGACGCCGCCCCGAAAAAGATAGCCTTGAAGCGGTATTCATTGACAAAGTATACGGCCAATCGCCTCGACGGTCAAACGAATCCGGCGCCCGGCCCCGTCGCGCCTCGCGCCTCGCGCCTTGACGGCGCGCGTTTAAAACAATATCCTCGCGAGAACATGAACATGAAATTAACAGTTCTTGCGATAGCAATCGCAATGTACGCCGTCGTCGTGGCCTTTCCCCGCAAGAAAGCTTGGGCCTCGATCGTCGCCGCTTGCCTCGTCGTCCTCCTCGGCGTCGTATCGCCTGCGCGAGCGCTCGGGACGCTCATAAACTGGAACGTGCTTATGATCTACGTCGGCTCCCTCGTCATCGCGGAGCTCTTCATTTACTCGCGCGTGCCCGCACGCATCGCCGACGAGATCGTCGACCGTTCGCGAAACGTCGGTATCGCGATCGTCTCAATTTTAATGATGACGGGAATCATTTCGGCCTTCGTCGAAAACGTCGCGACCGTCCTCGTCATGGCGCCGATAGCGCTCGCGCTCTCGAAAAAAATCAAGATCGCCCCGACGTATTTCATGATCGGCCTCGCCGTCATGGCGAATCTTCAGGGAACCGCGACCCTCGTCGGCGACCCGCCCTCCATGATTTTCGCGAGCTTCGCCCAGTATGGCTTTAATGACTTCTTCGTCAGCGAGGGCCGTCCGTCTATCTTTTTCATCGTTCAGGTGGGAATGATCGCCGGGGCCGTTTTCTTCTATCGCCATTTTTCCAAAAACGGCGCGAGTAAGGTAGAGATCGCGCGCGAGCCGATCGTCTCGATCGTACCGACGGTCTTGCTCGGCCTCATGATCCTCGGGCTCGCCGTAAGCTCGTTTTTTCACACCGGCGTCTCGCTCGCCTCGGGTCTCGTAGTGATGGGCATTGCCGTAACGGGTCTTGTCTGGTACCGCCTCGTCATGCGCGAAAGCCACGAAAAAACGACGGAACTGATCCGCGGCCTCGACTGGGAAACCATTCTCTTCCTCGTGGGTATCTTCGTCGTGGTCGGCGCGGTCGCGGACGCGGGCCTTCTCGAGGACTTCGCGGGATTTCTTTCGCTCCTCATCGGCGACAGCGTCGCCCTCGGCTTCGTCGTGATCATCGCCGTCTCGGTTCTGATCTCGGGCTTCGTCGACAACGTTCCGTACATCATCGTCATGCTGCCGGTAGCAGCGCGCATATCGAACGGTCTTGGCCTCAGGCCCGAGCTCTATCTCTTCGCGATCCTCGTCGGCTCCTGCCTCGGAGGAAACCTCACGCCCTTCGGAGCCTCGGCGAACGTCGTCTCGGTGGGCATCCTGAAAAAGCAGGGAATAACCGTCGGCTTCGCCGACTGGCTCCGCATCGGCCTTCCGTTTACTCTCATCACGACGGCCGCGGCGTCCGCCTTCCTCTGGCTCGTGTGGCGCTAAACGTCCTTCTTTTCCGCGCGCTCCGCGAGATCCGAGAGAACCGTTCCGTACGTCGCCTCGTCAAGCACGTACCGCGATCGATGAATCGCATAGCTCGCGACGATGAGAGCGAGCGGGAGGAGCAGCATCGCGGACTTCATGAGCGCGATGCCCTCGCGGCTCGCCGCCGCTCCCTCGGGAAGGGCGTTGATGCCCGACGCGACAAGAGTCACGCCGAGAACGCCCGCGCCCGCCGCCCCGCCTATCTTGTTGATAAACGGCTGTAGGGCGAAGCTCACGCTCTCGTTTCGCTTACCGAGTTTCCAGTGCCCGTACTCAATCGTGTCGGCAAGATAGACGAGCATTAAAAGCTGGATGAAGGCCTGGCCCGCGAAGAGGAGCACTCCCGCGGTTCCGATAAAAAACATATTCATGGGCGAGACGAAAAAAAGAATATACGCGAAGGCGATGACGGCCACTGCCGCGGCATGAAGCGTCTTTCGCGGGAAGCGCCGGCTCAGCGCGGGAAAAAAGGCAAGGGCCGTGATCTGCGAAACGCCGAGGATAATTGCGAATATCGGATACATTCCCTCGTTGCCGTAGGCGTACTTGAAGTAATACACGCCGAAACTCGTGGTCGTAACGTAGCCGATCATGAAGAGGGCCATCGAAATCGCCGTGACGAAGAGCTGGTCGTTTTGGAATATCGCGCGGCCCATATCCCGAAGACTCGTCTTTCGGCCGTCGTCGCCGCCGAGCGTCGGGACCGTGCGCACGCCGAACAAAGTTAGGCTTTGACCGATGAGGAGTATGGCGACTACGCCGCACGCGAAAAGAAAATACCCCGACCGGAGCGAACCCGCACGGCCGCCGAGATACGCGGTTACCGGGATGACCGCACCGACGACGATGAAGAGCCCGATATTCGCCGCGATGCGCGCGAACGAGCCGATCTCCTCGCGTTTTTTCTGGTCGTAGGAAAGCGAGGGCATCATCGACCAATACGGTATGTCGTTGAGCGTCCAGGCGACGCCCCACAGGACGTACACGACGGCGAAGTAGCCAACGTATGACGAGCCCGCGAACCCGAGGTCGGCGAACAGGAGCAGCGTGACGACGGCGCTTAAAAGCGCGCCGATCGCGATCCACGGCTTATACTTGCCCCACCGCGACTTCGTGTTGTCGACGACGAAGCCCATGAACGGATCGTTGAGCGCGTCGAAGACACGCGCGCCGGTCATCACCGCCGTGATCGCAAGAAGACCCGCGTCGCTCACCTTGACGGCCTCGGTAATGAAAACCATCAGGTACATGCTCACGAGGCTGTAGACCATATCGCGCCCGACCGTACCAAGTCCGAAAAAAACCTTGTTACGCCGAAAAAGATCGGCGCTTTCAAGCGTGGCGAGATCCTTACTTTTCATCCGGTGCCCCCATTTTTTCGATATCATAGAGCTCGGAACCGAAATCGGTAAGGAGCCGCGTCACGCCGTTATGGCCGAGTCCGGTAAAGCGCTGCGCGAGCTTGATGCCGCACGAAAACTGATCGCCCGTGCCGACGTGCCGCTCGATCGGGCATTCGAGGCGATAGTGCTTTCCCGCCTCGTTGAGGAGCAATCCGTGCGGATTCACGCGGACGGGAAGCGCGTGCTTCAAAAGGCTCCCGAGCTCGCGGATGTCGAACGTCGCGGGCAGGGTTTCCATCCGATATGCGGAATCGCGCTCAAGGCCCTTGAGACGAACGACGTCCATCGGCGGAGCCGCTTCCGCGATTGTTTGGAAAAAACCGTATACGGCCGCTTGCCCGTCGCGCGACGCGACCTCGAATTCGCGGACGTTGTCGAGCTTGCGGTCAAACCGATAGAACCTGCCGTACTGGAAAACGACGCGGCGTTTTTTATAGTAGGCGACGCGGGCGGCGATTTCTTTTTTTTCTCCCGCGTCGAGCTCGGAGGGATCAAGCTCGAGGCCGAGGACGCCGAAGGACGCGACGTTGAACCGCGTCGCGAGCGAGGTTCTCCTCAGCGTCTGTTGATGCGGGCTTTGGCTGACATGGGCGCCGATCGCGGAGAAGGGATAGAAGTACGAAAGTCCCTCCTGTATCTTGAGCCGCTCGCCCGGGTCCGTGTCGTCCGAGGCCCAGGCTTGCTGAAAGAAGCAGAGCATCCCGAGGTCGAAACGGTTGCCGCCGCTCGAGCAGGACTCGAAGAGGATATCCGGATTCGCGACCGTGATTCGGGAAAGGACGTCGTAGAGGCCGAGAGCATGCGCGTGGAAGAACATGCCCTGATCGGGAAGCGAAGGCGAAAACGCGTCGGCGAGATGGCGGTTCATGTCCCACTTCACGTAGGAAATTTCCGCCGACGCGAGGGTCGCGTTCACGCGCTCGACGATATAGTCGCGGACTTCGGCGCGCGTAAGGTCGAGCGCGAGCTGATTCCTCCCGCGCGCGCTTTCGCGGCCCGGCACGCGCACGGCCCAGTCGGGACGCGCGCGAAAAAGATCGCTGTCCTCGCTCACCATCTCGGGCTCGAACCAGAGGCCGAAGTCGAGACCGAGGGCGCGGATTTTTTTCGCGAGTCCCGAAAGGCCGCGGGGGAGCTTTTTCCGGTTGACCGAATAGTCGCCGAGACCCGCGCGGTCGGAATTCCGCGCGCCGAACCAGCCGTCGTCGAGGACGAAAAGCTCCGCGCCGAGTTTCTTCGCCTCGCGCGCCATCTTTACTATTCTGGATTCGGTAAAGTCGAAAAACGTCGCTTCCCAATTGTTCATGAGTACGGGCCGCTCGCGACCTTTCCAGGGACCGCGCACGATCCGCTCGTTCGCGAAATCGTGAAAGTTCGCGCTCATCCCGTTAAGGCCCGATCCGGACCACGTCATGACCGCCTCGGGGGAGTGAAAGCATTCCCCCGGCGGCACGGGCCAGGAAAACTGATGCGGGCTCACGCCGATCATGGCGCGGAGAACGCCATGACCGGAAAGCTCGACGGCTCCGTAGTGGTTGCCGCTGTAAACGAGGTTGAAACCCCGGCACTCGCCCGAGTCTTCGGTCGCGCGCCGGTCGACGAGGGCGAAGGCCGGATTGTGCCGGTTGCCGCTCGCGCCGGTCGTCGAGTCGTTCACGACGAGGCCGCGCGCGACGGGCCGCCGGTTCGCGTGCGTCTCCTTGATCCACCCGCCGTCGAGCGTGAGAATGTCCGCGGGAGGCGCGCTCATGTCGAGCGACATGCTCATGAGTTTCTTGACGACGACCGGTCGGTCGCAGAGGTTCCTGAGCGTCGTTCGCCGGACGATGACGTTCTCTTCCGGGTATACCGTATAGACGAGATCGATCTCGACCGCAAAAAGTTCGTCGCGCAACGTGACGACGAGGCTTTCGCAGTCGTCCGGGTCGCCGTAGCTCGCCGGTAATCCCGGCAGGGGAACGCATCCCTTCGTGACGGCGTGCGACGCGTAGCGGAAATCGCTTACGTAGGAACCGTCGGGCATGACGAGTTCCATCGGGCTATGACGGAAGTCGCCCCGTCCGCTCCCCGACCACTCGAGCGGGACGCAGTCGGGATAGAAAAGCCCCTCGCCCGAAGGTATCGTTATCGACGTCCCGTAGCCGGCGGTGAGCTTCGCGCGAAAGGTATCGAGCCCGATACACGAGCAACGTCGACCATAGTACAGGTGCTCGAGGTGGCCCGTCGGCAAACGGCCGAACGCGTAGAGGGAATCCCGGGTCGTCAGGATAAAGTTTCCGTCACGGTGCTCGATCACGATTATGCCCCCTTGCGCGTTCCCTTCGGGGAAAAGTGTAGCACGCCTCCGCGTCATCCGCCAGCAAACCCCGCGCCATCCGCCAGCGAACTCAGCGCGTTCCGCCGGATCGCGCGCACGCGGCCGCCTTCCATTGAAACCGGCGCCCTTTTCGGGCTATGCTCGTTTCCATGACCGAACTGACCGAGCAACTGCGTAAGCGACTTACCTTCGCGATCATATCGCACCCGGACGCGGGAAAGACGACGATAACCGAAAAACTCCTCCTTTTCGGAGGGGCGATCCACATAGCGGGAGCGGTCAAGTCCGGCAAGACGAGCCGGGCGGCGGTCTCCGATTTCATGAAGATGGAACAGGAACGCGGCATCTCGATCTCGACGTCGGTAATGGGCTTCGAGTACGGCGGCCGAAAGGTCAACCTTCTCGACACGCCGGGACACGCGGACTTCTCCGAGGACACCTACCGCGGGCTTTCCGCCGTCGATTCGGCGCTCATGGTCGTCGACTCGGTAAAGGGCGTCGAGGAACGCACGCGCCAGCTCTGCGTCGTGTGCCGCATGCGCGCCACCCCGATCGCCACGTTCGTGAACAAGCTCGACCGCGAGGGAAAGGACCCGATGGAACTCCTCGACGAGATCGAGAAGGAACTCGCCGTCGAGGTACGCCCCATCACCTGGCCGGTCGGCCAGGGCAGGCTATTCAAGGGCGTCTACAACCTCGTCGAAAACCGCCTCTACCTCTTCAGGCCGGGAGAGGAAATGCTCCCGACCGACGTCGTCGAGATCAAGGGCGTCGACGACCCCGCGCTCGAGGAACGGATCGGACAATCGCTCGCGCGCCGCCTCCGCGACGACGTCGCGATGATCCAGGGCGTCTACCCGCCCTTCGACGCGGCCGAATACGCCGCGGGCAAGGCGACGCCCGTCTTCTTCGGCTCGGCGCTCAACAACTTCGGCGTCCGCGAGCTCCTCGACAACCTCGTGCGCCTCGCGCCGTATCCGACGCCGAAGGAGTCCGAGGAACGGCTCGTCGCCCCGGAAGAGCAAAAGTTCTCGGGCTTTGTCTTCAAGATCCACGCGAACATGAACCCCAAGCACCGCGACCGCATCGCCTTCCTCCGCGTCGTCTCCGGCAAGTTCGAGCGGAACGCGATGTACTGGCACGTGCGCTCCGGCAAGACTTTCCGCACCGCGAACCCGACGGCCTTCATGAGTCAGGACCGCGAGATCATCGACGAGGCCTGGCCCGGCGACATCATCGGCATCCACGACACGGGCACCTTCAAGATCGGCGACACCCTCACCGAGGGCGAGGCCGTCAACTTCAAGGGCATCCCGAGTTTCGCCCCGCAGATTTTCCGCTCGATCATGAACGCCGATCCCCTGAAGGAAAAGCAGTACCACAAGGGACTCGACCAGCTCGCGGAGGAAGGCGTCGTGCAGATCTTCTCGAAGATCCACCAGCCGAACGCGCGCGTGCTCGGCGTCGTCGGACAGCTCCAGATCGAGGTGCTCAAGAGCCGCCTCGAGAACGAGTACGGCGCCTCGTGCAAGTACGAACCCATCGACGTGTCGATCGCGCACTGGGTGACGAGCGACGATCAGAAAGCCCTGCAGGAATTCGTCGACGCGAACGTCAGGCGCGTGCTCGTCGACGTGCGCGGAACCTACGTGTTCGTCTCCGATTCCGAGTGGGCCTTCAACCGCGTGCGCGACAACAATCCCAAGCTCAGGTTCTACGCGACATCCGAAATGGTGGACAAGCGGGCATGACGGACGCAGGCGGGCGGACGGGCGGAGCCGGGTCGACACCCGGCGCTGAAAACCTCGCGCGCCTTCGCGCCACGCTCGAGCGCTTCGCCCGCATACCCGCAGGAGAGTGGGAAGCGATCCAGTCTCGGCTGACGCGGACGACGGTCGCGAAGGGAGGCTATTTCCTCCGGGAAGGCGACGTTCCCGGCAAGCTCGCCTTCGTCGCGTCGGGCCTTTTCCGCGTATACTTCGTCACCGAGCGCGGCGACGAGCGCGTGATGGCCTTTCGCGAGGAGGGCCGGCTCATCTCGGGCTTCAGCCCGTTTCCCGGTCAAAGAACGCCGCGCTTCAGCATCCAGGCGCTCGAGGATTCCGAGCTTCTCCAAATCGATCTCGATCCCGCGACCCTCCTCGGACCCGCCGACTGCTGGAAGGAAGTCTACACGAAATACATGGAAATGCTTTTCCTCGAAAAGGAAGAGCGCGAGCGGCAATTCCTCTCGGATGACGCCGAAACCCGCTACCGCGCCTTTCGCGCGCGCTATCCGGGCCTCGAAGAACGCGTGCCGCAATACGAGGTCGCCTCGTTTCTCGGCATCACCCCCGTGGCGCTCAGCCGCATCAGGCAGGGAATGGCAAAAGACGGCGCTCGATCTTAACCCATGTTAATGCGTTTACACGGCACGGTGCGTATACTCACGAACGGCAAAGCCACAGGAGCGTACAAGACATGAAAAAGCAAAGACTGCTGTATCTCGACAATATCCGCGCGGCGTTGATGATCCTCGTGATACTTCAACACGCCGTCAGGGCCTACGGAACCTCCATGTGGTGGTTCGTGAGCGACGGGACCGCTCCCCTTCTCGAGCGATTCACCGCGGTCAACTCGTCTTTTTTCATGAGCCTTTTCTTTTTCATCTCGTTCTATTTCATGCCGGCGGCCTATGACCGAAAATCATTTTG
The DNA here is from genome assembly GCA_964429975.1 of uncultured Treponema sp. GTDB lineage: Bacteria > Spirochaetota > Spirochaetia > Treponematales > Treponemataceae > Teretinema. Next base: position 48,464 of record CAYSEA010000012.1, read on the forward strand.
GTCCTTCCACCGGGATCGCGGCATGCGGCTCCTCGCCCCGCTTACCGTATACGTCCTCGCCGTCTCGCCCGTCATGATGTACGCGTATTTCCGCGCGTCCCGGGGATACGGGGCCGTCCCGTTCGGCAGGTATTGTATCGACTACTTCCTCGGATTCGGCGGTCGCCCGACGGACTGGACGGGCCCCTCGTGGCCCGACGCGAATCTCGGGCCCCTTTGGTTCGTGCAGCACCTTATCATGTACGGCATCGTCTACTCGCTCGCGCGTCTCCTTTTTCCGCGGAAGGATACTCCCGTCCGCAGGGAGCGTCCGTTCCCGTCGTTTCGCGCGATCGCGGCGGTCGGCGTTTTCCTCGCCCTCGCGTCATTCGCCATCCGCGTAAACTATCCGCTTTATCGATGGATCGGCGTCCTCGGTTTTTTACAGGCGGAGCCCGCTCACGCGCCCTTCTATCTCGCCATGTTCTTCGCAGGTATTGCCGCGTACCGAAACAACTGGCTCGCGTCCCTTCCCGGCCGCGACGGCAAGCGCTGGTTCCGCGTCGGCGCCGTATCGGCGATAGCGGTCGCGCTCTTTCCCGTCTCGCCCGCGGCGTTCGGCGGCGGCACGCTCCTTTCGCTCGCATACGCCGTTTGCGAGACGTTCTGCTGCCTTGGCCTTCTCGTCGGCCTCACCTATTGGGCGTGGCGGCTCTGGAACGCGCAAGGGCCACTGCTCAAGTCTCTCGCGGACAATTCCTACATGATGTTCATATTGCATTTACCGTTCGTGGTAACGGCGCAGTTTGCGCTTATCGGCCTCGACATACATCCCTACCTCAAGTTCGCCCTCGTCTCCGCCGTCTCGATACCCGCGACCTGGGCCGCGAGCGCCGCGCTCCGGAAAATCCCGGTAATCGCGAAATACGTGTAGGAGAATCCTTCGCGAACGCGCGCTTTTGGTGTATTATCGACGTGATGACCCGCACCGCGCCGAACCCAGTCGATACTACTCCCGCCTCCATCCTGAAAACCGTCTTCGGCTACGACGGATTCAGGCCGCTTCAGCGCGAGGTTATCGAGGCGATCCTTTCCGGGCGCGACGCCCTCGCGATCATGCCGACCGGCGGCGGGAAGTCCCTGTGCTATCAGGTTCCCGCCCTCCTCCTCCCCGGCCTCACCGTGGTCGTCTCGCCCCTCATCGCCCTCATGCACGACCAAGTCGCCTCGCTCGAGGCGGCGGGCATCTACGCGGCCCTCCTCAATAGCTCTCTCGACCGGGACGAATGGAAGGCGAACGCCGCGCGCGTGAAGTCGGGCGAGGCGAAGCTCCTCTACCTCGCGCCAGAAAGCCTCGCGACCGACCGCGTTCGCGAACTCCTGGCCGAAACGCGCGTCGACTGCGTCACCGTCGACGAGGCGCACTGCATCTCCGACTGGGG
>CAYSEA010000013.1:0-40039 GCA_964429975.1 uncultured Treponema sp.
CGTTCTGAGCCAGGATCAAACTCTCCATGATATATTCTCAAACCCCTTGCGGGGTCTGATATCATTTCAAGCCTAATCCCTTTAATTCTATTAAAGGAATTTGGTTCCCCAAGATTCGGGAGAATCTCGAGGTTCCGGCTTATTTCGATCACTTGCGTTAGTAAGTTTCGTTAGAAACTCACCTCCTTACACTGTTTTGTCGTCCGCACACTGTTACATGTACTGACGCTGTAAACAGCGTCCTTCTTTCCCTTCCCTTTAGTTTCAAAGACCATCTCGCCTTCGCGCGGCATGACCGCAGGAGGCGTATATATCAAACCTTCATTACAAAGGCTGGATACTATAGAGTGTTGTAATCTTTCTTGGATAATCAACCGTACCGCGCAAAAGCGCAAAAACCGTATCTCATATCAAAGAACCGCGTCGTTTTCTCTGTACTTCGTCTCGACGCAACGGAGGTATATATATCATCAAGGCATGGTGAGGGTCAAGTACCTTTGTTTCTTTTTTTACGTTTTCTTTTTTTCGTCGTCGGAAGCACGGGATCGCGAGGCAAAGGCGGCCTTCCGCCTCTCGAGCGTCTCAAGCGCGCCCGCAACCGCGCTCATAGCCGCCACGACGTCAGGGTTCGCAGTCGTGACCGTTTCGTTCGTCTCAAGCAAGTAGAAGACAACCGTTCCCAATTCAGCCCGGGCGCGCTCAAGCCTACGCTCGAGGCGAAGCATATCGACTCGGTCAATGGCTCCGTCTCCCGTGTCGCGAACGAAACTGGCGGCCTTTTTCGCGCCCTCTATTGCGGCGTCGATTCCCCGATAGGCATATTCCTTAAAACGTTCCGTATCGATCGTCATGTTACTTCCCCTTTTTGCGTACCGCGAGAATTGTCAAGTCGTCATACTGATCGTCTTCGCGCACGCGCGTGTAATAGAGATACTCGCCGAGTTCGGGATGATCCCGTTTCGACGAACAATAAAGACCGTACTGCCTGAAGTGACGCGACAGGAACACGTCGATCTTGCGGTCGACTTGCACTCTGCTGAAATCGGTCGCTGCGGAGTCCGCGTACATGCGGAACACCTTCTCGACGGAAACGAGGGCCAATATCGCCTCCTCGAGCGTTCCCTCGCAAGAGGAGAAGTCAAACTCATATCGCACCGCGCCCTCGGGATTGTGCCATTTTTCGAGCGTAAAGGACGAATGCGCGAAAACCGCCTCGATGATGGCGTTTACCCGCTCGGGGCCGAGTTCCTCGTTATCCTGCCCGACCGAATGGTTGCCGTGCGCGGCCTCGGGAGCGAGCCCCGGTTCGGCGCACGTCAGTACCTGCAAGTCGGGCCTGCGAAAGAGCCGCTTCGCCTCTTCGATACCGTCAGTATACAGAAAGAGCACGTCGCCGGCCGCGAGCTTAAGCGACTCGACGGCGAAACCGCCTTTCATGTCGACCATAAACGTTGGGAACACGCCCGCAGCCGAACTCTCCTTGAGCGTTACAACCTTCATCCGTCGTTCCGCGGCGCAATACATATGAATGAGATTGTCGCCCGCGTTGCAAAAATGAACCGCGCCCGAGGCCGAGTCGAAAATGCAGAGCGTGAATGCGGCGAAGCGGCCCTTGAAACCGCGGGACTCGATAAGGTCATTGATGCGCGAGACGATATAGCCGAGCTTGTAGCCGTTTTTTTCGTACTTCCAATCCTTGAAGTAATCGAGAAAGAGCGTGGCGACCTCGACCATGATAAGGGCCGCGGGAACGCCCTTGCCGGCGACATCGCATTTGATGATCGCGTAATGGCGGTCATCGAGTTTTATATAGTCGAAGTAGTCGCCCGATACGCCCTTTGCGCCCTCGTAATAGCCGAAGAACTCGGCATGATCGTCGGACGTGCTTCCGGAAGAAAGCTTGCGGCCGTCGGCGTTCGTCTCGAGGGGGATGAACATTTTCTGGACTTCCTTACCGACGGTCAGGTCCTTCGAGGCGGCGGCGGCGCGCACGAGGCCGCGGGTCATGTCGTTGATCGTCTCGCCGAGAAGGCCGATCTCGTCTTGCGACCGAAGCGCGATCTCCTTGCCGTCGAGGTCTTCCTTGTCCTCGGTGTCGCGTATCATGGCGACGTGCGCCGCGAGTTTCCGAACCGGGGATATGATGATCGAGGCGAGAATGAGCGCGCCGATGACTCCCATGAGAACCGCGAAGAGGGCGATATAGGCGGTCGTCTGAACGAGCGCGCGCCGATCTTGATCCATCGCCGCGAGCAGCGACTCAGTCGATACTCCGACGCGGACGGTACCATTCACGTAGTTCGAGCTCGAGCCGCTTCTATAGAGGACCGGCTTGAAGAACACGTACCGGGTATTCTCGCGCGAAAGCGCGTCGCTTTCGTACGCGGGCCAGGACCCGGTACCCTGAGCCGAGAGGCGGGAAAGCTCGGCGGCAAGCCGCTCCTCGAGCTGACGCGTTATGACCTGTATCTCGTCTCGCCGCCTGACCGATTCCGAGTCCACGCTGAGGGCGAGGCTTCTTCCTTCCTGCGTGAGCGCCACGATTCCGCGCGAAAGCTCGCCGACAGCCTGTTCCGCCTCTGAATTGAGGACAGCGACGCGCGAATCGATCTCGGCGTTTTCTTCGCCGGAAAAGGCCGAGCGACCCGGTTCGAGGCGCTCCGTGTCGATTTTAACGGCTAGATCGGGATCGTTCGAGGCCCAGACGAAATCGATGCCGGCAAGGGAACTTCCCGCGGCGGTCCCGGTGATGGTCGCGTACGTCGCCTCGTCGAGGGCCGACATTTGCGAGGGAAGGAAGCCGAGCTCGAGCAGGTTCTGGCTCGGCAGATACGCCCGCGCCCCGGAGGAAAGGCTTTCGAGAAGCACGTTGACGCGGGACTCGAGGCCTCGCGCGAGCGTGCGTTCCTGATTCGCCGAGAAGCGAACGCCAAGGGGGATCGAAACGATGAGTACGACCGATATGACGAGCGTCGTCGTGAAGAACGCGAGTTTAAACCTGAGGCCGACGCCCTTTCGTTTCAGGGCTACGGCGCGTCTTTTACGTTCTGAGGGCATGATATCTCCTGTCAATAAGGCGCGAACCTCGTCGCGAACGATAAGCGTATCCCGCGCGGCGAGAGACACGCCGCGTGCTGACACGATAAGAACGAGAATGGCGAAAAGAAGCATGGATAGCATGAAGATGCGGCCCGCGTCCACGAGCGAGCGGCGAGCGCCGGTAGCGCGCTCCCAGGGCGGAGTGAACTCATAGCGGTAGTCGCCGAGCTTCACGGTACCCGACTCGCTCACCGCGAGAGTGCTCTTCGACGCGTAGATTCCCCGCGCGGGATGGGAGAGCACGACGCGATACGAGCCCTCGTCGAGATCGTCAAGGACGAGGCCCGTGATAAGGCGGTCGTTCACGACGCGGAAGCGGCCGGACGAACGAGTCAAAGTCAGGTCCCACGGCGCGACCCCGTCGCGATCGATATGGATCTCTCCGATGAGTCCGCCTTCGGTAAAACCGCGCCCGACGATCGAGACGGTGAGGGCTCCGGTTTCGTCCTTGCGAAGGTCGACCGCGTCGATTTTCGTCACGGGCTTATATTTGTCGAGGGCGATAAAACTGACGGTCGGCTCTCCGACGTTTCCGACGCTGTCGACCGCGGCGACGGTAAGCGCATACAGTCCGTTATCCTGGTTTTCGAACGTGGCGACCGGCTCTTTCGAGCGAATGACCGGCGCGGGAGGCGTCGGCGTAAACCCGCGAGCAGCCTCCGCGGGATCAACGCGTCCCGACGCATCCGCGCTCGCGCGAAGCTCGGCGAGAGGGGCGACAAGCTCGAGATTCCACGCGTAACCCGCGATGGTATCGCTCTCGGACGGCGCCCACTTCAAGGAGAACGTATTCGACTCGAGATAACCCTTCGGATCGCTTTCTTTCGCGACAACGACGGGAGGCGCGGGCGGCGTCGTGTCCTTCACGTACTCGACGTATACGGGATCAGACCAGTTACCGGCATAATCCGACAGGCGAACCCCGAGAAACCACGAGCCGTCATCCTCTGCGGATTGCGTCACGCGCGTTTCGGACGGCAAGTACTGCACGAGCTTCGGGACATTCGGCCTCGAGCCGCGGCCCCACGCAAGAGAATACCCCGCGGTGCCTGACGAGTCCTCGGGAAGCTTCAAGGCAAAGCGAACGATCTCCGCGCGACTCGCTTCTCCCGAGGCAAATCCTATCGGAAGGATTACTGGCGCGGGAACGGTTCGATCGGGAGCGAGTCTGACGATGCGGTACTGCCCTTTCCCGAGACTTTGCTGCCAATACGTCTCGAAGGTATCGTCGACCGGCAAAAGCCGGGCAAAGAACGAGTCGACGGCGCTCTTCGAAAGATCGTCCTCGGACCAAAGCAGGCCTTCCTTCCGCGCAAGATATACCCGGTTGATTCCCCGCCGGTTGTCAAACCAGGTTACGGCGGGAGAACCCGACAGCTCGATGATATCGGGGTCGTAGCAATAACCTTCGTCCGAGGATATGCGCTCGACGGGACCGTTTATCTTTCCGTCAGCACCGACGGTAGCGTGGTAGATCGCGTATTTTTCGTTTGTCGTCCGGGCTCGTTCCCAGACAAGGGATATCGCGCCCTTGACGACGAGCATCTTCGCTCGCTGGTTGTGGTACCCGGTATGAATGACGGAAGCGGGCGCTCCGGGGTCGACGAAGTTCGTTATAAGCGCGGGACTCGACCAAGACCTGCCGCGGTCGCGCGAGACGGTCGAGTAGAGCTGATAGGAGGAACGGCCGGCGTCGTCGTGAAAAGCCTGAAATACGACGATGTCCTGACCGTTACTGGCGGTATGGGACGGCAGAAAGGCGCGACGCCTCGATGACGTGGGCCCGAAGGCCGTCAGCGCCGGCCAGGCGACGCCGTCGTCGGAGCGGGACATGACCATCACGAAGTTATTTTCCGTTCCATACGTCGCAAAAAGAAGATACCCGCCGTCGGATCGAACGAACACGCGCGGCGCGAGAAGCCCCGTGCCGCCCCCGTCGATGACGGTAGAGGCGAAACTCGAGCCGAGATCGTCGGACGAATAAACCGTAACAGAGTTAACCCCGCTCGCGACGGGAACGATGATCCTGCCCTTCCCGTTCACGGTTACCGACGCGATCGAGGGAACTTCCCCTGCATAGGCAAAGGGCCCGGCGAATCGTTCGCGCTCGAGCCACCTCGTGCCGTCGAATATACGTCCCGAAAGCCAGATCGAGCCGGAGTCCTTGCCGTCAGGCTCTATATCCTGCCACACGATCGCGGAGACCTTTCCGTTCGACGACGATGAAGGGAAGCGGCTGTCGCGCGTGCTGACGACTTCGGGCGCTTCCCAAAAAAAGTCGCGGGCCATTGCCGGCGAAGAGAATAAAACGAGCGCGAAAAATGCGAGAACGGTTCGCCTGATCATAGTTGGGAGTCAATCCTCTTTTTAAGGTCGATGATCTTGGAGGAATTGCGGCTCCTCGGATTTTGCATGAGCTGTTCGACGAGCGCCGAAGCGGTAATCTTGTTACCCTTTTGCAGCTCTTGCACGGCGCTTTGGTACTTTGCCTCGTCGGCGGCGGAAAGAACGGCGACGGATTGGCCTCCCATCGACGTGCGCACGCGGTCGATGAGTGCGACGGCCTGCTGATTGTCCGGATTGAGCCGAATCGCCTCGTTGAGCTGATCGAGCGCGACCTGGAACATGCTTCGCGTATTGGCGTCGTATATCCTTCTCGCGGACCTCGTCAATTCAGTCGACCGTTGCACGGCGGCGGGATCAGGCGGCGGAATCTTGATGCCTAAGTATATCTCAACGTCGTCAAGCAGGCGCTTGAGCCCCGGATAATTCGGATCGATCTCATAGAGGTCAAGGAGGTCGCCGTACGCGGTCTGGCGCTCGGTGCGGTAATTTGCCCTGATGTACTCGACCTTCTGGCTGAAGAAAAGCTTGAAGGCGGCGGGATCGATAAGCTGATCGATGCGAAGCGTCAGCTGGCCGGCGTCTTGATTAAGAGGATACACGAGCTGCAGCTGCTGCAGTTTTTCCTTCGCCGTACCGAATACGCGAATCGCCTCGGCCCTGTTTCCCGACGCGAGCAAGACCTTCCCTTCTCCGTAGAGCTGTCCTGCGTTCGACAGAATCTGGCTCATCTGAGGATAGAGCGGGGCCGAAACGGGGATACTGCGGCCTGTTTTCATGGAAAGCGCGGTATTGATGATGTTGAGCCAGTTATTTACCTCGCTATTTTCGTCCACATTGGTCACGCCCCACCGAGTCTTCGCTTGGGTGAACACTTGCTCGGCCTGATCGAAGTTCCCCAAGTAATAAAAATTCCGACCCGAAGAAATGAGCGCGCGGACTTCGCGGATTACGGCGTCGTTCTCGATCCTGGTGATTTCGACGCCAAGGCTCGCAAGGCGCGAGTCGCTTTCCGCTCTCAGCGTCGCCGACTCCTGCCACTCAAGCGACTTATTGACCCGCTCTCGAGCGCGCTCAAGGTTGTCGCGCGCGCCTTGGAAGTCTCCCCGTTTGAGGGCGGCTTGTGACTGAAGATACCGAAGGTCGGATTCCTGCTTGGCGAGATTGGCCTGCAAGATACGCGAGTTTGCCTGCGCTATGCCCGCGGCCGCTTCCGCGTCGAGCGCCTCGAGGCGCGCGAGGCTCTCGCGCACGGACTGCACGTTCGCCGCGTAGTCCTGATCGTCGCGCACGTATTGGGGAACTTGCCCCATCGCGGCGAGAAGGCTCTGGAGAACGCGCCTATCGGCGGCTATGCCGGTCCGAACGCGATTATAGGAGGCAAGCGCCTCCGCGGGATAATAGACGGTACGCTCGGGAGTCGACGTTTCTCCTCCGGGAGGGGCGGCGGTTCCGTTTAAGTAACCGCTTCCGCCTTGATAGAGCCCCCTCCAATCGCCTTCCATGAGCGTGGCTGACTGCTCCTGATGGCGCGACGACGCGCGATAGAGGGTTATTTGCCGTTCCGCAAGCAACGCCGCAAGTTCGTCCCGGCGCGCCACGAAGCCTTCGGTATACCCCGGAATCGCGGGCAAGGCCGCGACCGGTTTCGATACTTCATCGAGGTGCCGCGCTATCGTTTGATACTCGCCGATGTACCCGGTATTCAGCCGAACCGTCACGGTACGCGCCGTGCGCAATAGCTCCGCTGACGGGTTTTCCGGCGGCACCGCCTGTGCGCGGTCCCTCACGGTATAGTACTCATCCCACACCCGAGCGAGAGACTTCATCCCGCCGATAAGCGAGCCAAGAGAGCGATATCGTTGAATGGTGCCATTAGTGTCGCGAACGCCATACATGTCTCCGCGATACGAAAAGCCCTTCGAGGCGGTCGGTAGCGTTGCCCCGAGGGAAGCGAACTGGGAAGCCCGGTCGAGACTCGCCGTCGCAGACTCTACGGCGTCCGAGCCTATATACTCATAGCCCTCGTTCCAATACCTGCCGATCGTACTGTCAAGCTCCGTATTCATGCCGTCCATCGAAACGTTCCATTGCGCGTCGACGGCACCAAGCACGCCCTCGAATCGCTCCGCGCTCTTGCGTCCCATGGTAAACCGCTGCGCGAAGGGCAAGAAGGAATTATCCGTAGTGACGTCTTCGCCTGTAGTTTGGGCCTTGAAGATATCCTCAAAATACCATCCATCCCGCGCGATCCGGTTTCGGTCTTCGGAATACCCGTCCAGTTCCGCCGCGAACACCGTAAAGGCCGCGGTCGCCTCGGCGGAGCTACCGGCGGCTATTGCCGCTCGTACCGCTTGCGAAGAAACGATGAAGTTCGTCTGACGGGCGGAATGCGACGCAATGGCTTGTTGAATCGAAGCGAGCCGGGAGTTTACCTCGGCGACGAGCTTCGGGTCGCTTGCCTCGTCAAATTCGTTTTTATAAAAAGCGTATCCCTCGGTAAACGTCCGGGCCGCCTCGGTATACTTTCCTTCGTCGATCAACCGGTTACCGCGGGTCATGATATCGTCGAATTTCGCCCGATAGTAGGTAAACTGAGCCGCCGATTTCGTCTCGGCGATAAATTCCTGCGTCGCCTCGTTGGGATTTTTCTCTAGGGTTTCGAGATTTGTGATCTTATCAAGCTTCTTTTGGTCATTGAGCGGCTCGTTGGCGAGCGTATCGAGCAATGACTGCGCCTCGTCATTATAACTCTCCCGCATATTCATGATGCGCCGGACGCGTTGCTGCGCTCCGTCGAAATCCTTGGGGTTTTCGGTCATATACTGCGCGAGTTCGAGGATAGCGGCGTTATAATTTCGTTCCTTGATGAGACGATCCACTTTTGGGAGTCCCACTTCGGGATTTCCCCCCGCTACGATCATAGCGGGTAAGAGGAGAATCATGATTACTGCCGCACACGCTACCTTTTTTATATCTTTCCAGCCTTAGGGGGCACTTGGGCCCTTCCTATGAATTTCGGCAAAAAAATCTCTAATTTCAGTACAAAACCGCAGAATAACACCCGAAGATACAATATAATACCTATGAGTATGAGAAGCAGATGCGCGCAACTACTAACCGTATTCCTCATCCTGGCCGGAAACAGCCTCTCTGCCCTCGACATTTCAAATCCCTATAGCGATCTTGTTGGTTTCTTCGAGGGATTCGTCGATGAAAACGAGGGATTGACGACATTTCGCTCTCTCATGATCCCTTCAGGCGGCAGGTCAGAGGCCCTCGGGTCGTCCTTTACCGCCCTTGCCAACGATATCGGTTTTTTCGAGTCAAACCCGGCCGGCAGTTCGACGATGAAAAATACGGAGCTTGCGCTCTTTCACAACAACTGGATCGCCGATTCGCGTCTCGAAACGGTTTCTTTCGCAACACGACTTGAAAATTTCGGTTTCGGGGCCTCCATTCGCTGTTTTTACGTCCCGTTCACCGAATATAACACCTTCGGCGAGCGAGTTTCCCGGGGATATTACAGCGAGACCTTCGCGACGCTCAATGTATCCTATAATTTCCTCGCGGGATACTACTTTAAGGGTATCGCGGTTGGCGCGAATATCAAGGCAGGATACCGAAGCGTACCCGACTATTCCGACAATTACGGCCATATCGACGAAGATTCCGGAAATGAACAGTCGGCGTTCGCCATAATGGGCGATTTCGGCGCGCAAACGCGCTTTAATCTCTTTAAACTCTATAATGCCCGCGAACCGAACTTTCACATTGGACTCAGCCTCCGGAATGTCGGGCCGCCCGTCCTCGGGGAGCCCGTACCGACGCTCGCGACCTTGGGCACTTCGTGGAAGCCCGCCGCGCCGGTAACCATCGCCGTAGAGGTCCAGCAACCGCTTAACCTCGTTGACCCCCAACTCTCGGGAACCATGTATTACGGCGCGGGTGTCATGGTGGAGTTTCTCTCGATGTTCACGTTTCTCGGAGGCCTACAGCTCAAGGGCGCGAATCCGCGGATGAGTATTGGCGGGGAATTCACGCTCAAGGACCTGCAGTTCAACGTGAACTATACGCTTGATATGACGACACAGGCGGCCTTGTTCAACCGCATAAGCCTTTCGGCGAAACTCAGCCTTGGCGACCGAGGACGAGCCGTCCGCGCCAAGCAAGTCGAGGAGCTGTACATCGAAGGGTTAAAACTCTACGCGTCCGGCCAACTTGATGAGGCGATAATCATTTGGCAAGAGGCCCTTGCCATCGATAAGCGATTTGATCCGGCGATCGAGGGCGTCAATGCCGCGAGCACCACGCTCAAGATACAGCGCAAGATCAAGGAAATCCAGCAACTGGATTGACGGACGCGCGCGCGAGTCGACGGTCTATTTTTTTCTGCTGAACATGCGGTAATTAATTTCGGGAAACAAATTGTCTATCTTCTCGGTTTTCGTGAGCCATTCCGTGCTGATAAAATTGGATCCGAGAGATTCGTATACGACGGTAAACGCGCGGACGCTTTCCTCGAACCGCCTGCGCGCGTATTCGCTTTGGTCGGTTTCGTTCATCATGAGAAACCAATCCATCGTCTGACCGAGCAGAAGCTCGCGAGCCGCCATGTCGAGCGAGCGTTCCTTAAGACCGGTGTCGTCGGGAAATCGCTCGGCGAGGTCGATCATGCGCATCGTCGCCATGCGAATATACGGATACATCCAGTCGTTTGAGCTATTGAGCACGTCATCCGCATATCCATTGTCAAACCAAGACGAGCAAAACGGGGTTATCGCGCTCCCCTTCGGAACGGTCGCCGTGCGCGTTGCCGGAAGGGCGAACGCGATGTCGGATCGCTGCGCGACCGAGCGAAACGTCGTCTCGAGCCAGGAAATGCCCTCAAACCACGTTTGCCCGAAAAACTCGGCGGGAAACGCGCATACCGTCGTGACGGGCGAGCCTTCGAGCATGCCGGACGCGCGAGTAAGGGTCTCTACCCTCCGTTCAATAAAGGCAGACGCGTCGGCGGCGATGGCTTGGTGCGCCCGCGCGATCCGGTAGGTTTCCGGGGACGGGGCGCCGCCGGTTCCCCGCGTATGATAGCGAAAGCCGCTTACCCGTCGGCCGAGGCGCACGTCAAAAAGGGGCGCAAGAAGGCTCTCGTCGAGCTCGAAGCCGATGTCCCGATCCATATCGAGGTACTCGTGTCGATATGCGAATCCCGTCTGGGGAGACGTTAGCTCCGTCGTCGCGATACGGTCGCGCGCAAACACGACAAGGCCGTTTTCGCACGTCGCCGGCGCAAACACGCCGGTAGCCGGAGGCGGGTCGGCAAAGAGAAATCCATGAGACTCGACGAACGTATACTGAAAGCCATACGACTTGATGATCTCGTCAAGCCCGGGACACCAGGCCATGGCGGGTAGCCAAAAACCCGTCGGAATCGAAGTGAAGTATTTTCTATAAATAATGAGCCCGGTCTCTATTTGGGCGTTGACCGATTCCGGGATGTCAATAAACATCGGAAGATAGCAGGAAGTCGCCGTCGTCGCCAGAATTTCGAGATATCCGCGCGTCGCGAAATAGTCGAACTTTAAAAGTATGTTTCGCTCGTAGATATCGTTGTAATCCCGCCGATTGAGCTGTATTTGGTCAAGGTGCACCTTGATGAGCTCTCGAACGGCCTCGTCATCCGCGTGCCGATCGAGCTCGGCGAGACCGAAATCGATCGCCCGATCGAGCGACTCGAGATAGCGGGTTTGCAACAGAGGATCGGCAAGCATCTCGCACAGGCTTGGCGAAAAGGCGATCGCGAGCTTAAACGGAACGCCCTCGGTCTCAAGGGACGTACACGCGCGCAACAGCGGAAGATACGTGTATGAAATCGCGTTGAAAAGACGTGATTCCTCCACGCAACCGGGAGAGTCCGGATGTCGGATAAAGGGTAAATGAGCGTCAAGAAGGAAAACGAGAGCAGTATCCGCCATATGGTATCTCCGTCGGTCAGGAAAAAGACTGCCGGTGGTTTCTAAAATGATTCTTCCGCAGCTCCACGATGCCCGAAAGCTCGATAAGCGGTGGAATCCGTTTTTTCGCAGTTCCGTTCAGTTCGCCGGAGCCGCCGGGTGGGATAATGAGCTCCGCCGATCGCGCTAACAGTTGCTCCTTCTCCTGGGTATTTCGCGAGTAGAGGTCAACCCGACAGGCTTGCTTCCGGTCGGAAAGATGAATATACCACTTGCGATCGTGAATTCCCACGTCCACGTCAAAATAGTCGAGGGTCTTTCTCGGTTCGTCCCCGGAAAGGGAATTGACCCGCAGAAAAAAACTCTCAAACCGATGGTTCCCCGTAACCGCGGTCAGGAGCGTCGTATGAAAATCCCAGTATACGAAGACCCATCCCGGGTCTCGCATGAGAAGCGTTATTTGGGTTTCGTTATAGGTTTCGGGCAAAATGTCCGCGGGAATGGTAAACTCGCCGTCGATTACCAAAGCGGAATCGGAAGCGGCTCGAAGGTTTTCTTCACCCAATTCAAGCAACTCTCCGATAATGAAACGACGATTCAAGCCTTCGGGAATATCTATGCCGTGTTCATCGGCGAGTCGCACCAGGTCAGACGTTGACAATGATTCAAGGTGCGCTCTGCCCAGTGGTAATTGTTCCATATTTCGGGGCTATGATGGAGAAAAGCCCTTACTCTGTCAAGGGTAAGGGAATACCGAGGGCCACGCAGCAGCTCTCCATGTGCTCGGGTAGCGGTATGGTGAATCGCTTCGGTTTGCCCTGAAGGGTAATCGTCAGATCGACCGCAGCGAGTTGCAGGCGCCTAATGCCATAACTCGAGCGAAACTCGCGGTTTTTCTTGAAATCGCCGTATTTATCGTCCGCGATGATCGGGCAGCCGATTCCGGCGAGATGCGAGCGAATTTGGTGCATACGACCCGTTCCGAGCGTTAAGGAAACGAGCGAGGCGAGATCCGACGTCGCTTCGACGGCATACTCGGTGCGGGCGTCTTTTTTTTGATCCGCTCGCCCCACGGGAGTATCGATCCGTCCCGCGGCGTTCGGGAATACCCCGAAGGTAATGGCACGATAGCGCTTGACGAGGGCGCCTTCGGACATAAGCTGCGCGCATCGCGCCGCGGCCTGTGACGAGCGCGCGACGAGCAAGAGGCCCGCCGTGTCGCGATCGAGCCTATGGACGGGATATACGATCTCTCCCGTCTGACGGGCGAGAATATCGAGAATTGTAACGGTTATTCCCGCGCCGCCCTGTACCGCGATGCCCGCTGGTTTGTTTACCACCAGAAGGTCCGCGTCTGTGTGGATGATCGGAATATCTTTCATGGAGGCATAGTACTATGAAATCCGCAAAAAATCTTCACCGAGCGCGCGCGACCCGAGGTCACGCGAGGCTTCTCGCGGCGGCTCTCGCGCTTTTCTCGCTCGCCGTGCCGAGCCTCGCGCGGGCCGAACAGCTCTATTCGGCCGATTGGGCCTATTCGCTCGACCTTCCCGAAGGCTTTGCCCTGCAGGCCAAAGATGGATCGACTCGCTTTGCCTTCGCGCACCAGCTGTTCCCGGCGACCCTGCACATTGCCCTGTATCCGCGGGAACAGTGGAAAAATACCGCCGAAGCCCTCAAAAACGTCACCGGTCAGCTGTCCTCGACGGGGCCGCTTGTGTCGTTTGTCTGGAGAACGCGGGACGCGTCCATTAGCAGAATCGAATCGAAGGAATTGGGAGGATGGTCGGTCGCCTTGGAATTATCGAATAAAAAAGGATGGCTCGTGATGGCTTGCACGGCCGCGGCCGACAAGGCGACGGCGCTTGAACCGCTCATTATCTCTACCCTCGACACGGTATATACGGACGAAGGCTCCTGGTTCGAGCCCGGCCCCATGACGGCGTTTGCCTGGGCGAGCGACGGGGAAACGAACGCGGAAATACGCTTCGCGGGCGAAAAACGGCAGGTACCGTTTGCCAAAATCGACCGTGAGGCAAGTCAGGCGATAATCGACCGCGAGTTCAGCCTTCTGACCGGATACCTCGACACGGAACTCATGTACGCCGCATGGAAACGCTACTACCGAATGATCTACCGCGACTCTTGGACGCGCCTCGAAAAGGCGATCTTTGCGATTAGGGCGCTTCTCCCGCAGGAAAGCGAGAAAGCGGCGGCAACGCTCCTTTCCTGGACGCAAACCTTCACATACGAGCGAAATCGCGAAGGCGCCGATTTTCTTAATCTGCCCGAAGCTATGACAACCTCGAAGGGAGACTGCGACTCACGCGCGCTGTTGCTAGTGTTGATGCTCAATCAGATGGGCGTTGACGCGATACTGCTCATCTCGCCGGAATTCAGCCATGCCCTCGCGGCGATAGATTGTCCCGGCGAAGGCGCGCGCTTTACCCATGGAAAGAAAAAATACCTGATTGCGGATACGACCGCGAAGGTCGGTCTCGGAATGATAGCCGAGGATATGGCAAACCCCGAAAAATGGTTTGCCGTCACCTTTCCGGCGTTTCCCCAGCCCTGACGCGCGCATGACGTCCGCGCACGGCGTTTTCGCGCGGCCTTATTCTTTCGCGATCAGAAGATTGTACGCCTCAATCGGCGTTACCGCTGCGAGCAAGCCCTCACGGAGGGTTTGGCTCTTGAGACGGGTACTGAAAAACGACAGCGTTTGCAGGTAATACGCATGCTGGTTATACGCGGCGGCGATCATGAACAAAAGCCGCACGGGTACGTCGTCTATGGTCTGAAAGTCGATGATATCGTTTTTGCACAAGCCCACCGCCATGACGAGGTCGGTGACAGACGACAGGCGCACGTGGGGAATCGCAATTCCCCGACCGATCGCCGTCGACATGAGCTCCTCGCGTTTGAGAATTTCGACGGTCAGTTCCTGCCGGTTCTTAATTTGGGGCGCCGTACCGAGCGTCTCGGCAAGGGCGACGAGCGCGTCGTGCCTCGTTGAATGATTCATGAGTATGATACGGTCGGGTGAAAGGATATTTTGCACTTGTACAAGGGCATTCCCTTGGGGCGCCCTAACGGAACTCGTGAGACGTTCATTTACCCATTTTTCAATTTCTTCTTTTTTAAATCTCCATACGGTTCCGATCTTTCCGGCCGGGATTTCTCCCTTTTGCGCCCAGTCGTACACCGTACGTTCAGAAACTCGAAGATATTTCGCCACTTCCTCAATTGTCAGTATATCGTCAGCCATGGTTGAATCTCCTGCCCAAGTACATGCGTTATTTTGCATCATACGGTATCATATGTCAAGCATTATCAACATGACTGCGGATACTGTGGATAAAGCGGAAAAATTACTGTTTTGCTAGCTCATGCAAAGCATCGAAGGGAAACAGCGCTCCAACGTTCGTATGTACCACGTTTTCTGCATTTGGCCCAAACATGACGGGACAGTCAGGCTTCATAAACTCCGAGAGCACCTGACGGCATGCGCCGCACGGACTGACCGGATACTCCGAATCGGGAGTGGCGACGGCGATGGCGACGAAAGCGCGCTTTCCGGACGATACTGCCGCATAGATCGCGCTTCGCTCTGCGCAATTCGTCAATCCAAACGAGCGGTTTTCCACGTTCACGCCCGTTACTACCGTTCCGTCTTCGGCAAGAAGGGCCGCTCCGACCCTGAAGCGCGAATACGGCGCATACGCCTTCTCTGCGATTTTTAACGCCGCGGCGTAGAGTTCCCCGTATTCCATTGCATTTTCCATTGCCCTATTATATCATCGTAACTCATGAACTTCAAAGGAAATCTTGCGTATATCATAGTCGGAACGCTTCTGTTTCTCGCAATATACCTCGTCATTGCCACAATTCCCATCGGACCCGATCTTCACTTTGAGCCAGTTTGGACGGTTAATCTCGCGACGGCAATCGAAACCGATCTCGCGGTTTCCTCCGATACGGAACTCACGATTCCCGCCGGCGACGACATAGAGCCGTTCATTCTCGGTCCGCGATTCGGGTACTTCAGCCCGTCAGGGGCAATCCCGATGAACGTTCGTTCGGCGGAGCGCGTTTCGATATCCTCAGCGGGATGGTCGGTATATCCCGATTCCGCCGCCGCTTCCGAGATACGCTTTCGCGACGGATCAGGCCACCTAAAGATCGACGCCGAAGGATATCCCTTTCTCGTCGGCGAGAATGCCTTTCTCTTTCTTCCCGGCGGCGGCGCAGTCAGTCTCTATGGGCGCTCAGGCGCGCGCGTATGGACCCGAGAGCACTCTGCCCCGATAACCGCCTTCAATTCGTCTCCCGGCGGAAGCGCGATCGGATACGCAGATGGGCTCTTGGCGGTGATGAACGACACGGGCGAATCATTCTCGTTCTATCCCGGGGGAAGCGACCAGCAAATAATCCTCGGTGCGGCCGTTTCGGAAGACGGCGCGCTCGTCGGGTGCGTTTCAGGAGTCGACCGACAAAGATTTTTGCTCATTCAAGCGAAGGGAGACCAGCACAAAATCCTGTACCACCTCTACCTTGAAAAGAACCTACTCCGCCAAGTTCACGTTTCGTTCGAACGCTCGGGCCGCTACGCGTTTTTCGAGACCGCGAGCGGTCTTGGCATAGTCGATACGTCACGGCTCGAAAGTTGGATAATCCCGATAGAGGGTTCCATAGTCGCAACCGGAGAATGTCTCGCCGATAAACTCTTCATCGTTCTCTCAAAAGACGGAAACGAATACGTTCTTTCGGCCATTGAGCGCCCGAATCATATCGTGACAAGCGAGCGTTTCGCGGGAAAACATGCCTTTCTCACTCAGCGAGGCGCATCGATCTATCTGGGACTCGATGAGACGATCTCGCGCATAGACATTCGGGGGTTAGAATGATTCGATTAACGCGCTGCGCATGCGTCCTTACGATTGCGATCGCCGTGCCCCTTGCGGCGTTTGAATGGCCGGTTCAGGATGTCGGAATCGTGCGCCTCTTCGGACAGAAAGCAGGCGTTCGCATCGAGCAGGGAATCGTTCTCAAAAAAGCGGATATCGTTCGCGCTTCCGGGAACGGAAAAATTATCGCCGTGCTTGGTCAAACTCGCGACAGGAACTCCTTTCCCGGGACGCTTGGTAACGCGGTAATCATTGCCCATGAAGACGGACTCGCCACGGTGTACGGCAATCTTGGCTCTGTCGACCGCCTGAGCGAGCGGACTGACGTGGAAACGGGCGCGATTCTCTCGGAGAATGGCGAAAGCGGCTGGACTCTGGCCGGGGGTGTTTCATTTCAGGTTTTTGATCAAGTAAAAAGAACCTCGCTCAACCCGCTTCTTCTACTCTCTTCCCTTTCGGATAAACGAGCGCCGATTATAAAAGGAGTCGTGGCCGTTTCCCAGTCAAACCAAAGCCACGCCCTTGGCACGGCGAAATACGCGCGACAGGGAAAATACCGCTTCTATGCCGACATAGTCGACACGGTCGACGGATCGTCGGCCGAACTCGCTCCGTTTCGGGTCGCGATTCTCATTAACGGGAAAGAAAGTTCGTCATTATCGTTTGAGCTTATCCGCTCGGAAAACGGCAAAAATTTTCTTGGCACTAAGGAATACACCGCCGACAGGCTTTACGGAGACGGAGGTCGCATGTTTATCGGAGAGCTCACGCTATCGCGGGGGAAAACCGAAATTGCGGTCATCGCGCGCGACGCGGCGGGAAACGAACGAACGGCGCAATTCACGCTTCAGGTCGATTAGCCTTACAGCCGACGCGCGCTGCTCGTTCGTCCACGCGGGGTAATCACTCCCCGTAGAGATGCTCGAGCTGATGCAAGAACTCGAGCGTGCGTTCCTTGCAGCCTCCGCACGCGGTTCCGATCTTGGTTCGCGCCTGCAGGTCTTCCCAGCTTCGATCCCCGGCCTTATAGGCTTCCTCGATATCCCGATCGGTAACATTGAGGCACGTGCAGATAACCTCGACGCTTTCGCGACCCTTCATCGACGGAAGATTGTTTCGCGAAACATAATCGTCGATCGCAGCCCGCAGTGCCTTATCCCCGAGAACGGAGCAGTGTATTTTATTCGCGGGCAATCCGCCGAGCTTCGCGACGATATCTTCAGGTTTCAGGGTATAGGCATCCTCGAGCGTCATGCCCTTAATCGCCTCGGACAGTATGGACGTCGAAGCGAGCGCACTCGCGCATCCGTACGTCTTCCATCTGCAATCGGCGATTTTTCCGTCCGCGACGCGAATGAGAATCAGCATTTGATCCCCGCACTTTATGTTTCCCACGATTCCGCGACCGTCGCATGGCCAGGAAGATTCTTCCCCGGAAAGCACGTTGCGCGGGTTCATGAAATGGTCTTTTACGACGTCTGAATAGAGCCAGTCGTTCATTCGGGTATCTCCTTACTCGACACGGTCGAGAACCCGCGTAATTTCGCAATTACTGCGGGTACCTCTCGTATAATATAATCAACTTCTTCTTGCGTCGAATCCTTACCAAGGCTGAATCGAATCGACCCATGTGCAAGCTCGGGCCCAACGCCGGTAGCCACGAGTACATGCGACGGCTCAAGGCTTCCCGACGCACACGCGGAGCCCGTCGAGACCGAGATGCCAAGTATGTCCAACATGAGAAGGATCGCCTCGCCCTCGGCTCCCGGAAACGATACGTCAAGCGTATTTGGCAGAACACGCTCGCTGTGTCCGTTCACGCGTATGTCGGGAATAGCAGAAAGGAAGCCGTCCTTCAGGCGGTTTCTCAGGGAACGCGTGTGACGCTCATAGTCCGTAAGTCGCTCCCGCGCGAGTCGCGCGGCTTCGCCAAAAGCAATAATTGAAGGATTGTTATAGGTTCCCGCGCGAAGTCCGTTTTCCTGGTGTCCGCCGCGGATAAACGGCTCGAGAGGCACACCTTTCTTGACGTAGAGCGCCCCGATACCCTTCGGGCCATACATCTTGTGACAGGAAAGCGAAAGATAGTCCACGTCGAGATCCCGAACGTTTACCGGGATTTTTCCCGCCGCCTGCACGGCATCGGTATGAAAGAGGGCACCGGCGGCATGCGCCATAGCCGCCATGGTCTTGATATCCTGCACAGTACCTATTTCGTTATTCGCCATCATGACCGAAACAAGCACCGGTTTTCCCGACGGATCCGAGGACTCGGCCGCCCGGTGCAATAAATCCGCGAAGACGTCCATCTTGACGACGCCGTCTCCGTCGACTGGCGCGTACTCGACTGCGTACCCGAGCGAGGACAGGCGTTTTGCAGATTCCATGACGCACGGATGCTCGATGGCCGTGGTAATGACCGTCTTCCTGCCCTTCCACATCGCGGCGCGATGAGACGTGGACACGAGAGCCGGAGATCCGACGGTGCTAAATACCGTGTTGTTCGATTCAGAACCGCCTGACGTGAAAATAATTTCCCCGTTATCAGCCCCGATAAGGGCAGCTATATGTCCCCGTGCCTCGAATATGCCTTTTGCGACGCGCCTGCCGTCCTCATGCATACTCGATCCATTGGCGTATTCATCGAGAGCTTGTATAAAAACAGCCTTGACGCCCGAATCGATCGGCGTCGTGGCGTTGTAATCCATATATATTCTTTTATCCATATAATTCGGGGATCGCCCCGCCTCCCTAGGATATGCAATTCCGACTAAATCAATATACATAAAAGAACACTGAATGCCAATTAAGAATATCATAAAAGAAACGGTAATCGACCTGGGGATAAATTGCATTTGACGGTACGCGTATGGTACAATTTATCTGAGAACAGGAGAACCAATGGCACTCATGCTCGATGACGCGACGCTCTTTGAATTGGGCGATCCTGACCATATCCCCCTTTCCGGCGTTCTTCCGGACCGCACCGCCCTCACGCATGCCTTCGATTCGCTCATCCTTTCTGCCTCGGGATGGAGAAAGGTATTCGCCCCCTCGGGCGACGAGGAATCAAGCGAGACGGCTCTTTCGCTCGCCGATACCGTGCTCGTCGCGCATATGGCGCATGCCTTCGCGGACTACCTCGCGGAAAGCGGCGAGCGGGAACGGCCCCTGTTTCTCGGAATCGACGCGAGACCTACAGGCAGCGCGATCGCGGATATCATGTGCCGCGTTTTTTTGGCAAAAGGCTTTGATGTTCGCTATCTTTTCATAGCGGCCGCTCCGGAGATCATGGCGCGCGCGCGCGATACGGGGGCTTTCGCCTACGTGTCCGCGAGTCATAACCCCATCGGCCATAACGGCGTCAAATTCGGCCGCTCCGACGGAGGCGTCCTTTCGGGAAGCGAGGCCGCGCTTTTGATCGCGCGATATCGAAAGGCCGTATCCGAGCCGACGGCGGCCGAACGCGCGCGCGATCTGATCGGATCGTGTCTACCCGCGGCGGTACGCGCGGTATACTCCCGCGTCGGCGCGGAAAAGGCATCGGCGCTTGCGGCCTATCGCGCGTTCACGCGGGAAATCGTCTCGGGCGAAAGCGAAGGAACGAGGCAAGACGCGTTCTTCAATTCCCTCGCCGCCGCCGCGCGCGACGCACACGCGACGGAGAGGCGCCTTTCGGTCGTCGCCGACTTTAACGGAAGCGCTCGGTCGGTCTCTATCGATACCGACCTGATGGCGGAACTCAAGATTCCCTTATTCGTCATTAACGGCAAGCCGCGCGCTATCGCGCACCGAATCGTTCCCGAAGGCGAAAGCCTCATTCCCTGCGCGAACGAAATCGCGCGGCTCAGGCGAGAAGGAACCTCCAGCGAGGAGAAAAACGCGCTTCTCGGCTACGTACCCGACTGCGACGGCGATCGCGGCAATATCGTGTTTTGGGATGAAATCGAAGAACGGCCGGCGATTCTCGAGGCCCAGGAAGTGTTCGCCCTCGCCGTCATCGCCGAGCTCGCTCACCTCGTATACGCAGGCAAAGTAAGCATTCTGGGCGACGACCCGGCAACGCGCGTCTCGACCCCCCCCCTCGCGGTCGCCGTCAACGATCCGACGTCCCTGAGGATCGACTCTATCGCGCGCGCCTTCGGGGCGACGGTAAACCGAGCCGAGGTCGGAGAGGCGAACGTCGTGAACCTCGCGCGGAGCCTCCGCGGCGAAGGAAAGCTTGTCCGTATACTCGGAGAGGGTTCCAACGGCGGGAACATCACTCACCCCTCGGCCGTCCGCGATCCGATCGATACCGTTTTCGCGCTCCTGAAATTACTGACGATCCGAGACGAAAACGGCAAGAGCGGGCTCTTTCATCTCTGGTGTTCCCTTTCCGGCCAAGAGGCCGCGTATCGCGACGATTTCACCTTTGCCACCGTCCGCTCGACGTTGCCTCCCTTCGTAACGACGTCCGTTTTCGAGGATGAGGCGAAACTGACCGTCAAGACAACCGACCACGCGACGCTCAAACGGCGTTTTTCCGCGATATTCTCAAAAGAATGGCTCAAACGGAAGGACGATCTCGCGCGAGACTTCGGCGTCACCTCGTGGAAGGCCATAGCCTACAACGGCACCGCTCATTCCGACTGCTCGGACGATTTCAGTCGTTCGGGAACCGGCGGGCTCAAAATCATCATGTCGGACGCTGCAGGCGAGGAACTACTCTGTTTGTGGCTTCGCGGATCCGGGACGGAACCGGTATTCCGCGTCATGGCCGACGCACGGGGAACCGACCAATCGCGCGAGCGGTTTCTCTTATCCTGGCTCCGGAGAATGGTACTTGAGGCTGACACCCAAATAGTGTAGTATCCGATCGAACAAGGAAGGCATGAGATGGGAATTCGAGGCGAATTATTCACGACCGAGGTAACTCTCGACAACAGAACGTATTTTTTCAACATTAAGGAGAATCGCACGGGAGACGTGTTCCTCCAGGTTGTCGAAAGTAAAAGCTCAGAGGGAACCGGGTTTGACCGTCATGCCATCGTCGTCTTCGAGGACGACATGCAAAAATTCCTGCAAGGCCTCGAGTCAAGCCTTTCTTTCATAGAGAAGAACCGAAAAGCGCGTATTCGCGACAGAGCGACGCGGGACAAGGCTTCTTCCCCGCGAGCTTCCTCCGGTAAGCGAATCGTCAGAAAGACGGAATCAAGCCGCCCGAGCGAGCCGCCCGCCGCGCCAAAAAAACCCGGACGCCGGGTCAAGGTAATTTCCAAAAAAACCTGAGCGAAAGCCAACTGAGTGCCCGAAAACAGGGCACTTTCTCGCGCGCCCACTTTCTCGCGCGCTAGAACGGAAGCTCCGATTGTCCCGCTCCCTTCAGACGAAAGCTCGCCCTTTGTATGGGAGACGGGCCGTATTGCCTGAGAGCCGCGCGATGCGCTTCCGTCGGATAGCCCTTATGCCGCTCATACCCGTACTCAGGGTAGAGCCAGCCATATCTCACCATCATCCGGTCGCGGGCGGTTTTCGCGAGTATCGACGCTGCCATTACCGCAGGGTACGTTCCGTCCGCGCGCGCCTCCGCGACGCAGGGTACATCCCCGATATCCGGACGGTATAAACCGTCAATAATTACCGTGTGGGATGAAAACGCGCGCGAGGGGTCGGCTTCGGACAAAGCCCGTAGCTTCAGCGCGACACCTTCGTAGGCGCGGCGCATCGCGAGCAAGGATGCCCTCAGGATGTTAATCGCGTCGATTTCCTCGGCCGAGGCCCAGGCGACGGACCACGCGAGGGCGCGTGAATAGATTGCGAGCATCGCCTCATCGCGGCGCCGTTCGGTCAGCTTCTTCGAGTCATCCAAAAGAGAACAGTCGAAATCACTCGGCAAAATCACCGCGGCCGCGCATACGGGGCCGGCCATCGGCCCGCGACCCGCCTCGTCTATGCCGCATACGAGCGGAGATTCCGACGGGATCAGGCGCATTATACCGACCCGTTCAACGCCGATAGTATCTGACGCAATTCGGGATCGGTGCGATAGTAATGCTCCTCGAGCTCGGCCTCGCTCAGCCCGATGAGCTCATGGCTCATATAATGAATCCACCGATCATCCGCAGGCGAGGCGATCTCGTGTTTTCGACACCAATAGTCGGGCTGAATCGGCAGCTGTTCCTCGTGATAGAGGAAATACTTGTAATCGTGCACCGCGACCTTGACGTCCCTGCGGGGGATTCCCTTGTCTATGAGAATTTCCACGAGATGATTTATCGTCTTCCCGGTGTCAAAGATATCGTCTACAAGGAGTATTTTATCGCCATGTCGCAGATGCTCGGGAGAGTACGTCCATCCGTCAACCATGACGCGGTCGCGCTGTCGGACGTCCGAATACGAACGGGCGACGACTGCCGCGTACAGAACGGGATGCGCGTCCCTTCTGACGATCTTAAAATATTCGCTTATGACGTTGGCGAGGTATGCGCCACCGCGTAGCGAGACGTAGATTACGTCCGGAATAAAACCATCTTGGTGAATCCGATACGCCATCTTGAGGGCGTTGTTGCGAACCTTTTCGTAGGGCAGGAATTCCTTAAGCATGGAGCGATCCTCTCATGCCTTTACTGTAACCGCTTTTTATCGATTGCTCAAGAGAAAATAGGCGAACAAAAAAACGCCCCGACATGCCTTGCGGCACGTCGAGGCGCGTTACTTCGCGTAGTATTTATCGCTTGTATCGCATGGTCGAAACGGCCTGACCCTCGCGCACAACGTCAAACCAAAGCTCTTTCGCCGACTTGTCCGAAAGCAAGGCAAAGAAGTCCTGAAGGCCCTTGATTTCCTTGTCGTTCACGCGGGTAATCACGTCGCCGGGCTGTAAGCCCATGACTGCCGCGGGACTCTTGGCCTGAACGCCGCTGACGACGACGCCTTTTTGCCCTTCGGGCAACTTAAGGCTCTGAATAATATCCTTGTTCAGGGCAAGCGGCATAAAGCCCGGCCACAGTTTGCTCGCGTCGGAAACGGTGTCTTCCTTTCGCTCCTCGATTTTTACGTTCAGGGTTTGCTCTTTCCCCTTGCGAAGTACGCGGAATCGCGCGGTTTGCCCGTTTTCCAAGTCGCCAACGTCACGGACAAGCTGATCGACGGCCTTTACGTCCTTTCCGTTAAGGGAGATAACGAAGTCGCCGGGAAGCATCCCCGCCTTATCCGCGGGGGAACCGAGGAATATTTGCGACGCGAGCGCGCCCTTGCGGTCTCCGATGCCGAGAGCCTCGAGCATGTCCTTGTCGGCCGCGAGCAACGAGACTCCGAGCCAACCGTAGCGGATTTTTCCCGTGGCGATGAAATCGTCGACGGCTTTCTTCACGTTGTTAATCGGTATGGAAAAGCCGAGGCCCTGCGATCCGCCGGTAGACGATGCGATCCACGAATTGATGCCGACGATCTCCCCGTAAATATTCACGAGCGGACCGCCTGAGTTTCCCTGGTTTATCGCGGCGTCGGTCTGTATGAAGTCATTGATGTTCCCGTTCGGTCCGCCGGAGCGGCCCACGGCGCTGACGATTCCCTGAGTCACCGAGCTCATGTACCCGAGCGGGGAACCGACCGCGAACACGATGTCGCCGGGCTGTACGGAATCAGAATTGCCCATCGTCGCGACCGGAATGGAAGCGTCGTCCGACTCGAAGGAAACGAGGGCGATGTCCTTTCTCTCGTCGCCGCCGACGAGCTTTCCAGTAAAGGATCGACCGTCAAAAAGCTTAACGCTGATTTCGTTCGCCGAACCCGCGACATGCTGATTCGTAAGCACATAGAACATCTTGCCGGTCTTCCGGATTATCACGCCCGAGCCAAGACCCTCGGCCTTGTACTCGCGCTTCTTCCCCTCTTCTTCTTCCCCTGACTTATCCTTGTCGCGCGGGTTACCGAAGAAAAACCAGGGAAAGCCTTCCATGGGACTATTTTTTACGGTACGCGTTTCCACGACGTCAAGGGTAACTACCGCAGGAAGGATAGCCGACGCTACGGCCCGGTTCGCCTTTTGCATGCCCTCAAGGAGATTGATCGAATCGCGGGGAATGGAACTTACCGAAGCCGATTCCGCGAAGGCGGTTTGAGCCGAGCCCGGGTCCCGAGTGGAGAACCACGCTACAAGAGAAAAGCACGCTAACGCCGCCCCAACCACAAACGCTATTTTTACGAAACCCGTAATTCTTTGTTTCATGTTCTTCCTCCGCCACTATGGCGCTATAAATATACAGACAAAATACGAAAGCGGGGCGCGTGGTTACAAAAAGAAAACCCTTTCGCTCGAAGAAGTCCAAAAGGCGCATGGTCGCCGAGGGGTCGCCCCATCGGGCTCGCGTTTCGCCGGTATCACTCTTCGCCGGGTTCGAGCCGCGTGAGTACCTCGGTATGGTCCTGAAAGACGGCCACCGTATGCTCCATGTGGCACGAAGGCTTACCGTCGGCCGTAACGACGGTCCATCCGTCGTCGAGCAAGTCGACGTCGCCCGTTCCCATGTTTATCATCGGCTCGATCGCGAGTACCATGCCCGGGACTATTCGCGGATTCGGCCCGCGCTCAGGCACGTTCGGAATTTGCGGATCTTCGTGAACCGAAAGGCCGACGCCGTGACCGCAGTACTCCCACACGACGCCGAAGCCCGCCGCGCTCGCGACGTCGTACACGGCCCGCGAGATATCCCCGATGCGGTTTCCCGCCCTGCACGCGGCGATACCCGCGTCAAGGCAACGTTTCGTCGTTTCCATAAGCGCGCGCGCCTCGGCGCCCGGCTCTCCCACGAAAACGGTCATCGCGGAATCGCTGATGAACCCGCCGAGGTCTATGCCGATGTCAAGCGACACGAGGTCGCCCTTTTTTAGGATGCGCGCCTTAGAGGGTATCCCGTGGATTACCTCTTCGTTCACCGAAATGCACGCGGCCCCGGGAAAGTCCTGCGAATACCAAGCGGGAACCCCGCCCGCTCGCGTGATGAAGTCGACGCAAAAGTCGTCAAGGTCTCCCGTGGAAACGCCTTCCTTCACACGGGGGACCAACTCGCGGTATAGCCTCGCGAGCGCCTTACACGACGCCCTGATGCCCTCTATTTGTTTTTGGTTCTTTAAACGTATCATTGCACTCTCCGTTTTGCGGTTCCCGACGCCCACGACGCGAGCCTCCGCTTGAGATCGCGAACGCCGGTCAGCGCGGAATCGAGACGCAGCGCCTCGTCAAGGCACTTCGCCGCGGTAATTCGGTCGCCGATACGCTCGTAGCAATCAGCCATATTTCGTAGAATAACCGCATCGTCTTTCTTTCCAAAGCCGAGCTCGAGCGCCAACTCAAGCGAATCAAGCGCCAGTTCCTCGTCAAGCGAGCTGGACAGCTTATTCCGCGCAATGTCGCGCGCGAACGCCATCACCTCGGGAAAAAAATGCCTGAAATACGGGCGCTCCCGCTCCAGCTTGATTACCTCGGCGAGAAGATGAAAGGACTCGTACCAGTCCTCTCGAAAAGAAAGCTCTTCGGCCATGATAAAACCGCAATCCATGAAATCCTCGCGGTTGAAATGCCTGAAAAGCGAAAACCCTCCCGAAACGGAACGCCGGGCGCGATACTCCCGAACGGCCTCGTCTTCGCGATCGTGAAGCAAATCGAGAAAAATCAGCTTGGCGCGACTCTCGTCATCCGTGCGCTCCGCAAGCCATCGCCTATAGTCGAATCCCTCAATGCCCCTTCGCGCGTTTCTTCGGTATATTCCGTAGAGGGCGTCGAACTCCGAGCGTCGGGCGGGATCGGAGAGGGTTTCGTACGCGCGAATAAGCTCGAGCATGCGTTCCTGCCGCTCTTCTTCGCGCTTGCACGAGGCGGCGCGAACTGAGCCCGTTTCATCCTCAGCGGGAATATCGGGATGAAGTTCCTTCGCGCGCTTTCTATACGCCCTCTTTATCTCGGCTGCGGAGGCCGACGGAGAGACGGAGAGTATCCGGTAACAGTCTTCCACTCGGTCGATTATCCTATCATTCCGCCGACCGAATCGGCGTGAGCGACATCGCGAACGATCTCGAAATAGTCGACGCAGATACCCTCGGCTTCCATTACGTGCATCAAGGCCCTGCAGGAGCGCGCTGACGAAAGTCCCGATTTCACTACGATGGCGCAGCCTTTTTTCCCCGATACGGGCCCAGACTTCGCGAGATATGCCGTCACGATCGGCGGAAGCGCCGACGAGAATACGTGGAGCGGCCGATACACGATGGCGATATAATCGAACATCGAAAGCCGCGACAAGGCGGAGTCGCTTGTTCCGTCGAGCCGTTCGACGGTGTTTCCCTTGGCGCTGGAAACCGAGGCAAGGCGAGAAATTATCGCGGATGACCGCGCGTCCTTCGAATCAATAAACGTAACGAGCGCAATTCTCATGGTGATTCCATTCCTTGCTCGCCTAAGCGAGCTTATAGAGCTGTTCGATCATCCGTTCCTTGACAATGAGGACCGAACAGCGCGCGTTGAGCATGATCGACCGATACGACGACGACATAATCTCCTTTTCGTCGGAGGCGTCGCCCTCGTTGCCACCGAGGAGTATCACGTCGGTCTTTCGCTCGTCGGCCGCCGTCAAGATTTCCGACCATATCGCGCCACGGCGTAATTCCGTCTCTATCTTGACGCCTTTTGCCTTTCCGAGCTCGTCGACGTACGCGAGATATCTCCTGCCGTTATCCTCGAGGCTTTCCTCGTATTCGCGGCTTTCTTCCTCAATAAAAATCCGGTTCAGCGTAAGTTGCTTGATCGTCGCCGTGTCGACAACGTACACCGCGCACACACGGCATCGATAGAGCTTTGCCATAAGGACGGCATAACGCACCGCGTTAATCGACGCGTCCGTCCCGTTCACCATTACCAGCACGTTTTGGAATAGCGGCTTAATCATCGCTGAGGTCCTCCGTTTCTGGACTTGAGGGCTTTGAGCACGAAAATGTTCTCGCGCTCCCGCTCCTCAAGCACGCTTTCGATGTACGTCTTCGTTTCGCGCGTTTGCGGGATGACCTGCTTATCAAGGGCATTAACCCGCCGTTGGGTCTTTTTCACTTCTCTCGCGAGGCGCCAGACGATGGTCCGAATCGACGCCATTTCGGTAAGTAACCGCAGAAGTTCGAAGAAGTCTATCATGACACGGTCGCAATCGGCAAATGAATTTAAATACGACCAAGCAAGGCGCCGCTTCGGCAAATCGACGGAAATCGACGAAAATGTCATGCCCGCGAGCACGACGCGTTTTTCGACGAAGCTAAAATCATAGGATACGGTTTTGGACACGCGTTCCGCGCGATCGCGGCCGACCGCCATAAACATTCTCTTAAGGGATGGGTATGCCTTCCCAATCTGCTTTTCTATGTCCGCCTCGAGCAGCTTGACCTTCTCGACCATCTGCATGAGCTCCATGACGAGAATCTCGCGCTTTTGCTCGAGTAGCTCGTACCCATCTCGTGCGATCGCAAGTTGCTCCTTGACTGCGAGAAGGTTCGACTTTGTCGGGGCGACGGGCAGACGGGCCATATTATCCCTGCTTTCCCGTCATTGGAACCGCCGCGATAGGAGCGGCGTCGAGCGCGGCTTGCAGGTATTTATCGATAAACTCGGGCTTGATCCGGACAAGCTCGCTTCTCGGAAGTACCGAAAGAATGCGCCACCCGATATCGAGCGTTTCACCGATCGAGCGGTTTTCAAATTCGCCCTGTGTTAAAAACTGTTGCTCGAAAAGCTCGCCGAAGCGGAGATACTGCTTATCAGCGTCCCCGAGTTCTTCCTCGCCGATGATCGCCGCGAGATTCCGAATACTCTTTACCTTGGAGTACGCGGCGAAGAGCTGGCTCGACACGTCCTTATGGTCCTCCCGGGTCATCCCCGGGCCGATTCCGTCCTTCATGAGGCGCGAAAGGCTTGGCAATCCCGCAACGGGCGGATAAATTCCTTTTTGCGAAAGTTCGCGATCAAGCACGATCTGACCCTCGGTGATATATCCGGTAAGGTCGGGAATCGGATGGCTGATGTCGTCATTGGGCATTGAAAGAATCGGGATTTGCGTGATGGAACCGCTCGAGCCCTTGATCTTACCGGCCCGCTCGTAGATCTCCGCGAGGTCGGAATACAAATACCCGGGGTATCCCTTTCGTCCGGGAACCTCGCCGCGCGTCGTCGATATTTCGCGCAAGGCCTCGCAGTAGTTCGTCATGTCGGTAAGGACGACGAGTACGTGTTTCCCGAGTTCGTAGGCAAGATATTCCGCGGCGGTCAGCGCGCACCTCGGCGTGATGATGCGCTCGATCGACGGAGCGTCGGCAAGCGAAAGGAACATGACGACGCGGGAGAGAACGCCCGACTTCTCGAACGTGTCGATGAAGAAGCGCGCAACGTCGTACTTAATTCCCATGCCGGCAAACACCATGACGAAGCTCTCGTCAGCCGAGAGAATCTTCGCCTGTCTGATGATCTGCGCGGTAAGCCGGTTATGCGGAAGTCCGTTTCCCGAAAAGACCGGCAGTTTTTGGCCGCGGATAAGCGTATTCATCCCGTCGATGGCAGAGATGCCGGTCTGGATAAAATCCCGCGGGTATACGCGCGCGAACGGGTTGATCGGATAGCCGTTCACGTTGAGTTTCTTCGACGAATACATCTCGGGGTACCCGTCTATGGGCTTTCCGAGTCCGTTGAAAATGCGTCCCATGAGACCTTCGGACACGCGAAGCTCCATTGGAGTCTCGAGGTATTCGACGGTCGTTTCGTCGAGGGAAAGCCCCGAGGTGGAGCCAAATATCTGCACGACGCAGTATTCGTCCGAAACGTCGATAATGCGTCCGGTGCGAACCGCGCCCGAACTGTCGCGAACCGCGGCGATCTCGCCGAAAAACACGTTCTCGCGGCGTTTTGCGATGACGATCGGACCGTCGACCGACTCGACGCCTTTGTACTCTACCCCTCTCATATCGTTTCCACCTTGCGGTATAGCCGCTCGAGTTCGTCGAGTTGCGCGTTCATTCGCGTCTCGACCGCGGTAATACCGGACAGATCCGCGTTATCGAACGTCGTCTTGATTCTCACGACCTCTTCCCTCGACGGAAGCGCGACTATCTTCGAGAGCGGCGCGCCGTTCCGGATTATCGCGCTTGACCTTCGGTAAAAGGACATAATCATCGCGAGTATCATGATTTGCTTCTCGGGCACCGAAAACATGTCGACGTCGTCGAACGCGCTTTGCTGCAAAAATCCGTTTTTGATCATCTCTGCGGCGACGAGAATGATGCGCTCCGTGTCGGGCAGCGCGTCGGGTCCGATCAGCCGAACGATTTGCTGCAACCGCTGCTCGCGCTTCAAAAGCTCGAGCGCGTGCAGTCGCACGTCGTTCCACCGCGGGTCGACTTTGTCCCACCAGGGCCTGATTTCCTCCGCGTACTCGGAGTACGACTCAATCCATCCGATAGCCGGATAGTGCCGCGCGTTCGCGAGGTCGCGGTCGAGCGCCCAAAAACAGCGAATGAACCGCTTGGTATGCTGGGTAACGGGTTCGGAAAAGTCGCCTCCGGGGGGCGAGACCGCCCCGATAATCGAGATGGAGCCTTCGGCGCCGGCGAGCGACGTCACGCGCCCTGCCCGCTCGTAAAATTCCGCAAGACGCGTCGGCAAGTACGCGGGAAAGCCTTCTTCCGCCGGCATCTCTTCCATGCGCCCGGAAAGCTCGCGCAGGGCCTCTGCCCAGCGGCTTGTAGAGTCGGCCATTATGGCCACGTCGAATCCCATATCCCGGTAATACTCGGCGAGGGTGATCCCCGAATAAAGAGATACCTCGCGCGCCGCGACCGGCATATTCGAGGTGTTCGCGATGAGAATCGTCCGCTCCATGAGCGATCGGCCCGTCCGCGGATCGATGAGCTCGGGGAATTCCGACAGGACGTCGGTCATTTCGTTGCCGCGCTCACCGCACCCGATATAAACGATGAGGTCGGCGTCGCACCATTTGGCGACCGCGTGCTGAGTCATCGTCTTTCCGGTGCCGAACCCGCCGGGAATCGCGGCCGTGCCGCCCTTGGATAGCGGGAAGAACACGTCGATCACGCGCTGCCCGGTGATCAAGGGTTCCGAGACCGCGAGTTTTTTCGCGGTCGGACGCGGCTTTCGAACCGGCCAATAATGCGCAAGATAGATCGGCTCGCCAAGCTCGGTTCGCGCGATCTCGTCATTTATTGTGTAATCTCCCGCGGCGACGACGCTCGCGATCGCGCGCCCGCGAACCGTCGGCGGAAGCATAACCACGTGTTCGATGGATTCCGTCTCGTGCACGGTACCGATGGGTTTGCCGGGGGCGACCGCCGAGCCGACCGCGATGGTCGGAACGAAACGCCATTTCTTCGCGTTATCGAGCGGCTCGCTTCGCTCTCCGGGACGCAGAAACGCGCCGGAAGAGGCAAAAAGGCTTTCGAGCGGGCGCTGAATGCCGTCGTAAATCGTGCCGACGAGTCCCGGTCCGAGGCGCACCGAAAGCGGTCTGCGATAGCACACGACTTTTTCGCCGACGCGCATGCCGGTATCGTCCTCGTAAACCTGGATCGTCGCGACGCCATTCTTGAGCCGAATGATCTCTCCGATAAGCTTGGTGTCGCCGACGTCTACGACGTCGTAGAGGCCGCAGGATCCAAGACCCTCGGCGTATATGATCGGCCCCGAGATGCGGGTAATCGTGCCGGTGACGGTCGCTTCCCCGCCGGATGGCACGCGTTTCTTTTCGGTAACGGTCGTAGCGTCGCTCATTCGGGCAACCTCCCGCCAAACAAGGCACAGGCGATTTCCTCTCGTCTGTTCGAGAGCAGCTCTTCGCGAATCTCCGCTGATGTCGCACGGCACATAAAAGAACCGTCGACGCTTTCTACGAGAATACCGTCTTGGAATTCCGCGGAGGCAACCGCTCTGCCGGAAACGGATTCAAACGAAGTGATATTCGCAGTACCCAGCGCCGCGGTGACGGCGGCGCGGGCATCCGACTCGGAAAATCCCGCGGCGCGAACGACGAGCGGAGATGAGCCGACGGCGGGTCGATACCGGGACAGTATGCCTGAATAGAGCGCGAGCCTTCGGGCGGGACCGAGAAGTTCAAGCCATGCGCCGAGGGCGGCATTGACCGACTCATCGACGTACGACACGAGACGCCGCTGCTTTTCAAGCGGAACGGCCGAGGCGGAATCCTTGAGGTATGCCTCAACTGCGGCTCGGTATTCCTCCGCCCGCTCGGAACGCACCCGCTCTATTCTCCGCGCGACGTCGTCGAGTATTTGACGACATTCCGCCTCTGAGGTCTTGAGTATTTTCTCGGCCTTTCGCCGGGCATCTTCCTGAATTTCCCGGTCAAGGATCTCTGTCGAACGCAACTCTTCCATGCTACTGCACCACTCTTATACGTGAATGCCGATCGCCTCTCGGATGGCGTCGGTCAAGGTCTTTCTTCCGGCGAGGTGCCCGTGCAAGCCGGGAATCTCGACGATCAGCGGATAGTCGGAGCCCATTTGCCAATCGCGGACTTCTTCCTCGATCATGCTTGCGACTTCCTCGGTGAGGATCAGCACCTTCGCCCGTTCCTCAAGCGCCGGAGTCCCTCCCGCGAGGAGATTCCCGCGACCGGTCGCGCGATAAAACGCGTCTAGAGACTCCTCGCGCGTCGCGACGACGGTTCCGGGGACGCCGACGAGCGCGAAGCCGAGCACGAGCTCGCGCTCTCCGATGATGGCGTATTTCACGGGCCTACCGACTCCCTTTCATCAAAGCAAAATAATGAGAAGGGCGACGAGAAAGCCCCAGAGGCAGATACCCTCGGCGAGTCCGACGAAGGGAAGCGCCTTGCCCGAAAGCTCCGCGTTCTCGCTCATGGCGCCCATCGCGGCAGCACCGATCCTGCCGACGGCCATACCGCCCGCGATACAGGCGATACCGACGGCGATTGCCGCCGCTATGTACTTAACGGCGGCAAGCGAGCCCGTCGCCGCCGGAGCGGGAACGGCCTCGTTGGCAAACAGCGCGGCGGCGGAAACGCCCATGAGAACTCCGACAGTAATCAATGACTTGCGATTCATACAATTCTCCTTGTGACTATTTCTTGTACGTAAACCGAAAGGGCTTAAACTCCCTGCCGGTCTCGGTGAAAAACTTCGAGAAAAACTCGTAATACTGCAATCTGATAACCTGTATCGTCACGATGAGTCCTTCGAGCACGATAATGATCGCGTTTCCGAATATCCCGATAACGATACCGCCCGCCGACAGGGAACCGCCGACGAGATCAGACATGGTAAAGATGATAAAGCTCAGAACGGCGTGCGAAAGCGCGAAGGCGCCGACTCTGAGAAAACTCACCGAGTTCGAGATGTACGTCGAGACAACCTCAAGGATCTCGACGACACCTTCGATTATCGCCGAAAACGCCCCGTTTTCCAACACCGGTCGATGTCCCTCGACAAGTCGGGTAAACGGCTCGGCGAAAAAAATGCCGAGAAGCGGCACGATGACGCACACCGCGTCAAACCAGCGAATGGAGCCGCCGGTCATGCCAATGCGCACGGCGGCGAATACGACGTACCAAAAGAACAGGGCGCCGGCTATTCCCGTCTTGCTGAAAATCGCCTTCGCGGGCTTACCGAGCGAAAACTGGTTTACAATGTTAATGATAAGACCGACAGAATTTATGATGAAGCCCACGAAAAGGGTAAACCCGAAAAATATCATGAGCTTATCGAGCGAGTCTTTCGTCGGCATCATTTCGAGTATATGGTTTCTCGGCTCGCCGAAAAGTCCGGTCACGAAGCGGCTAAAGGGCCTGAGAACCTCGGAGTTCGCGAAGAACTCGCCGGTAAGGAGTCCCATGACGGAACTCGAGCAGCCAATGGCGACGAAGATCGGGCCGAAATGCTTCCACCCGCGCAAGGGTCGGGCCTTTCCCGACAGAAGCAGCAATCCCATCAGCACGAAGACGAGTCCCTGACCGACGTCGCCGAACATGATCCCGAAAAGAAGCGTGAAAAAAAACGCAACGATCGGGGTCGGGTCGATCGTGCCATAGAGGGGCGCGCCATAGCTGAATATCATCCGCTCGAAGCTTTTGACAAAGGCCCCATGACGATAGCGCACCGGAACCTTTTCCCTGCCGCTTTTGACGGACGGTACTTCGGAGGGCGCGTATGCGCGAATGGCGACGCGTCCCTCGGTGAGGTTATCCAGGTCTTTCATGAGGGATGACGAATCGTCCTCGCCGATCCAACCCATGAGGCGATAGACGAGCTGCGTCGACTCAAGGCTCTCGCGAACCTCGCGAACCTGCGAGCCGAGCGTAAATGTCTCGATGAGGCGCATGATCTCGGCGGCCTTCAAGTCGGCAAACCGCGAGCGCTCGGCGACGATCGATTCGAGCGCGCCGGCGGCGTCGGCAACCTGCCCCTTGAGTCCAGCGAGTACGTCCTCAGGCACGCCCTTAAAGCCCTCGGGAATCTCAAGCGGCACGAAGCCAAATCGCTTGAGCTCGGTGTCGAGAGCGAAGCGCCCTTTCTTGGAAGCGGCGGCGAGGATTCGGGAAGAATCGTCGCCAAGGGCGACAATGACGCCGCGGTCGCCCACCGCGAATTTGAGCTCCTCGAGCGCGGACGGATCGATCTTTCCGATGCGCATCGTGAGAAACGTCAGGTGCTCGAGTTCGCTGTACGCCACCTTGAGGTTAGCGAAGGCGCGCGCCTCATCATAGGCGCCTGAAACGCGCTTTCTCACTTCGGTCGCCTCAAACTCGCGCTTTCTCAAATCCTCGGCTGCTGCGAGAATAGAGTTTGCGGATTCCCAATCGGCATCAGTCGGCAACGAGATCGAATTTTCGAATTCGTCCGAATCCTCAAGGCCAAAATAATTGCGCGCTGAATGAAGCCGCTCAAGAAATTCGCGATTCGGGTTTTCCGAGGCCGAGCCGGTAAAATCGGTCTCGTTCTGTATCTGAAAATTGGCATTCTTTCCGAGATACTCGAGCACTCGGTCAATGTCCTGCTTAAGGATCATCAGCTCGACCAGTTTCATCTTCGTCGTTCTAAGCATCCTGGGTATCTCCCATAAATTCGCTTATCTGTCCATCCGTCGCGCCGAGTCTGATTCCCTCGGCGGCAACGCGTATATTTTGTTCCTCAAGTTGCTTGATTTTGAAGAAGGCCACCAGTACGCCGAGCGTAAAGGGATGCTGATGAAAGAGCTTAAGGGCTTTGCGATACAGATGCTTTTCCGACGCGAACTGCGCCCATCTCGGATCGATCTCCCAGGGAACGCCTTCTTCGTTGGGATTCAAAAGCCAGGCGTATTTCCAGTCCTTCCACTCGGCCCATGAATCGAGCGCGCGCCTCGTCGTATCAAGCGAAGGTCCGCACAGCATATCCCTCACGCGCGGTTCCTCGTCGGAGCCGGCGAGCAAGGGCGTTATTTCTTCCTCGCTTTTCCGATAGTACACGCGAAGGCGAATTGCCCATACGATGTTTTGAAGTATGATTTCCTCGCGGATGAGGTCTTCGGTCGCGGCGCGGTCCTTGGACGCGACAGAGAAAAGCGCCGCCCAGAGAGAGCGATAATACTCGTGATCGAGCCTGCTTTCCCATTCCATCTGCTCCGATTCTTCGGGGATTCTATCGTACCAGGCCACCGAGCTATCGCGGGTCATGGCGGCGATATCGGGCCAAGCTGAATACTGAAGCAGGGCAAAATCCCCAAGATTCACCATGAACGGCGGTTCCGCCCGACCGAGAGCCGCCCACGCCGAGGCCGCCTTGAGGTTATTATAGTCGTAGAGGGAAAGGAGCGCCTTCGAAAGAGGATCGGGAACGTCGTACGCGGAAAGGAGCGTGATAAAATCCTTAACCGCGCGTTCTTCGCTTTTACGTTCCAAAAGAAGGGCTAAAAGCCCTTCGGGCACGAGGGGAACTTCCCCGCCGTACAAAAGAGACCAGAGGTCGCGCAGGCGTTTCGTCTCGAAGAGCTTTCGCGCGCGCGGACCGACGAAGGAACGCGCGTACATACCGCAGGCTTTTGCGTACACGAAAGAATCGGCGGCGCTTCTGTCCATTGATCAGTGTCCGGAGAATATTGAATCGAGATAGTCGTTAAAGGCTGTCCGGTCCTGGGTTAGCGAGGAAAGGCGGGTGTCGTATTCGGCGTATTCGCGCGCCTGACGCTCGTCACAAGAGGCGATGGCCGTCGCCTTGTCCGACTCGAGTTCAGTGACTATTTTTTCGTATTCCGAGCGGAACTCGCGTTCTGCCTGTTCCTTGACGGCGGCCTTTCTGCGATCGGCCTCCGTTTGCGCGTCAAGGAGAAGGTCATACGCGAGTCGCTCAACATCAATGAGATGTCCAATAACGTCCTGTTCCATATCGCACCCCCACTTGCGTCGGCGTGTGCCTGTCTTCGGGCAAGCTACACGGAACTAGTCAGTATAGTCTCGTACTTACGAAGCGCCTCGTAGACTCCGGTTGAATCCTTTTGCGCGAGAAGGTTCCGGTAAAACTCCGGGTCCTCAAGCACTATAGAAAGGCGCTTCAGGACTCGCAAATGCATGTAACAGGCGTCGACTCCCGACAGCATGAGAAACACGACATGTACGGGTTTGCCGTCCATCGCGTCGTAGTCGATGCCGTCTCGGGAAATGCCGATCAAGCCGACGACGGACTCAACCTGATCGGTCTGGGCGTGAGGGAAGGCGATTCCGGGCTTCACGCCGGTAGTCTGTTTTTCCTCACGGGCACGCACGGCGGCGAGTATCGCTTCGCGCGAGACGTCCTTCCTGCCGGCCGCATAAAGCTCCACGAGCTCTTCAAATACCTCTTCCCTATCCTCGCCCTCGAGCCCCACCTTTATGAGCCCGGGGGAGAACACGCTCCCGAGTACCATGCTACGCTCCGAATTATTGCTCGGTTCCGGATTCGGAAACGGGCGCAGCTTCAGTTGCCGTCGCGGGAGCTTCGCCGGATTCGTCCCACCATTCAGTCGCGGTCTCGGCCTGCTCGATTCGAGCGGCTTCCTCGAGGCCCGTGTCGCCTCGGCTGCGATGAATGAACGCGAGGAAGAAAGCGGTCACGAAAAAGAGGGTCACGACGACGTACGTCGCCTTCGTGAGTACCGAAGCCGAGCGGGAACCGAAGGCAGAATTGCTGCCGCCCGCGAAAAGGCCTCCAAGCCCGTCGCCTTCCTCGTTTTGCAAAAGAACGAGCGCAACGATAAGCAAACAAACTAGCACGAAAACGACCAACAATACGACACCGATAATTGTCATACACAACTCCAAATAAACTTACAAAAAACTATACCGAAAAGGGTAGACTTATGCAAGCGAATGCCCGGAACCGCTCAGGCGGCACGGGCAGTACGCCGCATGGATTACTTACTTACAGAGAGCAATGGGCTTGAAAAGCTCGGTCTTGAGGGCCGCGCCGCCGATAAGGCCGCCGTCGATGTTTTCTTTGGCGAGGAGGGCTTGGGCGTTCTCGGCCTTCATGGAACCGCCGTACTGAATGACCATCGCGTCAGCGGCGCTCTTTCCATACATGTCGGCGATAACGCCGCGAATGAAGGCGTGGATCGCGTCGGCGTCTTCGGGAGTGGCGGTTTTGCCGGTTCCGATGGCCCAGACGGGTTCGTAGGCGATCGTGATTTTCTTGAGATCAGCTTCCGAAACGCCTGCAAGCCCGAGTCGGGTCTGAGCTTCGCAGACTTTCTCCGCCTTCCCCGCCTCGCGCTCCTCAAGGAGTTCGCCGACGCAGAGGATTACCTCAAGGCCGTGACTCAGGGCAAGCTTTACTTTCTTATTGATCATCGCGTCGTCTTCTTTATACGTGTGACGTCGCTCGGAATGCCCGAGAATAACGACCTTGACGCCGATATCCTTCAGCTGGAGAACGGAGACCTCGCCCGTATGGGCTCCCGCCTCGTCGGTGCTCATGTTCTGGGCGCCAAGCAGGATATTCGAGCCCGCAACGACCTTCGACACCGCATCGAGGGCGGTGAAGGACGGCGCGATCATGTACTTATGGGGTCCGCCTGAGAGCTCTTTAACGAGCTCGGACGCGAGGGCGACTGCCTCGGAAACGGTCTTATGCATTTTCCAGTTACCGGCGATAAAATACGTTCGCATGGGGAATCTCCTTGAAAAAACTGTCATATAGTATCATTTTTGCCGAGTTCCATCAACCATGACCGATTTACCGAAGAATAAAAAAAGGCCGCGGGACGAACCCGCGACCTCAGTCATGCTCCGTGCCATGAAATCATGGCCTGTACGTCAGTTAGCCAGTTTAGCCTGGAACATCGGGGCTCCGGCGGGTTTCTCGCCGTCAAGTCCGAATTCCTTGTGATACTTTCCGGCGGGCATATCGCTCAGGGTATAGCTGTTGCACTGGCGAGACACCGGGACGTAATCGGTAACCGCCGTGGCGATCGCGTTGGCCGTGACCTTCACGAGCAAACCGATAAGGCCGCCTCCGCTTCCCGTAGCAATCGAGGTATCATAAACAATGGCCCCGCGCCGCTTGTAGAGGGTCGCACCGGTATCGACCGAGCGGAAGATATACTCGACGTCGATGGTGATGTTATTGAAGAGGGCCGACTTGTCCCACTTATGGATGACGGTGAACAAGGCAACGTCCGCGCCATAGAGCTGACCGAATTTCTTGAGGGGGGCCTCAAGGAACCGCTCGGCGTCATAGGCGCTTTCGCGCTTCAGTATCTCCATGGAGATAAACGGCGGGATAACGTAATAGCCGTGCTCGGCTACCGGGGTATGAAGTGTCGAATAGAAATACTCCTTGGCCTCGACCGCGGTACTGCGGTTGATCGGAGGCATAATGAGTACGGATACGGGTTTTTCCTCGTACATTCCGGCATACGCGACGTTCTTCTTGTCGGTCTTAGCCGTTGCGCATGAAGCGAGGATGACGGCAAGGGCCGCTACTGCGATGAGTTGTACTGTCTTTTTCATTTTTCAATCATCCTTATTACGCTATTGACGAAAACCGAGGATTCGGGATAGAGCTCGCTTTCCTTCATGAGCATCTTCTTCCCCTCGGCGGGCTTGTTGGCCTGGATGAGGACGAAGCCATAATCGGCGTAGATTCCGGGGGGCACGATGGCGCGGGTTCCCGTCTGCTTGGCGATGATCTTGTCATACGCCTTGATCAGGTTGTCGAGGGACTCCTGGTCGCTGTTCTTAAGATACTTGTACGACGCGTTGTCGTATTCGTACCAGCTGTACATCGGTTTCGGTCCGCTTGAGCAACTTGTCGCGAGCGCGCAGACGAGCGCGCAGGCAATCACGATGAACATGATTCTTTTCATAGTTTAATCTTCCTCGTTTCTTGATTTGAAAGCATGACTTTCTGCTTATATATCACATTGCCATCGTACGTAACGGTGATGACGTGAACCCCTGGCTTAACCGAATACACTTTTCCCCGAAGCCGATTTTCGGTCGCGGGATCCTCAACCTGCGCGTTAAACGCGACGGTTCCGTCTATGTCCACGTCAACGCCGCCGGTAAAGAGATGCGGGTTACCGAGGAATTCGAGAAACGCCTCGTTATCCATGCCGGAAGAAGTCGATTTTACGCTCGTGCAGCCAACGAAAACGAGGGCACAGAGCATCAAGAACAAAAGTGACCGTTTCAATATTCCACCTCGCTTATGTAATAATCCGACAGTTTTTTCCTGTCGATGTCTCCAGAGACGAAATTGACAAGCGAGAACTCGGCCTGTTCGGTCGCCCCGCCCATGAACGTGATCTTGACCGTTCCGACCTTCTGTCCGGGAAGCTCCATCATCATGCCGGTTTGGGGATTCTCGACGGATGCCCCGCGCTTTACGACATTGTACTCGTCTCCCACGCGAAGGCCCTGGCTCTTGCCGCCGGAAACGATGATTCCCTTGTCGTCATACGAAAGGAAGAAGGACTTCCAGGGGCGATCCATGCAGTTATTGATGACGTTCTCGACGAGCTTGGAGATCGCGGCGGAAATCGCCTTATCACCGAGAGTCGCGTCGTAATCAGTGCGCTCTCCGAGGCCAAGCACGGTCTTATTCGTGGTTTCGGCCTCGCCCTTCGCTTCCTCGGAATAGACGATCTCGCCGGTGGATACGTCTACGAGACGAAGGCTCACCGCCGCCTCGACGATCTGGCGCTTGCTCCGCGAAAGGAGATTCACGTCGCCGACGTTTTTGCGTCCATACTCGGTTACCGAACCGATAATAAGGTAATCCGCGCCGATCTTTCGATACAGCTTGCCGCCATTGAGCTTGATTTCCTCGTCGAGCTTGTCGGCATCCTGCCGTTCAAGGAGAAGAAACTTTCCGCTCCCGACGAGCTTCGTCGCCAAGATATCGGACGCCTGTTTGCCGACGGGATCGTTATCCTTGTCGTAAAACGCGCCCTTGGCGTACTGCGTCTCGTTGGAAAAGCGCGCGATGGCGACTTTTCGCTTGAGGGAACGGACGTCTTCCTGCTTAAGGGTAGCCGCCTCGTTTACTTGGGAATCGGTTTTGATCGTCTGGGGCTGGGTCGAACACCCAAAGACAGACACAACGACTGCAGAACATGCGATTAAAAGTAGTTTTTTCATTTCTCCATCCTGAAGCAGAATTGATTCTCCATTATATCACCTGTTTTTAAGAAGTCAATCAAACTCGGATAAATGCGCG
>CAYSEA010000013.1:40139-49497 GCA_964429975.1 uncultured Treponema sp.
AAAAAAGGGTGGCCCCCTACGAGACCACCCTTTAAAAGAACTAATAAAACTGGCTTACTTCGTTTCTAACCAGGGCATGGAGAATTCCCGTTTTACGGGAATT
The DNA here is from genome assembly GCA_964429975.1 of uncultured Treponema sp. Taxonomy (GTDB): domain Bacteria; phylum Spirochaetota; class Spirochaetia; order Treponematales; family Treponemataceae; genus Teretinema. The sequence continues at coordinate 40,243 of CAYSEA010000013.1, forward strand.
CTCCGACCGTTCTTGAGACTATTTAGTCTCAAGAACGGCAATGCCCGGGAGGGTCTTGCCTTCGAGGAACTCGAGAGAAGCGCCGCCGCCGGTCGATACGTGGCTCATCTTGTCGGCGAGCTTGTATTTGTTGACGGCAGCGACGGAGTCTCCGCCGCCGACGACGCTCACGGCGCCCTTGGCGGTGGCTTCGGCTACGAGATGCGCGACCTCGCCGGTTCCCTTGGCGAAGGCCTCGAACTCAAAGACCCCGACCGGTCCGTTCCATACGATCGATTTCGAGGAAAGGATCGTGTCCTTGTAGAGGGCGAGGGTCTTGGGACCGACGTCCATACCCATCTGCCCGTCGGGAATATCGAGACCGTTCACGTTCGTGACCTTTGCGTCGGGAGAGAAGCCGTCGCCGCAGACATGGTCGACGGGAAGAATGATCTTAACGCCCTTTGCCGCGGCGGCGGTGAGGAGCTTCTTGGCGGTGTCAATGAAGTCATCCTCGACGAGGGACTTGCCGACCGTATGACCCTGAGCCTTGAGGAAGGTATAAGCCATGCCGCCGCCGATGATGAGGGCAGAGGCGTTCTTGAGAAGGCTGTCGAGAACGGCGATCTTGGAGGAAACCTTCGCGCCGCCGATGATGGCGGTCATGGGTTTCGGGGGATTCGTTACCATCGGCTCGAGGTACTTCACTTCCTTTTCCATAAGGAAGCCGCCGACCTTCACCTTGACGAACTTGGCTATGGTCGCGGTGGAAGCGTGGGCGCGGTGCGCGGTTCCGAAGGCGTCATTCACGAACACGTCGCCGTACGAGGCGAGTTCCTTGGCGAGGGGCTCTTGGCCGGCTTCGTCCTTGGCGGTTTCTTCCTTGTGAAAGCGGGTGTTCTCGAGCATAAGAACGGAACCCGCGGCAAGGCCATCAACCGTGGCCTTCTGACCGAAGCAGGAATCGGCGAACGCGACCTTCTTGCCGAGCTTGGACTCGAGGTAGGCGGCGACGGGAGCCATCCGGTGCTTTCCGGCGATATACTTTGCCTCGTCAAAGGCTTTTCCGTCCTTTTCGGCCTTTTCTTTGGCTTTCTTGGCGTCCTTGGAGGGATCCCCGAGATGGCTCATCAGCACGAGGGACGCGGGTCCCTGATCGAGAATGTACTTGATGGTCGGAATAGCGGCCATGATGCGGGTATCGTCCTGCACGACGCCGTCCTTCATCGGAACGTTAAAATCGACGCGCATGACGATGCGCTTGCCCTTGAGATCGACATCCTTCACGGTCTTGATCATGGAATCCTCCTGGAAAACGGCGAACTGATTTTGAGTGTATGGGCTTCGGGCCCTGCACGGATATTCGTATCTATAAAAAAATATAGCAATTTGGCCGGCCCTTGTAAATACCGCCCGGTACGGGTACGGTGCTCACCATGAAGGACGAGGAACGGAAGCGCCACTCGAGCGCCATTGACGCACGGCACGAGGGAATGACCCTCGTTGACTACCTTGCGGCGCGATTTACCTATTTCCCGCGCGAGTCGTGGCGATCCGAGATCGGCTCAGGACGCGTCACCCGGAACGAAAAGGCGTGTGACGGAAGCGAACGCCTGGCGCGGGGAGATGTCGTCGCGTATTCCCCGCCTGAGCGGACGGAGCCTCCCGTCGAAGTCGATTACGACATCGTATTCGAGGATGACGACTTTCTCATGATCAACAAACCGCCCAACCTTCCCTGCCATCCCGCGGGTATATACCGCGCCAACACCCTACTCGCCCTGCTTCGCGAGCGGTATTCCGAGCTCCGCCTCGTCAACCGCCTCGACCGCGAAACGTCAGGGGTGGTCGTAGGGGCGAAAAGCCGCGAAGCCGCCGCGCGCGCGGGAAATGCGTTCGCGCGGGGGACGGTCGATAAAGAGTACCTCGCGCTTGTCGAGGGGCATTTCCCCGAGCGGCTTGAGGCGCGCGGATGGCTTGGCCCGGACGAGGCCTCACCCGTGCGGAAAAAACTCGTCTTTTCGCCCGAGCGCGGAGCTATCGCGTGCGAAACCGTATTGTACCGAGTTGGCCTTCACGTCTTCGACGACGGTTCCGAAGGCTCGCTCGTGCGCGCCGTGCCGATAACCGGCCGCACCCATCAAATCCGGGCGACCCTCTGCTCTCTCGGGTTTCCCGTCGTCGGCGACAAGCTCTACGGCCGGGACGACGGGATTTTCTTGCGCTTTATCGCGGGAGCCTTGACGGAACGGGATACTCAGACGCTTCGAATGGGCCACCATGCGCTCCACTGCTTCCGAATGGCGTTTTCCCTTGACGATGGTATCAGACGCGAGGCCGAGGCCCCCGTGCCGACGTCGTGGCCTTCCGATAGTTCGCCGCTCATGGCCCCCTCATACCGCCCGGCTGGCGGGTTAGACGCGCGCTAGGCAAGGACGCTCTGCCTCGGTCTCATATGTACAAAAATTCTTGACATTTCGCCGTTTTCCGTCAAAATGTTTTCGACCTTACAGGAGGATATTTTTATGGATACCATTTCCGATAAGACGCTCTCGGCGTACGAGTTTCCGCTCTTAATCAAGCATCTATTAAAAGCACCCATAGCCTATAAGCCCGACCAGGAGATCGTGTATGCCGGGTCAACGCGCCTGACCTACCGACAGTTTCACGAACGGGTCGCGCGGCTTGCGTCGGCGCTTCTCGCCCTCGGCGTCAAAAAAGGCGATACGGTCGCGGTGATGGATTGGGACTCAAACCGATACCTTGAATGCTATTTCGCGATCCCCATGATCGGGGCGGTGCTTCACACGATTAACGTGCGCCTCTCCCCCGAGCAGATGCTTTACACGATCGGACACGCCGAGGATTCAGTCCTCCTCGTTCACGCGGACTTCTTGCCGCTATTGGAGGCAATTAAGGGGCGACTCGAGACGGTGGAGCGATTCATTCTGATGCGCGACACCGACGCGACGGGAGCGGGAAGCTTCAATTTTTCAGGCGAGTACGAAAGCCTCCTTGCAGCCGCGGAACCGCTCGCCGACTTTCCGGACTTCGACGAGAATACCCGGGCGACGACCTTCTACACGACCGGAACGACGGGCTTGCCGAAGGCCGTTTTCTTCTCGCACCGGCAGATTACCCTCCACGCGGTGACGAACGCGGCGAGTCTCGCGTCGATTCACGGCGGTCCGAACTTTCACTCGGATGACGTGTATATGCCGATCACGCCGATGTTCCACGTGCACGCCTGGGGTATCCCGTATATCGCGACCTTCCTCGGCGTCAAGCAGGTGTATCCCGGAAAGTACGTCCCCGCCGCGCTCAATTCGCTCATCGCCAGCGAGAAGGTAACCTTCTCGCACTGCGTGCCGACGATCCTCGCGATGCTTCTCAAGGATCCGAGCGCGCAGACGGTCGACTTTACCGGATGGAAGGTGATTATCGGCGGGGCGGCCCTGCCGAAGGCCCTCGCCAACCTCGCGATGGATCGCGGCATTGACATCTTCGCGGGCTACGGGATGAGCGAGACGGGCCCGGTTATCTCGATTACCCGCATATCTTCCGAGGAGACGAAAAAGCCGCGCGAAGAGCAGATCGCGCGGCGCGTCAGGACGGGAAGCCCCGCGGGCCTCGTGTACGCCCGCGTAATCGACGCGAGCGGAAAGGAAGTTCCCGCCGACGACAAGACCGCCGGCGAGATTACTCTCCGTGCGCCCTGGCTCACGCAAGGGTACTTCAAGGATTCGAGCAACTCGGAAAAACTCTGGGCGGGTGGCTGGCTTCATAGCCAGGACGTCGCCACGGTCGACGCGACAGGCTCGCTCCGCATTACCGATCGGCTCAAGGACGTGATCAAGGTCGGCGGAGAATGGCTTTCGTCGCTTGAGATCGAGGATATCGTCGCGTGCCACCCCGCGGTCGCCGAAACGGCCGTGATCGGCAGTTACGACGAGAAGTGGGGAGAAGTCCCGCTCGCGTGCGTCGTTCTCAAGGCCGGCGAGGAGGCTTCGGCTCACCGAATCGTCGAGCACGTGAAGGGGTACATCGACCGGGGACTCTTGCCGCGCGAGGCGATCTTGCTGAAAGTAACCTTCGTCGGGGCTATCGACAAGACGTCGGTCGGAAAGACGAACAAGCTTACGATGCGGGAGAAATACTCGGCCAAGGCGTAAGGCAGGAACCGGCGCGGGGTTGCGCCGGTTTTTTTGTGTAGGTTTATTGTACTTATCAATATATCTACCGATATACCTACCGGTAGGTATAATAATTACTTTTTTATCGATTTCAAATAAGTATTCATACCCTTCGACGCAAGCGCCCCGTCGGATACCGCCTTCGCGATTTGTAAGTAGCCGCCGACACAGTCGCCCGCGGCAAAAAGCCCGGGAACGTTCGTCATGAAGTCTTTGTCAACCGCGATATCCTGACCGTTCATGGCAATGCCGACGGTTGCGGCGAAGGAAGCCGCTCCTGCCGTTCCCACGGCCACGAAAACGCCGTCGATCTGATGGCGTGTCCCATCCGTCGTAACGATCGCGGAAACGCGGTCCGTTCCTTCAAAGCGCTCGATTGGGAAATCGACGATGCGCGCGCCTGAGGGGAAAGTTCCCTCAGTCACCGGTTTTCCGTCGGTAAAGGCCATAACGTCCTGAGAGAACGCTAATAACTCTTCGCGCTCGTTTGCCGCGTACTCCCCCGCTCCGATTATCGCAAGTTTTTTTCCGCGGTAAAGAAAACCGTCGCATGTCGCGCAAAAGCTGATGCCCTTACCGCGAAATTCCTCGAAACCCGGAGCTTTGATCCCGGCACGCGACTTTCCCGTCGCGAGAAGGAGGGTTTTCGAACGGTATTCGCGCGCCGCGGAACCGGCGGATTCATCCCCAGAGCCCGGAGCGCCGTGCGCGACACCAGATTCCGGAACGTTTAAAGCTACTGCCTTGACCACAAACGAGTCCTCTACGTCGACATGAACGACTTCCTCTCTGCGCACTTCGACGCCAACGCGCCGAGCTTGCGCAAGACCCCGGTCTACAAGCTCAGTACCGGAAACAGGCTCGGGAAAGCCGTAATAATTTTCGATTGTTTCTGCCCGTTCAAGCGCGCCTGGCCCTGAGCCGAGCGCGAGAACGGAATACCCGGCCCGCGCGAGATACAGGGATGCTGATATACCGGCAGGACCGGTACCGATGATAATCGCGTCAAATAGTGATTCAGCCATGCTTGTAATGTCAGCGATTCGGCGGAAAAAGTAAAGGCGTCCGACGCGCGGACGCCCTTCTCTAGTGACATGGTCACACGGGGAAAACTAGGCTTCCGACCCAAGCCCGACGCGGATGACCGAAGCGACGCGCTGAACGCACGGAAGGCCCTCGATTTCGTTGAGCGCGGCGCGCATGCGCGCCTCCTTAACCTGATGGGTGATGATCGTGATCGAGGCGCATCCGTCCTTTGCGTCGATTTGCTCGAGCGCGCGGATGCTCACCTCGTTCTTGCCGAAGACGCTCGCGATGCTCGCGAGGACGCCGGGCGCGTCGTCCACGACCGACCGGATGAAGAAACTCGTGACGCAATCGTTGATCGAGAGGACCGCCCGCTCGTTCAACGCGAACTCGGTATCCCGCGAAAAGCCCGGCCCCTGCCTGAAGGCGAGGTTCATCACGTCGCCGACGACGGCCGACGCGGTCGGAAGCTCGCCCGCGCCGCGACCGTAGAGCATGGAATCCCCGAGGCTCGAGCCGCGGATGAAGATCGCGTTGAAGGCGTCGCTGACGGTCGCGAGCGGATGCGTCGACTCGATCATGACGGGATGCACGCGAAGCTCGATCGCGTCCGGATGGTTCACTCCGACAGCGAGAATTTTTATTGTGTAGCCGAACTGCCGCGCGGCGGCGATGTCGGCCGCGGTGATCGCCGTGATTCCCTCGCGGTAGATATCGTTGTAGTTCACGTGACAGCGGAACGCGAGGCTCGCGAGTATCGAAAGCTTGTACGCGGCGTCGTATCCCTCGACGTCGTTCTTCGGGTTCGCCTCCGCGTACCCGAGCGCCTGCGCTTCCTTGAGCGTGTCGGCGAAATCGGCCCCGGTCGCCGTCATCTTGGAAAGGATAAAGTTGGTCGTGCCGTTGACGATGCCGAAGATTCGCTCGACGGTATTCGCGGAAAGGGAATTGCGAAGCGCGTGAAGGACGGGAATGCCGCCGCCGACAGACGCCTCGTAGAGTATGGTACATCCGTGCTCGCGGGCGAGTGCGGTAAAATGAAGCCCGTGCTTTGCCATTACTTCTTTATTTGAGGTGACGACGTTCTTTCCCGCGATAAGCGCCTTCTCGATAAAGGCCTTGGCGACGGTCTCACCGCCCATAACCTCGACGACGGTATTGATCTCGCCGTCCCCGAGAATGGCGTTGGCGTCTGAAGTGAGCATGCCCGCCGGAAGGGCGATGCCCCGATCGGTCGTGACGTCGAGATCGGCGATCCGCTTCAGCGTGATTTTGCAACCCGCGCGCTGTTCAAGAAGCGCGCGGTCGTTCAGAAGAATCTTTACGACGCCCTTACCCACCGTTCCGAATCCAATGACGCCAATGACAATATCAGGCATGTGTAGTTCTCCTCTGAAAGAAAATCGTCTCTCAGTATATAGGCTTTTCAGCCCCGGCGTCACTACCCCGGGAAACGCGTTTCGAGCCGAAAGCAAAAAAAAGCTTCCCCGAAGGGAAGCCTTTTACGGGAGGCGCATAGCCGCCCGTCATCTTGCGAAGCGTAGTTTCGCGCGAAGTTATTACTTCTCGCGAAGTTTTTACTTCGCGCGAAATTTATTTCGCCACGACCCTGGCCATCTCGCAGACCTTGTTCGAGTAACCCCACTCGTTGTCGTACCAAGATACGACCTTGACGAAGTTCGCGTCGAGGGAGATACCGGCCTTGCCGTCGAAGATCGAGGTGCAGCTCTCGCCGCGGAAATCGGTGGAAACGACGTCGTCCTCGGTGTACTTGAGAACGCCCTTGAGCTCGCCTTCGGAGGCGGCTTTCATCGCGGCCTTAATCTCGTCCATGGTAGCGCCCTTCTCGAGCACGCAGGTGAGGTCGACGACGGAAACGTCGGAGGTCGGAACGCGGAAAGCCATTCCGGTGAGCTTGCCGTTCAGGACGGGAAGAACCTTACCGACGGCCTTGGCCGCTCCGGTCGAGGACGGAATGATATTTTCGAGGATACCGCGTCCACCGCGCCAATCCTTGGCGGAAGGACCGTCGACGGTCTTCTGGGTGGCGGTGGCGGCGTGCACGGTGGTCATGAGTCCCTTGACGATTCCGAACTTGTCGTTCAGTACCTTGGCGAGGGGCGCGAGACAGTTGGTGGTGCAGGAAGCGTTGGAAATAATGTCCTGGCCCTTGTATTCCTTGTCGTTGACGCCATAGACGAACATGGGGGTCGCGTCCTTGGACGGTGCGGACAGAATAACCTTCTTGGCTCCCGCGGTGATGTGCTTGCGGGCGGATTCGTCGTCAAGGAAGAATCCGGTGGACTCGATGACGACGTCGGCGCCGACTTCGTTCCACTTAAGGTTGGCGGGATCTTTCTCGGCGGTGAGGCGGATCTTGTTGCCGTTCACGACGAGGAAATTGCCCTCGACTTTAACGTCGCCCTTGAACTGTCCGTGCACGGAGTCGTACTTGAGCATATACGCGAGATAACCGGGCTCAAGAAGGTCATTGATTCCGACAATCTGAATGTCCTTGCTGAAGTTCGCCACGGCGGCGCGGAAGACCATGCGGCCAATGCGGCCAAAACCGTTAATACCTACTTTGATCATGAGGCACTCCTATCTATAAAATGTTACTCATACTATAGCCAACGAGGGGATTTCAGTCAATGCCACGGGAGAAAATCCTGCGGTTCCCCGGAAGATGACCTCGTTTTACGCGGTATCGTTGAAAAACGCCCGGTACGATCCTAGGTCTCGGTTGGATCAATTCGGCGGCACAGGAAGCCAGAATCTTCGAGGTATTGCCGCCTCGAAATGACAAGGTGGATGAGCTCCTGATACATGTCAAAGTTGACGTCGAGGGCGATAGGAAAAATGTAGAGCTCGGTTTCCTCGCAGTACCGCTCGATAAACTCGGGGTTCGTGACGAACCCGAGGCTGATCATATTGCTGATCCGATCGGCGCACTTGAGGACTTTCGCCTTGTGCGAGCCTTTCTCGATTATCCGCTTGAGGTACTCGCTTTTTAGCTGCCCTTCCTGCTTCGTGACTTCCATGACGAGGTCGTACACTTGACCCGACTCGGAATCGATCTCGAGGATCTGGTTGCAGTTGAAATCGGGGATATCCTCGATTACGTCATGGATAACGGAAGCCTTCAGGAGGACGGAGTCGATATATCCGTAGTCGATGAGAATGCCCATGGTGTCGATCTGATGGCGAAACATGTTTCCGCCGGCGTGCCGCTGCTTGCCGATGAGCGCGGTGGCTATCTGCATGTAGGGCGCGAGGTATATTCCTTTCAGAACGAGCATGTCCTGGGTATTCACTTCGGTCGCAAGTCCTTTACGTAGCCTTCAAGCTTCGCGATGCGGCGTTCCGACTCAACGAGTTTTTCCTTTTCGGCGGCGACGACGTCTTCGGGCGCGTTCGCGACGAAGTTCTGGTTGGAAAGCTTCGCCTTGACGCGATCGGAGTTCGCCCGTTCTTTTTCAGCCTCGCGCTCGAAGCGCGCGGCGAGCGTTTCCGGGTCGACGCTTCCGTCGGTAACGACGAAGGCCTCAAAGCCACGCCCGACCGAGCCGATAGCGCCCGCCGGTTTCGCCTGCGGGGAGTCAAGGTAATCGACGGAAGAAAGACCGGCAAGTAGGCGGATAATATCCTCTTTCTCGCGCGCGGCAGCAGCAGGGCTCGACGGCTCGACAAAGAGCGCGACGCGCACCTTGAGCGCGGGGTCGATTCCGCACTCGACGCGGAGCGCGCGAATCGCGCGCACGATATCCTGCAGGGCGGAAAAGCGCGCTTCGGCGCTATCGTCGCGCCTCGTTTCGCGCGATTCGGGATACCGCGCGGTTATGAGCATGTTCCCGCGCGGAAGGGCCCCGACGGAACAGTCCGCGTCGCGCGCGCACGACTCGGGAAGGAAGCCGTAGATTTCCTCGGTAACGAAGGGAAGATACGGATGGAGGAGACGAAGCGACTCCTCCAGAATCGAAAGAAGCACGGAGACCGCGCGATCCTTCTCGGCGTCGTCGCCCGAGCGGAACGAAAGCTTCGTCGCCTCGACGTACCA
>CAYSEA010000014.1:0-48893 GCA_964429975.1 uncultured Treponema sp.
CGAATCCCCTATTCTCCAGTTAAAATTGAAAAACCGCCCATCAGGGCGGTTTTTTTATTTTAACGATAGGGAGAATAGGGGAACTTGCAGCGAAGCTTCGAGCGTTCGATCGTGAGGCCCCGCCAAGCGAATGCGAGGAGAGAGGGGCCGAGCGCGGCCCGTAAGCCGAAGGCTGGAGGACAACCTTTTGAAAGAGTGCCCTTTCGCCTTTAAAAGTCCTTGTCTATAGATAAAGCGGGAGATATTGTCGCCAATACTGGTGAAGCAAGCGATATCGACATTTCCAGAATAACGAGTTTTTTTTTAAATTAACCGTGATAAAATAGCATAAATAGATTTAAGTGAGGGTAATTATGGAAAAACGTAACCGTTTTGCTTTGCTGTCCATGGTATTGATAGTTACTGTATTTATCACGGCTTGTTCGTCTCCCACAGGCGGTCCTGATGTAATAGGGCCAACGGAGACCGTTGAAAACCCTGTTATGTCGATTCTTGCAGGAGAGCTTGCTAGCGTCCCCGTGACCGTCGGTTTTACATCTGCGACCGAGGGCGCATCGTTTCATTACACTACTGACGGGACTGACCCGACAGCGTCCTCGCCGAGCGCCTCATCGTTTGAAGTAACGGGTCCCGTGACCCTTAAGGTAATCGCGACAAAAACGGGGATGAACCCCTCATCGGTCGTAGAAGCGGTTTATACCGTTCATGCGGATTCGACTAATTCCTCTCTCGCTTCTTTCAGTTATTCGACGGGTATCCTGACGCCGTCTTTCTCGTCGTCCGTAACGGACTACACACTGACCGTGCCGGACTCCGTATCGAGCGTGACTATTGCCGCATCGGCCACGAGTTCACGGGCATCCGTTACCATCGACGGACAATCGTTCAATGGATCAACTGACGGGATCAGCGTTTCCGCGGTCGAAGGCGCATCCTTTGTAACGCGCGTCGTAGCCGAGGATGGCGTATCCGAAACATCATATACCACGCACGTTATCCTAGCGCATCATGGTTCGTTCACTCAGGCCGCGATTGATCGAGGCGACATGGATGATAGCAACTGGGAGATCGCCATGTCTTCCGATGGCAGTGTCTGCCTGGCCTTTGCCACGGACGGCATGGAACTCCTTAATTACCTTTATGGATCGACTGACGGCGGCACAACCTGGACGACGCTCGAATCCGCGGGGAATCGCGAATGGAGTACTATCGCGGTATCGGGAAACGGTTTGGTCGTTTTGGCAAGTTACTATGAATCGTCGAAGTACTATATGATCGTTTCGAGGGACGGGGGGACGAGTTGGTCGGCACCCAATCTCGTAAATACGTCGAGCCCGCCGTATACCGCGATGTCGGCCGATGGGCGATATCAGTATATGTCCGTTCATCTGGATGTCACCGAAGGAGACTTTGACGCTTACGACGAATGCCTGTATAAATCCGACGATTATGGCGCTACCTGGACTCACGCGATCGACTTTTCCAAGGAGGAGACCAGTCCCAGCGATCTTTATTGGGACCAGATCGTCTGTTCCGCGGATGGCGAGACGGTGGTCGCGGGCGGGAGAAATACCTGGGATCAGGGTGGCATCATGCGGTCCACCGACTATGGAACTACCTGGAGCGAAACGTATCTCGGTTCCAACAAGCCGATACGATATCTTGCCATGAGCGCCGATGGACTCTCGCTGGCATGCCAACGAATATTCAGCAACTATATATCCAATGATCTTGGGGCGACATGGACCGAGATCGAAGGTCCTCGTGTCGTCACAAGCGAAATGACCTTGCACAATCTTTTCTATTCGAATGACGGATCCGTTCTCATGGGCGTCAGCGAAGGGTCGCCCATTAACAAAAAGGTCTCGTATCTTTTTGCCTCTTCGGATAACGGCAAGACATGGAAACAGGCGTTCGTGTGGGATGATTACTTTAGCGGTTATTCGATGGCCGTCTCGGGCGATGCGAATAAGATTCTTTTGGCAAAAGGCTACTTTATAACGGCTTCCAGCGATGGGGGCGAGAGCTGGAAAACGCTCGAAGGGTTCGGTCGACGAAGTTGGTCGCGCGTTTCCGTCTCTCGCAACGGACAATACCAGCTGGCCGCGACGAGCGCCTCTATGTCGGGCAGCAAGCTGTTATCATCCGGATGGCTTTTTACAAGCGATGATTCGGGAAGAAACTGGACGTGTCGCGATTCACTGGGGAAAAGAAAGTGGGTGTCTCTTGCCGTTTCCGACGCGTGCGAGAGGCTCGTGGCCGTATATTCTCAGGATGATGATTATTACGTCATAACCTCGCGCGATAAAGGCGTGAGTTGGTCTGACCCTGTGCTTACTCCCGCGACATGGGATCCTGATGACATATCGATATCGTCGAACGGCGAGGTTATCCTGTTAACGTTTTACATGGCCTTTGATTGCTATCTCTCTACGGACGGCGGGACGAACTGGTCTTCCGTTTCCGCGTTCCCCGGAAGCTATACGGTGCTGCTTGGCTGCTCCGTGTCCAAAGACGGTTCGACGCTCGTCATCGTGACTTCGACCGCGATTTGGCGATCGGTTGATGGAGGACAAACATGGAGCTCGATAGCGCACTCAAAAGCCGGTTCCATGGTGGACATCAGCGATGACGGGAAAAGTATTATGCTTGGTAACGAGAGCGGGAACCTTAATTTTTCCAGGGACGGCGGAGCGAGTTGGTCTTCGTTGAAAATACCCGGAACGAACGCCTCGGCCGAGGACGCCAGCAAATGCGCCGGCGTCGCGATTTCTTCCGACGGAAGCGGGATCGTCGTCGCTACGACCACGCGCGGCATATTCAACACGGAAGGGAATTACGCGGGAGAACCTGGCTCGTTGCTGATATCGATGGATGGCGGCAAGAACTGGAATCGGGCTGGATCGGCGGGCGTTCAGGCGTGGACCGATATCGCGGCGAGCGAGGATCTCAAAGTCATTTCGGCTACCGCGAGGGAAGTCACTGGCGGCGTTATAGGCTGCAGGTAATTAAGTAGGGAACAACACGAAGAACGGCGGCGGTAATTGGCGACCACGAAAATCTCGACCTTCCGCGCGCTTCGCGCGCGGAAGGTCGCCCCGTTCCTCGTCAGTTCCTTTCGTAGAAACAAAGATAGAATTACAGCTTGCCAGATTATGATCATCCCCTCGTTTGCTCCGATCGGTAAATACATAAAGCGGCCGTACTCGGTAAATCCACATTCCTAAACCAGTTACATCTTGAATTTTCCGAAGACTAGCGTATGACTGCGATTCTGCCCCGTCCTTGCAAAGACTTTCGTTTGAGGGGGCTCCGAACGATGATTTGGCGCGACCAACGGTTGCGCTCGCCGATCGTTGCGTCATCTGCCTCACATAGACATTTCGGATTTATCGCTGGACCCATGGTATATTATGCACGGATTTAGCGGTGATGTAGCGTTTCGGTTGGGCAGGATGATTACAAAGTGCCGGAAAGATCGCGGCTACAAGGAGAAAACAATGAGGAACGCAAAAATCACTTGCTTATTATTACTATTCCCGCTTCTGGCGTGTTGTCAAAAAAGCGATGATACATCTGCCCAAAATAGCGAAAACGCCACTACTTTGAGCAATTTCGATGCGAGTGCCATTCAAAAGAAGCCCTATAAACCTCTGCAATCGGATTTCGTTGATGGAATATATTATATCCCGTCTTATGATGCGTATATGAACCCGAAAATTGAACAGTCAACGTCGGAGCATGCCATTTACGGTGTGAACGAGGAGAAGATTACATATAGCATCAGTTTGTTTGAATCGGCAAACAGAGCGACGACCATTCGGGATACAACCGCATTTCCCATGGATGACGGACCTTCTGTATCAGTACGAGAAAACACCGGCATCATGATAATGAGTTTCTCGCCGTACTTTTATCGAGATGATTTCTGCTTGCCCTGCAAGATCCAGGAGGAAAGTGAAACGGGATACATATCCATGAAGGATATCTGCCTTTTATGAAAGAATTGCAAAACAGACAAGCATCTAACAACTAGTTAATCGGACATTGTTATTGGCGCGAAACTTGCAGTCGCTTCGCTCGGGAGGAATATATGGAAAATAGTTTTGATCAAGATACAATTCTTGCCTCTAGACTTCAAAGAATTGGAGCTTTTGTTATTGATAATATTGTCATTGGAATCATTGGATTTTTATCAGGACTATTATTAGCAGATTTTTATATGAGTCTTGGTAATTATGGGAGATTAATTGGCTTTGCTGCTGTACTTGTTTATTTTACCTTTAGTGACAGCTTCTTCTTCGCTGGTCAAACAATAGGTAAAAAAATTATGGGTATAAAAGTTGTAAATTGCCAATCTAAACTGATAAGTATTCAACTCAGTTTTGCAAGATCTCTTATATATTCTTTTACGGTTCTTTTAAATGGTCTGACTTTGTCGAATCCTAAATATGCTTATATAATCTTATTTACATCATTCATACTTTTTTCAATCTGTTTGTTTGAGTTGTATTACTTTTTTCTTTACAAGAAAACGGGTCGATTCTTTCATGATGTTTTATCAAAAACATTTGTAGTTAAGCAAAGCAATGGCACTATTCCAATTAAAGTATCAAGAAAAATAGTACGTTGGTCTTTAATAATTCCGGTCATTGCTGTATTCCTGATAACTATAACTAATTACATGACGCCAGCTTTGCAAATCAATGATATGGTTGTCTTGGCAAATAGTATCCAAACAAAATTACCGCTAAATAATGCTATGGTAACAAGAGGCGTAACAAGGTTCTATGGAACAGATGGATCGAGCGAAACAAAATATGTTGCGATTACTGCTCTTAAGAAAAACAAAACAGATAGCAATGAAAATTTAGCGGTTGAAATCGCCCGAATCGCTATTTCTTCTGGTTTTAGCTTTCAAAAAGAAGAAATTCTCTCCATTCAAATTAATACAGGTTACGATATAGCAATTGCACGAAACATTACTTATGAATCGTTCAGATCGACACTGGAAGAATGGAATAAAAAATTGAATGAATGAAATTGCATGATTCTACCAATTGGTTCAGCTTTATAATGCTGGTTTTGCGAAGATTGCAGTCGCTGTTTGAGTAAAGATGAAGAGGTACTATGAATAAGCCTGTTTTCAGAAAAATTGATTGTTACAGTATTCCGGTTGATGTTCTTGATGATGGAATAAATTTCTATAAAAAACTTGGTCACGATTTGCTGTGGCGTGATGGCAATCATTCTGCGGGGCTTTCGTTGCCCGACTCGGATGATGAATTGGTCTTGCATACTGATAAGCGGCCCTATGAAACGTGTATGCTCGTTGATTCGGTTGAATCCGCTATCGAAGCCATAGTCTCAAATGGCGGGAAGCTGGTATTCGGGCCAATAGAAATTAAAGTTGGAAAATACGCGCTTCTTAACGATCCTTGGAGTAATCCATTACCTATACTGGATTTTTCTAATGGCTTGTTGCTTACCGATTCGGATGGAAATGTTATAGGAAATCAAACCAAATGAATGATTGGGAAGAGCTTGCCATTGGTATTGTGGTAGAACGACGCCGATTTCGTGCCGCGACGATCGTAAAAAGGAGCTGCTGATGAACGCCATTAAGCAAGCTACGCATGTCAAAACCGAAACGGATGTTACGTTCACCAACTATGTTTATCTGCCCGATGAGTACGACGCAGACTCCAATACTGACTGGCCGGCGATTTTTTTCCTGCACGGGAAAGATGAGATTGGTAAGGTGTTCGATACTCTTCCCGACGGGGGATTGCATTCCTTTGTCGAGCAGAATAACTTGCCCTTTGTCATCCTTGAGCCGCAGTGCCCCGCCGAGTCGGAATGGGTTTTCCAGCTGGACGCCTTGATGACGTATCTTGAAAAAATGGTCGATCAATACAGGATCGATACGAACAGGATATACCTGACGGGACTCAGCATGGGCGCGATAGGCGCGTGGCATTTGGCGATACGGTACCCGTCGGCGTTCGCGGCAATCCTTCCGATATGCGGAGGGACATATCCCTTCCTCGGCTACCCGGACGCCGTTACGAGAATTAAAGACGTTCCGGTGTGGGCGTTCCACGGCAAAGACGACGCCGTGCTGCCGTTACAACTTACGAAGATACTCGTGGACACCCTGATACAGAATGGAGGAAACGTCAAATACACCTACTACGAAAATACCGGTCATGACGCGTGGACGCGAACATACTCAAATATGGATATCTATCATTGGTTGCTCCATCAGGAGAAGAAAACCAACGAGAAATAGAAACTGTCGCAATATGGAAAATCCAAGGAGTTGGCATGAAGTCACAAGATCTTTCCGCGATACCTCTGTTAGATGAAATCAAGATACAAACAGACGGTATCCTAACAATACTAAACGCGTTGCGCGCGGAACTTGGAAAGCAAAAAGCCGATGATTTGGTTTACAGTGCCCTTCGCGCTCATGTCCGGGCCAATTACCTTAACATAGGCGAACGTAAAGCCGGTAATCCTTTTGAAAAGTGGGAAAAAGTTTGGGATGAAATACGGCCGAGAATCGGCGATAACGTTGAAAGAGAGTATATACAAAACGACGCTACCGGGCGTGAGTATAACGTAAGCCGATGTAGATTCGCCGAATACTTCAAGGAGCTGCATGAACCCGAACTAGGAAAGATACTCATGTGTGATTTTGATTTCTATATTGCCGAGATAGGCAAGCCAGTAGTTGATCTAACCAGAACGCAGACTATTATGGAGGGCGCCGATCATTGCGATTTTTGCTATCGCTTTAATAGGGCTGAAACAGCAATGGGGCCCTGTAGGTAAAGTTGGATAGTGCCCAAACAGATCGAGGCACCCCTGGATCACCGGGTACGCGACAGGGAAAGGTTTGCACGATGCCCAGGTTAAAAGAATGAACGTTTGAATTGAAGCATACAGTACAATACATTGTATGCTAGAGGTGTAGTATGGATGCCGTATCGTATTCGGAGCTTCGCGAGAACTTGATGACTCGTACAGCCTGAATTGTAAAACCTTGCCATTTAGCCGTAATAACAATATAATTACATTTAGTGGAGGTGAGCCTATGTTGGTGTCACTTGTTGCGATCGGCAATTCCAAGGGAATTCGACTCCCCAAGACCGTCATAGACCAACTTAACGTAGAGGATACGCTTGAATTGGAGATAGATGACGGAAAGATGGTTCTTACACCCATACAGTCAAAGGCCCGGCACGGTTGGAATGAGTTTTTTGCCGCCATGCATCAAACGAAGGAAGATGGCCTCCTCGATGAGGCTCCGATCGATTCCGAGGCATTTGAATGGGAATGGTAGTCAATCAATATGAAGTGTATCTCATTGATCTCGACCCAACTAAAGGCCATGAAATACGGAAAACGAGACCATGTCTGGTGCTTTCGCCCGATGAGATGAATCATCATATCAGTACGGTTATCATCGCGCCTATGACGACGAAATCGCGCGATTTCCCGACGCGCGTTCGCGTGAAATTCGCCGGAAAGCAGGGTTGGATCGTGCTGGATCAGATACGCACGATTGATACGGTTCGGTTAGTGAAGAAAATGGGAAAGATCGAGATCAAAACAATTCAGAAAGTTAAACATGTCTTGATGGAAATGCTCGTCGATTGAGGGGCGGGCTCCCAAACAACCGCCTCGCGCGCTCGCCCGGCTGTGTTCCCGGGGTTCCGGGGGCCGGGCCCCCGGGGAAGGGGGTGCGGGGCGCGTCGGGCGCGACCCCAGGGGGAAGGCCTTCCCCCTCCTTATGTCGCTTGTATAAATATGCAATAAAAACGTCAATAATTTCGCTTATTGCATAATTATGCATTGACATCGCTCGGGCATTCTGATACCGTACCGACAGACACAAAGACGTTGATTTCCCGTTGGGGGAAGTTGACGTCTTTTTTTTTGTTTTTTCATCAGGCAATGAGGCCCGGCGAGGCTTCATTGCTTTTTTTTTATTTGGAGTGAACTGCATGGAAACACGGACGCGCGAACGGAGCGAAATCAAAATCGAGAACGTCAGCATGACGTACCCCGGCGAGGGGAACGAGTGCGTGAAGGCCCTCGACGACGTGTCGCTGGACATCCGAAAGGGAGAGTTCATTTCCCTTCTGGGACCGTCGGGCTGCGGCAAGACGACCCTGCTCCGCATCATCGCCGACTTGCTCGCGCCGACCGCGGGTTCGGTTACCGTCGCGGGAGAAAGCCCGACCGCCGCCCGGATGAGCCGGAAATACGGGATCGTCTTCCAAAGCCCGGTCCTGTACGACTGGAGAACCGTGAGGCGGAACGTGCGGCTCCCGCTCGAGGTGATGAAGATCGGGAAAAGCGAGTGGGACGAGCGCGTCGACTCGATGCTCGAGCTCGTCGGCCTCTCCGACTTCGGCGGCCATGCAATACGGCTACCGGATCGTCGAGGACCTCGTCGCGGGACTCGCGGACTATCTCGCCGAACGCGGCCTCGCTTCCGTGCGGGAGCTCGTGGGACTCGCCTTGCCGAAACTGACGGGGGCCGAGGGCCTCGACCGGGACACCGTCGCGTATCCCCGGTTCGACAGGGACCACCGCCCTTCACGCGATGGGATACTCGCTCACGTACTTTCACGGCATCGACCACGGGCGCGCGAACGGCCTTTTGATCGGCTCGTACCTCCGCTTCGTGCGGGGGACAAGGCCCGCCCTCGTCCAGCGCATCCTTTCAGCCCTCGGCATGAACGATCTTTCGGCGCTGTCCCGGACGCTCGATCGCCTGCTCGGGGAAAAGGAGCGGATCGACGCGGAGGAATTCGGGAAGTACGCGGACAAAGCCGCTTCCTCGAAGAATATCGCGAACTGCGCGGTCCCTCCCGGCAGGGACGACATCCTGGCCATGTTCGTCGAGTCGTTCTCCCCGCGCCGCTTCGGCGAGGACCTGGCGCTCTCCCGGCACGCGACCGTAGAGTACGCGCGCCTCGAGGACTTTATCCCCGCGGAGCATTTCAGGACGATCCTTCCCAAGCTCCGCGACGTACCGCCCGGCGTAACGGAAATACCGGTCGAGCTCGAGCTCTCGGCGAGGTTTTCCGCCGGGCTCGACGTGCCCGTCACCTGGGACGGCAAGTTGTACGGCTTCGTGCACGACAACGAACGGCTCAAGGCCGCGTTTACGGGAAAGATGGCGAGCGTGTACGAGAAGCGGCGCCTGTTCCTGAACGACTGGGGAGACGATTTCCTCATGACGCTCGAGAACGGCGCGCGCGACTGCGAGGCGACGTTCCTGGTCGCCGCGGACGAGGTGCGCCGCCTCATCGAGAATTGCCGCGTGCTCCGGGACGACGGAACGATCTAGCGGAAAAGGGGGAAACGAATGCATATAAGCAGCCTTGAACGGATGAAAGACAAGATAGGAACCTTCGCGAAATTCGGCGACGCCGGCCACGGCGGCATCACCCGCTACTCGCTTTCGCCCGAGGCCCATCTCGCGCGCGACGAGTTCGCGAGGCGCATGAAGGCGATCGGCGCGGTCATCGAAACCGACGACATGGCGAACGTGTACGCTACCCTTCCCGGGTCCGACCCCGCGCTCAAGCGTATCGTCATGGCCTCCCACGCGGACTCGGTGAAAAACGGCGGGAACTACGACGGCATCCTCGGCGTCATCAGCGCGATGGAGGTTCTCGAGGCGGTCGCAGCCGACGGTATCGCGCACCGGCATCCGCTGACGGCGATGATCTGGACGAACGAGGAGGGCTCGCTCTATCCTCCCGCGATGATGTCTTCGGGCGTGGTGACGGGGAAGTTCGACAAGGAGAAGATGCTCGCGTCGAAAAGCGTCCTCGATCCGACGAAGACCTTCGGCGACGCGCTCCGGGCGAGCCCGTACCGGGGAGAGGAAAAAAACCGATTGTCCGCCGCGGCGTACGCGGCGATGTTCGAGCTCCATATCGAGCAGGGGCCGATACTCGAGGCCGCGAAGACGGACGTCGGCGTCGTTACCTGCGTGCTCGGCATGGTGAACTATCGCGTCAGGACCCGCGGTCAGGCCGACCACGCGGGTACCACGCCGATGAGCTACCGGAAGGACGCGCTCTACGCCGCGGCGCAGGCGCTTCTGTACCTGCACGAGAAACTCGACAAGCTCGACCCCGCGCTCGTCTACACTACCGGCGAGATCAAGTGCCATCCGTGCGTGCATACGGTGATCCCGGACGAGGTGGATTTTTCGATCGACGCCCGCCACGAGGACCCGCGCGTCGTCGCCGAGGTCGTCTCGATCATCGAGGGTATGCCGAAAGAGTTCGCCGGGTGCAAAACTTCGTTCGAGCGCGCGTGGGCGCGCGACACGGTATACTTCGACAAGCGGCTTGTCGGGTTCGTGAAGGAGAGCGCGGACGAACTCGGCGTGTCGAACCAGTATATCAACTCGGGGGCCGGCCACGACGCGCAGTTCGTCTCGTACCTGATGCCGACCACGATGGTCTTCGTCCCTTCGAAAGACGGGCACAGCCACTGCGAGCTTGAGTACACCGCGCCCGAGCAATGCGCGGCGGGCGCGAGCGTTCTTTTAAACGCCGTGCTGAAGGCGGACGCCGCGCTCGGGTAAGGGCTCGACCGTTTTATTTGCCGCTCGAGTCGCGCGCCGCGCTTGCGTTTCGGCCGACGATGGTTCAAGATATACCCCGTGAAAACGCGTATCGCGCTGTGCGGGGGGGAAATCATGGAACTACGGACGGATCGGTTGCGACTTCGGGAATTCTCACTTGAAGACGAAACGCAATTGCTGCCCTTCGCGCGGAAGCCCGAGCAGCTGCGATACATGCTGTTCAGTCTCGCGAACGCCGATGAGGTGACGACGTTCCTTTCGCACGCAATACGTCAGATCGACGCGAAGCCGCGCCAGGAGTATCACCTTGTTATGGAAGACGCGGCCGATTCCTCGTTCGTCGGGAGCGTCGCCCTGATGATCGAGCCTGACGCTCCGAGTTCCGCCGAGCTCGGCTATTGGCTTCATGAGTCCCAATGGGGCAAGGGATACGCGGCCGAGGCCTCGCGCGCGATAGTCGACTACGGCTTTGCCTCGCTTGGCTTGCACCGGATCTGGGGAAAGTGCCACGTCGATAACGCGGGCTCGGCGCGCGTCATGGAAAAGTGCGGGATGACGCTCGAGGGCACGATTCGCGAGCACGTATGGCTGCGGGACCATTTCAGGTCGAGCTTCCTCTATTCGATTCTGGAAGGCGAGAGGGGCGGTCGGTAGTTTTTTTGCATTATGCCATCGGCTGGATACTAAAGCCCGCCGCATTCGCTATCTGCCGCGCATTGGCGAGGACGTTCATGTCCTTGAGTTGATCGGCGCGCGAGAGCGATTCCCAGGGAACGAGATTCTCGTGAAGGTGGTGAACCGACTTGTGCCGCGCGTAGTCGGGATGATTCTGCGCGGCGGCGGGCAAGAAGCCCGCGAGTGATTTTTCCGCAACCCATCGGTTATGCTCCATTCGTCCAAGCCGTTCGAAGGCCTCGGGGCCGATCGTGTCGTGGTTGAATTGGGCGAGAGCCTCCGGGCTCGGATCGCGGACGAGTTCGTAGCCGATAAGCGCGAGTTTGACCGGCAGGTGCCGGGCCGAATAGCGGTTTGAGTCGCGGAGGGTATCGGAAAGGCCGGCCCATTCCCGCTCGATCGCGGCCTCGTTCCATTTCGCCCCGGTTGGGGCAAGCCAGCTATAGTGAATCGCCTTCGCGAGGGCATCGCAGCTCTCGGCGCGGTTCACGATGTCCCTGCCGTTCAGCGCCTCGCCCGGGTCAACGAAGTCGAGTTCGTGCGCGGCGAGAAAGTCCCGCGCGAGCGCGACGGGCGGGAAGCTTTCCGGAGTTTCGATGGGAGGGATGATCGAGACGGAGACGCGCCCGGCTCCAGCCGACGGCGTTTCGGCGAGGATCGCGAGTTGCCTGAGCGAGCGGGCGGTATCGAACGCAAGGGCCGCGTCGTCAAGCGCGATGAAGGCCGCTTCGGGGATTTTAGCGGCAAGCCGTTCCCGCCATTCTGCAAGTTCGACGTATTCCACATCGACGACGGACTCGAAGCGCGGGGCTTTCGCGATAAAATCCTTTCTCGCGCTCGCGACGTCGCGGTCGACTATCACGACGCGCGGGCGCTCAAGGTCCGGCAGGTGCGCCGTCGCCGCTATTTCGAACGCGATCGCCTGACCTAGGGGGCCGAAGCCGAACACCGCCGCTTGAAAGCGCCGCCCGGAGCGCGCCTCTTTCGCCGCCTCGATTACACGGCGATCGACGAGGTCGCGCGCGACAAGGAGCTCGAGGTTGAACGACCGTCGTGAGGGCGCGTTGCCTTGCCGTTCGCCGTTGACCGCGCGGGCCTCATCCGTCTCCCGCGCGACGCGGAGCGAGAAAAAGTCCGAATACCCCGTGAAGATGGACGGTTTCACCCGCGCGCGCGAACGGGATAGAAAAGTCTCGGCCGCGTTCGAAAGCGAGAGGTTTCCCGCGTCATTTCCGTCCATGACGAATAAGCGCCGTGCGCGCGCGAGCGCCGTTTTGGCGAATGCCTCGCGCGCCCCGAGTGGGCATCGTATGGAAAGGGCGTCGATCTCGGCGATTCCGCCTTCGATCTCCTCGTCCGGTTCGATGAGCGCGAAGACGACCTTTTCGTCCCGCGCGATGTCGGCTGCGACGATGAGGGCGCGCGCGTCGCGTCCGACGAAGACCGTGTGATTGCGATAGAGAGTCGCGACGGCGATCGATCGGACTCGTTCCCCGAAGAAGTCGAGCATGACGAAGATAACCGTTCCCGCTAGCGTCGCCGGCGCGAGAAACCGCGCGATATCAAGGAACGCGGGGACGTTCGGAAGCTCGAAGGACGCGTTGACGGTGAAGGTCATGAGAAGGAGATACGCAATGTCCGTCACCGAGAGCGTGGCCGTTCCCGCGAGGTAGTCTCTCCAGCCGATAGAGCCAAGTATGACCGACGCCGCGAAAAACGCGAGGATGACGAGCGTTCCCGCGAGGCGCGTTTTTTTTTCGTTTCGGTATCCCATGACGGCATCGCTCCCTTAGGTTAAAAAAAGTGGTTATTCGCCTTTCGCCTTCTATATGATACTTCAAGAAGAATAGCCAGCATGAGCGGGACGAGGGACATGAGCGAGAAATACGTTAGCGCCTCGGCCAGAAGCGCCCGCGATTCCTCGGCGACGCCCCGTGTGACGAGCGCGATCAAAACCCATCCTGCCGCAAGCGCGACGAAGGTGATTCGCGCCGCGATGGCCTTCCAAAGCTGGCGCTCCGGCTTGAGGTAGTAACGCCCGTCGTCGGTCTTTCCGATTTTATCCGCGCCGAACTTGGCTACCGCGCGGGCAATGGCCTGATCGACCGTGTCGATCGAGATCTGAGTGGCGGATTCGGGGTTTTCCCATCGTCGAGCCGAGAGCGCCTTCCCGCTCGCGATGAGGGATTTACCGATGATAAAGAGCGCGATGACAAGCGGAACGATAAGGAGTCCCAGCGCGGTTCCCGAAAGAGCAAACGTGTCGTAGAGCCCGTGAATCGCGACCGCGAAAAGGAAACCCGTGAGAATGAGCCGATTCGCGGAGGGGCGATCGGCCGCGAATCGGGCGCGGCCCACGTAATGCCCCATGATTACGCCGCAGAACGTATGAAGCGGTATTGAGGTGAAGGCGCGCGCGATGCCCGTGCCGAATCCGTTAGACCACACGTAGAAGATGTTTTCGAAGAGCGCGAAGCCGATGGCGCTCGCGGTGACATAGACGATCCCGTCGTTTTCCTCGTTGAAGTTCCGGTTTTTCCAGACGCACATGAGGATAACCGCGAGTTTGCACGCTTCCTCGACCGGCGCTATCATAAAGAACGATTTCGCCGCGGCTCCGGCGAGTCCTTCCATCGAGAAGATCGGGAGCGATCCGAGTACGGCCTCGGCAAGCGCGGCGGGAAAGGTGGAAATAACCCCGAGGAGAAGGGCATAGAGGATCATCTGTAGCGGCTCGGGCTCGCGCCGATCGGCCGAAACGAGGTAGGCGAGAAATCCGAGCGGAGGGAGGATGGCGACGATCAAAAGCGGTAGCATGGTTTCTCCTTGTTTGCGATGCGATGCGGCGCGGTTACGGTTGCAACGTGTCTACGTCGCGATTAACGGCTTACGACGAGCCTGATTCCAAGATCGTTTCCGCGCGTCGCGGGCGGCGCGCCGCCGCGGCGCGCCGAGCGGGCAAAGCCCGCGGTCGTATCCCAACTGCCGCCGCGAAGGACGCGGTTCACTCCGTCTTTCGCGCCGACTGGGTTCATTCCGTCTTCATAGGGCCCAAACCAGTCCCAGCACCATTCCCAAACGTTGCCGGACATGTCATGGAGAGAGAACGCGTTCGCGGCGAAGGTTCCCACGGGAACGGTTTTGCCGCGGTACTCGCCCGCAGAGCCCGAGGCGTAGGGCGTCCTTCCGTCGATATTTGCCTCGGCGGACGAGAGCGTTTCTCCCGCGTAAAAGGGCGTGCGCGTCCGGGCGCGGCAGGCGTATTCCCATTCGGCCTCGGTCGGAAGCCGGTAGCCGTTGGCGTCGAAGTCGCATTCCGCGCGATCCCACGCATAGTCATTCGCCTTGGGCACGGCTCCCCATTCCGCGGGATCGCTCGATCCTTCTACCCGATACGCGGGAGCCCTGCCTTCCGCCAGGCTTCGCTTGTTGCAATACGCCAGCGCCTCGTACCAGCTGACGCGTTCGACCGGAAGCGTTTTCCCCGTAAACTCGCTGGGGTTCGCGCCAGTGACGGCCGAGTAATCCGCCTGCGTGAGTTCGTGTTTCATGATCGCGAAGGGTCGGATGGTGACTTGATGGAGAAGCTCGTTATCCGCGCTTTCCGCCTCGCGCGCGGGGGCGCCGAGCGTGACCGTGCCCCCGGGGAGGGAGACGAATCCCGCCGGAAGCGCGCTCGAGGGCTTTTCCGGTTTCGCCGGGGCAGCGGTCGTCGTCTGCGCTGCGGTCGTCGTCGACGCCGTCGTCGGCGCCGGGGCTGTCGTAGGTTCGGACGCTGTCTGCGCGTCGGTTGCGCTTGGCTCGCGCGCCGCGAAAAACGCGAGCGCCACGGCGATTCCCGCCACAATTGCGAGACCCGCGAGGGCGAATGCCACGCGCGAGAGGCCCCGCCGCGCGCTCTGGTTTTGCGGAGACGCTTTCGGGCGCGTCTCGCGCGCGATCGGCCCGACGCCCGACGGCGCGCCGTCCCTGCAGGCCGGATCGAGACCTCGCTCGAGCGCGCGGAAAAATTCCTCGTCGGAATCGATGCGATGCTTCATGACGGCCTGAAAGGCGCTCATCCGAAGGCGAAGGCCGTACTTGAGCTCGGTTTCCTCGAGATGCACGGCCAAGAGCTGGCGCCGGTCGTCGACCGCGAGGTTGATCTCCTGGCGCACGTTGAGGGATTCGACGGCGTTCGGGCTGATAAAGCTTAGCACCTGGCGCGCCTTGATAAGCGCCGTTTCGATAAAGGCCGTCCATTCGTTTCCGGGATCGATGCCCTCGTCGTACCACATGCGCCAACCGCGATCCCGGAGGGCTAAGATGATCGGGAAAACCCGGTCGGAATCCTTGTGGGCGTAACTGATAAAAAGATAGGGTTCTGTCCCTCGATAGGACTCAAACGGGGCTTTTCTTTGCATGATGCCGTCTAGTATGGCACGAATCGAGGGGGATTTCGAGAAAAATCCTAGACTGGCTTCGAAGGGCGCTTATCGGTTACCCACGTGAGGCGCGCGAAGAAGTATCGGCCGACGAAACGGCTCATGAAGGCCTTGAATCTCCATTTCGCGGCCATGATCGAGACGCGTTTCCCGCGCTCGATGCCGCGCAGGCAATGCCGCACGACGGCGTCGGGGCTTTTGCCGTCAACGACCCGCTCGCGCGCGCCGTTCGAGGCGACGAGGGCAAACTCGGTGTCTACGGGGCCGGGGCAGACGGTGGACACGAAGACGCCCGCGTCCGCGAGTTCCGCGGCGAGCGCGACGCTGAAGCTGAGCACGTAGGCCTTGCTTGCCGCGTATACGGCGAAATTTCCCAGCGGGATAAACCCCGCGAGGCTTGCCACGTTGATGACGCGCGAGCCGCGCGCGAGAAAGGGGAGCGCGGCATGGCAGATGCCGGTCAGTGAAACGACGTTTAAGCTAATCATGTCGAGCTGTCGCGCGAGAGCGGTGTCCGCGAACGGGCCGTAGGTCCCGAACCCGGCGTTATTGACGAGCGTATCGATCGTAAATCCGTCCTTCGCGCGCTTCTTCTCGTCCGCAAGGAGCGAAGCGAAGCGCTTGACTCCCTGCTCGCCGGAAAGATCGGCGTCGATGACGCGGGCGGGTACGGCAAGTTGTCCCGCGAGGTCTTCGAGCTTGTCCTTTCGTCTGGCCATGAGCCAAATCTCATCGCAATTCCGCGACTGAACGAGTTGCAGCGCGAATTCTTTGCCAATACCCGAGCTCGCGCCGGTGACGACGATGATACGCTTCATGCGCCGAGTGTACCCTTCTTTCGGTAAAAACCGCAAGATTCTCGGGTATCGGTGACGAGGGTTTCGCGTCATCGGCAACCATATGCGGCGAAGGGGCTCAAAAGCCGGAAAGCCCCGTCAAATAACGAAATATTCACTATTTTTCATTGAAATTGAGAAATTTAACTTGTCAAATTATTAAAACACGCCGATACTAGAGATAATGGAGAGTTATCTCCAGCGGGGGCTGTTACATGAGAAATATCGTATTTTGCACGTTCCTTGGTCTCTGCGCTTTTTCGCCGGTTTTTGCCGGGGGAAGCAAAGACACTATAGATACTCCCGCAAAAACCCTCGACAGTTGGCAAGAAACAGTCGATATCAAAAATCAAAAACCGGGTAAATACAACATTCTGGTAACCGCCGAGGATCTCGCGGGAAATCAGGCTTTTGGCGGCCCGTTCAATATGTACATCGATCCCGATTCCGACCTTCCCGTAACTCGCGTGACGAACCCCCTTATGGACATGCGCGTTCCCGGAAATCTTAATATCGTGGGAACCTGCGTCGACGATGATGACGTCGCCTATGTCGAGCTGCTTTTTGACGATTCGGTACTGCCCGTGCGGGCCGACGGAAAGACCTTCTGGTCGTATTACCTTGATACCGCCGCTCTCTCGGAAGGCCCTCACAAGATCATCGTTACTGGCGTCGATATACACGGCGTGCAAGGAAAGCCGTACACGCTTACGTGGCATTTGGATCGCAATAGGCCGGAAACTACCGTGGCGAGTCCCGGCATGGGCACGCTCGTTTCGGGGAAATTCAATCTGACCGGCACGGTTGCCGACGGCAACGGCATAAAACGGCTCTTTTATTCAATTGACGCCGGAAAAACCTTTACGGAACTCGAGTTGAAGCGGGACAAGGCTGACTCGTTTTGGACATTCTCCTTCGCCATCGACTCGCTCGGCTTAAAAGACGGCCCGTCCGTGTGTTGGTTCAAGTCCATCGACGGGCAGGGTTCCGAGGGCTTAAACACGTTCCTCTATTTCGTGGATAACACAAAGCCCGACGTGGGCTTTATAACCCCGCGCGCGGACGAGTCGGTCAACGGCGTATTCTCGGCGTCTGGATACGCGCGGGACGTACTCGGGATCGCGTCCCTTTCCTGGAAACTGGGAGACAAAACCGGAACCTTCGACCTTATCAAGGGAAACCCGTATTGGGTTCAGGAATTCGATATCAGCGGGGAAACCGGAAAGGACGTCGAGCTCGAGATCATCGCGACCGACGCGGTCGGTAACGTCACGCGCGCGCTTCGAAAGATTTCCGTCGATCAGACGCTCGACATTCCCGCGATTGCCATAAGCTCTCCCGCCGCAGGCGCGCTCGCTTCGGGACCGATCGATTTCAGCGGATTCGCCCGAGACGACGACGGAGTGGCCGCGGTTTGGTATTCCCTTGATCGTGGCGAACCCGTGAAGATTGATACGGGCGGAGCATTTGGCGCCCGGTTCGGTACTCTCGCCGCCGGCGCTCATTCCATTGAGGCGTGGCCCGTCGATCGGTATGGAAAACGCGGCCCGAGCTCGACCGTGTCCTTCACGGTCGCCGGAGAGCCTCCGGTGATTTCGTTTGAGCCGATACAGGATCCCGCGCGCGAGCTCAATTCGGAAGCGGGCGCGTCCCTGACTGCTAAGGTATCATCCGCGGCCGGCTTGAAGTCGGCATTCTGGAGCTTGCCTGGGCAGGCTGAGCGAAACGCGGGAATAAAGCCGGGCGCGAAAGAGGCGACGATAGCCGTAAAGATAGCGCCCGACTTCGCCTATGGCCTCCTGACGCTTGAAGTCCGCGCGATCGATATTCACGATCGGGAAGTGCGCGCGTCGCTTCCCTTCTATGTAACCAACTTGACCATTCCCCGCGACGCGGCGCCCCCTTCGTCGAACGAAACGCTCAGCGTTTCGCGCGAGGTGACCGTCCCCGCAACGGGAAAGACGCCCGCTTCCAGCGGGACGGCGACGCTGCGCATCGAACGGGTAGAGCCCGACGCGCGCGCCTTTGAAAACAATATGGTGCTTACGTTGGCCGGTCCCGGCCGCCCGAAGGACGAGCAGGTGGCCGCGCGCGTTCTCGTCGGCGTTTCTTCGCCGATTCCCGTGACTCAGGTGACCTGGCGCCTTAACGGCGGAGAGCCGTCGCGCGCGAGCCTGCAGAAAAACGAAGACGGCACCCTGACCGCCGTAGTACCCTTGAGCCCGACGCTTCCCGCCGTTTGGACGACGCTAGCCGTCGATGCGACGCTGAAGGATGGCTCCGTCATTCAGGCTTCCGGCGTATTTTGCGTCGTGCGTCCCGTGCCCGCGGGCGGCTTGCTCGACGACGAGCAATTCGTTTGGAGCGGAAGCGCGCGCGACTCCGCGGGAAGAATCGAACTTTTTGACGGCGTCACGGCAATGGGCCTCTATAACGGAAAGCCCGATCGCCGAGCCGCGTCAGTGGCGTTGCCGCGCGGCACGAAGGGCCTCTCGGCCGAACTCTCCGGTAACGTCGTGATTCTGCGCGGCGTTTCCGACGGCGAGTACCCGGATGTCTCGCTAACCATAACCGACGATGCCGGCGGGACGTTCAAAACGCCCCCGACGACGTTTGTCGTCGACGCGGCCCCTCCCGCGCTCGCGGTCGACGCTTCCGCGCGGCCGTATTGGGTACAAAACGCGATTCCCCTGACGATCGGCGCAAGCGACGAGCGGGGCATCGCGTCTGTTGAGTATTCGCTGGACGGCGGCGCGTCATGGAAGCCTGCCTCGGCCGGTAAGGGCGGAATGTCTGTCGACGTGTCTGAATTACCCGACGGTAAGGTGGAATTCCTCGCGCGGGCGACCGACAAGGCCGGCCGCGTCACGACCGACTGGCGCGTGTTCGCGAAGGATACCGCTCCGCCTTCGGTGGAAGTCGTCGTTCCTCCCGTCGGTAGTACGGTAAACGGAGAGACGCTTCTTGCCTTCCAGCTCGCGGACGCAGGCGTGCTTTCGAGCGCGGAATACCGCGCACCGGGCGACCGCACCGCGAAGGACAAAACCTCGTATCAGCCGATCGCGCTTTCCTCGTTGACGAACACCCACGTCGGGACGCGCGAGCACCCGATCTCGGACAAGATGGAATTCCGCTTCATCGACGCGGCAGGGAACGCCGCGTCGCTCTCGAGTTGGCCGTTTGCCGTTGATTCCAAGGCGGATCTTCCCGTCGTCGAGATTCACCTTCCGGCCGAGAACGAGGTAATACGAAAGGACTTCGTCGTTTCCGGAGTAGTATACGACGACGACGCCCCCGCGAAGATTTGGTATAAGATAGACAAGGGCGCTTTCATCGAGCTTCCGATAGAGCATAGCTACT
This sequence comes from uncultured Treponema sp., assembly GCA_964429975.1. GTDB lineage: Bacteria > Spirochaetota > Spirochaetia > Treponematales > Treponemataceae > Teretinema. The sequence continues at coordinate 19,917 of CAYSEA010000014.1, forward strand.
CGATACCCATCGCGCTCAAAAGCCTCACCGACAACGAGCATACGATTACCCTGTACGCCGAGGACATTCACGGCGTTCGCGGAGAGGAAGTCGTCTGTACCATTCGGGTTTCCCTCGAGGAACCGAAGGCCTCCGTCAAGACACCGTCCTTCGAGACGACGAACCGAGCGCTCATCGACATGACCGGCGTCGCCTCCGACAAGAACGGCATATCGCGGGTCGAGATATCGCTCGACAACGGCAATACGTTTAACTTGGCCGACGGGACCGAGGCGTGGTCGTACCGGTTCGACACGCGCGTCATTCAGGACGGAACGCACGTCGTTTTCGTCCGCGTGTACGACAAGTACGAAACGGTCGGTCTCTATTCAAGCCTCGTAAACATCGACAATACGGCGCCCTCGATCCGGCTCGAGCTCCCGCTTGACGGAAGCCGCACGGGCGAGACGCTGTTCATTTCCGGACAGACGATGGATAACATCAATTTGCAGGACGTGCGCGCGCGCATCAGCAATATCGAGACGAAGCAGCCCGCGATACCATCTTCGTTCGCGGATATTCAGTTCGAGAACGAGCTGATCATATCACGCGGCCTCGACATAACGGCCCTCCCCGAGGGATTTTACAATATCGAAGTTCGCGGCTATGACTGCGCGGGCAACGTGACCCGCGTATCCCGCAACTTTGAAGTGTACCGGGGCAAGGACAGGAATCGCGTCGAGCTTTTGTACCCGATGAACGGCGAGCGCGTACAGGGCTCGTTCAATATCTACGGCAAGGTCGTTTCCGAGGATCCCATAAAGAGCCTCGTTCTGTTCATCGACGGCGTCGAGATTACCACCGGTGAGGTCACGCCGTCTGGTTACTACCGCTTCTCGGTCGTGCCCGGGATGCTTTCGGCGGGGAACCACAAGATCACCGTGCGGGCCCGCGCGTCGGAGACCCGAATGATCGAATCCGAATCGCGCGGCGTTCTCTACAAGCCCGACGGCGCGTGGGTTACGATCGACAACCTCGTGATGGGAGACTTCGCCATCGAGCGCCCTTGGCTTCGGGGAAACGCGGGGTATTCCTATTCGACCGAGGAAGTCGCCGCGATGGAGGGCAAGGAAACCGCGAAGGAAGCTCGGCGCGCCCTCGAGGCAAAACGCCTCGCCCGCGTCGAGATCAGCTTCGACAACGGAAAGTCCTTCGTGGACACGGAGCTCGACGAGGGTTGGGAGTATCGCCTCGAAACGGGCGACATGCGCGAAGGCTATCACTTTATGATAGTCCGCGCGACCATGCGGGACGGAACCGTCGCCGTGACGCGATCTATCGTCCAAGTCGACAAAACGAACCCGTCCGTCAGGATCATCTCGCCGGGAGAAGGGGGGCGGTACAACGACACGCTCACGTTCTCGGGGTTAAGCAGCGACGACGTGAAGCTCGATTCCGTGAAGCTTTCGCTTCGCCCCGGCGACAAGTCGTCCTACGCGATTCCGGCCTTTATCCAAGGACTCTACTTCGACGTGCACTTCTGGGGAGCCACGCTCTTCGACGTCGGCATCGGCCTTACTTTCTTCGACGACAACGTCAAGCTGCAGGTGCAGTACGGGCAGTTCACTCAAGCCCAACGCGAGATGTTTACCTCGAACAGGATGCGGTACGGCGGAAACGTATTCGGCGTCAAGTTGCTGGCCAACATCGCGTACATCCCGATGGATTATTTCATGGGTCCTGACTTTTCCTGGCTCTCGGCGACAGTCGCCCTCGGCGCGAACTTCTCGATGTTCACCGAGACGCAGAGCGGACAGCCCCAGATACTTCCCGCGGCCCTCGTTCAGATAGAATTCCCGCGAGTGACCCTCGCTAAGCGCAAGGTATTCCGTACGTTCTCATTCTACACCGAGGCGCAGTTCTGGTTCATCACGACGGACGTTGATTCGTCGGAGGTGAGCATCGAATCGATCCTGCCGCACATTACCGGCGGTATCAGGCTTAACGTGTTTTAAGGATGGTGAACCATGAAGACTAACCGTTCCGTTTTCAAGCTCGCATTTTTCGCGGTCTTGGCGCTCGGATTGTACACGACGTGCGACGTCGGACTCGGCGACGCGGTCGATACGAAGGCCCCTAAGCTGACTATCGCGTACCCGCCCGTGCAGAGCGTGATCCGGAATACTTTCACGCTTCAGGGAGCCGCGAGCGACGAGGTGAGCTCGCCGGCGGTTTCAATCGTTCTTTCGAACACGGCGACCGGCGCGACGTTCGGGCCGTATACCGCCACGATTAACGCCGCGCTCAATACGTGGTCGCTTTTCGTGAACGCGCGGGACGTTTCGGGCAACTATGAGATTCCCGACGGCGCGTATGAAGTGACTGCGACGGCCACGGACTCGGCCGGTCGGACGAGCGTCGCCAAGACAACGTACAAAATTGACAATACGGCGCCCGTGCTCGTCTTAAATCGGCCGGGTACTTTCGGCCCGTTGGACCCGATTCCGGAAAACAATAACGAGGACGAATACGGAACCGAGCTCAAGGTTACCGGAAGCGCGGACGACGACCACGCGATCGATCGGCTCATTTTTTCGGCATATGACGTGAACGGCCTTCCGGTCGGCTCGCCGCTGACCTATGACAATATTTCCGGCGTCGGTATGGAGATCGTGCTCGCGAAATTCTACGCGGCTCCCTCCACGGCGGACGAAATCGCCCAGACCGCGCGGTATACCTCGCTTTGGAACCCGTCGGGCGCGAGCGAACAGCAATTCTATTGCACCATCGACGTTTCGGATTCGGCTCGCGAGTATACGCCTCCCGCCGCGCAGGCCTCCGCGACGAACGATCGGGGCAACGTGAGCTCAAACTATTATATATACGACGAAATCTACTCGAGCGTTTTTGACGCCGCGGGATTTGGCGTGACGATGAAAGACCTTACCGCCGTCCTGAACGGCACGTTCGCCGACCCCGTTAAGGCCGCGCAGATTGCCGCGTATCTCGACACGAAGAAAAAAGACTCGTCGGCTTGGTCGACCTCCTCGGCGACTTTCTCGCTTAACCCGGACAATAATCCCTCTTGGGCTCTGGTCGGCTTTTTGCCGATAGCCGGCACGATCGACAGTGACGCGCAGGCTATATATAACGATTCGAAAGTAACGATCCGCGCCTCCGTCGGTCGCGATGACGTGCCGCTTCTTTTCGACTCTCTCGCGCTTACGCTTGACCCGTGCACGAGCGCGGGAGTGCCGCTCGCGGGCGCGGGCGACGACGTCCTGCTTTTAAGGAGCGTCGCCGACCTCGCGGGAGACCCGGTCGCGATCGCGGCGCGCGCCGCCAAGATCTCCAAGTCAGGCAGCGATTATGTTATCTCCACCAATATCGGAGTGCTGAGCCCGAACGCCTATTATCGCGTGCTTCTGGCCGGAACCGACCAGGCGGGCAGCGCGATCGCCGACACGAACGGAAACTTTGGATTCTACGTCGTTCCGACCGGGGATCCGCCCTCCGTTACGACTAACGCCCCTTTCAGCTCGACGGTCGTCGTCAATAGCCCCGCGAGTTTCACCATCGCGGGAACGATAACCGACACCCTCGGTCTCATGTCCGTAACCGTGACTCAGAAGAATAGCTCGGGGGCCGTGGTTACCGTACTCGATATTCCCGACGCCGCGGGCGCGACCACGTATGCGCTCTCGCTCGTCGGCTTGCCGCGCGACGCGTCTAACGTCGCCGTGGCGCCCGTCGACTTCGCGGCGTATAACGATTCGTACGAATACGAGATCGTCGCGAAAAACCTCGCCAATAAGACGACTACCGTCCTGAGACGGGCTCGCTTTGACACCGAAGGGCCCGAGATCACTATCGTGAAGCCGGCGGACGGGAGCTGGTCTTCCGTCGATACCGACAATGACGGCGACGGGGACGTGCTTGTGTCCGGCGTCGCGACTGACTTGACCGGCGTGCTCGCGGTCTATTACGCAACCGGCGCTAGCGCTCCGGCGATACCGGCGACTAACGCCGATCGAATGGTTCAGGCAAACTGGGTCGGTTGGACTCCCGCCGGAACGGGAATCTGGGGCCTTACGCTCGCGAATCTTTCTCAGGGTACGACTGCCCTCCATGCCATCGCCGTTGACGCGCTTGGAAACGCGTCTCCCATAAGCGCGCGCGACGTAAACGTCGATCTCGCCCTTCCGGCGATCACGTCTACGACGCCGGTTAACGCCAATACGAGGGAGCTCTTCGGGCTGGGCGGCGAGGCAACCGACACGAACGAGGTCGCTTCCGTCACCATGACGCAAACGTTCGCATCAGTATCCGTCGACGTGCCGGTTGTCTATGACGCGGGTACCGGGCTTTGGTCGGTCGCGCTTTTGCCTCGCGATCCCGCCGCCACGGCGAATTCCATCGATATGGTCGGCGACGACGGCATATACGATTACGCGATAACCGTAACCGACGTCGCGGGCAAGACACGCGAGGTCACGCATTCCGTGCGCTTCGACCGAACGCCGCCCGCAGGCCTTGGATTCGTGACTCCGACCGACGCGGTCATCGCGAATACGTGGTACAACGCGCAATCCCTCGCGATGTCCGGAGGCGTCAGCGATGGTGGAAGCGGGCTCACGTCAGTCGAGTACTCGCTGAACGGCACTGATTGGTTCCCTCTTTCCTTTTCGGAAATCGCGTGGAACGGAACGATTACTCTCGCCGAGGGAACGCAGTCCGTCCAAATACGCGCGACCGACAAGGCGAATAACGTCTCGAGCGCGACGCGAGCCGGCGTGAAGGTTGACATTTCCGATCCGGAACTTTCCGTCCTTGATCCCTCCTCGCTCATTAGGGTGAGGCTGAATCAGGATATATCCGTGACCGCGAAGGCCACCGATAACGTAACGGGCGGCGGCGTGGAGACCGTGCGGATTACCAGAATCGGATCGACGAACATAACGCCGATCGATCTCGCGGGACCGAGCGTGCTTGGAGTTCCCTACGAAGCGACGGCCGGCAACGCTTTTGACGGCGGTTGGACCGGCACTATCCCCTACGCGACGCTCGCGTCCATCGGTCTCGCCGACGGCGCGCAGTACTCGGTAACGGTCGAGGCGACCGATCGCGCGAGCCGGAAGAGGCAGGCGACTTTCTCGTTCTCCGTCGACTTCTCGCCCCCGAGCGTCTCGTTCCAGAAGCCCGTCGCGACGACCGTAAATAAAACCATCGAGGTGAGCGGGACGGCGAGCGACGTGCAGGGACTTAGCGAAGTGATACTCGAGATCGAGCGTTCCGACGGTTCGTGGAAAACGCTCGAGACTTTCGCCGCCGACGCCTCGTACGCCTGGTCGTTTACTCTTGATACTGTGGCGTACGACACCGCCACGTACGATACGTCCGGCGACGCCAATACTCAGATAAACCTGCGCGCGACCGCGACGGACTCCGCCGGCAACCCGGCCGAGGCGACGAAGTCCGTGACCGTCGACCAGGAGACCGATCGACCGGTCGTGAAGCTCTCGAACGTCGAGATCAACAAACAGACCGTCCTGAAGATGACCGGGACCGTGTACGGCACGGTGACCGACGACGACGGGGTGTTCTCGTTCGCGATTTCCGAGGACGGAAAGGACTGGCATACCGTCGACCTTACGGGCGGGACGTGGAGCTGGGACTCGCCGATCGCCGGGGACGGGGAGAAATTCCTTTACTTCCAAGTTAAAGACTCAAGGGTAGAAGGCGGAACCACGTACGCGGCGACGACCTTCGAGACGGGCGCGACCGACTCGCCGAAAGTCCAGTACGGCGTCGACGAGGGAAGCGACCGCGTCAGTTACCGCGTCGACACCGTCCCGCCGCAGATCGACTCGGCCCTGTACGTCGACAAGACGTCTTCGTACGACCAGGGCGACAAGATAGCGCTCATAAACAACATGGTGCTCGGAGGGTCTGCGAAGGAGTTTACGCTCGCGCTGACCGCGACCGACGCGAACGGCATCGACAACGACGACGGCGTCACGGTCTCGATACCCGCGCTGTCCGCCACGCCCTTCGCGATGACGGGAACGTTCGCGAACGGCCCCCTTGTCAACGCGAACGAGATACGAAAGGGCGGCGAGTACCAGATCGTCTCAGGTACGGGGTACTCGGGCACGGGAGGATTCGGCGCGACCAACGACGCCAAAGACACCACCTTCTCCGCCTTGCGCGACGGCGTGTCCGGCGATACGGGCGTCGTGCGCCAGAAAATCTACGTTTCGACGGCGATCAACGTTTCCGCGATCAAGCCCGCGCAGTACATCCCCGTGTCCTTCGAGGTAACCGACGCGTCGACGCTCAAGACGACCGTCGCCCGCACGTTACACATAGATAACGACGCGCCGACCGTCATACACCAATCCCCGGCGATGAACTCGACGGTGAACGGCAACATAGAGGTTAAGGGACGCGCCGAGGACGGGCTGGGTTCGGGCGTGACGTCGGTCAAGTATCAGATCGGCAGGGCCGCCAGCCTGGAAGAGGACGCGTCGGGGTGGACCGCCGTGACCGACGGGACCCTCTCCTGGATGATCGAATTCAAGGGAACGGGCACGAACATCGACAAATACGGTAACTCGACGTACGGAACCGAGACCGCGCCCGCTTCCGGGCTCTGGTCGGTGCCGATCGTCATGCGCGTCGAGGACGCGGCGGGCAACGTCGGGGTGACCACGCTGACGACGTACACCCTCAAGGTAGACCCCCTCGGCGACCTGCCGAAGGTCAAGGTGACGTATCCGAGCCCGACCGAAACGAATCGCGTCATGGGCGGAACCATCCGCATCTTCGGCTCGGCCGAGGACAATAACGGCGTCGCTTCGGTCCAGTTGGAGGTCGACTCCGACCTCGACGGGATCGCGAACGACACCCCCGCCGTGCAGGGAACGGTTAGCTGGAATGCCACGCTCAACGCGAAGCACGAATACGACCCGACTGACGCGACCGTCGACGCGACCAAAATCCGCCAGGGGATACGCTACAAGATCAAGGATACCGGCACCACGAACTTCGCGACCTCTTTCGGCGCGAAGGACAGCGCCGTCGGAACGGAATTCACGGCAACCGCTGACGGGAACGGCGGCTCCGGCACGGGCACGGTCGTCGCGCTCATCAAACAGATCAATTTCCGGGTCCGCGCGATCGATACCCAAACGACCCCGGTGTCCGGGGACTGGTCCGACTGGTACTCCATCTACGTTGACAAGGACATCCCGAAGATAGGATCGACCGTTCCCCTCTATCTCGAGAACGCGGAGGGCGTTATCCGTTCCTACGTGGCCGACATGTGGGTGAAGGGCGACTGGACGCTCAAAGGCTCGGTCGAGGACGACGTCGGAATCTCGCTTCTTACGGTGAAGGGAAGCGGTCTCGACGGCAGTCTCACGAATGAGAACAATAACTGGTTCATCCAGAAGGAAATCAAGGCGGGGCAATACAACTATGATCTCGCCGTACCCATCAAGACGACTAATTATTCCGATGCGAGCGGCACGCTCAGCTTCAAGATCAGCGCCGAGGACAACAACACCACGTCGGGGAAGAACTATCAGGATATCACGATACGATACGACAACTCACCGCCTGAATTCCCCGCAGACGATTACGAGGGAATTACGCCCGTCGCGCAGAGCAACAAGACGTACGCGATGAACGGCAAGGTTTCCGAGGTCGGTTCCGGTCTCGCGTGGGTCGCGTTCTTCTTCGAGAGAACCGGAACGGCCACGCGTATCTACGACCCGGGAATTTCGGACCCCAGCGCGGGGAAGATGCGTATGATCAACTTGGGCAGTTATGACAAGAAGGACGGATTGCCGAGAATTCACCTGAAGGAGATTACGCCCGAGAACAGGACGCCCTATTCGCTGACGGTCGCGGCTCTCAAAAGCAACGAAAGCATTCGCAAGGGTGGGCTCGTGGATATCGGCGGCATGAACCGCCTGATCACCGCATACGACTCCTTGAGCGGGACCATAACCTGGGCGGATCCCGTCGACATCGGCGTCTCCGAGGCCTGGGTAACCTATGCCCAGGTGGTCAACAACCTCGTCGAGGAAACCGCCAAGTGGAACAGCGGTAATACCGGGATCGAAAGCATAACCAGCGACGACGGCGACGAGATGATCGAGTATCTCAACAAGGAGGGGGCTTCCTACGGATGGAAGGCCTACATCAACTCGAAGAACATCCCCGACGGCCCGATAAGTATCCGCTACGTAGCCTGTGATCTCGCGGGCAACATGACCCCGATGTCCCTGACGACGAGGATTGAGAACAAGCGACCCCGTGTCTCGCGCGTCATAATCGGCACGGACCTCAACGGCCTTAACGGAACGGCCGATTCGGGCGAGAGCGCGGATTTCTCCACCCTTGACGGGAACGGGGACGAACAGTCCGTCGCGAGAACCCTCTCGTCCGCGTACAAACTCAAGGGGGATTCCACGGTCGATTTCGAGATACTCGGCGAGGTGAATAGTCCCCTCGGCTACGTTCTGACGAATGCCGTGGATGACGGCGCGAAAGCTACCGTTCCCGTAAAGACGAAGGATACGAAGGAAGGGACGGTCCTTCGACCGCTCGTCACGCTCGTCGAGAACGCGACCGACCATCTGTTCCGGGCCTCGCTCGCGGCGAGCGCGCTCGACGACAAGGATGATGGCGCGAGGAAACTCGTTTTCACGATATGGGACAAGATGGAAGAGGGCGAGGCCGGCTGGGATACCCAATACGCGATCATGACCGTTCCGGTTTTCGTCGACGTAATCGACAAAAGCGAACCGGTGGTCGCCATCGACAAGTTCCATTGGACAAGCGCCGCTGACAATTCCCTCTACGGGAATTCCGCCGATAACGGGCATATCGATCTCGAGGACGACCTCCCCGCGGATAAATTCCCCACGAGCGTCGAAACCGGTGTGCATGACCGCGACCCGAAGGTGTCTGGACAGGTGACCTTCACGGGAACCGCCTATGACGATCAGCGGCTGACCAAGCTGTATATGGAGATCAAAGACTTCCCGCTCGCGAACGATCCCGCGCTTGACACGCATGCGACGCGGACGACGTACGTTCTCGTGTCCGAGCGCGTAGAAGGCAAATGGACCAAGACCGGCGATTACGCGACCAATGGCTGGCACTTCGAGGTGAACCCGGGTGAAATCCTGGGACAGGACGGACATTCGATATCCTGGAAGCTTGACTGGAACACCGCGAAGCTCGGGACGGTTACCGGAACCGACAAGAACGTGCGGATATTCGCCGTGGACAAGAATCCCAACATGTCCTCCGAAACGGGTTACGGGGCCGCGGCCGTTCCCAAGACGTACAACAAGCCGAGTTACCGTGTGGACGTCGTCCCCTACATCAAGACGGTTAAAACCGCGGCTTCAACGGTCGACTCAACGAATCCGTCGGTTTTCGACCGTACCGCGCGCGGGCACTATCAGATCCTCGAGACGGGAACCGTGACGATGACCGGGTTTAACCTGCGCGCGGCCGTGGCCCCGACCGTCTCGCTCGAGCCCGTTCCCACGGGCGGAAAGGCCCTGACGATAGGGACGTCGACCGAGACGGACCTCGTGATAACGGCCCCGTCGGGGATGCATTCGGGAGACCTTCTCGTTGAGGTTTCGGGCGTTCCGTGCCTGAACAACGAGAACGGCGACGCGACCGCGTACAACGCGCGGCCCAACAACGCCAACAACAATATTCTCGGCGACGACGTCCGAATAGACGTATGGGGGACCAAGGTGGCGGCTTCTCCGCGCGACGGCGGGATTATCCATCCCGAGATGTCGATCGGGCCCAAGGGCGAGGTCGGCTTCGCGTTCGTGAACGGCAACTTCTACTTCAATATGGCGGGGCCCTCGACCGCGGGAGAGGTATTCTCGGCAGGGGCGGCGAACACCTGGGCAAGCCAGCGCGCCTACGAGAAGGAATACGCCCAGTACTGGGAGTCGGCCTTCGCCTTCGACGGGGCCGGGAATACCTACGGGATGTCGACGAACATCGACGTGTATCTAGCCAGCGGCAATAATTATTCCGCGTACACATCGTTCTACTTCGGGCGCCGGGCCGGAAAGATCAACCCCCCGAACGGCGCCAACGAAGGCTGGAATACCACGCCGGGAAACTACCAGGGCGGTCTTTATCGAAGGCGCCTGCAGAGCACGACCTCCTCGGTGACGGACAATATCCCGGACACGAACCCGAACCGCGCGCAATCCCCGTCGCTCGCGACGGCCACGCACGGCGACAGGACCAATATCTACATGGCGTACTACGACGCGGTCAGGAAGGAGATTCGCTTCCGCCACGGTTCCGTCGGCAGGGACTGGGAGCGTCGCGTTTCCGCGGATTCGTCTACGGGCGGCATAACGACGATCACGTGCGTCGGGCATAAGTTCAAGGCGGGCGACGATGTTTCCTTCACGAAGAGCAATAACGCGTACCTGCCTTTGGCGGCCCAGCTCGCGACGTACACGGTACTATCAGTGTCCGGCGACGACTTCACCGTGAGCGGCGACATTACCTCCTTGGTGGACAACGACACCTACGTAAGCGCGGTCGGCGGGCAGTTAATGGACGCCACCGGGGGATGGAGTTCGACCCAGGGCGTTCAGGCCGGCGCGGATCCCGATAAGAACACGGACATGTCGGTGAACCCGAGCATGTATACCGTCGTGGTGGGACCGGGATCGTCCGGAAAGTACGTGTCGGTCGGCGTCAAAGCCGGAGCAACTTCCGCCGATGACATCGCGGTGATCGTGTGGTTCGACGCGAGCAAAAAGAAGCTCATGTACGGATATTGCCTTGACCCGCAGAAGGACAACGCGGAGTTTACGACCTCCGAGCTTGACGGTTCGAGCGGATGGTACCCCAGGATCGCCGTGGACGCGCTCGGCGGCATACATGTCGCCTACTACGGAACCTCGGGGGCGGACCTCAAGTACGCCTACGCGACAAGCCCAAGCGAGGGATTCACGACCGTGACGGTGGATTCCTACCAACTCGTCGGAACGCAATTGACGCTTGACGTCGCGCTCGACGCATCGAAGAACGTCGTGCCGTACATCGGGTATTATTCACCGTCGGCCCAAACCGCGAAGGTCGCGTACCCCGTCAGCTTCACCGTTGCCGATGGATACGGGCGTCCCACCAAGGCCGGGGCCCTGAACGACAGGTATACGGGAAACTGGGAGGTTTCCCACGTCCCGACGATCGCGATGACGCCGAAGGACGACACCGTGTGCGTGGGCGTTCACAAGAAGTGGACGGGAACGGTCGCGGACGGGAAGGGCATAATCGCCGCGATCGAGAAGAGCGCCGGGACAGTAACGACAAGTACAGGAGAGACCGATACGGGAGAGGACAATAACGTGCCGACCCGCGTGGGCGGAAACGGCACGACGAACCCCGCGATTTCGTTCACGATCCAGGAGGGCGACACGCTGGTACTGGCGCAGAAGAATTAGCCGAGATCGGCAAGCTGATTCGAGGGGAAGCCCGGACGCGTCCGGGCTTCCCCTTTTTTTTAGTATCCGTTTCCGCTCGTTTCGAGGTAGGCCCGTATCTCGCGCGCGAGATCGGCCTCTTTCCGCGGGTCGTCAAAGGAGGCCGTGGCGACGTCCGGTACCGCGCGCGCGGAGGCCGCGATCCAGTAGCGGACGTCTTCCGCCTGACGGTCTTGCGCTTCCGCCAGCACGGCGACGGGCGCGAGGCCCGACCGTGCCGCGAGGCGACCCTGGGCGCCGGGCTCGACGAGCGAATGCAGGAAGGCGCGCGATCTCGCGTCTCTCGGGCCCGAGTCGAGGGCCATACCGACGTATACCGGGGCGACAAGCTCGTTTTGCCCGGCGAGAGAGTCCTGCGGGAAGAACTGGCTTTCGTAGCGCGTTATCGTGGTAAGAGGGACCCGCCGGTGCGACGAAAAGGACATGCAGGCGAACGCGGCGTATTCCTCCGCCATGAAGCCCTGCAGGTCGCGCTCCCTGAATTTCAGCCATTCGGGGTGGAGAAACCGCTCCTCCCTCCAGGCGACAAGCCCCTTGAGAACGTCCTCGAGGCGCGTCCGTGACATGGCCTCGGCAAAGGAGGCGCCGTCGCGAAGAGCGACGACGAGTCGCTCGCGCTCGGCCTTCCCGTACCGCGCCGAAAGAAGCGCGCTGACGAGGTACAGGAGCTCGCGGTCGTTCGATCCCGCGCAAATAAGCGGATAGGCGACCTCTCCCGTCGTCGCGCGCGCGGCGGCCAGGAAGGCCTCGGTGGTCTGCGGGCGGGTAAGGCCCAAGCGGTCAAACAGGGCCTTGGGCCAGGCTATCTCGAAGTGGTCGGCCAGCAGTGGTAGGGCGTAGGCTTTCTTGCCGGGATAGGCGTCCGTGTCGGCCCCGCCCGCGTCGACCCCGAGGGCATGCCGCCCGGATTCACGAAACGAAAGCGGAAGAGCTTTCTCGGCAACGGCCGGTATTCCCGCGGACCTCCCCGAAAGCCGCTCCGCCGCGAACCCGTCCTCGAGGAACAACAGCTGTATCGAGCCCGGTCGTCTCGTTTGTTCGGACAGGGGGCGGGTTTCGTCGAGGACGACCGTCTTGAAGTCGGTTTCCGCGAACGCCTTGGACGCCTCCGCCTCTTTTACGACGGCGTCGCGTATGGCGTCCGGTACGCGGTAAAAGGCGATAATCGGCATGCGCGGCCGGGTTATCGCGTACAGGGACAGGGCGACGCAGAGGGCGAGCAGGATCGCGGCGAGGAGGGCCTTCTTCGGGTGTTTCCGGACGGCGGAGCCGAGCCGCGTAACGAGGAGCGCCATCGGTTCGAGGAGTCGGCGTACGCCCTCGTGCCCGCGTATGAGGAGATCGACGGGCCTTCTTCCCCGTCTCAGTCGAGCCGCGAAGGCTTTCGCCGTTTCGCCGCTCGTACTCTTTTTTGGTTTTCGCTTTCCCATGCGGCAAGTGTAGCACGGCTTTCTCGCAACCCACAATCGCGGGACGCGGAAAGCCAGGCATGGAACGCGGGGCGGGGGTTATTCGATGACGAACGTACGCCCGTCGTGGAGGAAAATGCTGTGGGAAAGTTCCCGCCGAACCGCCTCGACGAGGACTCGGCGTTCCACGTCCTTTCCCATCCGGATAAACTCGTCGACCGAACAGGTATCCGCGACGCGAATGACGTCCTGAAAGATAATCGGGCCCTGATCGAGGTCGGCCGTCGCGTAATGGCCGGTCGCGCCGATTATCTTGACTCCCTTTTGCCAGGCTTGATGGTAGGGCCTCGCGCCCTTGAAGGCGGGGAGGAATCCGTGGTGGATGTTGATGATCTTTTTATCCCAACGAACGCAGAAATCGGAGCTCATTACCTGCATGTAGCGCGCGAGAACGACGAGCTCCGCCCCGTATTGCGACAGTATCCCCTCGAGATCCGCCTCGTACGCGTTTTTTCCCTTCGCGGGGTCGACCTGAAAGAAGGGGATGTGGAAACTTGAGGCGATGTGCGCCAAGTCGGGATGGTTCGAGACGATAACCGGGATCTCGCAATCGAGCTCGCCGTCCGCGTGTTTGAGGAGGATCTCATAAAGGCAATGGCTTGTCTTCGAGACGAGTACGGCGACCTTTTTCTTTTTCGCGTCATTGTACATATGCCAATCCATCGAGTATTTGGCCGCGATAGAGGAAAATTCGGCGGAAAAAGCGGTATCGGTAAAGCCTTCGGTTCCCGCGAAGGAAACGCGGCAAAAAAACCGTCCGATATCGATTGCGGTATGTTGGGCAAGATTTAAGATATTTCCGCCGGTTTTGGCGATGCAGCCGGTGACTGCGGCGATAATTCCCGGCTTGTCGGCGCAGGAAACGGTGAGTGTGTATGTCTGGCGGATCATTGGGCTAGAATATCGTTAATACCTGGTTTCGGCAATCAGTTAAAAAAAAGACCGGCCGAAAGGAGGAGGAAAAAACGGCCGGTCTTTACGGTGTCGCACTCTTTTTGTAAATCACAAGGGGATAATACTCATGAATACAAAAGAATTCAAGCACTTATACCGCATTTGTTACGTTTTTCTGCGTTTATATGAAAACGTAAGCAAACGGTAACGCCTCATGGGTCGTGAGCGACCAATATTACGCTCGTTCTGGGGGATTACACCGAACCGCTTCCTCAAGAAAATCTATACAAAGGATGAGATCGTGTCCGGTTTCATCCTTAAGTTTTACGGCAAGCGTCCTGCAGAGATTCCCCGATGCCAGGGAGAGGTATACGTCCGTGAGGTATCGTTGGACCCCGAATGCCTCAAAACACGTAAAATACGGCTTAAACGCATGACTTGCTCCCTCGGTGCTGGGGGAAAAGATGCTGGGGCGAGCTTGCGTCATGAGATGAGCGGAGGAAATCGTGTGGGAAATTTGCGTTCCCTGCGAATCGATGAGAAAGATACACTCGATTTCGCTGTTCATCGCCATGAATTCCTGGAAAACGGGGTACATTGCCTCCATGTCTCCGGGCAATAGCTGTCGAATCAACCAATCCGCAAGGGCGTTTACGTCGCCGGTGAGCCTTCGGCGCGAACGAAGCGAGTTGAGGGTAACCGCCCGCAATTGCTCGCGGAGCTCGGTGATTCGCGCTCGGGTACGCCGCTCGAGGGCGGGTAGGTCAGGCGCCGGGCATGCGATCGAGAAGCCCTGGAAGAGATCGACACCCAAGAGATGGCAGGTCGCGATTTCCTCGAGCGTTTCGACGCCTTCCGCGAGGCATAGAGCGCCGGTCATTTCCGCGAGCGAATGGATGGACTTGAGAATCGATTGCCGATAGGGATCGGATTCGATCTCGGCGATGATGTTGCGGTCGACCTTAATGATATCGGGGCGAATTTGTATGAGACGGTCGATATTCGACTGCTCGCAGCCAAAGTCGTCAATGACGATGAGGAAGCCCGCGTCGCGATATCGACCGACGAAATCGATGAGCGCGTCCGAGGAGTTCGAGCGCGCCTCGATGAGCTCGAGGCCGATGAACGACGGGTCAAAGCCCATTCGGCTCGCGACGGTACCGATGTGCGGATGATCCATGTCGCTTGCGCCGATTATCGAGGTATTGACGTTGAGAAACATCATCGCGTCGGTGCTTTCCCGGAAGTCGTGAAATGACTCAAACGCTTTTTTACGGCAGAGGGTATCGAACTCGAGCGATTTGGTTTCGGCGTCCGCGCGCGCAAAGAGCTCGCACGGCGCGATGAGCGAGGGCGAGTCGTGCCTGATTCCGCGCACCAGGGCCTCATACGCGAAAATTTTTCCGGTCGTCAGGCTGACGATTGGTTGGAAAAACGTGCAGATTGTCTCGTTCTCAAGGATGTCTCGCAGAACAAATTCTTCGCAGGCGCCGGGCATTGTGGCAACAGAGTATCAGAAAATGATGCGAAAGTGTATAAAAATTGATAAGAATTACGCCAAAAAGTATACTTTTTTTCAGGAAAAACGACGCCGAAACGGGATTTCCGGGTTCGACCACCCTGACGCTTTACGGTATACTAAAGTGAGCGCGCTTCGCGCGCGTGTGGGTCTACTTGAAGGAGATAGCATGAAAATCGGGATTGTCGGGGCCGTCGACCAAGAGGTCGAGCTCTTACTCGCGGAAATGCGGGATTCAGGCGCCCGGGTCGGCGTCGTCCATCGAGGCGGCCTCAAGTATCACGAGGGCATGCTCGCCGGCTGCGAGGCGATCGTCGTATGCTGCGGCGTCGGAAAGGTTAACGCGGCCCTGTGCGCGCAGACGATCGTGTCGGAATTCGGGGCGACTCACGTCATCAATACCGGCGCCGCCGGCGGGCTTGCCGAGGGCCTGCGCGTGTTCGACATGATCGCGTCGACCGACGCGGTCCAGCACGACTTCGACACGACGGCCTTCGGATACGCGCTCGGGCAGATTCCCGGAAACGATTCTCCTTTTTTCCTCGCCGATCCCTTGCTTCGCGCGTGCGCGCTTCGCGCCTTCGCGCTCATACCGGAAGGCGAGCGAAAGGGCGCGATGCTCGAGGGTCGCGTCGCGACTGGCGACGTTTTCGTGGCCGCCGAGGCTTTGCGAAACCGCATCAGAACGGCGTTCTCGCCGGCATGCGTCGAGATGGAAGGCGGCGCCGTCGCGCAGGTGTGCGCGCTCAATGGGGTCCCCTTTCTCATTTTACGGAGTATTTCCGATCTCGCGGGCCATGAGGCTACCGTGTCGTATGACGATTTTTCCCGTGACGCCTCGCGCATCAGCGCGCGGGTCGTGCTCGGCATGATGAGGGAACTTTCGACCGTTCCCGGGGAGGCGCAATGAAGGAATCGCGAAACGTGGAAAGCTTTAGCCTGGACCATACCGCGGTGCGGGCCCCGTACGTCAGGCTCGCCGGAAAAAAGGAAGGGCCGCGCGGCGACGTCGTCTCGAAGTTCGACGTCCGCTTTTGCCAGCCGAACGCGGAGGCGATGCCGACCGCCGGCCTGCATACGCTCGAGCATCTGATGGCCGAGTTCATCCGTGACGAACTTGAGGGTGTCATCGATCTTTCGCCGATGGGATGCCGAACCGGCTTTTATCTCGCCGTATTCGGCGAGATCGGGGAGGAGGCCGTCGCGAAGGCGATTCGCGCCGTGCTCGCGCGCGTCGCCGCTTGGCCCGACGACGAGGCCGTCCCCGGCGTCGATCCCGTCATGTGCGGGAACTGGCTTGACCATGACCTCTCCTCGGCCCGCGAGTGGGCGAGCCGCTGGGTCGAGGGCATCGATCAGAAGGGATGGTCCTGCCTCTGAGCGTGACGGCGCGCGCGGGAGTTCGACCGCGCGCGCACTCGCTCGCGATTAACCGAGGAACTTCCGGAAGAGCTTGTATTTCCGCCCGAACGGTGCGTACCTGAGCGGCACGTCCGCCCAGAGCGGTTTTTCAACGACCGATTTGACGCGCGTGAAGGTGTCGAAGCTCCACTTGCCGTGATAGCCGCCCATGCCGCTCGCGCCTGTCCCGCCGAAGGGAAGGGTGTGCGTGGCGACGTGCATGATCGTGTCGTTGACGCAACCACCGCCAAAGGGAATCGAGCCCGTGATTCGGCGCGCCTGCGCCTTGTCACGCGTAAAGACGTAGAGCGCGAGCGGTCTTGGCCGCGATACAATTTTCCGGATAATCTCGCCCTCGTCGCGCCATGTAATGACGGGGACGATCGGTCCGAAGAGTTCCTCGGCCATGACGGGATCGTCCCAAGAGACGCCTTCGATGATGGCGGGTTCGATTTTTAGCGTATCCGCCGAGACCCTGCCGCCCGTTACGACTCGCCCTGCCTGCGCGCGGGCGCCGGCGATGAGCGACGAGAGCCGGTCGAAGTGGTGGCGGTTTACGATGCGCGGGAACTCCTCGCTTTCGTGGGGGTTCGCGCCGTAAAAACGCGCGACATATTCCCTGAACCTGGCGACAAAGGCGTCCTTGACGTCCTCGTGAACGAGGAAGTAGTCGGGCGCGACGCAGGTTTGGCCCGAGTTGATGCATTTCCCCCACGCCGCGCGCCGCGCCGAGAGGTCTATGTCCGCGCTTCGGTCCACGATGCACGGGCTTTTTCCGCCGAGCTCGAGCGTGACCGGCGTCAGGTGTTTCGAGGCGCTTTCCATCACGAGCTTGCCGACCGCCACGCTTCCGGTAAAGAAGATGTAGTCGAACTCCTGCCTGAGAAGATCCTGGTTAACCTCGCGGCCGCCCTCGACGCAGGCGACGAAATCGGGCGGGAACGCGTCTCGCAGGAGCGAAGCGATCACGGCCGACGTCGCGGGCGAATACGCCGACGGCTTGAGGATGACGGTGTTTCCCGCCGCGATCGCGCCGACGAGCGGCGCCACGGCGAGCATGAAGGGATAGTTCCAGGGCGACATGATGAGGCACACGCCGTGCGGGTCCCGGTAGGTCCGTCCC
This sequence comes from uncultured Treponema sp., assembly GCA_964429975.1. GTDB lineage: Bacteria > Spirochaetota > Spirochaetia > Treponematales > Treponemataceae > Teretinema. Next base: position 37,851 of record CAYSEA010000014.1, read on the forward strand.
GCGCCCGGCCAGTTGAAGAGCCCTGCCGATACGCGGCGCGGCTTTGACCACGCGCGAACCTTCCGCTTCATCAATTTGATTTCCTCGAGGACGAGCACAATCTCGGTGGTGAAGGCCTCGAAATCGCATTTGCCGAGATCGGCCTTCGTGGCGTCGAGGATCTCCCGCTCGCGCGCGCGTATCGCCTTCCCGAGTCGGTCGAGCTGCTCGATCCTGAACCCCACGGGCCGGGTCGTTCCCAAATTGAAGGTCGCGCGCTGTCGCGCGACCAGTTCCGCTATCGGCACGGAGGCATTTTCGCTTTTCATGATATCTCCCCGAAAGGAGCGGCCAAAAGGCCCTCCTTTTCAATGACTACGTTCGAGCCGTCGGGATAGTTTACGACGATCGTGGGATTCTTGACGAGGCAGTCGAGGTGGATGAGGGCCTCCGCGTCGTTGTCGTAATTGCTGCCGATCGCGAAGTGGCAAGTATGAAAGGCTTTCTCGTCCTCGAGCATGTTTCCCCGAATCTCCGCGGCGGGGTTGAGGCCGATCCCCAGCTCGCCGAGGCCGCGCGCGTTTCGCTCGTAGGAAAGGCCCTCGTCGGCCGTGAGCTTTCCCTCGGCGACGAACTCGCGCGCTTTCTTTTCGCCGGCTTCGATCGAACGGGCGAGTAAGTCCGCTTCGCTTCCGCCCGTTATGTCGACGACGTATCCGCCCTTGAGCGTAACCCGTACGGGTGTCTCCGTAATCATGTCGCCCTCATTGAGGCTGACGGAACCGTCGAAGACGATGACGCCCTCGCTTTTGCCCGGGAGCGGGCTTATGAAGACTTCGCCCGCGGGGATGTTTCCGCCTGCGCCTCCCTTCGTGAAGTCGCCGTCGTCGCTCATCGGCGAGCGACCGAGCACGGGCACGAGCACGTTCGTACCGCCGGGAGACGTGACGCGAATCGACTCCGCGCCCGAGAGTGCCTCGCTTATCGCGGCGCATCGCCGTTGAAGCAGGCCGTAGTCGATCGCCGCGGTGCGCCTGAACATGTCGACGGTGATTCCGGGAGTCCAGATCGAACGAAGCGTTTTCTTTTCGTCCATCAGCCAATGGAAGATGTGGTCGATTTTTCGGCCGTTTGAGCCGACCCATGGCTTCGCGATGCCGGATCGGTCTTTCCCCATTTTATTCGCCGATATCGAGGCGCAAACGTCCGGCTCGGAGCCGAAGGCCGCGAGGGCCGCGCGGTTCGCGAAGTCGAGCTGGGTTTTTTCGTCTTGGACGACGAGGGTCGTCTCGGCGCCGAGCTTGCGGGCCGCGTCGTAAAGCGCCCTGCTGATCTCCATCACGTCGCCCGTCGGATTCGTGATTATGAGGAACTGTTCGCCTTCCTTGATCGCAAGAACGTCGCGCGCCACCACTTCGGCCGCGCTCTCGATACCGTGAGCGTATGTCATGGGGAAAATGTACACCCCGCCCGTATGAAAAGTCAAACCGGTCTGCTATACTGTCGGCCAAACCATGAACATCATTCTGTTCGCGCGCGGCGAGACGCGTTTCGCGCGCGGAGACGCGCGGGCCGAGCACATCCGTAAAATACTCAAAAAGGGCCCCGGCGAGACCTTCCTCGCCGGCGAAATCGACGGTCCCGAGGGTATCGCGACGATTCTCTCGATGGGGGATGACGGCGTCGCCTTTGCCTTCGAGGCGACGCGCGACGCGCGGCCGCTCTTTCCCGTCTCGGTCATCGTCGGCTTTCCGCGGCCGATTCAGCTCAAGCGCTTGCTGCGAGACCTTGCGAGCCTCGGGGTCTCGTCGATCAGCCTGTGCGGGACGGAGCTCGGGGAAAAGTCGTATCTCGAGTCGAGCCTTGTCGATCGCGGTGCCGCCATGTCTGCCCTGCTCGACGGATGCATGCAGGCGGGCGGCACCGCCGTTCCCGCATTGAACATGCGCGCGAGCGTTCGCGAAGCCCTCTCAAACGACGGTATCGCCGCGGGCGAGGCCGCCGCCGGGTATCGGATTCTCCTCGACCTCGAGGGCGCCGAGGGAAGCCTCGCGACCATGCCGCTTGGCATGAGCGGACAGGCGCGCGGCAAACTCGGAGAGCCTTGGGTTCTTTCGCCAAGGTGTCCCCTCACGCTTGCCCTCGGTAGCGAGCGCGGCTGGACCGCGCGGGAGCGAGAGGCTTTCTCCGCCGCGGGCTTTCGCGTCGCGACGCTCGGGCCGCGCGTGCTGAGGACCGAGACCGCCTGCGTCGCCGCGGTTTCGATCGCCCTCGCGCGCGCGGGCTTTCTCGACGCCGGAGACGCGCGATGAACCAAGATCAAATCAAGACGTTGCTCCTGTCGCTCGAGGACACGGCGCTCGAGTTTAGCGTCATCATGACGGGAAAGAAAAGCCGGCGCGTCAACGGCCTCTATAAGCCCGATACGCGCGAGATACTCCTTCATAACAAAAACTTCTCCGACGACAACGAGCTCGTCTATACCGCGATCCACGAATACGCGCATCACTTGCAGTGCGAGGCCGACGGCGCGCTCCAGACGGCGAAATCGCACACGGCCGCGTTTTGGGCGCGGTTTCACGCGTTGCTCGAGAAAGCCGAAAAAAAGAAATTTTACCGCATCGGGATAGAGAAGTCCTCTGAGCTCGAGGCGCTCACCGAGGAAATCAGGACGAAGTGCATCGCGGAAAACGGCAAGCTCATGAGCGAGCTTGGGCGGTTGCTCGCGAAGGCGCACGTCCTCTGCGAGAAGGCGGGGATTCGGTACGAGGACTACGTTGACCGCGTTCTCTGCCTCCCGCGCACGTCCGCGCAGTCCGCCGTGCGCGTCAGCTCTCTCGGGGTCGATACCTCTCTTGGCTACGACGCCATGAAGATCGTCGCGTCCCAACGGACGCCCGAGTTGCGCGCGGTTGCGGAACGGGAACTCGCCGCCCGGCATAGCCCCGATACCGTCAAGGTGAGCTTGGCGCGCGCCCTGAGCGACGAGGCCCCCCGCGACCGGCTCGAGAAGGAGCGACTGCGCCTCGAGCGTACGATCGCCTCGCTGAAAACCCGCCTTGAGCAGGTCGAAAAAAGCCTTTCGGGGCTTGGCGGTCGGCCATGAGCGGCCGTCGCGTCGCGTTTGCCCTCGCGGCCATTGCGTTGCTCGCCCCGATCGCTCCGATCACCCCGATCGCGCGGCTAATCGCGCAAGGTTCGCCGACCGCGCCGCCGAACCCGATTGCCCCGCCGGCCATTCCGATGCCGGCGATACCCGCGCCGCCGAAGCCGCCGACCATTAGCCCCCCGTCATCTCCCGCCGTGTCGGGTGAGCCTGCAGGCGGAAGTGCCGGCGGAAGCGTCGGCAAAAGTGCCGCGTCATCTTCGCCAAGTAAGCAAGTCACGGGACGCGCCGCGTCAGAAACCGCGGGATTTCTCTCGCTCCTTGGTTTTGGCGACGACAATCCCCTCCTTCCGGGAATCTCCGGCGCGGACGTAACCGGCGCGAAAAACAATACCAACGCCCTCTTGGAACGCTTGATCGAGAAGATGGACGCAGGCGGCTCCTCGGGAGCGGGAGCGAAGGCTTCGGCCACGGCGCCGAAGGCTCCCGCCGCCGGAACGACAAGATCCGCGGACAAGGCGCGGCCGGTCGCCGAAGCCGGCGTGGAGGTCCTCCGATGCGTCGTGAACGGACATGACCTCGAGCGCGGTTTCGCGGGGAGCTTCGTCTCGACCCGTGCGGGAGACGGATCCTTCCTCGTGACCGGCGAGCGATATCTCGTGCTAGAAGGCGTGCGCAGGCGTGAGTTCGTGTATCTTCTGTACCGCCCGACGACGGGTAGTTCGGGGTCCCTCTACGTCGACGTGAGCCAGGAAGTCCCGAACGAGGAGTCTTTTTTCCGGCGCCTGTCCCTTTCCGGGCCCCTGTCGGCTTCCGCGATCGGCGACCTCGTCGTGTGCCGCGCCTCGCGGGAAGATCTCATCGCGGATTTTCTCTTTCGATCCCGTCCTGCTTCAGTTCGTCCGACGCCCGGCCGATAAATTAGAAACAGGAGCCAGAATGAAAACTCATCAGACGCCGTGGCGAGTCGCCGTCGCGACGTTACTCGTGTGCGTGACCGCAGCGCTCTCTTCGGAATCGACCGTCACTCTCGTGGATAGCAGCGGAAAGCAGGGCGTTCCCCCTCGCTTCGAGCCTTTTTTCCCCCGGGCGCTTACCTGGGCCGGCGCCCGCGAGTTCGCCTTGAGCGAAAGCGTGGCGTGGGTACCGACGCGCGAGGAAACCAGAGAGTCCCCGCGGTTACAGTCCGTCCTTCTCAATTCAGACGTCATCGCCATATACGGCAAGCCCGGGGCCAAAAACATGGGCCTTCTCGGGCAGCATAAGCTTGAGGATCTCGACGGAGTCGTCGCGGGACTCGTCGCGCAGTATGACGCGGCGAACGGACAGCGCGGGGTAATTCCCGCCCTCTATATTATTTACGGGACATGCTGGCCCGGCGGGGACATCGGTATCCTCTCGGACTCCGTCGTTCGCCAGTACGTCGAGTACGCGGCCGCTCGCGGGTGGTACGTGTTTCTCGACCATCAGATCGGCCGCTTTACCGTCGAGGCGGCCATGCAGCGGCTCCTTCCCTATTTGCGGTACGATAACGTGCATCTCGCGCTCGACCCCGAGTGGCGCACGGACAAGCCCATGCAGGAAATCGGCTACGTTACCGCTTCCGAGCTCAATGCCGCGCAGGCCGCAATGCAGTCCTGGCTTACGGAGCACAACCTTCCCGGAAGGCGAATGCTCGTCGTCCACCAATTCAAGCCGAAGATGATTTCCTCGCGGCACGAGGTTCGCTCGGACTTTCCGCTCGTGAAGCTCATCCATTGCGCCGACGGATTCGGGTCGCCGCCGCTGAAAAAGAGCACATACGCGCATAACGCGCTCGCCCGGAATATTCCCCTGAAGTCGTTTAAGCTCTTTCTCGAGCCGACTATCGCGGGCGCCGGTTGGGACAAACCCTTGATGACCCCCGAGGAAGTGTTCGCGCTCGAGCCGCGCCCCTACCTCATCATGTATCAATAAAGGCCTTGCTCCCGCAAGGCGATGCGGATACAATGGTACGTTATGCCGCATGACCAGATGAATCCCTTAATAGTCCAGGGCGACCGCTCGATCCTCCTTGACGTTCACGCGCCGCGGGCGATCGAGGCGCGCAACGCCCTGATTCCCTTCGCTGAGCTGGAAAAATCACCCGAGCATCTCCATACCTATCGGGTGACGCCGCTCTCGCTGTGGAACGCCGCGAGCGCCGGGTTCGCTCCCTCGGACATTATCGGAACGCTGCGGGAGTTCTCGCGCTTCGCCGTGCCCGCCTCGGTCCTTTCCTGGGTTCCCGAGACGATGAGCCGATTCGGCACGCTCAGGCTCCTTCCCTCCGGCGAGGAGGATACGCTCATACTCGAGTCGTCTTCCGCGCGCGTATATCAGGAACTTTCCGCGTCTCGCCATATGGCGAAGTATCTCGTTCCCGACGGAACGGAGGGCTATCGCTTCAGCATCGCCGTCCTCCATCGCGGTACCGTCAAACAGGAGCTGTTGCGCCTTGGCTGGCCGGTAAAAGACGAGGCCCCCCTTCGCGACGGCGAACCTCTTGACGTGGCTCTTCGCGAAACCGCGCTTTCGGGCGCGCCCCTGACCGTTCGCGACTATCAGCGCGACGCGGCGGGCGCCCTCGTCGGCGATCGCGGCCCCGGCACCGGATACGGGACCATCGTGCTCCCGTGCGGATCGGGAAAGACCGTCGTCGGCATGCAGGTCATGGCCCTCCTTCGCACGAGCACCCTCATACTCACCACCAACGTCGCCGCCGTGCACCAGTGGATAGACGAGCTCGTCGACAAGACGACCCTCTCCCGCGAGGACATCGGCGAGTATACCGGAGACGCGAAAGAGATCCGCCCCGTGACGGTGGCGACCTATCAGATCGTGACCTGGCGGCCGACGAAGGACGGTGAGTTCCCCCACTTCCGCCTGTTTCGCGAGCGCGCGTGGGGCCTCATCGTCTATGATGAGGTACACCTCCTTCCCGCCCCGGTGTTTCGCGTAACCGCCGAGATACAAACCATCCGCCGTCTCGGCCTGACCGCGACGCTCGTGCGGGAGGACGGCCGCGAGGGCGACGTCTTCAGCCTCGTCGGCCCAAAACGCTATGACGTTCCCTGGAAGGATCTCGAGGGACAGGGCTGGATCGCGACCGCGCTCTGCACCGAGGTGCGCGTCGATCTTGATCCTGCCCTTGAGGTGGAATATGCCGTGGCGGGTCAACGACAAAAATACCGGATCGCGAGCGAGAATCCGGAGAAATTTTCCGTGGTTTCGGCGCTTCTCGCGCGGCATTCGGGAGACGCCGTGCTCGTGATCGGCCAATACATCGATCAGCTCGAAAAAATCGCCCGCGCGCTTTCCTGTCCGATCATTACCGGTAAGACCCCGAACGTCGAACGCGATCGCATATACGGGGATTTTCGCTCTGGTATCATACGGACGCTCGTCGTCTCGAAGGTCGCCAACTTCGCGATCGACCTTCCCGACGCGTCGGTCGCCATTCAGATATCGGGAACGTTCGGAAGCCGGCAGGAAGAAGCTCAGCGCCTCGGGCGCATCCTGCGGCCGAAGGAGCGCACGTCCCATTTTTACACGATCATCACCTCCCGCACCGTCGAGGAGGACTTCGCCGCGAATCGTCAGAAATTTCTCGCGGAGCAAGGCTATGAGTACGAGATCGTCCGCTGGGGCGAGATGAATAGCGCGTTGCCGCAACAGGCGGGGGATGCGGGCGAATGAAGCACGAATCAGTCGTCGCTTGGCGCGAGGCGCTCACGCGCCTTTCCGATCAGTATTTCTTCGACCTCCTGAGGATGTACCTCGGCGCGATCAAGACGCCCTTCAACAAACAGCGCCTCATCGAGGAACTGTCCGCGTTTTTGCGCAAGAAGGCCACGAAAGAGCGCATCGCGCAGAGCCTTGACGACGCGGATCGCGCCGTGCTCGCGGCGATTCGGGAGATGAACACCCCGACGCAGCAGCGAATCGTTTCCCTGCTGAGCCCCTCGTCGTCGTTTTCCGCAGTGTACGAGCGCATCCTCAACCTTGAGGAGCGCCTCATTATCTATCGTCGCGACGAGAATAGCGCCCGCGCGTACGCGATCAATCCGCTTCTCGAGGACGATCTCGCGCCGTACGCGACGCGCGCGGCCCTTGTCTCTCCCGTGTCACGAGGCGAGCCCGCGAGGGGAGCGCTTCGCCTCGACGACCTCGCGCTCGCCGGACTCTATAGCTTTTTCCTGCTCGAGGGCGAGTCGATCAAGAACGATGGCTCGCTTCGCAAGAAAACGCTTGCCGGAGTTTTAGAAAGCTTCCCCCGCTTCGAGGGCGACGAGTCGCTCGCCGAGGCGCTTGTCGCGGCCTTGCGCAACCTCGGTCTCGTCGGCGTCGTTGACGGCCGGCTCGTGCCTGACCCCGCGCGATGGGCCGCGTTCGCGCAATGCGGGGAGGCGGAGCGGGCGGCGTACGTCGCGGCCGCGTCGACGGGTCGCTTTCCCCGCGAGGAATTACAGCGCGGCGCTCAGGCGTTCGTCGATTTCGTATACTCGCTCGAAAGCGGCGCGCGCTACGCGGGCGACGCGATGGGGCGACTTGCGTTTCTCTCGGGCGAGCGGCTCGGCGGGTCTCTCTCGCCAAAGGCTCGAACCCGCTTCGCGGCGATGATCGGGGGCGAATCCGCGGCGTCTCCCACGAGCGGGCTGGCGCAAACGCGCGATGCTCGTACTGCCCGCGACACGCCACCTGATTTTCCCGGAATCGCCCGATCGCTCGGCATCATTCTCGACGGCGGGGAGGGAACCTTCGCGCGCAACGAGGCTTTCTTCGACGGATCGGGGCAGGCGACGCACGCGATCGTCGTGTCTCCTTCGTTCGATGTCATCGTCTTCCCCGGGCTCGCGCTCGGCTCTCTTCTGCCGCTCGCGGCCTTTCTCGAGGTCGCCGACATACAGACGGCCGCAAACTTTACCATTACCCGCCGATCGTGTTCGGCCGCGTTCGATATGGGCGAAACTGACGCGACGGTAATTAAGACCCTTTCCGCGCTTTCCCGCCAACCGTTGCCGGGTAACGTCGCGTTTACGATTTCGGATTGGTATCGAAATTACTCCTCCGTTTCCCTCTACCATGGATACGTTCTTCGCGTCGACGAGGGGCGGCGCGCCGTGTTCGAGCAAAATGAGGCCGTGGCGCCGTGGATAGGCAAAACGCTCGCGCCCGGGGTCTATACCCTCGCGGTTTCGTCCGACGAAGACCTCGCCGAGCTTTTCTCGCGCGCCGGACTCGACTTCGCGCCGTCGGTTTCCACGCCGCCCGCGCGCCCGCGCGTCTCGCGGCTTCCCTCCCTCGCGCTTGCGCCCGCGGTGAAAGAGGACGGTGAGGTTGCCGACGGTAAGGCGTCAGCCGACGACGGGTTGCGCGAGCGAACGGCGCGCGAGGCCCTTGTCCGCGAGCTATTCGACGCGATCGAGGCGATGGACGTCGATCCCGACATTCGCGAGGCCCTTCGGTCGCGCGTCGAGCGAAAAATCGTCCTCTCGCCCGAACAGCTCGATCCGGCCTCGGTGCGTATCGAGAAAATCGAGGCGCGCGGCATGGATTTTCTCGGCAAGGTCAGGATCGCGGAGCACGCGATGGCCTCGGGCGCGCTCCTCGAGGTCAAGCTTGACGAAAAGGACGGACCGCTCCTCCTGGGGCGTCCGCTTTCGACCGAAAAGCGAGCCGGGGACCTCATCGTGTCGCTTGTATTGGAGGGATCCGGCGAGGTCGTCTCCGTCTCTCTCGGCCGCGCGATGCTCGTTCGCCGGATTCGGGGCTCGATTTTCTCGGAGCCGACTCACGGCTGAGCTGTTTCGTTTGCAAACCCGCAAGAACTCGATTATCATGTAAGTTCATCACCGTACAGGAGTAATAGATGAGGGTAATAGTCAGGGAAGACTACGCAACGTGCGCGGAATGGGCGGCGAATCATATCGCATGGAGAATCAACAATTTTGCGCCGACTGCCGAACGGCCTTTCGTTCTCGGGTTGCCGACGGGGTCGACGCCGCTCGGCGTGTACAAGGAACTCATCAGGCTCAACAAGGCGGGCAAGGTTACCTTCAAGCACGTCGTTACCTTCAATATGGACGAATACCTCGGTCTCGACGGAAACCATCCGCAGAGCTACCGGCGCTTCATGATGGATAATTTCTTCTCGCATGTCGATATTCCGGCGGAAAACATACACTTGCTCGACGGAACCACGAAAGACCCCGATGCGGAATGCAGGCGGTACGAGGAACGTATTTCATCTTTTGGAAAGATTAATCTTTTCATGGGCGGCGTCGGCGCCGATGGGCATATAGCCTTTAACGAGCCCGGCTCGTCGCTTGCGTCGCGCACGCGCGTCAAGACGCTTACGCAGGATACGATAATCATGAATTCGCGCTTTTTCGGCGGGGACCCCGAACAGGTTCCGACGCGCGCGTTGACCGTCGGTGTCGGCACGATAACCGACGCCGAGGAAGTCCTGATCCTCGCGTCCGGCTACACGAAGGCGCGCGCGCTTCATCATGCAATCGAGGAAGGCGTCAACCACATGTGGACGATCAGCGTCCTGCAATTGCATCCCAAGTCGCTCATCGTGTGCGACGAGGACGCGACCGACGAGCTTCGCGTCGGGACGGTACGGTATTTCAAGGATATTGAGGCGAAGAATAACCGGCCCTAGGGGAAAACCCTTTGACAGCGCAACGTGGCTGTGGTATTCTTTGGTTAGTTGACTCTTGCAATTAACTTAAGGAGAGGTTATGAAATTCGGACATTTTGACGACGCTAACCGCGAATATGTCATCGAGACGCCGCGGACACCGTATCCCTGGATCAATTATCTCGGGAATACGCAATTTTTCTCGCTCATTTCGAATACCGCCGGCGGCTATGCCTTTCACACCGACGCTCGCCTTCGCCGATTGACCCGCTATCGCTATAATGACGTGCCGCTCGATAACAACGGGCGCTACTTCTATATCAAGGACGGCGATACCGTCTGGAATCCCGGCTGGAAGCCGATGCGCGTGGAGCTCGATTCCTACGAGTGCCGTCACGGTTTCGGATACTCGAAGCTTTCTTCGGTGAAGAACGGCGTGAGGGCCGACGTTCTCTACATGGTGCCGAACGGCGAAAACGCCGAGGTGCAGATGATCACGTTGAAGAACGAGTCGGGCGCGAAAAAGGACCTCTCCCTCGTTTCGTTCGTCGAGTGGTGCCTGTATAACGCCCTCGACGACACGACGAACTTCCAGCGCAACTTCTCCACTGGCGAAGTGGAAGTAGAGGATAGCGCGATCTACCATAAGACCGAGTATCGCGAACGGCGCACTCACTTCGCCTTCTATTCCGTGAACTCAAAAATCGACGGTTTCGATACCGATCGCGAAACTTTCCTCGGACTTCACAATAACTATGACGCCCCCGATACCGTCATGGCCGGCAAGAGCGGAAACTTCGTCGCGGACGGATGGTCGCCCATCGCGAGCCATCGCCTCAACGTCTCTCTCGAGCCCGGCACGTCGAAGACCTTTATCTTCGTCCTCGGATACATCGAGATGGCCGAGGATAAAAAGTGGGCCGGCGAAAACGGCTGTCCCGCGCCTTCCGCGAACCTCCTGCAGACCAATCCCGCAATGCGCGTGATCAACAAGGAAAAAGCCATCGCGCTCCAGAAGCGGTTCGCGACGCCCGAGCAGGTGAACGCGGCGTTCGCCGATCTCAAGAAGTTCTGGGACGGGCTCCTTTCGAACTTTACCCTCAAGACCGGCGACGAGAAGCTCGACCGCATGGCCGTGTGGAATCAGTACCAGTGCATCGTCACCTACAACTTCGCCCGTTCCGCCTCGTACTTCGAGTCGGGAATAGGCCGCGGCATCGGCTTTCGCGACACGAGCCAGGACATGCTCGGCGTCGTGCACCAAATTCCGACCCGCGCCCGCGAGCGGCTC
>CAYSEA010000015.1:0-48858 GCA_964429975.1 uncultured Treponema sp.
CGTCGTCACGCGGACGAACTTTTTTTTGCCGGCGCGGAGGATGAGCTCGCCTGAGGCGTCGAGCGCGCTTGAGGCGACGGTTGCCTTGACGTCCGTAACGGTGGCGTCGGCAACTGTGGCGCCGCCTTGCTCGATAAGACGGCGCGCGTCGCTCTTGGAGGCGCTTAAGCCCGCTTCAACGAAGAGATCCACCACCGGATACCCGGCGTCGAAGCGAGAGCGGTCGAGCGCGGCAGTCGGCATCGAAGCTCGGTCCCCGCCGCCGCCGAACGCGGCCTTCGCCCCGGCGAGCGCCTTCTCGGCTTCCGCAAGCCCGTGAATTTCCTTCGTGACCTCAAACGCCAGCTTTTCCTTGGCCGCGTTGATATCGCCCGCGACAAGACTGTCAATCTCCGATACCGAAAGGAAGGTAAACAAAAGAAGGAACTTCCGAACGTCGGAGTCGGTCACGTTACGCCAATACTGGAAAAACTCGTAGGGAGTCGTCATCGCAGGGTCGAGGAAAAGCGCGCCCTTCTCGGTCTTGCCCATTTTCTTGCCGTCCGAGGTCGTGACGAGCGGGAACGTGAGCCCGTAAGCCTCATGGCCGGTAATGCGCCGGATAAGCTCGATACCCGCGACGATGTTGCCCCACTGGTCGTCGCCCCCGATCTGAAGGGCGGCGCCGTGCCGCTCGTTCAACTTGAGGAAGTCGTAACTCTGCAGGAGCTGGTAGTTGAACTCGACGAAGGAAAGACCCGTTTCCATGCGCTTTCGGTAGGCCTCGAAGGTGAGCATGCGGTTGACGGAAAAATGCGAGCCGATATCGCGGAGAAAATCGATATAGTTGAGGTCGGCAAGCCAATTCTTATTGTTGTCGCACAGGGCCGTCGTGTCGTCGAATTTGACGAAGCGGTCGATTTGCGCGCGTATCGATTCCGAGTTCTCGTCGATTTTTTCGTACGAGATCATCCTTCGCATCTCGGTCTTTCCGGAAGGGTCCCCGATTCGCGCGGTCCCGCCGCCGATGAGCACTATGCCGCGGTGACCCGCGTCCCTGAGGTGCCTCAGGGCGAACACCGGGAGCATGTGCCCGATGTGGGTGCTCGGCCCGGTCGGATCGATTCCGACATAGAACGTGACGGGTCCTGCGTCCATGAGTCGGGACAGGGCGTCGACGTCCGTGCATTGCTGGTAAAACCCGCGCTCCTTGAGCGTTTCTAGAGCCTTGTTCATAATGGGCGGGAGTATAGCGGTTTCGGCGAAAAAAGTATACACTTGACGCTATCCTGTTCATCCTTGAGGAGACGGACGATGACGCATGGATTCCTTCGGGTCGCGGTGGCGACCCCAGATTGCGCGGTCGGAGATTGTGGGGCGAATACCGCGGAGATTCTCGCGCTCGCGAAAAACGCTGCCGCACGCGGAGCGGCCCTCGTCGTGTTTCCCGAGCTTGCCGTAACCGGCTACACCTGCGGCGACCTTTTCGCGCAAGAATTGCTCGGACGCGTCGCGCTCGCGGCCGTCAGGCTCATCGCGGAAAAAACGCGGGACCTTCCGATAACGCTCGTGGTCGGCTTTCCCTTCTCGCGCGGCGGAAGCCGGTATAACGCCGCCGCCGTGATATCGGACGGACGCGTCGTCGGCGTCGTCCCCAAAACCCACCTTCCCACTTACGGTGAGTTTTACGAACTCAGGCATTTCGCCCCCGCGCCGACGGAAACCGTCATGCTTCCGGCGGACCTCATTTCGCCCGAGGCCGTCCCCTTCGGGGCGAACATTCTCTTCGTCGACGCGAAGAATCCCGACCTCGCCTTTGCCTGCGAGATTTGCGAAGACCTCTGGGTTCCCGAGCCGCCCTCGTCCCGACACGCGCGGGCGGGGGCCGTCATCATCGCGAATCTCTCGGCGAGCGACGAAACCGTCGGCAAGGCTGACTACCGCCGCTCTCTCGTCGCGAGCCAGTCGGCTCGCACCATCAGCGCATATCTCTACGCCGACGCGGGCACGGGAGAATCCTCGACGGACATGGTGTTCGCGGGCCATGATATCATTTCCGAAAACGGCGCGATTCTCGCGGAGAACCCTCCGTTTACCAAAGGGCTTCTCGTCGCCGACATCGACGCACGCCGCCTTTTGCAGGAGCGCCGCCGCCTCAATTCCTTCGCCCCCCTGGAGCCAGAAAGCTCGGGGTATCGCGTCGTAACGGTGAGCCTCGACCGCGAAAGCGAAGGCGCGCGCGACGAGGCGTCGTATGTCCTCCATCGTCCGCTTGAGGCTCATCCCTTCGTCCCCCGGGACGAGCGCGCGCTCGCGTCTCGATGCGAGGAAATCCTCGCTATACAGGCCGCCGGGCTCGCCCGGAGGATTTCTCACACGGGATTGAGATCCGTCGTCATCGGGCTTTCAGGCGGACTCGACTCGACGCTCGCCCTCCTCGTCGCGGTCAAGTCCTTCGACCGGCTCGGGCTCGATCGCTCAGGCATCCTCGCCATAACGATGCCGGGCTTCGGCACGACGGGCAAGACGAAGGGAAACGCGAAACGGCTCGCCGACGCGCTCGGCGTGACGCTCGAGGAAATCAAGATCACGAAGGCCGTACAGCAACACTTCCGCGACATCGGACAAGACGCCGAAAATCGCGACGTGACGTATGAAAACTCACAGGCGCGCGAGCGGACGCAAATTTTGATGGATCGCGCGAACATGGTCGGCGCCCTCGTCATCGGCACGGGAGACCTCTCGGAACTCGCGCTCGGCTGGGCCACGTATAACGGGGATCATATGTCGATGTACGGGGTAAACTCCACGGTTCCGAAGACGCTCGTTCGCCACCTCGTGGCGTATTGCGCGGATACCGCGTCTGCGTTCGCCTGCGCTGGCGATTCCGACGCGGAACCGAAAGCCCACAAACTCTCGCTTGCCTTGCGCTCCGTCCTTGAAACGCCGGTGAGCCCGGAACTCTTGCCCCCCGAGGACGGCGAGATATCCCAGAAAACCGAGGATATCGTCGGTCCGTACGAGCTTCATGATTTCTTTCTCTATCACATGGTACGCTGGGGATCTTCACCCGCGAAAATACTCTTTCTCGCGACACGGGCCTTCGACGCGTACGACCGCTCGACGATACTGTCCTGGATGCGCGTCTTTTACCGCCGGTTTTTCGCCCAGCAGTTCAAGCGCTCCTGCCTCCCCGACGGGCCGAAGGTCGGCAGCGTGACCCTTTCGCCGCGGAGCGACTGGCGCATGCCAAGCGACGCGTCCGCCGCGATCTGGCTCAAGGAACTCGAAAACATCGAGTAGTTTCGGCGCGACCGCGGATCGCGATGGCGCAGACCGCGACCGCGTACGGCAAAGCGCGGCCGAGTGGGGCGTGATTCGTCACTTTTATAGTGTTTCTATTGACAGAAACAACTTCGCAAGATATCATACCTCATCGGGTCACGGGCGGATCGTCCGTATCGCCCCATGAGGAGAAAAACCATGAATCAAGAACAAAAACACATGTCTACGCGGGACATCATACTCGCGGGGATCCTGCTCGCCGCGGGCGCGGTTATCCGAATGTTCTTCCCGAAGCTTCCCGTTACGCCCAACTTTATCATCTCGATGTACTGCCTCGCGATCCTGCTCGTTCGCCCCCGACTCGTCGAGGCGCTCGCGATCGGCGTGGTCGCGGCGATCCTTTCCCAGCTGACGTCGGGTTCCCCGGTACCCTTCCTTAATTTCGTCTCAGAGCCGATCGGCTGTCTTGTCTGCTACCTCCTCGCGAAGCCGGCGTACCGCATTCCGATCGGGAAATATAGCCTCAAACCCGCCCTCGTCACCTTCCTTTCTACCCTCGCCTCGGGCACCACCTTCGTGCTCATTCTCTCGTTTATCCTCATGTCGAAGGGAAAGGACGCGAAGTACGTCATGATCGCCACGGTCGTCCTCCCGACGGCCCTTGCCAACACCGTCATTACCCAGCTCGCCTATGAGCCGCTTCGCCGGGTGCTTCGCGTCAAGGACGCCGACGCGCGGTGATCAGGCTCGAATCGGTCCGGTTCAAGTACGACGAAACGGACGAATACGCCCTCGACGGGATCGATTTCGCCGTCGGACCGGGGCGGCTTACGTGCGTCGCGGGCGCTGAGCGCTCGGGCAAGACGACGCTCTTTCGCGTGCTCAACGGCACCGCCCCGCGCGCCTTTCCCGGCGAACTCTCCGGAACCGTCGCCATCGCGGGATACGATCCGTCGACGCGCGGGCATGCCGCGGTCGGCGCCGACGTCACGAGCGTCTTCGACGACCCTGACGCCCAGATCATAAGCCTCACGGCGGCCGAGGAAGTCGCCTTCGCCCTCGTCCAGCGCGGACTTGACTTCGCCGAAATCGACCGACGCGTCGCCGAGGCGCTCGACCGCGTGGGACTCGCGGGCTTTGCCGACCGCCACACCGCCTCGCTCTCGGGCGGACAAAAGCAGCGCCTCGTCATGGCTTCGGCTCTTGCTCTCAAGCCCCGCGTGCTACTCGTCGACGAGGGAACGAGCGCGCTCGACCCCGAAGGGGCGCGCGAGTTCTTCGCCCTCGTCAGGGAAGCGACGAAACGCGACGGCACGACCGCGGTCATGATCGACCGTGATCTGGGCCTTATGGCCGAGTTCGCCGACGACATCGTCGTGATGAGCAAGGGAAAAGTCGCACTATCGGGAACGCCCGAGGAAGTGTGCCAACATCCCGAGCGTATCCGCTCGCTCGGGCTTCGCGTGCCCCTCTGGCTCGGCCTCTGCGCCGAACTCCGCCGGCGCGGCGTCATCTCGGGATCGCTTCCCTCATCGGAATCCGAGGCCCTTTCGCTCATCGCGCCGGTGGCGCGCGCGAGGGAAAGCGCATGATACGCGTCGAGTGCCTTACCGCCGTCATCAAAAAAACGACCATCCTCAAAAACGTCAGCCTCTCGGTTGAACCCGGGGAATTCGTCGCGATCGTCGGACCTAATGGGGCCGGAAAGACGACTCTGCTCAAGCACCTCAACGGACTCCTTAAGCCGACGGCCGGAACGGTGCGCGTCGCGCGATACGACACAAAAAAGACGCCGACGAGCGTCCTCGCGCGGCACGTCGGCTTTCTCTTCCAGAATCCCGACCGACAGATACTCTGCGCGACCGTTCGGGACGAAATCCGCTTCGGCCTCCGCCACTGCGGCGTCCCCAAAGACGAATGGGACGGTCGAGTCGCCGAGTCGGCGCGCCTCACGGACCTTTCGGACAAGCTCGACGCGGACCCGCTCATGCTCACGAGATCCCGCCGACAGCGCGTCGCCCTCGCCTCCGTCCTCGCGACCGCGCCCGGAATACTCGTGCTCGACGAGCCCACGAGCGCGCAGGACGAGGCGGAGACGGAACGGGTCATGGAATTGGCGCACGGGATTTGCGACGGGGGAGGCACGGTATTGCTCGTGACCCACGACATGGAGCTCGTCGCGCGCCACGCAAGCCGGGTAATCGCGCTCGTGGACGGACACATCGCGAAAGACGCGACGCCGCGGGAGTTTTTTTCCGATATCGCCCTGCTCGAGCGAGCGCGGCTTTCGGAACCCTCGATGTACCGGCTCGCGCGCGAGCTTTCGTTTGACCCTCCGACGGGTAAAGACCCGCTTACCGCGCTCGCCGACCTCATCGAGGCGCGGGCGGGAAAGGAGGCAGTATGACGGCCAACCGCGCGCGCTCGTTCTTCCGCCATCCGCGCGATATGGCGCCTCTCCTGAAATTCGCCGCGATGCTTTCGTGTGTCGCGACCGCCTACCTCGCGCGCGACGTTCGTGCCATCCTCTTGATCGTCCTCGTCGAGGGCATCGTCGCGGCCGGCTTCGGCGTCTTTCGCACCTTCAGGCTCACGATACTCGCCCTCCTATTCGGGGCGTTCACGCTCTGCCTCTTTCAGATTTTCACGATTCATGACGGGACGGTTCTGTTCTATCTCATTCCGCCGTTGAACGCGGGGGCGATAACCGACGTGGGCCTTTCGTCATGCCTCATCATGGCCGCGCGCATGGTCGCGTCAGTCGCCTCGATCCCGCTCATGCTTTCCCTCACGAGCCAGACGCACGTCGTGTCCCTCGTGTCGGGAAACCTTCGCCTTCCCGGCGCGTACTCGATCATGCTCGTGACCGCGCTCAGGTTCATTCCGACCTTCGGGGACCGCATGAGAATGGTCTTGCAAGCCGAGGCCTCGCGGGGATACAATGTGGACTCGGGAAACCCGATCCGCAAAATCGGCATGGTGCTCCGCCTTTCGTTGCCCCTCCTTATCTCGTGCGCGAGGGACGTCGATACCCTGGCGCTGTCGATCGAGACGCGCGGATTCGACCCTCGAAACACCGCTCGGCCGAGAACGATCGCCGCGACGGCGGGCGACGCGCTCATGCTCGCGGCCTTTCTGTCGTCGATGGCATCGATCGTCGCGGCCGACAGAATCATCTTCTGACAAGGGGAAACGCAATGACAACTCTCCTAACGGGCAACGAAGCCGTTGCCCTCGGCGCTTGGGCGGCCGGCGCGAGCGCCGCCTTCGGATATCCCGGAACGCCCTCCACCGAGATACTGGAAAACCTCTCGCGCCATCGCGACGACGTGTACCTTGAATGGTCGCCCAACGAAAAGGTCGCCTTCGAGGCGGCCACGGGCGCGTCCTACGCGGGCGTCAGGACCATCGTCACCATGAAACACGTCGGGCTTAACGTGGCGGCGGATCCCCTCATGACGCTGTCGTACGTCGGCACGGAAGGCGGCATGATCATCTGCGTCGCCGACGACCCCGGCCAGCACTCATCCCAAAACGAGCAGGACAGCCGCCATTTCGCCCGCTTCGCCAAGATCCCGGTGCTTGAGCCCGCGGACTCCGCCGAAGCCTATGCGTTCATGCGATACGGATTCGAGCTTTCAGAGCGATTCAAGACGCCGGTCATGCTCAGGCTCACGACGCGCGTCAGCCATTCCCGCTCGCTCGTCGAAACCGGCGAGCGCTCAGGCGTCCGCGAGGCGAACTTCGAGCGAAACCCCGCGCGGTTTTGCCCGCTTCCCGTATGGGGTCGCGAAATGCGCAAACGAGTCGAAACGCGCACCGCGGAGCTCTCGCTCGCGGCTTCCGAAAGCCCGCTTAACTCGATCGAGTGGGGAGACCAGTCGATCGGCATTATCGCCGAGGGCTTGGCGTGGAACTACGTCAAGGAAGTCTTTCCCGACGCGTCGGTTCTCAAGCTCGGCTGGGCCTGGCCCTATCCCGACGCGCTCATTCGGGAGTTTGCCCGAGGCGTCGAGACGCTCGTGGTCGTCGAAGAGAACGAGGATATCCTCGAGGAGCACGTTCGCGCGATGGGCATCGCCTGCTCGGGACGCGACCTCATTTCGGGAATCGGGGAGCTGTCGGTCCCGAAACTGCTCGCGCTCAAATCGCGTCTCGAGACGGACGCGGCGCCCGATCCCGCGCTCGCGCGCGTACCCGTGCCCGAGGCCGCCGACCTTCCCGCGCGCCCGCCGGTCCTATGCCCGGGGTGCCCGCATCGAGGGCTCTTCTTCGCGCTCGGCAAGCACGACGTCATCGTCACCGGGGACATCGGCTGCTACAGCCTCGCGGTCTTTCCGCCCCTCTCGAGAACCGACACGATACTCTGCATGGGCGGCGGCTTTTCCGTCGCGCAGGGCATCGACAAGGCCGGGGAAAAACGGCGGGTCGTCGGCGTCGTCGGCGATTCCACGTTCTTCCATTCGGGCATCACCGGGCTCATCGACGTCGTGTACAACAAGGGACGCTCGGTGCTCGTCGTGCTCGACAACAGAACCACGGCGATGACCGGACACCAGGACCATCCCGGAACGGGAACCACCTTGATGGGAGAGGCGACGCACGCGATCTCGATAGAGGACGTCGGCCGCGCGTGCGGCATGAAAAACGTATCGACGGTGAACCCCTACGATCTCAAAGAAACCAATACGGCCGTTTCCGCCGCCCTTTCCTCGGGCGAAACCTCGCTCATCGTCGCGCGCGCCCCCTGTCCCCTGAGGACGCGCTCGCGCATCGGAACGATACGGACGATAGATCGCGCAAAATGCAAATCATGCATGTCGTGCGTCAGGCTCGGGTGCCCGGCGATTGAGGCCGAGAAAAAAGGCGAGCCGCCTCGAATCTCGGAAGAGCTTTGCGCGGGATGCGGACTGTGCGAACAAACGTGCGCCTTCGGCGCGATCTCGGGGGCAACGGAATGAACGAAGCGAAAAAAAACATCAACGTACTCCTCGTCGGCGTCGGCGGTCAGGGAGTCCTTCTCATGAGCGCGATCATCGCGCGCGCGGCGATACTTGCGGGCCTCGACGTCAAGGCGAACGAGGTTCACGGCATGGCCCAGCGCGGCGGCTCGGTACTCGCGCAGGTGCGTTTCGGCCCCCGCGTGTATAGCCCGCTCGTGTGGGAAGGCACGGTCGACGTGCTCATCTCGCTCGAAAAGGCCGAGGCCCTCCGATACGCGCACTACCTCGCGCCCGGCGCCGTCGCGGTCGTCTCGAATCAGATAATCGTGCCGGTTACCGTTTCGTCGGGAAAGGCCGCCTACCCCGCCGACATAGACGAGCGTCTGAAGCGCGTCTTTCCGCTCCTTTCGATCATCGACGCGCAAGGCATCGCGCAACGTACCGGCAATGTGAGGGCGGCGAACGTCGTCGCGCTCGGCGCCGCCTCTCGGGCGCTGCCCGCCCTTTCGGGGTATTGGGACCAAGCGATCCGCGAATGCGTCGGCGAGAGCCATCGCAAGATTAACATACGGGCCTTCGCGGCCGGAGGAGATGTAAAATGAGCGACCTGTATTTCGAGAAAGATGCGGAGACGATGGATCGCGCCGAGCTCGAGGATTTGCAGCTCAAACGACTCAAGGCGACGATTTCGCGCGTGTATGACGGCAATCCCGTATACCGGGAACGCTTCGACGCCGCGGGCATTTCACCGTCGGACGTCAAAAGCCTTTCTGACCTCGCAAAGCTTCCCACGATAAACAAAACGATATTCCGCGATACCTATCCGATGGGCCTTTCGTGCGTCGAAAAAGACAAGATCGTCGAGATGCACATGTCCTCCGGCTCCACCGGAACGCCCGTCGTCATGCCGTATACGGAAGGAGACCTCGCGCAATGGGCCTCATGCATGGCTCGCTGCTACGCGATGGCCGGGGCTAGACCTGCCGACGTCGTCCAGATAACCCCGTCGTTCGGCCTCTTTAACGGCGGCTTCGGAATGTATCACGGCGCGCGAAAATACGGGCTCTTCGTCGTGCCGACGGGAGCCGGAAACACCGCGCGGCAGATCAAGCTTGCCCGCGATTTCGGCACGCGAGTCATTACCGGCGTCGTTTCGTACGGACTGCGCCTCATGGAAGAGCTCGCGGAGGCGAAAGAAAAACTGCCCGACCTCAAGATCGGAATCTTCGGCGCGGAATCCTTCTCGAAGGCAATGAAGGAAAAAATCAGCGGCGGGCTCGGCATCGAGGCCTTCGATATTTACGGCATGACCGAAACGGGAGGCGTCGGAACGCTCGGGCAGGATTGCCGGGCACACGACGGCATTCACGTATGGGAAGACCATTACATCGTCGAGATACTCGACCGCGAAACGCATATGCCCGTTAACGACGGGGAAATCGGCGAGCTCACGATCACCGCGCTCACGCGCGAGGCCCTTCCCGTCATCCGCTTCAGGACGGGGGACCTTTCGCGCGTCGTCTCGCGCAAAAAATGCGCGTGCGGGAGAACGCACGCCAAGATCGCGCAGATCATGGGCCGCGTGGACGATATGCTCATCGTGAAAGGCGTCAATTTCTTCCCGAGCCAGGTCGAACAGGCGCTCATGTCGATACCGGGCGTGCTTAACAACTATCAGATTATCCTTGAGGAAGTAAACGGCGTCATGGACGTCCGCGTGAACGTCGAAGCCGAGCCGGGGGTTACCGGCTTCGTTGTCGAAAAAACGCTGAAAGAGGCGCTTGGTTTTTCCCCGAAAGGCGACGTCTTCGCGCCGGGCGCCCTTCCGAGGCAGGAAGGAAAGGCAAAGCGGGTCTTTTACCGGCAAGCCGACGGAAGCCTCGCGTAAGGCGAACTCAGCGACCTGAGATCGCTGAGATGCGCCGCGATCGCCTAGCCGCGCCGCTCGAGTATTTTCTCGAAAAGATCGTAGCCGACAAGTTCGTGAAACCGGTCGGCGATGTCGGGAACGGAAAAAAGCTTTTCCACGAAGAGGCCTGCCGCGCCGATGCATACCGCGTCATCGCCGTTCTCCGAAAACTCGATGATAAAGGGCCGGTCAAGATCGTACGTCCAGTTTTCCTCGATGGCGGACGCCATCGATTCGGCGAGATTCTCGCGCCTCGAGGCAAGATCACCCGCGAACAGTATTTTCGTAAAATCGACGCAGTTCACCAAAAAGGCGAGATTCGCGGTCAGTTCCGCGTACACTCGGCGAAGCACTTCGGTGTCCTCGGGCAGCTTGCGCACGTCTGACCACGGTATGACGAACTGCCCGGTCGAGCGGTTCGCGAGCGGACTTCGGTATTCGCCGGCCGTAAAATGGTCTCCATGAAGCACGCGCTCGCGAATCACGAGACCCACGCCGACCGCGAGTCCGTGGTACTCGTCGCTTCCCTGCTCAAGATGCCGGAACTCCCCGAGCACCGAAAGGAAATTCCTGTTTCTGGTTTCCGGCCGAAACGCGAGCTCGCCCCAACAGCAACAGTTCGCGTCGTTCTCGAAAAATATATGCTCCTCGAAATGCCGCTCAAGCCGCTCGCGCACGTTTAGGGGCTCGAAAATCTTGAGAGGATTCGAGCGGAGGACGACGCCCGAGTACGGGTCGACTATGCCCGGAAGGCCGACGCCGATGCCGAGAAGGGAGAGGCCCTCGCGCGTGATGAAGCGTTTCGCTTGCCTGATTATCGACACGAGAGTCGGGACTAAGTCGTCGCCGACCGTCGGCTTTGCCTGCGCGAAGGAATGGATGACGGCACCCGAGATGGCCGTCACGACGGCGCGGTACCGCGAGTTTTGAACTTCGACTCCGAGTACGACGCCGATGTCCCCGTTGACGAGGAGGCTTATCTGACGCCGGCCGACGCCGGACTGTTCCGTGCTCTTTCCCGCGGTCGCGACGAGTCCCCGCTTCATGATCACCTGCATGATCTTGGTTACCGTAGAGCGGTCAAGGTCGAGCATCTCGGCGACCTTGATGCGGGAAACCCCGGGGTTGAGCCAAATCGCGCGGAGTATCCGCGAGGAGTTTATCGAATGCAGTCGGTTACTTTCGGCCATGCGATACGCCTTTCGGCAAGCCGCGCGCTGGGCGCGGCCAGCCGTCGAGTGACGCGGAGGCCGAAGCCCCCCCGTACGTCAAACTCGCTTATAGTTTTTAATTTCTTTTCGGATGAGAGCGCTGAGTTCCGATCGCTTCACGCGAACTTGTTCCATGGAATCGCGGAATCGCAGGGTCACCGTATCGTCTTCCTTGGAGTCATAGTCGACCGTGACGCAGAAGGGCGTGCCGACCTCGTCCTGCCGGCGGTACCGCTTTCCGATAGCGCCCGACTGGTCGTAGTCGGTCATGAAGTCTTCCTTGAGCTCGTTTTGTATGTCGCGCGCGAGTTCGGCAAGGCCGTCTTTCTTCATGAGCGGGAGAACAGCGACAGTAATCGGCGCGATCGACGGATGGAAGTGAAGCACCGTCCGCCAGTCGTCGTCGTTTCCCTTGTCGGCCACTTTCTCTTCGGAGTAGGCGTCGCACAGGAACATGAGGACGTTGCGGGTAAGGCCCGCGCTCGTCTCGATGATGTACGGAATGTATCGCTCGTTGCCGTTATCCTGATCGATGTACTGAAGGTCCTTGCCGGAATACTGCGTGTGCTGGGTGAGGTCGAAGTCGGTCCGGTTGTGTATGCCCTCGAGCTCCTGGAAGCCCATGGGAAACTCGAACTCGATGTCGTACGCGTCCTTCGCGTAATGCGCGAGCTTTTCGTGGTGGTGCCAGCGAAGCTTATCCGCGCGAATTCCGTACTTCGGATAGTAGGACATGCGCTGCTCGCGCCAGGACTCGAAGAACTTCTCGTCGTCGCCGGGCTTCACGAAAAACTGCATCTCCATCTGCTCGAACTCGCAGGTGCGGAAGATAAAGTTCTTCGTCACGATCTCGTTACGGAAGGCCTTGCCGACCTGCGCGATACCGAACGGGATTTTGAGGCGATTGGACTGGGCGATGTTCTTGTAGTTGACGTAGATTCCCTGAGCAGTCTCGGGCCTGAGATAGATCACCGAAGAAGTGTCCTCGGCCGGTCCGATCGAGGTTTTGAACATGAGGTTGAACGACCGGGGTTCGGTCAGCGGGCCGCCGCACTTCGGGCACTTGCGCGCCTCGACGTTTTCTTTCGATATCTGCGTGTCGTCGTCCGCGCGAAAGCGGCTCTTGCAATCCTTGCAGTCAACGAGGGGGTCCGAGAAGTTCGCGACGTGACCCGAGGCTTCCCACACGCGGGGATGCATGAGGATGGCGGCGTCGAGACCGACGATGTTGTCGTGGAGCTGGGTCATTTCCTTCCACCAGGCGCCCTGTATGTTGTTCTTGAGGGCGATGCCGAGCGGGCCGTAGTCCCAGGCGCCGTTCTGTCCGCCGTAAATCTCCGACGACTGAAACACGAAACCGCGCCGCTTGCAGAGGCTCACGATTTTTTCCATTGATACCGAGTGATCTTCCATTTTTTCGAGGCTCCTTTGCCCCCGCTGGATGCGAGGGAAATTTCATTGTGGGGGAAAGTTTACCATATTTACGGATAATATGTACAGGATACGCATTGAGTCCCGTATAGCGTAAGCGTGTCTTGACGGCGCCCTTAAGTGGATTTACAGTAGTGTCATGGCAACACGAACGAAATGTCCTAGCTGTGGCAAAACATTCATAGTGAAAAAGGAAGGGATTCCCTGTCCCGAATGCGGGGGGATTCTTCTGAAAGACTCGGGACGCACCCCATGGATTATCCGTCTCTTCGACCTCGACGGTATTTGGAAGACGGCACCGATCCGCTCGACGCATAAGTAACGCCGTAACGTTGAAGCCCGTCTCCCCGATCCATTCCTCTTTCGACCGGTTTCCGCTATACTACCGCCATGCCGATCCTGCTGGTTTGCTCACTTTTCGTCGTTTCGACGGGCCTCGCCTCGCTCGTTCTGGCTCTGTACGCATTTCCGCGTCATCCCTCCCGAACGGCGGCGGCGTGTTTCCTGCTCGCGCTGGCCGCCTGGCTTCTCGCCCTTGATCTCGGCGTCTCCGTTTTCTCCTGGCGAATCGGTATACCCTACCATCGATGGTTCAAAGCCGTTACGCTCGTGGCTCAGAGGGCCGCGTGGACGCTCGTGCCGCTCGCCGGCATCGCGTTTACCGCTCCCCGCAAGGGAGAGCGTCGGACAAGGGCGATCCGGGTCGCCTTCACGCTCTCCGTCGTCCTTGCCGCCTTCGCTAGTATCGCGTCTCTTTCGGTTATCCCTTCGTTTACGAGGATCGCCTCCGAAAACCGCGACGCGCTCTGGGTCGCCTCAAACGTATACGTTTCGGCGCTTATTATCCTGTCGCTTATCCCGGATCGTCGCCGGCCCGAACGCGCGATTCCCCGAGGGCCTTTCATCGTCGCCGCCGTTATCGCCTTGGGTTTCGCCGCGCTTCCCTCGCTCTTTCGCCTCGTCTCCATCGACGGAAACGTCGCTTTTCTCGTCGTCTCCCTGGTCTTTTCGATCGCCATCTTCGCCTCGATCCCGCTTGCCCAGCGGTGGAACGCGAAAAGGGCCGACGCGAGTGAGGCGCGCCGACCGGACGCGCTCTCGAACGGCGTACTGAGTCTCCTGAGCGCGCGGGAGATCGAGATCGCCAACCTTCTCGCCGAGGGCAGGACGAATGCCGAAATCGCCGATACGCTGTGTATCTCCCCGAAAACCGTTGAAACGCACATCTCGAACATCTTCCGTAAAACCGGCGTCACCAATCGCGTTCAACTCGCGCGATCTCTCCTCCGGAGCGATCAGGGTTAACCCCGATAACTGCCGGATCGAACGAATTACGGGTTTTCCCCAATGGCGGACGGATCGAGCCTGAGCGTACCATGTGACGCAAGGAGTCCCCATGATCATTCACGACAAAAAAACCGTAGTCGCCCTCTCGTGCCTCTTTGCCTCAATCCTCGCGTTCGCTTCCATCATCGCGTTCGCCTCGTGCGGTTCCGATTTCAAGCGCACGTCAGGCGAATTACCCACGCCCTTGGCACAGCCGGGGCTCGAACGGCTCGAGTTCCCGAGCGCCCTTCTCGGCAAGACGATGGCGCTTTATGCCTACCTCCCCCCGGGATACTCGAGCGAGCGCGAATGGCCCGTGCTCTATCTCCTTCACGGTTTCGGCAACGACGAGATCGAGTGGTTCGAGTATCACAAGCTGGGCGAGGTAGCCGACAGGCTTATCGCGGTAGGGCTCATGGAACCGACGATCATTATCGCGCCTCGAATGGACAATAGCTGGGGGATCGATTCGGGGAAACCCGCCATGAACGGACCGTCGCCGAAACGGGCGCTTTTCAGCGGTCAATACGAGTCGTACTTCGTCAAGGAAATCATGTACCT
Source organism: uncultured Treponema sp. (assembly GCA_964429975.1). Classification (GTDB taxonomy): domain Bacteria; phylum Spirochaetota; class Spirochaetia; order Treponematales; family Treponemataceae; genus Teretinema. The sequence continues at coordinate 14,646 of CAYSEA010000015.1, forward strand.
CGCGGAAACCCGGTATCACGCCTCGAAGGAACGATCTAAACGGAGCCTCGGCGGAATCTCGATGGGCGGCTTCGCGGCGCTCCATATCACCTTCAGGAATCCCGAGCTCTTCGCGCGCGTAGGCGGGCACAGCCCCGCGCTCAGGGGAAAGGAAATTCCCGACTACTTTCTTTACGCGAAACCCCGAAAGAAAACCGCCGTCGACCCGATCGAGCTCGCGCGAACGAAAAATCTCCGCGGCATGAGCGTGTTCCTCGACTGTGGTACGGACGATTCCCTCTTCGCCGGATGCGAGGAACTCGCCCGCGTCCTTTCGGAACGGAAGGCCGACGTGACGCTCTTTACCGCCCCGGGCGCGCATAACGCCTCCTACTGGCATCCGAACCTCGCGCGGTATCTCCGTTTTTACGCCGGGAAACGAGCGGACTAAGTCCGCGCGAACGCAAGACCGCCTGCCCGTCCTGCGTGGGCTCAAGGCCTGTGCGGCGCGATCCTGTCATTTTCAGCTCAATTTTGACAGGATGTCGGCCGCCGGCTTTCATGATACACTGAAAGCCGGAGATAAGCGAAATGAATACATACCGTCGTTGTATTTTTGCCGCCGGAGCGATAGTCTGCTTCGCGATTGTTTGTTTCGGGGCGCTTCGGTACAGGCCATCTTGGAAGGTCGAATACGACGCAGCGTTCTGGCCCGATAAAAAAATCGACAGCGGATCATGGACGTGGAGCGTGACATACGCGGGCATCGCCTATAATCTCTTTGTTCCGGAAGCGCTCGACGTGGACGGAGCCGCGCCGACGATCCCGCTCATCGTGTGTTTTCACGGTTCCACGGGAAAGGCGACTTCAAAGGATCGTTTCGGCCGGCTCTTCACGAGCGCGGAATCGCAGGCCGCGCTCGACCCGAACGGGGCCGCGGTTCTGATCCCCCATTCACGCGTCGAATACTTCTCTGACCCCGACGGGTACGCGCGGCTCATCGACAACGTCATCATCGAGCATCCGTGCATCGACCGGCGCCGCGTCGCCCTCTACGGATTTTCGCAAGGGGCCGCGTTCGCGCACGAGCTCGCGATGCGCCACCCCGGTCTCGTGCGGGCGGCGGCGACGGGTAGTTCCTACTATGCCGCGAGCGCCTACGAGCTTTTTCGCGCCGCGCGCGTTCGTTTTTGGAGCGCCCTCTCGAAAAACGACGCGGGCATCTACGAACAGGGTGTCGCGACCGCTCGCGCGCTCGCGCGCCTGTGCCCTGACTCCCGCTACGTCGAATACGAACGGCGGGGGCATTTCTTCATTGAACCCGGCGACACGTCAGGTCGCGGCGGAGAAACGTTTATCGAATGGCTAGCCGTGGCCCTCAGGCCCTGACCGCTCACCGATGTTCGAAGGCGGCGTTAAAAGCGTTCAGCGAGCGTTCTTTCTATACGCGCAAGGGCAACTTCGACGCCGAGAATCTGAATCGAGCCGACGAGGGGCGGGCTCACTCGGCTTCCGGTCACGGCCATGCGGACGGGCATCATGAGATCCCCGATTTTAATCCCGAGAGATTCAGCCGCGGCGCGGAAACGCGCGTCCGCCGCTTCCTCGTCGAGATCGCCGATTCCGGCGACGACGCCTTTCGCGGCGACGAGGGCCTCGCGGGTTTTCGCCGCGTCGAGCTTCTTCGGGACGATTTCCTCGATGGGCGGGACGGCCGTCTCGGAAAAGAGGAAGGAAACCATGGCCGGCGCCTCCGTCAGGAAATGAAGCCGTTCCCGAATGAGCGGCATGACCCGCATCAGGGTAGAGCGCTGGTCGACGGTCGGCGCAAGCAAGGTCTGATCGGCGAATTGCAAGCCGGCCCGCTCGCGCGCCTCAGGAGAGTTCGCCTCGCCGGGTCCGCACTGTCCCAGAACCCCCGAGTTCGCGATAAAGGGCCAAGTCAGGTCAAAGAGCTCCTCGTCGGTTTTAACACGCATGTACTGTCCGTTAAACCACTCGAGCTTCTTGTAATCGAATACGGCAGGGGCCTTATTGATATGCTCCATCTGGAAGAGGGCGCCGAGCTCCGCTAGCGTGTACATATCGCGACCGTCCTCGAACGAACAGCCGAGCATGGCGACGTAATTTATCAGCGCGTCCTTGAGATAGCCGTTGTTGCGGAATTCATTGCAGCTCGTCGCGCCGTGCCTCTTCGAGAGTTTCTGGCCGTCCTGTCCCATGACCATGGGAAGATGGCAATAGTCAGGATGATCCCACCCGAATGCTTTATACATGATGACGTGCAGGGGCGTCGAGGGTATCCATTCCTGCGCGCGCATAACGTGAGTGATCTCCATGTAATGGTCATCAACGATATTCGCGAGGTGATAGGTCGGGAATCCGTCGCTCTTCAGCAAGACCGGGTCGGGGTTGACGTCCTCGTTTTTCCACTCGATGTCCCCGAGCAGGGCATCGTGAAATTTCGTGGACCCCTCGAGCGGCACGGCGAGCCTGATGACGTAGGGCTTTCCGGCGTCGAGATTCGCGCGTACTTCGTCCGCCGAAAGCGACCTGCACTGTCGGTCGTAGCCCGGGGCCATCTTGTTCATGGTCTGAATCTTGCGGATTCGCTCGAGACGCTCTTCGTCGCAAAAGCAGTAATATGCCTGTCCCTTTTCGATGAGTTCAAGCGCGTGTTTCCGGTACAGCTCAAAGCGCTGAGACTGGACGTAGGGCGCGAACGGGCCGCCGCGCGAGCCGCCCTCGTCCCAGTCCATCCCGAGCCAAGAAAGGGTGTCGTACAGATTTTGCTCGTATTCGCTCGCGTACCGCGTTTGGTCGGTGTCCTCGATGCGGAGGATAAAAGTGCCGCCCGTGGCTTTGGCGTAGAGGTAATTGAAAAGGGCGGTTCTCACGCCGCCTATGTGCTGATTTCCCGTCGGGGACGGCGCGTAACGTACACGAACTTTCATAGAGAAAACTCCTTACCGAAAAAAAACGAGGGCCGCGAACACACGGTACGCGAACCCATCGTATACGGGGAGTATAGGGCTTTTTAAACCCTTCGGCAAGAAGTACCGGCGGCATCAAATGCCGGCTGCTTACTTAAAAACCATCTTCTGGAGCTTTACGCCCTTACAGGTCGCAAGCGCCGATTCAAGCGCGTCGCATTCCGAGGCAGGACCGCACAACTCGAGGATAATAAGCCCGTCCACGGCGCACGAATCGTCCGTAACCGCGTGTAGACCGAGCCGAGTCTTTATATTGCACCCGTATTTCGTGAGCGCATTCTGTATTTCACCCGCTTCCGCGATGCGATTTTCGACATAACAACCAAGCACCCTGATTTCTTTCATGGTATTTTCGCTCCTTATGTCCATAATTGTAACTCATTCGGCATGCGCCGAAAAGGATTTACGGGGAAAATTCGCGCTTTTGCCTTGCATTGATTATAGTTAATCTCAGGGTAGAGATTCGAAGCTGGGGGCGCGATTAGAGCGCTCCATCTCGCCGAAGCGGAGACGAAACCATGAACATACTTGTTGCCGACGACGACGTTGCGTCAAGAACCATCCTCACGGCGCTCCTCAAGAGAACGGGACACGAAGTGACGGTCGTGGACAATGGTATTGACGCGTACGATATCCTGTCAAGCGACGGGCACCCCGACATGGTCATTCTCGACTGGCTCATGCCCGGAAAGGACGGCGCGGAAATTTGCCGGGAACTCAGGGAGATTACGCGCGTTCGGCCGCTCTATATCATCATGCTTACGATAAAAGGCAAAAAATCGGATATTATCGACGGACTCGGCGCGGGAGCGAACGACTATATATCGAAGCCATACGACCCCGGAGAGCTCTTTGCCCGAATAAACGCGGGAAAGCGAATACTCGAGCTTCAACGGGAGCTATCGACGAGGATTGAAAGCCTCGAGGAAAACGACCGGCGCATCATGCGCCTCCTTGCGGAGAAAGAACTCATCATGCGCGAGGTCCATCATCGAATAAAGAACGGAATAAGCGCCATAAGCGTCATGCTCAAAATTCAAGCGGACGCATCCGCCTCGAGCGAGGTACAGACAGCGCTCCGCGAAGCCGCCGGAAGGCTCTCGAGCGTCGACACCCTCTATGAACGCCTCTATCAATCGGACGGTTTCGAGTTCGTGCATCTCCGGGACTACCTAAACTCGGTCGTCGGCTCGACTCGGTGTATCTTCGGTGATCCGTGCACGATTGAAGTAAAAGTTGACGTACAGGATTTTAGCGTATCCGCAAACCTTGCGGCGAACATCGGATTCATCGTGAACGAGCTCATTTTCAACGCGTTTCTTCACGCGTTCGTCGGAAAAAATTCCGGCAGCGTTTGCATATCCGCGAGCCATAGCGACGATGGAACTATTTCCGTCGCGGTAACCGACGATGGCGTGGGACTTCCCGAATCATTCGACATAGAAATGCCGATAAGTTTCGGCCTTTCCCTCGTCAGGGGGATCGTCTCGCAGCTCGGCGGCACGATCCGTCATGAGAGGTCGCCGGACAACTCTTTTCTCGTGACGATCCCGACGAAAGACTGCGATTATCCCCCATCACCCCTGTAGAACGGAATGCGGGGTGACAGGTCTCACGAATGGGATTGCAGACCGCCTTTTTTCACCTCGAAATGACTGAACGTCATGGCGAACGATGCGCGTCCCTGCGTAACCGAACGAAGCGCCGTCGAGAAACCGAACATCTTCGCCATCGGCGCCTCGGCGTGAACGATTTCGATCAAGGGCTTTGACTCGAGGCTCGTGATAATTCCGCCGCGCTGGGTTACTTGGCTCATTGCTTCCCCGACGAAATCCTTCGGACAGAGAATGTCGACTTCCATGACCGGTTCGAGCAGTTCCGGACCCGCCGTGCGACAGGCCTCGTCAAAGCCCATCGACGTGGCGGCTTCAAAGGCGAAGGTCGACGACGTAAGCTCGTTATAGTCGACGGCGAGCAGGGTCACGCCGACGTCGACGCACGGATATCCGTACTGAATGCCCGACGAAAAAGCGCTCATAATCGCCCGTTCGATCGCTTCGAAAATATCGTCCGGAATCTGCGATTTTTTGCATGCGTTTCTAAACGTATTCCCCGTTCCACGCTGCAAGGGCTCGACTCGAAGCGTCACGCCTGCGGAATTTTCCTTGCCGCCGAGCATCTTGCTGAAGGTCTCGGAGTGCTCGACCGTCTTGGTCACCGACTCGCGATACGTTACCTGCGGGTTGCCGACTCGCGCCTCTACCTTAAAGTCGTCGAGCATCCTCGTTACGAGTACGTCAAGATGAAGCTCGCCCATGCCCGAGATGATGAGCTGACCGGTTTCGCTGTCTTCCCTGCTCGTGAACGTCGGATCTTCGCGGGCGAGTATGTCGAGCGTATCCTTGAGCTTATCGCGTTCGGACAGGGTTTTAGGCTCGACGGAAACGGAGATCACCGGCTCGGGAAAATGCATTTTCTCGAGGAGGATAGGCATGCCCTCGCTTCCGATCGTGTCTCCCGTCTGCGCCGCCTTGAAACCGATGAACGCGGCGATATCGCCCGCCTCGACGGAATCCATCTGATCCGATTTATTCGAGTGCATGCGAAGGATGCGGTTCACGCGCTCGCGCTTTTTCTTACCGACGTTGTATATCTGATCCCCGCTCTTGATCTTGCCCGAATACATGCGAACGTAGCACAACGCGCCCGCTTCCCTGTCGTGTTGAATCTTAAACACGAGGCCGAGCGGAACGCCGTCCGCTACGCACGGAACGGAAACCTCTTGCTCTTTCTTTACGTGAAAGCCGACAGCCGGAGGAACCTCGTCGGGCGCGGGAAGATAGCGCACGACCGCGTCGATAAGCGGCTGGATCCCCTGATTGCGCCGGGAAGCCCCGCAGAGAAACGGCACGATCTCGCGCGCAATCGTAGCGCGCCTGATTTCCGCGATTATAAGCTCGCGCGGAATGGCGTCTCCCCCGAGGATGAGCTCGGTAATCTCGTCGGACGAAGACGAGACCGCGTCCAGCAATTTTTCGCGCCACTCGTCCGCCGCGGCCATTCGCGAATCGGCGATCGGGGACTCTTCCATTCGCTCGCCGTCGGTCTCGGCATCCCAGCGAATTTCCTTCATGTCGACGAGATCGATGACGCCCTCGAAATCCCCGCCCTGCCCGATCGGAATCTGCAGAGCGACGCACTTCGAGCCGAACTTCGAGCTAACGTCTGCCATCGCGGAGAAAAAATCCGCGCCAACGCGATCCATTTTGTTGACGAAGCATACGCGAGGAACGCGATATTGATCGGCCTGCCGCCACACCGTTTCGGTCTGCGGTTGAACGCCGCCGACCGCGCAGAGAACCGCGACCGCGCCGTCCAGCACGCGAAGCGACCGTTCCACTTCCGCGGTAAAATCGACGTGCCCGGGCGTGTCGATAATATTTATCTGATGATCGAGCCAATACGTCGTCGTCGCGGCGCTTTGAATCGTGATGCCGCGTTCCTGCTCCTGCGCCATCCAGTCCATCGTGGCCATGCCGTCGTCGATCTCGCCGATACGGTGAATCTTGCCGGTATAAAAAAGTATTCGCTCGGTGGTAGTGGTTTTACCCGCGTCGATGTGGGCCATGACCCCGATATTGCGCATCGTGTTCAACATGAAAGACTCCTGGTTCGCTATGAGAGCATAGTACCCGTTTCCGCGCCTTTTCTCAAGTCCGCCTCCGTCATGCCTTGCCGATGGACCCGAAAACGGACAACTTTTCGGCCACTGCCGCCTCAACCGCAGAGACCATGAAGGGTATAAGTTCTGTCATTCCCTTCTTGCCCGCTTGAAGCGCCTTCTCGCACGCGGCGGCGGCGGCGAGATTGATGTCGGTAAACACGTTTATCTTCGAGATGCCGCGCGTTATCGCGTCGCGAAAGGCTGCGTCCGAAAGACCCGACCCCCCATGAAGCACGAGCGGCAACTCGGTCAGGGAGGCGATGCGGGAGAGTCGCTCAAAATCAAGCCGCGGTTCGACGCGATACGTTCCGTGAAGGGTGCCGACCGCGATAGCGAGGGCATCGACGCCCGTCGCCCGGACGAAATCAAGCGCCTGTTCGGGATTCGTATACCAGTCCTCGGGCCTATCCGAGGACTCGCCTGCCTCTCCCTCGGCCGAATCCTCGGCATTGCCGACATGACCGAGCTCCGCCTCAACCGTCGCGCCGTGCGCATGGGCGAACGAGGCTATCTCCGCGGATTCCCTAACGTTTTCGGCATACGGACGCGATGACGCGTCGAGCATGACCGAAGTAAACCCGAGCTTGATCGCGCGCGCGCACGAGTCGATCGAAAGCCCATGGTCAAAATGCACGACGACGGGAACGCTCGCCCGTCTCGCCATATCCACGAGAAGCGGCGCGAGATCGTCAAGCGGGCCGAAGGGCAGCAGCACCTCTGCCGTCCCCATGATAATCGGGGAACCGAGGCTCTCGGCAGCCGCGATAACTCCGCGGGCAAGCTCGAGGTTTACCGCGTTAAAAAGACCGACGGCATATCCGCCGCGCCGGGCTCGGGGCAAAACGTCATTTAGCGTCGCAAGCATAGGGAACCTCCGTTAACGCGACCGCGTTTCGCGCGATCACTCATCGTTCTTTATCCATCCCGCTTCTATCTTTCGCTCGAGCTCGGCGAAAGGTTTCAGCCCGCCGAGGGCATCGTACTCCTCGACACACGAGGCGCCCGTTGCCGCGGCGAGGGCGCAGGAACGCGCGAATCCATATCCCGAAAGCGCGGCTACGAGAAAGGCCGCGATCGTGGTGTCGCCCGCGCCGGTCGCGGAACGCACGCGTTCGGGAACGTACGCCCGCTCGAAATGAAATTGCGAAACCCAATCCGCGCCTGCAGGGCCGCCCCTGCCTTCGATACCCGCTATGGACCGTTCGTCGCCCGTTGCGACGAAAAATCCGCGCGAGCCGCACTTCACCATCACGACTCCCGGGCCAAGCGAGAGCGCGGCGCGCGCGAGCGGCTCAACGTCTCGTTCGATGGAAAGAGTGCCGGATCCGCCCTCGGTCGAGGTCAGTCTCTCATAGAGGGGACGGTCGAGCATGTAGGCGAGTTCTTCGACGCTCGGTAAAAAGAAATCGACGAACGGAAGCGTTTTCCGAAGGATGGCATGCCAGTCTTCCTTACCCGCCTCGGATCGCTCGTCCACCGCGGCGAGATCGAGCGAGGTGAGCGTTCCCCCGGCGCGCACGGCCCTGAACATCTCGACGAGACCCGCGCCGCCATTCCGGTACATCGCGGCCATGAGCGGCGGATAGCCGAAATGAAAAAGGCGCGACGAGGCGACGAGATCATAGTCGATGTCGGCGGCACAGAGCGTGTCATTCGCTCCAGGCGCGTGAAGGAAAACGCGGTCATTTCCGGGTACCGCGAGGACGACCGTATAAGAAGTCGTCGCGGAAGGATCGACGATGAGGGAACGTCCCGCGCGCGATCGCGTCGGAGATCCGTCGACGAGAAGGTCGAGTATCAGGCGCCCGAACGCGTCGTCTCCGATCTTGCCCATAAACGAAACGCTCGCGCCGAAGAGCTCCATCGCGAGACCCACGTTCGCGACCGCCCCGCCAGGATGTACGTCGACGCCGTCGAGCCGGACGAGAGAGCCGGGGCGAATGACGTGTTGAAGCGACTGGGTATCGTCAGACGGGGGAAAAACAGGGGTAACGTCGAGACAAATATTCCCGGCTACGACTATCTCACAGTGGTTCACTTGGTACCCTCCCGTAGTGCCGAGTATACCGGTTACTGATAAAAAACGCGATAAGAAAGGGTATGCGGGAATATTGCAGGTTTCTATTATACCTACCGGTAGGTATAGTCCAATCTTACCCACTTGCAAAAATCATCATTTCCCCCGATTATTGTTGTTTGTAGAAACATTTAGCCGACAGGAGTTACCATGCATACATCTTCTCGCCCTTGGACAAACGCCGCGCTCACGACGGAAAACCGAGTCGACCTCCTCCTTTCGGCAATGACCCTCGAGGAAAAAGTCGCACAGATGGTTCAGATCAGCTACAGCATCGTAAGTCCTGACGAAGCGGACCGCTGGGCGCACATCGGAGCGGGTTCTTTCCTGCACATATTAGGCGACAACGCGCGGCGAATCCAACGTCTCGCTACCGAGACGCGTCTCGGGATACCGGTAATCTTCGGTATCGACGCGATCCACGGCCATGCCATTCATAACGGCGCGACCGTGTTTCCCACACAACTCGCACTCGCCGCGAGCTGGAACCCCTCCCTCGCGGAAAAAATGGGCGAAGTCACCGCGCGCGAAGTCGCGGCCGAAGGCCTTCACTGGGCATTCTCGCCGGTCTTCTGCCTCGGACGCGATCTCAGATGGGGGCGGATTGACGAAACGTTCGGCGAGGACCCCTATCTCGCGGGAAAGATGGGAGCAGCCGTCGTCCGCGGGTATCAGGGTCCAGATCCCGCGAGTTCGGGCCGAATTATCGCCTGCGCGAAACACTACATTGCGTACGGGGAAAGCACGGGAGGCCGAGACTCGTATGATTCCTCAGTCTCGATGCGCACGGTACGGGAAGTATTCCTTCCGCCCTTCGAGGAGGCCATCAAGGCCGGATGCGAGACGTTCATGGCGGGTTACGAAAGCGTCGACCGCGTTCCCTGCTCCGCGCACGAAGAGCTCATCCGGGACATTCTCAAAGGAGAGCTCAAGTTCTCGGGCTTCGTCGTGACGGACTGGTCTAACCTGACAAGCCTCGTAAAGCGCCAACGCGTCGCAAAAGACGCCCGCGAAGCCGCGAGAGTGGCGGTCAAGGCCGGTAACGATATGATCATGACCTCCCCTGAGTTCTACGAAGCCGCGCTCGCGGAGATACGCGCGGGATCCATTCCCCTCGACGAGATCGACGACGCGGTACGCCGCATACTGACCGTAAAATTCCGCGCCGGTATTTTTGACAATCCGGAAAAGGTTAAGACGACGGCCCTTGCCGACGACCCGAGCGCGCGCGCCTCGGAGGCCATGTTTAATTGCGAGAGCCACCGAAGGGAAAACCTCGAAACCGCCCGCGCCTCGATGGTCCTTCTGAAAAACCGCGACGTGCGCGGGACGCCCGCCCTTCCGATCAGGGGAAAGCGCGATCAGGGTACGGGCATGGTCGTCCCGATAGCCCGCGCGCGCGAGGTCAGAACGATTGCGATAATCGGGCCGAACGCGGATTCCGTGCGCGCGCAATTCGGCGACTGGACGTTCTTCACGCATCCGACGCCGCATCTCGACGCGGTACCGACCTTTCGCGTAACTACCATGCTCGAGGGCTTCAAAGCCCTCGCGAAGGAACGGGGAATACGCGTCCTTCATGATAAAGGCTGCGACATCATTGACCCCGAACGAAACACGATCGCGCGCGCGCGCCGTCTCGCGGCGAAGGCCGACGTCGTATTCGTCTGCGTCGGCGATACCCTCGTTCAAACCGGAGAAACCCACGACCGCGTCGACCTCTCGCTGACCGGCGCCCAAAATGCTCTCGTGGAAGAACTTTCCGCAGTATGCTCCAAACGCGGCATTCCGCTTGTCTCGATCCTCGTTAACGGCAAGCCGCTCGAGTTCGCGCGCGTCGCGGAGGCCTCCGATGCCGTGCTCGAAACCTTCAACTCGGGGACCGAAGGGGGCACCGCGGCGGCGGAAATCGCGTTCGGCCTCTATAACCCGAGTGGGCGCCTCCCCATCTCGTTTCCGCGGGCGACGGGTCAGTTGCCGGTCTATTACAACCAACTTCCCGGATGGCATGAAGGATCGTACCAAGACTGCCCGGGGGATCCCCTCTTTGCCTTCGGCGAAGGCCTTTCCTATTCCTCCTTCCGGTACGGCACGGTTAAGCTCTCGAAAGCGCGCGTATCCGCAGAAGATACGATAACGGTTTCGGTCGACGTGACGAACGCGGGCGATTGCGCGGGAACCGAGACGGTGCAGCTCTACGTTTCCGACCGCTTCGCCTCAATCGTGACGCCGGTAAAATCGCTGAAAGCTTTTACACACGTCACCGTTCCGGCGGGAGCGACCATTACAGCCGAGCTTCCGCTCGAAATACGCTCGCTTGCGATCGTGTTGCCCGACGGGAGCAAAATCGTGGAACCGGGAGAGTTCGACATTCTCGTCGGCCACGATTCGCGATCGGAGAGTCTCGTTGCCGCGACGCTAACCGTGGAAGGATGAGCGCGTGACGGACGAAGGGTCGAGTCCCCTTATCGAGGCGAAGTCCGGACTGACAAAGGCATCGCTCCCGGACGCTTTCTTTTCGTGTCTCTATCGCGCGATTTCGCCGTATCGGGGGTGCGCGCACGGATGCGCCTACTGCGACGGCCGCGCCGAAAAATACTATGTCGAGGGAGTGTTCGACCGCGACGTCGCCGTTCGCCATAACGCGGCGGAGGCGATCGCGCGCGACGTGGCGCGCGGGGCCGCGTCCCTCGAGGAAGGGGCTATCGGGATAGGTTCCGGGGTCACGGACGTGTATCAGCCTCTTGAGGCGCGTCTCGCCCTCACGCGCGCGTCCCTCGAGCGCATGGCGGATACGGGACAGGCCATCGTCGTTCTCACCAAAAACGCCCTCGTCCTTCGGGATTTCGACCTTCTCTCGCGTTTCCGGAAAGCCCTTGTCATGGTCACCGTCACGACGCTCGACCCCGCGCTCGCCGCGACGCTGGAACCCGGCGCCTCCACGCCGGCCGAGCGGCTCGAAGTAGTCGAACGGGCGCGCGGGGCGGGTTTTTTTGCCGGCGTCATGGCGATGCCGCTCTGTCCCGGCCTTTCGGCCGAGCGAGCGTCAACGGAGCGACTTTTCGCCGCATGTCGGGATTCAGGAGCCCAGTTCATACAGCCCGGAGGCCTCACCCTCAGGCCAGGCCGCCAGAAAGAACATTTCAACGCCGTCCTTTCGGAACATCGGCCCGATCTTCTTCCTCTTTACTCGAATCTCTTCTCCGAAAACCGGGTTTCGGGAATGCCAAAGGCCGACGCCCGGCAAATGGACGAAATGACATGGTGGCATCGTTTCCTTGACGAACAAAAAATACCGACGCATATTCCCCACGCGATCCATCGAGAGCTCCTCTCCGTCCCTGATTCGGTTTTCGTTTTACTGTGTCACATGATCGAACTCTTCTCGACTCGAAACGTGTCCACGGCGCGCTTGAAAAAATCGCTCGATCGTTACGCGAGCTGGCTCACGGCCGAGCGGACCTCGCTGAGACGCAAGCGCGCCCGGGCTTGCGCGACCGATCCGTTTCCCGTCACGCGGGAACTAACTGATCGGCTTCGTTCTCTCGCGCAGGCGCCTGAAATGTCCAAAAAACCACCCATAGTATCGCTCGCAAAATCGCTCGAGACCGTCCTCGAAAACGAGCGTCTTTCCGCGTTCCTCCGCGACGTTATCGTGAACAACGCCGTTTTCGACTATTCAACGCTGTCGCTTTCCGCTCCGTCATAACGCGAACCGAAGTCGTGTATGACGCGCGTTTACGTGCTATACTTTCATTCATGAAAAACAACATTCGATTCGCGATCGTTGGGGCGATTTCTTTCGCCGTTGCCGCCGTGTGCGCCGTATTTTTCCTTCTTCGGGCCGACGCAACCCCGTTTCCATCGCAAGCCCTCAGCGGCATAGAGGAAATCACCGTTAGCAGGATCGGGCGCATGGACCCGTTAACCGTCCGGTTCATCGAGCCAATCGCCGCGCCCGAGGCGCTCGGCCGGGCCGTAGCCCTGAGACCGCGAAACGACGGCTCCTGGGCCCTCCGCGACGACCGCACGATCGAATTTATGCCGACGCGTCCCTATCGCGCCGATTCAAACATCCTCCTGTCGGTGGACATGGGCCTACTCTCAGGCGAGGCCGCCGGCAAACGCGGATTCTCGGCGCGATACAGCGTCGCCCCCGCGTCACTGTCGGTCGTTCCCGAAGGCCTCACGGCCGACGACGAAACGAACGACGCGCTGACGCTTCGCGGATACGTCCTTTCGGATATACCGATAGACCGAACGGAAGCGGCAAAGAAACTGAACGCCACGATCGGACAGGGAAAAAGCGGTAAGCGCGTCGACATTACCTGGAACACGGAAGGTCTTTCGGCCAAGCACGAATTCTCAATAGGAGCAATACGGCGAAACGACGAAAATCGATACCTTACCCTTTCCTGGGAGGAGACCTCCCATCGCGGAAAGAAACGGGATAAGACCTGGCTCATCCCCAAGCGTGAGGATTTTCGCGTTCTCGAGATCGCGTCCGAAGACCCCGCGCGCATTCAAGTACGCTTCTCCGACCGTCTCGATCCCCTTCAGGACGCCCGCGGCTTCGTTCGCGTCGGAAACGAGATCAACGTCCGCTATTCCATCGAGGGGAACGTCCTCAATCTCTACAGCGCCGACGGATGGAAGGCAGATTCCGAGGTGTCGGTGCTCGAAGGAATGAAAAGCGACTCGGGTAAAACCCTCGCGATTCCGATATCCGCGAGAATCAGCTCCGAATGGGAAAAACCCGAGGCGAAGTTCGCGACCGACGGCGTCATTCTCCCCAAGACGGCGGGCGTCATCGTTCCGATAGAGACGAAAAACCTGCGTGGAGTAATCGTGCAGGCCTATCGAATATACGGCGATAATATCCTGCAATTCTTGCAGGTAAACGAGCTTGACGGAACGCGCGAGCTCGCGCGCGTCGGAGAGCCGGTATGGTCGGGATCCTTCGACTTTGAATGGAATGACGGAATGAAAAACCGCTTCGTTCCCCGAGGCGTCGATCTTTCAGGACTCATACAGCAGGACCCCACGGGGATGATACAGCTCAAGATATCCTTCAGGCGAAAGAACGTCATGTACGAGTGCACGGCCGACCATCAAGATTTCTCCTCGCTTCCGATGCCAACGGACGGATTCGGACCCGACGAAGACTCGGAATACAGCTACTGGGATATGATCGGCGACTTACCGTGGGAAATTCGCCGTACCTACTGGCAGTATAAAAACGACCCGTGTCACCCCGCGTACTATATGAGCGGGTATAACTCCGGCTCGCTCATTACAAAAAACGTACTCGTCTCGAATCTTGGAATACTCGCCAAGCGCGAAGCCGAGGGAACGTTCAATATCGCGGTCGCGGATATCGGTACCACGAAACCCGTGGCGGGCGCCGCCGTTTCGCTCTATTCCTACGCGCAAAAAAAACTCGCTTCGGGCGTTACCGACGGAACGGGTTTCTTCCGCGCGAACGCTCCGGCCGAGCCCTATTTCGCCGTCGCGTCGAAAGACAATCAGTCATCGTACCTTCGGATCGACGACGGAATGTCGCTCAGCGTAAGCCATTTTCCCGTCGACGGCGTTAAGGCCGACAAAGGCGTCAAGGGATTCATCTATGGAGAGCGCGGCGTCTGGCGGCCGGGCGACGACATCCATCTCGTTTTCATCATGCAAGACCTCAAGCGCGCGCTCCCGAAAAACTTCCCGATCACCTTCGAACTCGAAGATCCGCAGGGACGCGTCGTCAAGTCATCAGTACTCTCGTCGTCCGTCGACGGCTTCTACCGCATCGACGCGAAAACCGCCGAAGAGGACCCGTCGGGTTCTTGGACCGCGCGCGTGCTTGCGGGCGGCCAATCGTGGAACAAGAGCCTGAGAATCGAGGCAATCGTACCGAATCGCCTCTCAATCAATCTAAAATCGGCGCGACCGTATCTCACAACCGACAGTAACGAATTCACGCTCTCAAGCGCGTGGCTCCACGGCGCCCCGACCCCAGGTTACTCGGCCGATGTTTCCGTCGCCTATTATCCCGGAACGACATCGTTCGACGGGTATTCGGAATATTCCTTCATGAACCCGGAAAGCTCCGTCGAGACGAGCGACGGAAAGGTTTGGGAAGGGGCGCTCGACGCAAACTCGACCGCGCGGTTCTCGCTTGACCTCTACGCGGGTGACAACCTTCCCGGAAAACTCCGCGCGTTTCTGACCACGCGGGTTTTCGAGCCATCGGGCATGTTCTCCGTCGAGCAGGCGCAGTATGCGTATTCGCCGTACGATCGCTATGTCGGCCTTCGTCTACCCAAGGGTGACGCGACGAGGGGAATGCTTCTGACCGACACCAAGCATCGCGTGGAACTCGCCGTACTCGACGCGGAGGGAAAAAGCGAAACGAAAGACGTCACCCTCGATATGTCCGTATACAAACTACAATGGCGCTGGTGGTGGGAAAAAGAGGCGTTAACCGACGCGACGTATGTTACAGACGAATCGCGCACGCTCATCGCGAGCGGGACGACGGTCGCGAAAAAAGGACGCGCGCTCTGGAATCTTGAAGTCAAATACCCCGAATGGGGACGATATCTCGTCGTGGCGAAAGACGCGGAAGGCGGACACAGCGCGGCGAAAATCGTCTATATCGATTGGCCGGGCTGGGCCGGACGCGGAAAGGACGCGGGAACCGGAAGCGCGGCGATGCTTCCCCTCACGAAGGACAAGGAAAATTATCGCGTAGGCGAAAGCGCTGCCATCAGCTTCCCGTCGTCCGAAGGGACGCGCGCGCTCGTGACAATCGAAAAAAACGGTTCGATCGTCAAGCAAGAATGGCTTACGACATCAAAGGGAACGACCGTGTGGAAATTGCCGCTCACGGCGGACATGGCGCCGAACGTATACGCGCACATAACCCTCCTCCAACCGCATATGCAAACGGCAAATAGCCTTCCTATCAGGCTCTATGGCGTTTTACCCGTCATGGTAGAGGACCCGGCCACGAGACTCGCGCCAAAGATCTTGGCATCGGACGCGTATGAGCCGGGCAAGAAAGCTTTACTTCGGGTATCAGAATCGAGCGGCAGGCCCATGACCTACACCGTCGCCGTCGTCGACGAGGGCCTACTCGGCCTCACGCGTTTCACGACGGCGAACCCGTGGAGCGAGTTCTACAAAAAGGAATCATCGCGACTTGCGAGCTGGGACCTCTATCGCTACGTCATGAGCGCGTACGGCGGAAAACTCGAAACGCTCCTCTCGATCGGCGGTTCGGAGGATCTCCTCAATAACAACGCAAAAAAGACCCAGCGCTTCAAGCCGGTCGTCCTCTTCTTCGGTCCGTTCGAGCTCGCCGCGGGGGCGACTGCGGATCACTCGTTCGAGATGCCGCAATACGTCGGCGCGGTGCGCGTAATGGTCACCGCGGGAAAAAACGGTTCATACGGAGTGGCGGAACAGAAAGTTCCCGTACGCGGCAACCTAATGGTGCTCCCCACGCTTCCGAGAACGCTTGGCATGGGCGAATCGGTGGAAGTCCCCGTCACCGTGTTTAACGGACTTGACCGAAAGGCGCGCGTGTCGGTAAAGCTGGTCGCGACGGGTTCCGTAAACGCCACGCTCGAAAAGGAAGTGGAAATAGACGCCGTGTCCGACGCGACCGTCTCGTTCGCGCTCTCTACCTCCGCGCCCGGCAAGGCTTCGGTACGGGTCTCGGCCTCGTCGGCCGAAGGAGTGAGCGCGTCCGCGTCCGACGTGGACATCGACGTGCTCTCGAGGGGAAGCCCCATCGCGACGGTTCGTTCCTTCGCGATCAAGCCGGGCGAGCGCTTTCGCGATTACGTTCCAAGCCCCGGCGAGCGCGGCACGAAGAAAATGTCCGTCGAGCTCTCTACCCTACCGGTCCTCGACATGCAATCGAGGCTTTCGTACCTGACCGGATATCCGCATGGATGCGTCGAGCAGATTACCTCGGGCGGTTTCCCGCAGCTCTACGTGCCGGCGATGATGGACCTCCGCGAGGAAGACGTGGCGCGCGTCAAGAAAAACGTCATGTCAGTCATCGCGCGCTATCCGCAGTATCAAACCTCCTCGGGCGGCTTCGCTTACTGGCCGGGCTCGGCGGAAGTCAACTCATGGGGAACGACGTACGCCGGGCACTTCATGATCGAAGCCCGCCGAGCGGGTTACGAGGTACCGGACGCCGTATTCTCTCCCTGGCTCGCGTTTCAACGCGACAAGGCGAAGGCGTGGGAACGGGGCGAAAACGCGTATGACGTCGACGCGCAGTCCTATCGCCTCTTTAGCCTCGCACTTTCCGGAAACCCCGAACTCGGCGCGATGAACAGGCTTCGCTTATCGAAGGACTTACCCTTCGCCGCGAAATGGCTTCTCGCCGCCTCCTATTATCTCGCGGGACAGCGTTCTGCCGCGTCGGACATAGCCCGCGATCTCGACGTCGCGCCTCCGTACTATCGCGATACCGGCGACAACTGGGGTTCGAGCGTGCGCGACCAAGCGATCGCGCTCGCTTCGATTGGCATCATGAACGACGCGAATCGCGCGACGGCGCTCGTGCCGACGGTTGCCGGCGAGTTCGCCGGGACGCGCTGGTTCTCGACGCAGGAAACCTCATGGATGCTCATCGCGCTCGCCCCGCACTATCAAAAAAACGCGCCGGGAGAGGCAAAATGGGAAGTCGAATGGGATAAGGGCGACATTTCAGGCGAGATCAAGCGAAGCGCCGTCATCCGCGACCTTGAGCCGTTCGAGTCGCCCACGCAAACGGTAACGGTCAAGAACACGGGCGCGAAGCCCATCTACGGGCGCGTCGTCACGCGCGGTCTCGTTCCCGCCGGAGAGGAAAAGCCCGTATCGGGCGGATTAGTCCTCGGCGTGGAATATCGCGACGGCGACGGAAAGCGCATAGAGCTTTCTAATCTGAGTCCCGGAAAGACATTCACCGTCGACGTTTCGGTAAAAAATACGTTCGGGAAAAAAATCGACAATGTGGCGCTTTCCGTTCCGATACCGACGTGTTGGGAGTTCGCCAACGAGAGAATCGGCATGGAAGGGGACTCGGATGAGTCAGTGCGCAATTACGACTGGCGTGACATGAAGGACACGCACGTGTATACGTATTTCTCGCTCGATCGGGATGAGACGAAGTCGTATCGCTTTACCGCGACAGTCGCATACAAGGGAAGCTATTACGTTCCGGCGATACGCGCGGAGGCCATGTACAACGCGGACATTCAGGCGGTGGTTCCTGGCGCTTTCGTCGGCGTCCGCAAATAGCCGTCTGATCGTTTTGTTATCGCGATGAAGGAGCGATTTTTCAAACGAGTGACGTTCGCGCGCGTACGTTCGTGCGCGTGCGTTCGTGCGCTCGCGCGCGCGGCGCGCGGCGTCGCGCTTCATGCCCACAAGGCTTCGCGCGCGGGCGCCGCGTTTCTCCGCGCGGCGCCCGGCCTTCCCGCATCGCTCGCGACATCCCTCGCGGCGGCCCTCGCGCTGACGGCGGCGTTTTCGATCGCATGCCCGCGCTTCTCGGTGCCCTACTCGTTTACGCTATACGATTCGCGCGGCGAACTTCTCGGCGCCTCGGTCGCGACCGACGGTCAATGGCGCCTTCCGCCCCGTCGCGTTCCCGAGCGCGTCGCGCGGTGCCTCGTCGCGTTCGAGGATCGGCGATTCTACCGTCACCCGGGAATCGATCCTCTGGCTCTCGCTCGCGCAACGGTTCAAAACGCGCGGGCTCGAAGGGTTATCTCGGGCGGATCAACGCTCACCATGCAAACCGCGCGACTCGCCCTCGGTAACCGGCCCAGAACGCTCGGCAACAAGGCCGTAGAGGCATTACGCGCGGTTCTGCTCGAGATCGCCTATACGAAAAAAGGACTCCTCGCGCTCTATGCCGCGCACGCCCCGTTCGGCGGCAACGTCGTCGGCATCGAAGGCGCGTCATGGAGATATTATAACCGCTCGCCCGACCATCTCACGTGGGCCGAGGCCGCCACCCTCGCCGTCCTGCCGAATCAGCCGTCTCTCGTGCATCCCGGGGCGAACCGCGACGCGCTTCAGGCGAAACGGGACCGGCTCCTGCGCGCACTCGAAGAAAGGGGAGACATCGACGAGCAGACACTCAAGCTCTCCCTCGCCGAGCGTCTCCCGGACCGGCCCTATCCGCTTCCCCGACTCGCGCCGCATCTTCTCGAGCGAAACAAACGCGCGCTCCGGCGAAACACGACGATCGATCGCGAATTACAAGTCGCCGTAACGGCGCTGCTCGAGCGGTGGTCACGTCAGTTTTCGGCGAGCGGAGTGCGCAACGCCGCCGCGCTCGTACTCGATACGAAAACCGGCGACATTCTCGCGTACGTCGGAAACACCGGCGCGAACCGACCCGATCAAAAAAACGCGGACGTAGACCTTATCATCGCCCGACGAAGCTCGGGAAGTCTCTTGAAACCCTTTCTCTACGCCGGAATGCTCGACGCGGGCCTCGTTCTGCCCGATCAACTCGTCGTCGACATACCGACGCGAATCGGAAGCTATAAGCCCGAAAACAACGTGCCCGTCTACCGCGGCGTCGTTCCCGCCGACGAGGCGCTTTCGCGCTCGCTCAACGTGCCGGCGATCCGAATGCTTCGCGCGTTCGGAATCCGGCCTTTTCTCTCGCTCCTCGCGAAGGCAGGCTTCACGACATTCGACCGATCCGCCGACGACTACGGGCTTCCGCTGATTCTTGGCGGCGGGGAGGTAACGCTCGAGGAATCGGTTAACGCCTATCGGAGCCTCATGCTGGCGGTCTCGACGCCCGAGAAACGCGAACGAGACGCAAGGCAAAAGGACACGAGCGCGGAGACGTTCGCGCGCGATGCGGCCTTTTCGCGCGGAGCCGCCTGGCTCACCGTCGAAGCGCTCGCGAACGGAACGAGACCTGCGGACGAGGCGCTCTGGCAGTCGTTCGCGTCGGCGCAGAAAATTGCGTGGAAAACGGGGACAAGCTATGGTAACCGCGACGCTTGGGCGGTCGGCGTGACGTCGCGATACGCCGTCGGCGTTTGGGTCGGCAACGCGAGCGGAGAGGGCCGACCCGAGATTAAAAGCGCGACGACTGCCGCGCCGATTCTCTTCGACATATTTTCCCTCCTCCCGAAATCGCCATGGCCTACCGCCCCGAACGACGACCTCGAACCCGTTGCGGTCTGCTCTCGCTCGGGATATCCCGCGGGAATTCACTGTCAATCGACTCGCGCGGTCTTCAAGCCCGCGCGCGCGCATCTCGGCGAAGGCTGTCCGTATTGCCGCGCGGTATCGCTGACACCGGACGGCGCCCTGCAGGCAACTGTCGGGGATTTGGTCGGACAATGGGACGGATACCTCCCGCGCGTCGAGCGGAGGTTCGTCTTGCCGCCCGCGATCGAGCGGTGGTACGTCAAGCACGACCTATCGTATCGCAGGCTTCCTCCGTACGTACCCTGGCATCGGGGGGACGGTGCGACCTCATCGCTCTCGATCGTGTTTCCGGAAAACGGCGCTCACGTGTACGTGCCGACGGAGCTTGACGGGCAGGCGGGCTCGATGGTCGCGGTCGCGGCGCACGGAGAGCCGAGAATGACGCTGTACTGGGATCTTGACGGCGAATATCTCGGCTTCACGTCGTCGCGTCACGAAATAGAAATCTCGCCAACGCCGGGGCCGCATACGATTACCGTCACGGACTCGCGCGGGAACCGCGCGGTCCGTCGGTTTACGAACGTTCGGGAGTAATCAGGTTTTTGGGCCGCGACCTGCGCGCTTGGGCTTCGATGCCTCGCCCGAAGCGGCGCTCTTGCGGAACGCGAGGGGAATTACCTCTTCCATCCTCGAGACCGGGTGAAACGAGATTCCTTTCCTGACGTGCTCGGGTATCTCGTCAAGGTCCCGCACGTTGGCCTTCGGGATGATAATATCGCGGATTCCGTTCCGGCGCGCGGCGATAGTCTTTTCCTTCAGTCCGCCGATAGGGAGCACTTGACCGGTGAGAGAAAGCTCTCCGGTCATGGCGAGATCCTTGCGTATGGTAGCTCCCCGCGCGAGCGAAAGAAGCGCGGTGGCCATCGTAATGCCCGCGCTCGGCCCGTCTTTGGGGGTCGCGCCCTCGGGGATGTGCAGGTGCACGAGACGCTTCTCGTACCAGTCCTGCGTTATCTCGCCTGACTCGGTGAGATAATGGCGAACCCAAGACCACGCGATCGAGGCGGATTCCTTCATCACGTCGCCCATCTGCCCGGTCAGGCTAAAGCCTTCCTTTCCGGGATTCGAGATCGCCTCAATAATAAGCGTATCTCCGCCCATGCTCGTCCACGCGAGCCCGACGGCGGTTCCGGGACGATCCGCCTTTTTTTCGTCGTCTTCGCGGAAGATAGGCTTCCCGAGAGACTTCTGTATCGACGCCATATCAGGCGAGATTTTCTCTCCCGCCGGCCGCTCGCCGAACACGATCTCCGTCACGTATTTCCGATGTATCTTGTCGAGGTTCTTTTCGAAATTTCTCACGCCCGCCTCGCGCGCGTATGAATTGGCGATGAAGAGAAGCGCCTCCCTCGAATACCGAACCTGATTTTTCGCGAGCCCGCTTTTTTCGAGACTTCGCGGAACGAGGTATTTTTTTGCTATCTCGAGCTTTTCGGTGTCAATGTACCCGGAAAGCTGAATGACTTCCGCGCGATCGAGGAGCGGGCCCGGAATCGAGTCGAGCGTGTTCGCCGTCAGGATAAACAGCACGTTCGAAAGATCGTACGGTAAGTCGAGATAATGGTCGCGGAACGAAATATTCTGCTCAGGGTCAAGCACCTCAAGAAGCGCGCTCGAAGGATCGCCCTGATAGCTCATGCCCATCTTGTCCACTTCGTCAATCATGAACACCGGAGCTTTCGTCTTGACGATCTTCAATCCCTGGATGATTTTTCCCGGCATCGCGCCGACGTACGTTCTCCGGTGGCCCTTTATCTCCGCCTCGTCGCGCATGCCGCCGACGGAAAAACGAAAGAACGGCTTATTCATCGCGCGCGCGATGGAGCGGCCGACGCTCGTCTTCCCGACGCCGGGAGGGCCGACCAAAAGCACGATCGATCCCTTCGTGTCTTTCTTGAGCTTTCGCACCGCGAGATACTCGATAATCCGCTTCTTGACGTCCTCGAGTCCGTAGTGGTCGCCGTCGAGCACGTCGCGGGCGGCGGGAAGGTCGTACGATTCCTCGATGGGCGTGTCCCAGGGCAAGTTCGCTATCGTCTCGAGATAGTTCCTGCTGACAATGTACTCGCTCGAGTTTGGCTCCATTAGGGAAAATTTCTCAAGCTCCGCGTCCACCGCTTCCTTGATCTCGCCAGAGAATTTAAAAGACTCGATCTTTTCCTTGAACTTCTGATAGTCGGAGCTCTTCGCGTCGGTCGCGATTCCGAGTTCTTCCTTGATCGCCTTCAGTTCCTCGCGAAGAAAATACTCGCGCTGATTCTTTTCTATTCGCCCGTTTATCTCGTTTTGAATTTTTTTCTGAACGCGAAGGAGTTCTTGCTCCTTCTTGATAAAGACGAGCACCTGTTCCATTCTCTGTCTGACGTTTACGATTTCGAGTATTCTCTGCTGATCGCCCTTGTCTATGTTGAGAATGCTCGCGATAAAATCGGCTATCTTTCCGGGATGGTCGATATTGATCATGTTCAGGCGCATTTCCTCGGAGAAGAGCGGGTTATTCTCCGAGATTTCCTTCATCTCTCCGATGAGCGCGCGCGTCAGGGCTTTTACCTCGAACGTGTCGGACTCCTCGTCCTCGAGATAGTCGACGATCGCGAGCATGGGATTTCGCGCGTTAACCTGCTTTCGCACTTTAAACCGCTTAAGCGTCGAGATAAAGACGTTAACCCCGCCGTCGGGAAGATTGATCTTCTTGATGATGCGCGCGACGGAACCCACGGTCCAAAGATCATCGATCGTCGGCGACTCCGCGTCGTTCTTCGTCATGCATATTCCGATAAACCCGTCGCCCGAGGATACTTCCTCAATGGCCTTCACGTCATCCTGATTATTAATCATAACCGGGGTGAAGATACCGGGGAATATGGGCCGTCCGGTTAGCGGGATGAGATGGAGCTTATTGGGCAATAGTTGTTCGATCGGTATAATTGTTTGCTCAGGCATAGGATTAATATTACCAAATCCGGGCTAAAAGTCAAACCAAAGACCCCGCTGACGCGTGGCTTCGGGGCGTGAACCGTGCTATACTACGAAACTATGAAAAACGAGCCAGAAAAGGGATATGCGCGCCCGTCATGGGATGAGTATTTCATGGAAGTCTGCCGGGCGATAGCCAAACGCGCGACATGCGATCGCGGTCGATCCGGTTGCGTCATATCGCGCGACAATCAGATTCTCGTTACCGGTTACGTCGGGAGCCCCCGCGGCCTTCCCCACTGCGACGAAGTCGGCCATCAGTTCAAGAAACTGCATCATGAGGACGGGACGGTCACCCAGCACTGCGTGCGGACGGTCCATGCCGAGCAGAACGCGATTTGTCAGGCCGCGCGGAGGGGCATCTCCATAGACGGCGCGACGCTATACTGCCGCATGACGCCGTGCCGCACCTGCGCGATGCTCATCATCAACTGCGGCATAGTGCGCGTAGTGGCCGAACGGCGCTATCATGATTCCGCAGACACCGTCGAAATGTTCCGCGTCGCGGGAGTCAAGCTCGAGCACGTCATAGACGAGATTCAGGAATACTCGGGGCAAAAAGGCTAAATCGCCCGATTACAGGTTTTTGACGAGCCAATCCCTGAAAGCCGCGTAATCGTTCGACATCGGAAGCGAACGGTCGGGAAGCGACATAACCCGCTCAAGCCGCTCGGGCATCGAAGGCTCGCGCCCTATCGCCGCCTTGACGGTCTCGCCAAACTTCGCGGGATGCGCCGTTTCCAAAAGCAAGCCGACGCATTTTTTGTCGGCGCAGTCCTTTGCCCATTCGGGCGCGGTTTTCGCGTTCCCCCGAAACCCGGGCGCTCCCTCGGAGATCTTTTTTCCTGCGAGCATCGAAGCAAGGTCCCCCGAACGCGCGGCGTCCCAGGCCTTCCAAGCGACGGCCCCGTGCGGATCGATGATATAGCCGGTTCGGTCGTTGCACGAGCGAATCGCTTCCATCGTTCCCGCGTCGTCTATCCAATATCCCGCAAGCAGCTTTCTCGCCTCGGACAGGGAATACATCGAGGCCATCCGCTCGTAATTGCTCGGCGCGCCTACGTCCATCGCGTTCGAAAGCGTCGCGACGGAAGGCCGTGGGCGGTATTCGCCCGTAGCGAGCCAATCGGGAACGGTGGCGTTTGCGTTCGTCGCGGCTATAAAGCCGCGAATCGGCGCGCCCATTTTTCGGGCAATAAGACCTGAGGTCAGGTTCCCGAAATTACCCGACGGCACGGTGACGATGAGCGAAGGGCAATCGATCTTGCTGTCAAAGGGACATCGATCCCTCACAAGAAGCGAGCCGTATACGTAATAAAAAGATTGCGGTAAAAGGCGGGAGATGTTAATCGAATTCGCCGAGGATAGCCGCAGCTTGCCGCGAAGCGTCGCGTCGGTAAACGCGGTCTTGACGAGCTTTTGGCAATCGTCGAAAGTTCCCGTCACGGAAAGGGAGCGGACGTTTCCCTCGAACGTGGAAAGCTGCTTTTCCTGCAACGGGGAGATTTTTCCGGTCGGGTAGAGGATCGTGACGTCGATGCCAGGAACTCCCTGAAAGGCGCTTCCGACGGCGCTTCCGGTATCGCCCGAGGTTGCAACGAGAATATGAAGCGGTTCGCGTTCATCGCGGTTAAAATGCGCCATCATGCGGGCCATGAAGCGAGCGCCGAAGTCCTTGAACGCGCACGTCGGACCGTGAAACAGCTCGAGCACGTATGTCGTTGGGTCTATCGGCGCGACGGGCGCCGTGAAGGGATATGCGTCGGCGATTATCGCCATCAGCTCGCCGTCAGATATCTCGTCGCCGATAAATTTCCTCGATACTTCGTATGCGATGTCCCTGAATGACGGGGAAGGATTCTTGCGTAAAAAAGAAGAATCGAGTTCAGGAATAGTCTCGGGAACGTAAAGCCCGCCGGTCTCGGGGTCCATCCCCTGCAAAACCGCCGTCCGAAAGGATACTGATCGGGAAGGATCCCTCGTGTCACGATAATTCATAAAGTCACTATATCATACGACCGTAAAACGGGCAATGGAATGCGTTGTATGCTATACTTATGTGCATGGAACCTATTAACAGATATTTGGACGCGGCCGTGCTGAAGCCCGAAATGACGCGTGCCGAGGCGATAGCGGCCATACGAGAAAGCATCGCGTGGAAAACGAAAACCGTATGCGTGCGGCCATTCGACATTCCGCTTGCCAAGGAGCTCTGCGCCGGAACCGAAACGGCCGTGAGCTGCGTGCTTTCCTTTCCGCATGGTACCGCGCCGACCGCGGTTAAAGCCTTCGAGGCGCGTACGTACATCGACATGGGCGCGGACGAGATCGACATGGTGGCAAACTACGGAATGATACGCTCGGGCGAGTGGGAGTACGTCGAGACGGATATTCGAGCCGTTTCCGACATTTGCCGCCAGGAAGGCGTCGCGCTCAAGGTCATCCTCGAAACGTGCCAGTTATCGAAAGAGCAAATAGAGAAGGCTACCGAAGTGTGCGTCGCGTGCGGCGCGACCTTCGTAAAAACGTCAACGGGCTTTTCCTCCTCGGGAGCGAGCGTTGAAGCCGTCACGGCGATGCTCGAGGCTGGCAAGGGACGCATCCAAGTAAAGCCATCCGGTGGGATTCGCGACCGTGAAACGGCCGTAACGTATATCGAAATGGGAGCGACGAGACTCGGCACGAACTACTCGGCGAGCAAGGCCCTTATCGAAGGCACGACGACGGAAGCTCAGGCGCCAAAAAACGCATATTGACCGACGAAGACGCCGCGCAACCAACATGCGTGCATGACGCAACGTACGGGCGCGGCTTGCTTACGTTGCGCGGCAGTCAGTCGAAGATACGTCAGTCGACTATATACGAAAAGTACTCGAAATCGGCGCATGTCGTGTAATTGACGGTGTCGACGCAGAACATGCCGACAAAGGCCCCGGTAAACCCGAGTCCGTCAAACTCGTCGGAGAGTACCGTCGCGTCAAGAACGGGCCTGAGCTCAACCCACGCTTTTCCGTCCAAGGAATAGCGGAATCGACCGTGCGAACCGCGTGCCGTAACTCCAAGCCATACGGGTCCCGTTTCCGGTATATATACCTCGTTCCACAGTTTGGACTCTCCGGCGACGAAGGTCATGACATTGACGACCCTGCCCCGCTCACCGTCGAGGGAAACATACAGCAAGTATTGGTTTTGCTCGTCGTATCTCCACGTGAGGCCGGCGAGATGCTGATAGCTTTCGGGCTTGAAGTCCATCTTTGTCTCGGCCCGAAAGTCAAAGCAGGTTTGCCTTCTGGCAAGCAACGTTTGCGAATATGGAGAAACGGGCGACTGCCCTCCCCGCAACCTGAGAAAACCCGCTCGCGCCTTCAGCGAATATACGGCCGGATCGCGCGCGACGCGAAGATTCTTGAAGTCCCCGGAAATCTCCGCATCAAAGCGATACGTTATCGTCTCGTTGATATTCGTCGAAACTGGAGCGCCGCCCTGAATGCCTGAGGGCGACTCAAACGTATCTGTCGGATAATTTCGATATACTCCGTTAACGTGCAGCGGCATGCCGGAAGGTGGTTTCACATACGGCCAATCATCGTGCCATTCAAGCTCCACGATGGAAGTCTCGCGACCAAGAACACATCGCTCGGTTCCCGGTAAAGGCCTGCCGCACAAGAAGGCAAGATAGGTCCTTCCGTCAGGCGTGTCGCACCAACTGCCGTGACCTGCCTTCTGAATCGAGATTTCGTCATGACCGTAGGAAGAAAGTAATGGGTTTTGCGGATGAAGCTCATACGGACCTTCGCGATTTCGCGAACGGGCAAGCGTAACGGCGTGCTCAAGCCACGTTCCGCCCTCGGCCGCCATGACATAGTACCAGCCATTTCGTTTATATACGTGTGGACCCTCGACGAGGCCGATATGGGAACCGAGGAATATTTTCTTCACGGGGCCGACGAGCTTTCTTCTCGCCGGGCTATATCTCTGTATCAGAATCCCGGAAAACTGCCTGCTTCCCGCGCGACGATAATCCCACTCCATGTTCACGAGCCACTTCGTGCCGTCATCGTCATGAAAGAGAGAGGGATCGAATCCTGATGAATTGAGATAGACGGGATCTGACCACGGTCCTTCGATGGATGGGGCGGTCGTAAGATAATTCGGGGTATCCTTCCAAGGGCCTGCGTTCCAAGAACGGACGTTCGTGAAGATAAGCCAAAAAAGTCCGTCAGCCCAAGTAAGACAGGGAGCCCAAACACCACACGACGAAACGGCGCCATCCATATCAAGGAGGCGTCGCTCGTCAAGAGGCGATGGAAGGGATTCCCAAGTCACGAGGTCCCGTGATCTATGAAGCTCAACCCCGGGATACCATTCAAACGTCGAATTAGCAATGTAGTACCAATCGCCAACCCGAAGGATCGAAGGATCGGGATGAAACCCCGGAAGAACAGGATTCGTTACCTGCATGGGACCTCCCTTGGAAAAAGCGTTACTCTTTTACACCACCCATGGTAATACCAGAGATTATGTAACGAGACATAAACGCGTAGAAAAAGAGAATCGGTACGATGGAAACCGCGATACCGAGGTAGATTCCGCCGTACTCCGTGCGATAGATATCGCCGCGAAGCATCTGCACGAGCATCGGCAGGGTATACTTCTTGACGCTCGAGATGATGACGAACGGGGTAAAGAAGTTGTTCCATGATCCGACGAAGGAGAAAATGCTCTGGGCGGCGATAGCGGGGGTAATTATCGGCAGGATAATCGTGTTAAAGGTCCGGAACTCGCCCGCGCCGTCGATACGCGCGGCGTCGATCAGGTCGATCGAAAGCACCGAAGCGAGATACTGCCGCAAGAAAAGTACCGTACCCGCGGCGGCTATACCGGGAATTATCAGCGGTATATAGCTATCGAGAAGCTTAAGCTTCGCGATGAACTGATAAAAACCGATAAATCCGAGCGAAGCCGGGAGCATCATGACGAAGAGGATAAGCCCCCACAGGAAATTGCGGCCCTTAAACCGGTAGACATGGAGCCCATACGCGGTCATTGCCGAAAAATACACGGTGAGAATCGTCGACGTGACGGCGATGTAAAGGCTATTGAAAAAGCCTTGCTGTATCTGAAAGTTTCTGCTCGTGAGCGCATGCCAGTTATACGCGACGTTCGTTCCCGGAATGAGGGAGATACCCTCGTTAATCTGGGCGTTGGTCCGCGTCGCGTTAACAAGCAGGAGGTAAATCGGAACGACGGCGATCAACGCGAGGATGATCATAAACGCATATACGAAACCCCGCTTGATGTTAAGCGCGCTGTTGTAGGATTTCATCAAAGGCCTCCCTTTATGACGGCCCTTTTCTTCAAATCGCTGCGGTCTTGCATGAAGAGGAAAATACCCAGCGCAAGCGCTATGGTAATTATAAACACTCCGATGGAGATCGCGGCGGCGTAGGCGTAGTCGTTCACGCCCTGAAAGGCCATGTTATAAAGATACACGTTCGTCGTTCGTATCTTGAAGTCCGGCGCGCCGCGCATATCGGTCAGCAAGAACGGGATTTCGAGCATCTGCATACCACCGATCATGGACGTCACGAGGATGTAGAGCATCATCGGACGAAGCATCGGTAGGGTAATATACCAGGTTGTCTGTCGACTGCTCGCGCCGTCAACGACTGCGGATTCATAGAGCGAGGCGGAGATACTGGTAATTCCGGCCATCAACATAATAACGGTATGTCCGTACCACATCCACCATTGGATAAAGGCAACGATACCGCGCGAGGCAGAAACGTAGCGGAAGAACTGAAATGCTTCCCTGACGATCTGACCGTCGCGTTCGACGACCGCGTAAATATCAAGATTTTGAAGAAACTGGTTGACGGGACCGATCGGATACCCGAAAAGACTTCGGTACAAGAGAGCCACGGAGGCCGCGGTCAGCAAGTTCGGCATATAAATAATGGCCCTGAAAAAGCCTCTACCTTTTAGCTTCAAGCGAAGATCGGATAGCCAAATAGAAAGAAGAAGAGCAATACCGAGCTGAGGAACGAAGTTCCAGCCCCACATAACGAAGGTATTACCAACGGCACCCCAGAAATACTGATCAGACACCAATTTCGCGAAGTTCTTTAACCCGACAAACATATAATTGCCGCTTAGTCCGGAAAATCCCTTTGAGTTGGTAAAGGCCAGCATCAACGTATACAACGTCGGGTATAAATTGAACAGAAAGTACACAAGCACAAAAGGCAGCACAAAGAAGTAACCCCACCTGTTAATGCGGGTTTCGTTGCCTATCGTCTTTTGCTTCATCGGAATTCCCCTTACTGACGTGAGATAAAAAAAGGCGCGGATCAGGCGTAAACCGTTTCCGCACCTTTTTATCTACAATCCTTTAATCAAGAATCGTAATTAGAGACCGAGCTGGGCAGAAACCTGGCTCTTGAAGTCTTCAAGGGCCTTATCGCGGGTCTTCTCACCGTTGATGAAGGCAACGACGGCTTCGCCGAAGAGGCCTTCAACAGCCTGGTCAGTACCCTGGGTGAGCTTACCATCAACCGACTTCGCCATTTCGACGAACGCGGCATAGTGGTTCTGTCCACCGAGGAAGGGCTCCGCATAGGTGTCCTTGATCTTGTTCATAACGGTGATGTTGGAAACAACGTCGCCGGTGTCCTTGGCCCAAGCCTCGAGGAATCCGTCGTCAGAGGTCACGTACTTGATGAACTCTTTGGCAGCGGCCGGGTTCTTGGTGCCCTTGTAAGCGCCAACCCAGGTACCACCCCAGCGGTAGGGAGCGGGTCCAGGAACCATCGCCCAGTCACCAGCGGTGTCAGGAGCGTTGGTCTTGAGAACGTAGTGGAGTCCCCAGGTCGGGAGGAGGTAGGAGAAGACTTCGACGTCATTTCCCTTCTCGTCCTTGAGGCTGCCCTTCATACCGGCAAACCAACCCTCAGACCACTGACCAGCGCGACCTTCATAGCCTTTGTCCTTGAGGAGCTTCGACATGTCCATGTACTGGACCATGGCGGGATCGATGTTCAGCTTTCCGCCAACGACCCACGGGTTCTTGCGAGCGCCGAGGAATACGTTGTTGAGATCGCCGGTGGAGGAAACGATAACGCACTTACCCTTCGACTTGTCCTTGAGGACGCCAGCGGTCTCGACGAACTTGTCGAGGTTAGCAACGGCCTTCTGGACTTCGGCGGGATCGTCGGTTCCGAGATACTTCTTCGCGAGGCTGCGGCGATAGAACATGGCGCCGGGGCAGGCCTGCCAAGACATACCGTAGACTTTACCGTTGAAGGTACCGACTTCGATCGGATACGCGAGGGACTTCGCGCGGGCTTCGTTGGCGATGTCCGTCAGGTCGAGCAGGAGGCCGGACTCGACGTACTTGCGTACGAACGCGGCTTCGAGCGCGAAGACGTCAGGGGCACCCTGTCCGGAAGCAAGAACGGGATCGAGCTTGTTCGGGAACTGGTCGGTCGGAGTAAGCGAGTACTCGACAGTGACGCCAGGATGGGACGGGACATAGTACTTGTCGACCATGGTCTTCAACTCGTCGGTGAACGACCAGATCACAAGATTGCCGGAAGCAGCCTTAGCTTCTTCCTTCTTGGCACAACCGCTCATAAGAAGAACGGCGGCGGCAAGAACGATAAGAATTTTCTTCATCTTTCTCTCCTCTTTTCTGTTTGACACGGGAAACCCGAAGGTAACCCATTGCCTTTCATGCGGTAATCCTACACCCTTTCAGGAGACGCTGTCAAATGATTTTTCGCGGACACTTCGTCGGTAAACCGGTTTACCATCCACCAAAGACACGCAATGATACCTGCTAGTAAGTCCTCGTATTAGGTGAAATCGACGATTTGAAGATAGGTGCGCCGGTACTGAAGAGGCGACATTCCCGTACACTTGCGAAAAATTCGCGAGAAATGAAACTGATTCTCGAAGCCAAACCACGCGGCAATCTCGCCGATTGATTTATCAGTGGACATCAACATCCCGCTCGCCCCCTCAACCTTGAGGCGCATAAAGTATTGATGCGGGGTCATGTGCACCTCGTCGCGAAACGTGCGAATGAAGTGCTCCTCCGAGAGAGAGAGCTTTCGGGCGAATACCTCAATAAGGACGTTTTCGCGGACATGTCGCTCCATGAGGGCAAGGGCCTTTTCCGCGTGAAGACGATTGGTGCGGCGCGCGAGGGCGCGGGTATCCTGGGTCGAGACTGCGTCGCGGCAATACCACCGATACAGAAAGCTCTGCAAGAGATGCAGTGCGGCCTCGTGCAACGCCGAATCGGATGATTTCGTCATGAGCAGGAGATCCTCGAACTGAAACCGGAAATGAGGATCAACCGAAAGAACGGTAGCTCGCGCGGCGATCATGGATCGCAGGGTTTCGGGAAGGCCGAAGGGCGCGGCTTCGTCAGTCTCGTCGAACGAAAAGAGGATGGCGTAATACGTAAGGGGAGAGGATACGGCCTCGGGAAGGATCGAATGAAAATCGTAGGGCCCGGTCAGAAAAACGCGGCCGCCTGAAATGGGATACCGCGCGGTATTGCACTGAAAGGTACCTGATCCTTCTATAAAGAAGTGAAGCTCGAACTCAGCGGTTCCGTGGGTATGATAGCGACCATGCCAAGAAAGCCGGTCGCTCACGCTCGCGCGATCGTCGTTCTTGAGGCGATATACGAATACCGTATCCAGTATCTTCATGGCTTAATTATAAGAAAAAAACGATAAAATATCAATTTTAGATATATAAAATCAGCTCAGGCCATACCGTTCTGAAGAAAACGACCGTATACTCAGTACAGGTTAGGAGGTTCGGAAATGAATACAGTAGCCGGAATCGACATGGGAACCCAGAGCATCAAGATCGTGCTCTACGACGGAGACTCCCACGCAACGGTCGCAAAGGCCCAAGTACCGGTAGATATGATCGCGGAAAACGACGGAACGCGCGAGCAAAAAACCGAATGGTACGACAAGGCGCTCGAGAGCTGTTTCGCCGCCTTCACGCCTGAACAACGAGGCTCGATCAAAGCCATCGGCGTATCCGGGCACCAGCACGGCTTCGTGCCGCTCGATGCGGACGGAAAAGCACTCTATAACGTCAAACTCTGGAACGATACCTCCACTGTGGAAGAATGCAAGCTCTTGACCGAGGCCGCCGGGGGCGCCGACGCCGTGATCGCCGAAGTATGCAACCTCATGCTTCCCGGCTTTACCGCGCCGAAAATCCTGTGGCTCAAACGACATAAACCGGAAGCCTTCGCGCGCCTCCGCTACATCATGCTTCCGCACGACTACCTCAACTGGCTCTTTACCGGAGAGTATGTCATGGAGGCGGGAGACGCCTCGGGCACCGCCCTCTTTAACGGCGCGAAACGGACTTGGTCCGACAAAATCGCCTCGCTCATCGATCCGAGTCTCCGCAAGATACTGCCGGCAATCATCGCCTCGGAAAAGCCCGCGGGCTTCGTGACCGCGAAAGCGGCCGCCCGGTTCGGCATTCCCGCGGGCATCCCGGTATCCTCGGGCGGCGGCGACAACATGATGGGCGCGATCGGGACGGGAACCGTCAGCGACGGCTTCCTCACGATGAGCCTCGGCACCTCGGGAACGCTCTATGGCTATTCCGATAGCCCCGTGGCGAACCCCGTTAAGGGACTTTCCGGGTTTAACTCTTCGACCGGAGGATTCCTCCCGCTCCTGTGCACCATGAACTGCACGGTTGCCACCGAGGAAACGAGGGCCCTCTTTGAACTTGGCGTAAAAGAGTTTGACGCTTGCGCGGCAAAGTCTCCGATCGGCGCGGACGGCGTC
This sequence comes from uncultured Treponema sp., assembly GCA_964429975.1. Taxonomy (GTDB): domain Bacteria; phylum Spirochaetota; class Spirochaetia; order Treponematales; family Treponemataceae; genus Teretinema. The sequence continues at coordinate 47,469 of CAYSEA010000015.1, forward strand.
GTGTTCCTCCCCTTCTTCAACGGAGAACGCACGCCCAACCTCCCGAACGGACGGGCGAGCATCATGGGACTTACGGCCGCGAACGCATCGCGCGAAAACATAGCGCGCGCGGCGATGGAGTCGGCGATATTCGGAATGCGCATCGGCCTCGAGGCCTTTCAGTCGCTCGGGTTCCGCGCGAAGGAAATCCGCATCATCGGAGGCGGCTCGAAAAGCCCGCTCTGGCGCGAGATCGCGGCGAACGTGATGAACCTGCCGGTTAAGCGGCCGGAAAACGACGAAGCCGCGGCGATGGGTGGAGCCATTCAGGCGCTCTGGTGCCTCGAGGCGATCGAGGCGACGAAGGCTGGCAAGAACGTGCGCCCAATCTCGAAGCTGACGGACGAGCACGTGAAAATCAACGACGCCGAGCGGGTTCTGCCCGATCCCGCGGCGGTCGCGGCGTACGACAAGGCATACGCGGAATATAATCGATACCTTGAGGCGCTTGCCCCGCTGTATTCCTGACGCGCACAGCGGGCCTGCAGGCCCGGCATGGACAAAGCAAGACTGAGGCCTTATTGTTAATAAGGCACGCAATACGCGAGTAATCGCGAAATGTTTTTTTTACAAGGAAGGAAGACTATGAAGAGACAACTTTCAATGCCGTTCTGGTGCGTCAAGAGCTCCTGCGGGGATCCCTTCGGCGGATCGGTCATGGATTCGATCACGGCTCTTGAGGCATGCGATATCCTGTGCGACGCCAAGAAAGAAGGCCTCATCGAGTACACCTCGACCCATGACGACGACATCGTCGCCTGGGACCCGATGAACCCGATGGACGACCAGGATCCGAATAGCGACTGCTACAAAACCATCCATGCCCTCAAGGAAAAGATGGACAAGGTCGGCCTCAAGATGATCATGGTCACCTGCTCCCTCCACGGAGACAAGCTCTTCCGCAACGGTGGACTCACGAATCCCGACCCGGAGATCCGCGCCCTCGCCGCGCAGAAGGTCATGAGAACGCTCCGCATCGGAAACTTCTTCGGCGCTCAGTTCTTCACCTACTGGGTCGCGCGCGACGGCTTCGAATGCCAGTTCGCGGTTGACTGGAAGACCCCGTACAAGTACATCGAGCAGGGCCTCAACCTCGCGACCCGCTACATCAAAGAGAACAAGCTCTCGATCAAGTACTGCACCATCGAGCCCAAGCCGAACGAGCCCCGCGGCGAGATGTATCTCGCGACGACCGGCCACGCGCTCGGCCTCATCAGCCGCCTCGAGGATCCCTCGATGTGGGGCGTGAATCCCGAGCTCCTCCAGCACGAGGGAATGACCAACCTCTCCGCTTCCAACGCGGCGGGCATGGCTATCAACGCCGGCAAGCTTCCCTTCCTCCACATCGGCA
>CAYSEA010000016.1:0-45800 GCA_964429975.1 uncultured Treponema sp.
TAATTACCGATTCACCCGGAAAACGAGCTTTCAATACCCATGAAAAAACGATACCAAAAAAAATATATATCAGAAAAAAAATCGAGTTCACAATATCGGATTGAAAACACCGTACAGGACGCATGAGGCGGGCCGTATACGAACGCAATGCCCGCCGTGGGTTATTGTCCGCCGATTCCCGGAAGGGCCGCGCCGCCGTTCGGTCGCTTGCCGTCCTGACCGTCGAGACAATACCATAAACAATAATTGATGACCTGAAAAAAGAACGTGTTCCGTACTCGCCCGCATGGGCCGGGGGGAAGGTGAAACACTCGCCCGGTTTTTTGGAATTGTTACGCCGTCCACTATGAGCCATAAGGGAGGGCAGGCAATAACACCCGCAAAGCGTAAAGCGTCCGCAATGAATGGAAGGAAGGGAGGCCGCCCGCCTGTTCGATAGGACGCTGGGAGGAAATGAAGGCCCGCGCCTTTTTTGAAGCGATGAAGGGTTGACCGCCTTTCCTGCCTTTTGGAATGTTTGGAGTTTATCCTATAGGACGCATGAGGAAGGCCGTTATTGCGTCCGGGGTTATGAAATGATCCACAGTCCCGGACTATCCCGAAAGGTTCAATCGAATGTCCCGATGATCGTCCATGCCTCTTTTATGCCCTTCCCGGATTTACCAGTTGCCCCGGATTACCGAAGGTCTAAGCCCTTGGTATTTTAGCCTTCAAGAGATTTACCATAATGTTTACCACGGATGCGAAAACGAGGGAGAAATAAAAGATATGAAAAGATACAACATGATACAATAAGATAACGATAAATACTTGTAATATAAGGAAATACATAATAGACTGATAAACGGTGAAACACTATGATATTATATGAAAAGATTAGCGCGCTTGGTTCGGGACCAAGAGGTCGTGGGTTCAATTCCCACTTGCCCGACAAACCGCACGTCAAAGACGTGCGGTTTTTTTATTTGGGCAGGCTTAGGGAGCGGGAAACCCGTTGCCCTCGAACGTCGCGCGCGTGATAGAGACACGCTCCACGCCGTCGCAAAACCGTTTCGTCTCGTTTCTGACGAACGAGCAATCGGTCATCTGTATGTTTCGGCAGTCGACGTCGACCGTGAAAAGCGCCGATCCCCAGTTTTCCGAGAAGACGCAGTTCGCGAAGGTGACGTGATCGGAGTCGCGGATGGACAGGAGGTCGAACTCTCCGGTCGAAGTAAAGGTCGTATCGGTAAAGGTGAGGTCTCCCGAGCGGGAGATTTCCGCGAGACCGTAGGTACAGTCGCGAACCAGGCAGCGGTCCATCGCGAGGCCGTTCGTGCGCTCGATGCCGAGCCCGTACGTTCCGCATCCAAAGAGTTCGCAGTCGGCGATAGCGACCCGTTCGCAGTTGACGAAGCGAAGCACTCCCCCGAGACAGTACCCCGGCTCGGTGTGCCCGAAGGTTATGCCGGAAAGGCTGATGTCGGAACAGGTTTCGAACGAGAAGACCCATCCGTACTTGGGCGATATGAGGATCGACGCGTCTCCGTCCGCCATTATCGAAATGTTCGATACGGACTTGATCACCGGGCACAGGCCGTCGTATTCGTCGACCCACGCGACGCTGCGGTTTTTTACGTCGTAGCCCTTGCTGATGTCGTATACGCCGGGCGCGAGCTTGATGACCCGGTCGGTTCCGATCGCCTGCATGAGTTCGGTGACGTTTTTCACGGTGACGACGCGGCGGTCGTCCTTCGGCCCGCCGACGCCGAGGCACCGGAGCGTCTGTCCCGACGCTCCCTCGAGCGCCGTTCCCGCCGAACGGTACGATTCGGTGGAGCCGGAAAGGATCGTGCCGGTCGCGACGTTCACGAGGTTTATCGAAAGGAACCATACGCCGCCTTGTTGCGATATGGTCGAAAGGAGGATCGCGTCCGCCTCGGTAAGCTTGACGATGCGGGATCTGGTGGCCTTGTTCGAGAGGTCGGTAAGCGACACGCCCTGCTCTCCGAGGGCTTTGGTACGGGACTCGCCTGACACCGCGCGGAAGCCCTCGGCGCCGCTTACCGAGGAAAGGAGCACGCTTCCGACGGCCTTCGCGAGGGATCCGTCCGCTCCGTTGGGAACGCAATCGGCCACGAGCACGAGTTTCCGCGACAACGATTCGTAGGTTCCCGACGGTAGCACCTCTTCCGAACTCACCGCGACGAGGCGCGCGGTCGATACCTCGATCGCCTTCATCCTGAGGAGGTTTCGATCGTCAATCGCGCAGGAGACGATTACCTCCGCGCCGAGCATTTGTCCGATCGATTGCGCGGATTCGTCGCTGACGTCGCCTGAAAGCTGGAAATCGAGTTCGTCCTTGACGAGCTGTATGTCGGCCCGTTCGACGACGACGAATTTGCGCTGGTTCACGAGCGCGAATACCGACTCGGTCAGAACGTAGTCGGCAAGCCGCGACGTCGGGGCCTGGCAGTTAAGGACGGCGACGATCGTGTCTTTTTTTAGCGTTTCGGAAAGGGATGAAACCGACCGGGTTATCGCCTGATCGAGCGGAATCGGTTCTGACCATGTTGAAAGAAGCGTCAAGAACAGCGGGATAAGGACAATGGGCCATTTTTTCATCGATTCCTCGCGATTATCGTTGTTTCCTCGCATTGTGCGGTACGGAATGCGGTTTTGTCAACGTTGGGTGAGGATAGCATGAGGCTTGTGACTTGATTTTTCCCGGTATCGAGAGTAAACTGTCCCCCATGTGGTTATCCGCATAAAATCAGACGTATAAAGAGTTTCCATGGAGCGATATTCCGATCCTGAGCGGATTTTTTCTTATGAGTACCGCGCGGTGAGTCGTTCGCTGTTCGACCGCGTTTTTAAATATTGGCTCAGTTATTTTTTCAGGTTTGTCCCGTCAACCATGTCAGCGAACCTCTTGAGTATGATAGGGAATGTTGGTTCTTGGGTCGCATTGTCGCTCTTGATCGGGTTTGGCGCCTCTGACGGCTCTCACTATCGGTTGATTTTTCTTCTTGCCGCTCTTGGCGTTCTTTTTTATCATACTGCCGACAATCTTGACGGGCGTCAGGCGCGACGCCTCGGCGTTTCGGGCCCGCTCGGGGAGTTCGTCGACCATTGGTTTGACTCGTTTAACGTCTTTTTTTTCCCCCTTGGAGCCGTAGCGGCTTTTCCCGTGGTTCCCGTCAGTTGGGCACTCGCCATCATTCTTTTAGCGGGACTCGCTGATTGGAGTACCTTGCGCGTCGTATTAAAGACGAACGAGATGTATTTTGGACCGGTTTCCACGGACGAGGGTATTTTTCTTAATTGGGCCTTTCTTTTTAGCGTTCCGTTTGTCGGTTATTCCTTTTGGGCCACTCCGCATGCCATTCTCGGCTTTCCGCCGATTTTCGCGCTAATAGCGCTTATTATCGCGAACTTCTGTTATGTAATCCTTTCAAATTTCGTGAAATACCGATTTATGGGAGCTGTAAGCCTTCTTACCGAAACTATAGTCGTTTCGCCTGTTTTTTTGTGGGTCTATGTTTCCCTTCCGGTTTTCGGTCGGCAAGTTACTTTGATACCCGCGCTCTTGCTTATGGGGTTTACCTGTTCGCGGCATGTCGGGGACCTTCTCCGCGCTCGACTCGTCGGCCTCAAGTATACAGGACTCTATCCGGACATGATTCTTTCGTCGCTCTTTCTTCTCGCGGTATCTCTCGTGCATGGCTTCGTACAACCGCTTCCTCCCTGGCTTCTTTTGTTACCGCTTGTCGTGTTCATGGTCGATACCTTTCAAGCTCTCGTTTTGCAGTTCATCAGAACGACAAGACGCGTGTATGAGTATCTCGGCGTGACGCTGTTTGGATGCGCGCCCATCGAGAAAATCGTTGTCGCGGAACGGTTCACCGCAAAATAAGGAAGGTTAATCTCATGATTCTTCCTGATTTTCTCGTCAATTTGAGTCCCGAAACCGCCCTGCTCGGTTTTTTTATTTTTACGCTTATCTACAGTTTTTCATTGCCAATAACCGAGGAAATCGCGTTAATTTTGGTGGGCGTAATGGCCCACTGTCGGGGTATGCCCTTTATCCCGGTTGTTATTGCGTGTTACCCGGGAATATTCGGATCAGATGTCGTGTATTACGTCGTTTCCTACCATTTCGGGTTTCGTCTGCTGTCGCTTCCCATTTTTAGAAAGCTTTTTAAGCCAAAGAAGATTCTTGCGAGCGAGCGATACTTTAAGCGGAGTGGGGCTAAAATATCTTTTTTTTGCCGGTTTCTCGTCGGTATTCGCGCTCCCTGCATGATTGCCGCCGGCTTCCTGCGCATGCCCTTTCGGGTATTCGCCCTCTATGATGGTCTTGCGGCGGCAATTTCCACGCTTTTTTGGCTTAGTGCGGGGTATTTTTTCGGAAGTCTCCTTGAACGCGGCTTGAGCACGCTCGTTCTCGTCATGTCGATTGTCGGCCCCATTGTGTTCGTTTTTGGCGCGTTCGTAATCACGAGAAAGATCGCCCGCGAGGAACGTTGCATGACCGGATATACTGACGAGCTTTTTACGAGATACGGCGTTACCGAAGAGGAACAGATTTCCAACGGTTAAATTCTTTTGGGTTTTCTTGACTTGTTACCCTCGGTTCACTACATTTTAATCAGTACTTTTTTTCTCAGTTTCAGGAGGATACAAGATGAACAAACGGATACTTGCTTCTATTATCGCGCTTGTCGGGCTTACGACGGCGGCTATGGCTCAAAACGCCCGAATTGACGCGAAAATGAACGTTCTTACGGCGGATACGGCAAATTACTTTAATTGGACCGCGGGAAAGAAAGTCGTGAAAGACTCGTTTGACGCAAAGTCTGGCGCGAGCGTCGCGGCGAGCACGAAGGAATTCGATGCGGTTCGATTTGACGGAGAGACGACAAAAAAGGCCGCAATACCCGTAGGTTTACGCGGGCTTGTGCTCTATCCGGTTGCAGATTTCGCCGTTGCGGCCTTTGACGATTTGAAAGTAACGGAAAACGGAAAGCAGCTGACCGTTCGCTATGTGCATCGAGGTGTCGCCTATGAGCTGATCACCGATAAAAAGGGCAAGTTCGACGTATTGACCGGCGCTAAAATGGCGAAGGGTCTTGCGGATAACGTCGGAGGCGAGTTCGTGCTTAAGCCCGAGTTCGTCAAGGCAGGTACCGACGGAAAGAAGATGAGCGACCTCGATTGGAGCAAGATCACCTTGGTTTCCGACGCGAAGGATCCCGCGGCCGTTCGTTGGTACGAAGGCAAGCTTGACTTCTCGTACGCGAAGGGTGTTTTGGCGATGAAGGGAACGCTCGTCGAAAAGAAGAAATAACGACGTACTGTCGCTACGTAAAAGGCCACCGCGAAGGTGGCCTTTTTTTATGCATGAAGCAGGAGTTGATCGTTGTCGAGGTCGCGCTTTTTAATGTCCTTAAATCGGCGAACTATCTCCTCTATCGTCAATTTCGATTTTTCATCCGAATCGACGTCAAGCACGATTTCCCCGGAATCCATCATCAACAGCCTGTTTCCGTACTCGATGGCGTGCTTCATGTTATGGGTAATCATCATGACCGTGAGACCGTGGCGCTCGGCGAATTTTTTCGTCAGACCCATGACGATGTCCGCGTTGCGCGGATCGAGCGCCGCGGTATGTTCGTCGAGTAATAGGATGTCCGGCTCGGACAGGACCGCCATGAGCAAGGTGAGCGCCTGGCGCTGACCGCCTGAGAGTTGCTCGACGTTATCCTTAAGCCGGTTTTCGAGGCCCATGTCGAGTTCGCGAAGGCGCTCGCGGAAGTATTCGCGCAGGCGGTGGTTGAGGCTGATGCCGAGTCCCTTGTAGCCTTTTTTATGGCAAATGACCATGTTGTCTTCGAGGCTCATTTTTCCTGCGGTACCGAGGAGCGGATTTTGGAAAATGCGCCCGATATGGCGCGCCCTTTGATACTCGGGAGTGCGCGTGACGTCGATGTCGCGTATGAGGATGCGCCCCGAGCTCGCTTGATGCGTGCCCGCGATTACGTTGTAGAGGGTCGATTTCCCGGCGCCGTTGGATCCGATGACGGTTACGAAATCCCCGTCGCGAATATCGAGCCGAGCGTTTTTTAGCGCGCGGTTTTCGTCGCTCGTGCCGACATTGAACACGACGCTGACGTCATCAAGACGCATCATGCGCGCTTCTCCCTTCGGAACGAAAGCCGTCCGTGCCCGTACTTTGATATGACGAGGGAGGCGATGATCAATAGCCCGGTGATGAGCTTCAGGTCATTCGCGGTAAGCCCGACGCGGTACCCGTATTTCCGCCCGGCGAACATGATCGCCCGGTACAGGATCGACCCGAGGAACACGCGAAAGGTCAGAACCTCGATGCGGTTAGAGCGCAGGATAAACTCCCCGATCATGAGCGAGGCAAGACCCGCGACCACGGTTCCGGTTCCCGAGTTGACGTCGGCGAAGCCCTGATACATCGCGGCGAGGGCGCCGGAAACGCCGACGAGGCCGTTCGAGAGGCTTACCCCGATGAGCTTGACGGTTTCTGGGTTCATTCCCTGCGAGGTGATCAGTTGCGGATTCGAGCCGAGCGCGCCGAGCGTGATGCCGAAGTCGGTATGGAAAAAAACGTCGGTGATCGCGAGAATGGCGCCGACCGTCAGCACGAGAAAGAGGAGCACCGCGTACTCTCCGGGAATCACTCCCTCGGCGAGGGACACGATATTCTTGAAAAGCGTGTCGACTCTAAGCAAGGAGAGGTTCGCGCGGTTCGATAGAACGCGAAGGTTAATGGAGTAGAGCATGGTCATCGTGAGAATACCGGCGAGCAAGCTCGGTATTCTCAGCTTTGAGTGAATGACGGCGGTTATGGCTCCGGCCGCCGCGCCGCACGCAAAGGCGGCGAGTATCGCGAGAAAGGGGTTAGCGCCCGAGGTCAGAAGGGCGGCCATGACCGCCGAGCCGAGCGGAAACGATCCGTCGACCGTCATGTCCGCGAAGTCGAGCACGCGAAAGGTGATAAAAACGGCGAGGGCCATGATGCCGTAGACGAGGCCCTCGACTAAGATTCCCTCGATCATGGGATCCGCGGCCTTAGGGTTGTTTTTTGGTCAAGGCGCCATTCTCGTACACCTTGCTCGCCGCGGACAGTATGTCTTCGGGTATCGTGATGCCGCACGCGGCGGCGGCGTCAAGGTCGACGAGAAGGTCGGATTCGCTCGGGTCGGTGATGAACTTGACCGGGATATTCTCGGGCTTCTTTCCTTCAAGCACGTCGGCGAGGATCGTGCCGGTAGCCCGACCCGCCTTGTAGTAGTCGAACCCGCGCGCGATGACGCAGCCGCCCTCGGTCGCGCCCGTGGTATCCGACGAGAATACGGGTTTCTTGTTCGCGCGCGCGACCGCCAATAGCGCGGGAAGCGCGGAAAACACGGTGTTGTCAGTAGAAAGATAGAAGCCGTCGACGCGAGAGATGATTGCCTCGGCGGCCTGCTTAACCTCGGAAGAATTGTTGATCGACTGTGTAACGAGCGCGAGACCCAGCGCTGTGCAGGCTTTTTCCACTTCCGCGAGGGAAGAGGCGGAGTTCGCCTCCGAGCTCGTGTACACGTATCCGAGGGTGCGGATGCCCGCGACGCGGACGAAAAGCTTGAGGTTGGAAAGAACGTCCGTCATGTCCGAAAGGCCGGTAACGTTGCCCTGTCCATGTTCGACGGTCGACACGAGACCCGCGCCTACGGGGTCGGTCACGACCGAGAAGATTACGGGCCGATCTTTGATGGCATTCGCGGCCGCGATGGCGGTCGGCGTCGCGATGGCGACAACCGCGTCCACGTCGTCGGTCTTGAATTTATTCGCGATCTGGGCAGCGGTGTTTACGTCGCCGTTGGCGTTCTGAAGGTCGAAGGCGACCGTGATGCCGCGCGCGGCGAGTTCGTCCTGTATGCCCTGTTCGGTGGCGTCAAGCGCGGGATGCGCGACGATCTTGGATATTCCGACGCGGAAACCCTTTGACGCGTTTGCTCCTTTGCCTTTCGGGGCGCACGAGGCGAATGCGACGACGGCGATCGTCGCGACGATAAGCGCAATGACGGCTGACAGATAACGAGATTTTTTCATGAGGGATCTCCCTTTGCGGACGAATGTTGCCGGGGACCGGGTTTGAACCGGCACGGCCGTGAAGCCAAGGGATTTTAAGTCCCTGGTGTCTACCAATTCCACCACCCCGGCGCGCTGTGGTATAGTAACTTATTGAAAGGGAGTGGTCAATAATGTTTTCCGACACGCACTGTCATCTCTCGTATATAGCGGAGCGCGGCGAGAATCTTTCGGAGTTGCTCGGTCAATTGGACCGGGACGGGTTTAGATTCGTCATGGACATCGGGACGCGGCCCGGGGATGTGCGGGATAGAATGGACATCGCGCGGGATGCCTGGCATGGCGCGGGAAAAAACGATGACGCCGTGCGTCGGGGTGACCTTCCCGGCTGGCTTTGGTTTTCCGCAGGGCTTTGGCCCGACGCGCGGACGATCGAGTCGCGCGACGAGTCGTTGGTGGCCCTTGAGTCGGATATCTCCCTTCTTCTCGCGCAAAAACCAGAATGCGCGGCCTTGGGCGAATGCGGCCTTGACCGCTACTGGAACGGGGAAGCGGGAAAAGACCGCCCTTCGGGAGAAGACGGACCGGGAACGATGGATATTAAAGGCGAGGAGGAGTTGTTTTCGGCGCAGCTCGAGCTTTCCGCGCGCGCAGGCCTCGCCGTAATCGTTCATTCCCGAGATGCCTTCGACGAAACGCGCTCCATTATCGCGAACTCAAGGGTATCGCGCGGCGTCATTCACTGTTTTACCTACGGTATTCCGGAGGCTCGCGCGTTTCTAGATCTTGGGTTTTTCCTTTCGTTTCCGGGAACTATCACGTGGGGAAAAAAACAGGCGGACAAGGACCGTATCGCGGAGCTTCTGAGATACGTGCCGCGCGACAGACTGCTTCTCGAGACCGATTCTCCCTATCTCGCGCCTGCGCCGCACCGCGGATCGAATAATACGCCTCTATTGGTGCGTCATTGCTACGAGATCGCCGCGGAGTACATCGGGTTGGAGACGGAAGGCCTCGCGCGCCTCGTATTCGAGAACGCGCGGTCCCTTTTTTCCGTTACAGAAGGGCCATGCTGAACCAAGGCACGTAAGTTACGAGCATCAGTATGACGAATTGAATCGCGAGATACGGCATGATGTTTCTGGCGATTTTTACGACCGGCTTTTCGAAAGTATAGCTCGCGATAAAGAGGTTCATGCCGACCGGCGGCGTGAGGAATCCAAGCGCCAGGTTCGTGAGGAAGATGACACCTGTATGCACGGGATGAATGCCAAAGGACTCCGCGACCGGTATGATGAGCGGTGAGACGACGAGTATGGCCGAATAGAGGTCCATAAGGCACCCGACGACAAGCAAGAGCACGTTGAGCAAAAAGAGAAACAGGTATTTCGAGTGGACGAAGGTCAGGACGAAATCCGTGAGCATGAACGGAATGCCGGCGTCGATCAGGAAGAAGGCGAGCCCCTTCGCCGCTCCTATGATGACCAAGACGCCTCCCGCCACCGGAATGCTTTTCACGATTACTTTCGCCGCTTGCGAAAGCGAGTAATCGCCCCGCACGAAGACTTCCAGAATGAACGCATAGACGGCGGCGAAGGCCGCGGTTTCGATCAGCGAAAAAAAGCCCGAGAAGTAACCGACGCCGATGCCGATCGGCAGGATGAGCTCCATGAGCCCGTCGCGGAGAGACAGCGCGAGCTCGCGCGCGGAGAAGCGCGCCCGCGTTACCGAATGTCCTTTTGCGATGCCGATGCCGATCATTGAAAGCGCCATGAGCGCGCCCGGTATGATGGCTCCCTTGAACAGATCGAAAATGTCGACGGAAAAGATATTCGTCGTACCGTAAATGATAATCGCGAGACTCGGTGGAAAAAGCATTCCGATGGAGCCTGACGCGGTTACGATCGATTCGGCGTCGTCGCGCTTGTAGCCGCTGCCGGTGAGAATCACGGTGAGAAGCGAGCCGAGCGCGAGAATCGTGACGCCCGATGCCCCGGTGAACGTCGTGAATACCGTCGCGACGATAACCGCCGCAATGACCGGCCCGCCCTTGATCCAGCCGACGCCCGAGCGAACGACCTCAAGCAGGCGCTTGCCGGCGCTTCCCTCGGCGAGCAGGAATCCCGCGAGCGTGAAGAGCGGTATCGCCGCGATGCTCTTGTCGGTGAGGATGCCATAGTACTCAAGCGGGATCATCTCGACGTAGCCGCCGCCCTGGCTAAAGGCGACGTACGCCAATCCCGAAAGGACGATGAAGATCGGGACGCCGAGAACGGCCGCGGTTATTAATACGAATACGAGTGGCCAGAGGAGAACCGTGGCAGCGGAAATCCAGAACTCGAACGCGGGTTGCAAAAACGGTAGGCCCTCGAGCTTGAGCATGAAGTAAAGCACGCCGCTCAAAGGGCCGGTGGAAACGAGAAGCCCGAGAACGACGCCTGCGATCGCCGCGATGCGGGACGTGCCTCGGCCTATCGAAATCACGAGCATCCCGAGGAAGGAAAGCGGCAGGACCGCGAACACGAAGGTTAAGGGAATACCCCAGAGCCGCTCTTCGGGAGGGAATGCCATAAAAAGTTCCGAGAATGACGCCATGAAGAGGGCCGTGAGAATAGCGGAGGAAAGCGCTGCCTTGAACGGCTCGACGAAGCGTTTTGCTCTCGCCGGCAGACGATCGTTTATGACGGCGAGGTTAAGGTGGCGATTCGTGCCGCTCGTCATCATGGCCGCGATTCCGGCGAACAAAAAAACGAGGTTCACGAGCGCGCGATCGGTTGACGGGACGCCGCCCGAGACCGCGCCGATGATCTTAAAGAGCAGGGGGAACGCCGCGAGAAGGGCGAGGACGAAGAGTCCCGCGACGTTGACCGTATTCCTGAGTTTATTGAGTACCATGGCCGCTATTTCCGCAATTCCGCGAGCGACGCTTTGACCTTGCGATAGAGGGGAAGGTTGAACGCGTCCGGAGTCGATTTGGCGATAATATCGATGTCCTTCGAGAAATCCGATTCCCATACCGCGAGATCCTGCATCGTCGGGGCGACGGGGATGACGCCTTCGCGCTTCATGCTCGCGATGTAGCCTTGATCAGTTTGCTCGAGGGACGCGTCGAGGCGTTTCCTCATCCGGTTAACGGCGTCGAGCATCGCGGGCTTATATTCGTCGGGGATGCGGGCCCATGCCTCGTTCGAAATCACGAGGCCGGCGAGCACGGGGCAGAGTTTCGCGTCGAGCGCGTAGTTGATCGACTTCGAAAGGCCCGTGACGTACGCGTACATGTGCACGCCGAAGAAGCCGCGAACGCCGCTCGAGCTTTTCAGCGATTGGAGGATTTTATCGGCCGGCATATCCTCGATGGTGAACCCGGACGCCCGGAAGCTGTCCCCGAGCACGGGGCTGTCGAGTCCGGCCGACGCGATCTTTATTTGCTTGAGTCCCCTGAGGTCCGAGTACTGGTCTTTCGTGTAGAAAGAAAGCCATCCGACGTTCGTCCAGGCGATTATTTGAAAGCCGACCGCGTTGTACTCGCGCGCGAGATCCGGCCCGTAGGTATCGAGTACGTGATCGAGTTCCTTCTGGTTTCGGATGAGGAAAGGAATGGAGAGGGTATAGATGTTCGCCTGCGGCGCGAGCTCGTGAAGCCCGATCGTCGAGAAGATCGCGCCGTCAAGAAGGGCCTTTTGGCCGGGCCTGACGGAGCGGATTTTTTGGATTACGGCCTTTTCGCCGCCGAGCGCGAGCGAGTCGTAGAAGGTGATCGAGACCTTGCCGCCGGTGATCTTGGACCATTCCTGCGCGAGCGCCTTTTGCTCGACGTCCCACGGCGAGCGGGACGGGGCCATCGACGCGATCTTCAGCTGAATTCGCTGAGCATGGAGGGAACCGACGAAAAATGCGAGGACGAGAAAAAGCGACGCGTGTTTGATCGACATGGTCTAGAACTCCTGTTCGAGAATGAAGTCTGCCTTGTGTGCCTTGAGCCACAGGGCCTGCCTGCGAGCGATGACGAGTGCGAGTCTGTTGTCCGGATCGGATTCGGGATCGATGGCTAACGCCTTATCGATATTTTCGTCGAATCCCGCGGAGTCTTGCGTAGGTATGCACAAAGACCGCGTATAGGCGACGAACGTTGACGGGTTTTTTCCGCCGGAGATTTCGAATGCGCGACCGAAGGCCGCGATGGCCTTATCCTTGCCTCCGCCGAGGGAATCGGGAGCGACCGCGTAGAATTGCGCGAGCGCTTCCCACGCCGCCCCGTCGTTAAACTCGGGGGCAAGTTTCGCGGACCTCTCGAGCATCGCGACGGCTCCGGGAAGCCGCTCAAGATACGCGGAGTCGAGGGGGCTGAGCGAGAAGGCGCCGAGGAGTCCTGCACCTGCCCAATAGAGGGCCGGGCCGTCGGTGGCGACGCACGATGAAAGCGCCTTTTCCCTCGCGCCTTCGTCGAGCGAAAAGACCGAAGCGCCGAATCCAGGATAGGTATGCTCGAATGCTTTGAGGGCGAAATTCGCGCCCCTGACGTAAAAAACTTGCGCGCGCCGGTATTCGGCGTCCTGAACGTCGAACTGTTCCGAAGGCAAGCGCTCGGCGGGAGCTTGCACGAAAGCTGCGGAGTACATGATATAGAGCTGTCCGGTCATGATGGCGAGCCCAGGGTGCTCGGGGTTTTGAAGATGCATCATTTCGTAGATTTTCAGGGCAGTGGGAAAAAAGTCGCGGACGAGTTCCGGGTCCGATTCTCCGGTGAGGGCAATCATGGGATTCGGGCCTTCGGCGGGTACCGTCGAAGGGGGCGGGGCAAGCATGTCGGCAACCGAGTTAAACGCCGCTTTTTTAATCGAGCATCCCGCGAAGAGCGTAAGTAACGCAATCGACACAAGGGCTTTTTTCACTTTTTTTCTTCCTTTTTCCATTCTTCGATGCAGTGTTCGTAGGCCGCGATCGTCGCCGAAAGGCTTACGTCCTGTACAAGTCCGCGGCCGGTCCAGTCGTTACCGTCCATGATATAAAGGTTATTGAGAATCCCTTCCAGATTACGCGCGGTACATGACGGATCGTGCGCCCGCCTGCGTTCAAGTCCCTGTACCTCTTCCTCGAAAACCCGTTGGTATTGCAGTTCTGCCCAGTCCGTCGTTTCGCCCATTGGGAGCTATAATAGTAGTTTTTTCCCGTTCCTTCAAGTATAATACGTATATGCAGGAATATCAGGACACGGCTCGAACGGAGGATCTCGTAAAAACGGCCTTTCGGGAACTTTCCGAGGCAATTGCCACGGCCGACGATCCCGATTTGATCGAGGAATTTCTCTCGTGTCTGTTGACACCTGCGGAGTTGCGCGAAGTTTCGACGAGGTGGGCGCTTGTTCGCGAGATTGACGCGGGTACGACTCAGCGGGAAATCGCCCGAAAAATGGGCTTGAGTCTGTGCAAAATTACCCGCGGCTCAAAGGAATTGAAAAAAGACCATTCTCCCTTTAAGAAGATGATCGATCTTTATCGGGCGGGTACATAGAGGGAAGGGATACTCATAAAAAAGCCACGCGCGGTCGCAACCGCCGCGTGGCTTTTTTTATTCTCACGCTTACTTAAGAAGCTCCGCGATGCCGGGGCGTTGCCACCTGATCGCGATGTCGTATGCCGTCTCACCCGCGACGTTTCGCGCCGCCCGGTCGATTCTCGGCAAGGTCAGAAGACGCGCGACGGTCTTCTCGTCGGCAAGGCGAGACGCATAATGGAGGATGCCGTCGCCGATGGTGTCCGTTCGGTCGGCGGCCGTTTCGACAAGCGCGGGCAACAGCGCTTGGGACGACGTCAGCGCGATCGAGAGGGCCGACGCGCCCGAGTTATCCGCCGCGAAGGGATCCCCTCCCGCGGAGAGGAGCGCGCGGGTCGCCGCCTCGTCGCCGTTTCTGACGGCCACGAGTAGAGCGGTGCTACCGGTGCGATTTCGGTTGTTGACGGGAAATTTCGCCTGAAGGAGCGCCTTGAGTACTTCGGGGCCCGCGCGCTCGGCCACAGCCGCGTGAAGGGGCGTGTTGCCGTCTGAGTCGACGACGTTGGCGTTCGTTCCGAGCACGGCCATGACCGTTTCGGGCGATTTCCGCAAGGCGAGCGAAAGCGGGGTTTTTCCCCAGGTGTCGCGCGCCATGGGGTTGCCGCCCGCGCTCCGGATGAGCTTCACCGTGTCAGCGCTCGCGCACTCAACGGCCTCGTGAAAGGCGTTCCTTCCGTACATGTCCTGCATGACCGGCGAGGCTCCGCGATCGAGAAGCGAGCGGATCGCTTCCGCGCGGTTGGCCTGAATCGCGTCCGTCAGCGACGTCTTTCCCGTTTCGTCGACGGCGTTAATGTCGGCTCCCGCGGCGATGAGCGTTCGGATGAACGATACGTTCCCCGAGCGCGCGGCCTCGTGAAGCGCCGTTTTTCCGGCGAGGTTTCTCGCGGAAACGAGCCGGCGGCCGTTTGACTGCGCGTCGTGCGCGAGGAGGGCGTCAGCCGCGTTTGCCGCGGACCAGCGAATGCACGCGTGAAGCGCGGTGTTACCAAGGTAATCGCGCGCGTTCGCGTCGGCCTTTCGGTTCTTGTCGCCCGACAGCATCGAGCGGATCGTTTCTCCTGAATCTGACTTGACCGCGTTGAAAAGCGGCGTCTCGCCGTTGGCGTTGCGCGCCCCGAGGTCTCCGCCCTTGTCGACGATGAACGACACGACCGGCGTGAGCTGCCATTCCGCCGCGAGGTGGAGCGGGGTGTTGCCCGCGCCGTCGCTCGAGGAGATGACGCGGGAGTTGAGGACCCAGTCCTGGCGTCCGCCCATTCGGGTGAGCGCGGCCCTGAGCGCCGATTCGCCGGTTACGTTCGCGCTGAACACGTCGGCTCCCGCGACGAGAAGCGCCTCGCCGTTTGCGCGATCGTTGGCGCGCACCGCGATATGAAGGGGCGTGTCGCCGTTTTTGTCGCGCGCGTTGACGTCCGCCTTCTTCGAGATGACATATTTCGTGATAGCGGGGTCCGCTCGGAGGGAGACGGCGACGTGAAGGGGCGTGCGTCCGCGCGAATCGCGGGTTTGCGCCGTTTCTACCGTCACGATCGCCTCGACGAGCTCGATGCCTGCCTTGATCGCGCGCGAAAGCGCCGTCTGGTCATCGATGTCCTCGGCGTGTATGTCGGCGCCGATGGTGACGAAAAGGCGGGCTTGCGCGATTTGCCTGCGCTCGATCGCGAGTGACAGGGGCGTGATACCTTTTTTATTCCGCTCGTTCACGTCGGCGCCCGCGGCGACGAGTTCGCGCACGATGTCTTCGCTCATGCCGAGGCGCGCGGCGATGTGAAGCGGGGTTTCTCCGTAGTTGTCCTTTTTATTCGGGTTGGATCGCGCGCGGAGGAGTATGCCGAAAATTTCCGACCGCGAGGCCTCGGGCATGACGAGATGGAGCGGGGTGTTACCGGACGAATCCTGCAGGTTCGCGTCCGCGCCCGCGACGGTTATCGCGCTCACGATCCGCGCGTGCCCACCGCGCACCGCCTCGTGCAGGGCCGTCGCGCTCGCGATGTCCTTGGCGTTGACCTGCGCGCCATGGGCGAGCATATACGTTACGTATCCTGAATGACCCGCGGATGCGGCGATATGAAGCGGCGTCTTTCCCTCTTCAAAGCGCATTGAGGGATTTCTTTTGAGTACGGCGGTCTCGAAGTAGGAAAAATCGCCGCGGAGCGGTTCCGCGCCGGCGAGGAGGAGTCGAGACGCGATGATCGCGCTTGCGTCTTTTTCGGGCGCGGCGTACGCGAGCGAGAGCGGCGTGTCGCCCCGATTGTCCGCGAGGGACGTTTCACCGCCTACTTTGAGAATGGCGTCGACCGCCTCGCCGTCAAGGTCGGCGCACGCGTGGTGGAGGGCCGTTTTGCCGTTCGCGTCGCGTTGGGCGACGGTGGCCGGCGAAAGGATCGCGGTAAAGGCGTCGGAGCCCATGGCGCGCGCGAGGCGATACACGGAAACGCCCGAATTGTTTTCGGCGAAGATATTCGCGCCCGCCGCCGAGAGAACGCGCGCGGATTCGCGCATACCGGCGCTTGATGCGGCAGCAAGCGGCGTCGCGCCTGAGGTATCGCGTAGCTCGGTGTCGGCCTTCATGGCGATAAGGAGCTCAAGGAGCTCGACGTTGCCCTGCGCGGCGGCTATGTGAAGCGGGGTTTGCCCGTTCGCGTCGGTCTGGTTGACGGAATCCTTGTTCGCGAGTCGCTTTTGGACTTCGGCGACGTTGCCCTTCCTGGCGAGCTCGACGAGACTTTCGTCACTGCCGGCCTTCGCCGCCGGAGCGGGAGACGGGGACGAAACGCAGGAAACGGCCATACAAACGGCCGTGAGCGCGAGAAGAGAGCGAAGAAACGTACGTGAAACGGTCATTGAGGAACCCCCGTTATATGTTCGACCGAAAAGCGCGGGGTGTTGACCCGATTTTCGTGGAAATCGCGGGGGAATGCTGGTAGACTATACGATAATGCGAGAAAGACTGCCTTTCATCGAAGACTATGACGTCGTCCTCCATCGGCTTGGGGGAAGCGAAGCCCTCCTCGATCGACTGCTTGTGAAATTCCTCGATTCGTACCGGGACGCTACCGGACTTCTTTCCTCGTTGCTCGCCGAAGAAAAGCGCGAGGAGGCGTATAGACTTGTGCATTCGATTAAGGGAGTGTCGTCGAATCTCGGTCTTGCCGGGATTTATCGGACTTCAACTGACGTGGAAGTCGCGCTCAAGGATAGCCGGGAGACTCCGGGCGAAATCGATTCCTTCACGCGCGAACTCGACGCGGTGATACGCTTCCTCGACTCCGCCTCGGGCCTCAGGACTCAGGCGTGAGGCTTGGGCTTGAGACCTCGGGCCTCAAGCTAACCGACCTACGTTTTATTTAACCGATCCTGCGAGTATGCTTGCTACGTCCTCGCCCGTTTTCGCGTCCATCAGTCGTGAAACGATGTCTTCGTCCTTGAGAATGCCGCCGATTGCCGCAAGGAACTGCATGTGCGGTCCCGACACGCGCTTCGGCGAGACGACGAGGATGACGACGCGCGTCGCTTCCCCGTCGAGCGAGTCGAAATCCGTTCCTTCCCGGCAAAGTCCGACGGCAACCGCCATCTCGGTGATTCCGTCCGACTTTCCGTGGGGAAGGGCGATGCCGCGTTGAAGCCCGGTGCTCATCGTTTTTTCCCGCAGGAGAACGTCCTCGATGACTTGGTCATGGTCGGTAACTTTGCCGCTGTTGCAGACGATATTAACCATGCGCTCGATGATGGCTTCTTTGCTTCCCGGCTCGAGCGAAAGGGTCACGCATCGCGGCGTGATGAGCGAAAGGAGGTTCCGGTCCGCGCGCGCGGTCGGCGAGGACATTGCCCTGCGGAGATCGTCGGGGTCCGAGGCCGCTTTCAGTTCCTCGATCCTGGTGTTGAGCGCGACGATGACTTCGTGCACCGAGACTTTCACGAAGGGGATATCCTCGGGCGCCGCCTCGATGGTGACGCGGTTTTCCTCCTCGGTGATCGAGAGGGCGACCGTGTCCTTTCGCGCCTGCGAAAGCCCGTCGTCGATATTCATCATCTGCACGTAAAAGCCCTCGGCCTTGAGGTTCTTGAGAAGCGTGTCGACGACGAGGTCGGCAATCTCGTCCGATCCGAAGTCCCAGGACACGGTTTCCATGTCGCTGCCCTTCGTTTCCTTGCGCGTTCCGCGTCCCTTAATCCCGAGCGTCGCGTTGAGAAGCGGCGGGCCCACGAGGGTCGTCAGGAGCGTCATCATGATGACGATGCCGAACAGCTGCTCGTTGAGGATTCCCGCCGTAATACCGATGCCGGCGATGATGAGGGCTACTTCGCCTCGGGGAACCATTCCCGCGCCGATTCTGGCGGCTCCCTTGGCGTTAAAGCCGAGCGCGAGCGCGGGAAGCCCGCATCCCACGATTTTTGCGACGATCGCGACCAGAGTATAGATAAGCCCGAAGACGAGAACGCTCGGAGAAAGGAGCTCGCCGACGTTGACGAGCATGCCCATGACCGCGAAAAAGAGCGGGACGAAAAACTCGTAGAGACCGTGGATGCGTTCCTGAATCACGGTTGCGATGTCCGTTTTAGAAAGCGAGAGGCCGGTTACGTACGCGCCGATGATCATCGCGAGGCCTTCTTTCTCGAAGACTCCCGCGAGTATGAGGCCGATGCCGAGCGCGCAGATCGAGAAATCGTACGAGTGTTTGAAAATCTTGAGGAAGGACGCGATCTTCCGGGAGAAGATGAGGCCGAGGGCGGTGAAGCCGAGCCAGATGCCGAACGCGCGGCCCGCGATCGCGCCGATCGCCGAAAGCGACAGGGCGCCCGAGCCGCCCATGGGATTCGCGAGCACGGCGACGATGCCGAGCACGACCGCGAGCATGACGATGCCGAGGACGTCGTCGAATACGGCTGCCGCGAGGATCGTCACGCCCTCCGGGGAGTCCATTTTCTTTTTATCCGAGAGGATTCTCGCCGTGATGCCGACCGAGGTCGCGGTCGATAATATTCCGAGAAAGAGCGCCTGCGGGTCCATGAACTCGACGCCGAGCAGGAGGACGCCTGAGAGGGCGCCAAGCCCGAAGGAGGCGATGACGCCGCCGATGCCGACGATTCCCCCCGCAACCGAGTAACGGAGGAAGAGGGCAATATCGGTCTCGAGCCCCGAGGCAAAAAGAAGGATTATCGAGGCGACGGTGGCGAAGCCGTAGAGTTCGGGTCCGACGGCGAGCGCGCCCATATGAAGGGGAAAGAGGCCTGAAGGAAAGGCCGCGAAGGGTATGCTTCCGAGGGCATAGGGCCCGATCGCGACGCCCGCAAGGAGCTCTCCGAGAACGGGCGGGATACCGAATCGCTTGACGATTCGCCCTCCGACGCGGACGGCGAAAATAATGATTCCGATTTGAAGGACCAGAGTGGACATAACCTCGGTGACGGGTTCTGAGTCCTCGGCAAAGATGGCGCTTGTCCCGAGGGACAGGAACGTCAAGATGGCCAGAATGAGTAACGCCTTGCGTTTCATAAGATGCCTCTTGAAAATGAAAATAATAACAGACAATGTCATATTATGCGTTTCATTGCAAGAGAGTGGAATATTTCGCGCCTTTTTTATCGAAAGGCGCTACCGTGATTACTCGAACCGTGTTTACCAGACGATGAGATTTCCCGCATAGGTGAGCCCGCCGCCGAAGCCGACCGTCATGATAAGGTCTCCCCGCTTGAGGTCGCCCGAGCGCGCGTATTCGTCGAGCGCGACCGGTATCGTGGCGTTCGAGGTGTTGGCGTATTTCTCGATATTCATGAAGAACTTGTCTTCGCTAAATCCGAGCCGTTTTGCCGCGGCCTGTATGATACGCATATTCGCCTGATGGGGAATTATCTTCTTTACATCGGCCATCGTGATCCCTTCGGCCGTCAGGAGGTTTTCGATCGTGTCGGTAAAGGCTTTGACCGCGAAGTTGTACACCGCTCGCCCATTCATATAGAGGGATATTGGCTTTTCGATGGTTTCTCCCGTCTTGAAGGGGTTTCTCGTGCCGCCCCGCTCGCACATGAGCTCTTTTGCCCCCGAGCCGTCGGAACTGAGGATCGTGCGGATGATGCCCCTACGGCCTGAGCCGGTTGAGGGCGCGTCGGTTTTTTCAAGAATCGCGGCGCCCGCGGCGTCTCCGAAGAGGACGCAGGTTTGTCGGTCGGTCCAGTCAGTGATCTTGGTAAGGACGTCGGCGCCGATGACGAGTGCCCGCTTTCGTCCCTGATTCAGCATTCCGGACGCCGCCTCGAGGGAGTAGACGAAGCCTGAACAGGCAGCCACGACATCGAAGGCGCCGGCGTTGCGTATACCGAGACGATCTTGTACGATACATGCCACAGAAGGAAAACCGTAATAGTCGGGCGAGGACGTTCCCACGACGACGATATCGATCGTTTGCGCCGCTTCGAGGGCCTTTCCCGGAGCTAATTGCTCCAATGCCGCAAGAGCCGCTTGATACGCGAGATCGCTCGTGGCCTCGTCCTCGGCTGCCATATGGCGGGATCCGATGCCGGTATGAGACCTGATCCATTCATCCGTCGTATCCATTGTTTTTGCGAGATCGTCATTGGTAACGCGACGCGCGGGTACATAGTGTCCTGTCGCGAGTATTTCAAATGCCATGAGGCCCTCCAGAAGGGGATTCTTTTTTTTGCAACCTTTATAAGACCAATCGTGTCTAAAATAGTTGCATGATAAAAATAGCACATGTGCGATTTTTGTCAACATGTCAAATTGACAAATGACGAAATAATGTCATAATAGGGATGCTTGAGCGTCAGGGAGGCACAAATATGCGACACGGTACGCTGGAAATAGACCGGGAACGATGTAAAGGATGCGGTTTGTGTGTTCGCGCCTGTCCCTTTACGGTACTTGCCCTTGATACGGAAATGAACTCTTTCGGGATTTATCCCGCGAAGGCCGTGAAGCCGGAAGCGTGCACGGCCTGTTCGTCATGCTTCAGGGTGTGTCCGGACGTCGCGATTACGGTATTTGAGCGGGAGGATAAGCAATGAGCGGGAACGCGACCGGGGAACGGGTATTGATGAAGGGCAACGAGGCTATCGCCGAAGCCGCGATCAGGGCGGGTTGTACCGCCTATTTCGGCTATCCGATCACCCCCCAAAACGAGCTTATCGGATACATGGCGACGCATCTTCTCGAAAAGGGACGAATCTTCATACAGGCAGAAAGCGAAGTCTCCGCCATTAATATGGTTTACGGCGCCGCGGCATGCGGCGTGCGCGCGATGACAAGCTCTTCGAGCCCGGGAATCAGCCTCAAGCAGGAGGGGATATCCTACGCCGCGGGCGCGGATCTTCCCCTTGTGTTCGTCAATATTGTCCGGGGCGGGCCGGGACTTGGCTCCATCGCTCCGGCGCAAAGCGACTATTTTCAGTCAACGCGCGGTGGCGGCCACGGTGACTACCATGTCGTCGTGCTTGCTCCCGACAGCGTTCAGGAAGCGGCCGATCTCACGTACGAGGCCTTTGATATCGCCGACGAATGGCGCATGCCCGTCATGATCCTCGGTGACGGCGTTATCGGGCAGATGATGGAAAGCATCGTCCTTCCGCCCGAGCGCGACCTTGCGAGCTTGCCGACAAAGCGAGATTGGGCGGTCGGAAACATGGTCGATCGCGAGGCCCGGCACATCACCTCGATTTATCTCGTTCCCGCGGAACTTGAAGCTCTCATATTCGCCCGGTTCGAGCGATATCGCCGACTCGGCGAAGCTATCACGCGCCACGAGGCGATCGGCTGCGACGACGCCGATCTCGTGCTCGTCGCGTACGGAATCTCCGCGCGCGTATGCCGAAGCGCGGTCGAACGCGCGGCCGCCGAAGGCCTTAAGCTCGGGCTCTTCAGGCCGATTACCCTGTGGCCCTTTCCGTCGCGCGAGCTCGCGCAGATCGCGAGCCGCGGCGTGCCGCTTCTTTCCGTCGAGATGAGCATGGGCCAGATGGTCGAGGATATCCGGCTCGCCGTCGGCTCCGCGTCTCCGGTGCACCTACTTGCGCACACGGGCGGAGTCGTGCCAACGGACGACGAGATCGTCGCGCGAAGCCGCGATATTTTGGGAGGAACGAAATGAAGCTCGTGCAGGGACACCCGAAAAGCCTGAAGTCGGTGCAGACGAAATACTGCGCGGGATGCGGCCATGGCGTTATCCACAGGATTATCTGCGAACTCGTCGACGAGATGGGCCTCCAGCCGAAGTCGATCGTGATGAATCCCGTCGGCTGCGCGATCTGGGCCGATCTTTATTTCGACTTCGACTCGGTGCAGGCAGCGCATGGGCGCACGCCGGCCGCCGCAACCGGCATTAAGCGCGTGCTTCCCGACCACTTGGTCATTTGCTATCAAGGCGACGGCGACCTTGCGGCCATCGGAACCGCCGAGATTATCCATGCCGCGAACAGGGGCGAAAAGTTCACCGTCATTTTCGTCAACAACGCGATATACGGCATGACGGGCGGCCAGATGGCGCCTACGACTCTCGTCGGCCAAAAGGCCGCGACGGCCCCGCTCGGCCGGGATCCCGACGGGCAGGGGATGGGGTATCCGATACGCGTCTGCGAGTTGCTTGCGACTCTTGAGGGCACGCGGTATCTCGCGCGGGGCGCGGTCGACACTCCCGCTCACGTGGCCAAAGTCAAAGAATACATCCGCACGGCCTTTACCGCCCAAATGGAAGGCATCGGCTTTACCATGGTCGAGATTCTCTCTCCCTGCCCCACGAACTGGGGCATGAGCCCGACGGAGTCGGCGGATTGGGTGGGAACGGTAATGACCGCCAAGTATCCCCTCGGGGAGATCAAGAACGAGCTCGCGAGCGTGCGCGATCGCGCCGCCGAAGGCCTGAAGGGAGACGCGACATGACGGAACGAACCATATTCGCCGGTTTTGGCGGGCAGGGTATTATCTCGCTCGGGCAAATTTGGGTGTATTGCGGCATGAAAGAAGGCAAGGAAGTCAGCTTCTTCCCGTTTTACGGCGCCGAGAAGCGCGGCGGCATAGCCCGCGCCAACTGCGTGGTGTCCGACGCGAGCATCGCGAGCCCGATTGTGACGCACGCCGATTCCGCCGTCGTGATGAATCGCGACAGTCTCGAGGAATGCGCCTCGATCCTGCGCGACGGCGCTCTCATGCTCGTGAATTCATCGCTTATCCCGCTCGCGAGCGTCCCTGAGGCGATCAAGGCCCGGTTTCGCGTTATCCCTATAGCGGCGACCGCGATAGCCGAAAAACTCGGTAACGTGCGCATCGCGAACATGGTCATGCTCGGCGCGCTTGCTCGCGGGACCGGCGCCGTCCTTCTCGATCGCGTCGAGTCGATCCTGGAACAGTTTTTCCCCGGTAACAAGAAGCGCTTCGTCGAATCCAATGTCATCGCGATTCGGGCGGGAATGGAAGCGTTCGCCGGATAACCGAAATTTGCGTTTCCCCCGCCCATGACTAATACTGGGAATAGGGGGCAATTCAATGCCTGATCAGGATAAGCGATACCTCATGCTGGTGGACGACGAGCAAAATATTCTGCTCGCCTTAAAACGCGAATTGCACGAATGGGCGCGCGAGCGAAAGCTCGACGTGCTTCTCGCTCAGTCGGCCAAAGAGGGCATCGCGCTCCTTTCCGAACACGGAAACGCGATCGAAATGATCATCTCCGACCTACGCATGCCGGAAATGAAGGGTTCTGACTTTCTCCTCGCGGTACGAAAAACGCATCCCGAGGTCATCACGCTGCTGTTGACGGGATATTCGGAGACCGAGGAAATCGTCAAGGCGGTGAGCGCCGGAATTTTCAGCTACATGCTCAAGCCGTGGGACTCGTCGTATCTCATCGGCGAGGTAACGAAGGCCTACGATTTTCGCCAGGCGAAACTCGAAAACGAACGCCAAAAGGCGCGGTTGGTCGAGTCGCTTCGGTATGCAGGAGAGCTTCAAAAGGCAATTCTGAAGCCGAACGTTCCCGCGAGTCAGGGCGTGGAATTTCGCGTTACCTACCGGCCAAACCCGCAAGAGCTCTGTAGCGGGGATTACTACGACGTCATCGTCGCCGGACCTGACCGCTACCTGATATTACTGGGCGATATCCTCGCCTCGGGAGTGCAGGCCGCCATGATCACGGCCATCCTCAAAGCGGTCATTTACCCGGAATACGTGAGAAACGTCGTCGGTAAGCCGCTCTCTCCCGCCGACTTCCTCGGCTGGCTCAACCAACGTATGCAGTTTGAATTCCGCATGACGAATCCCGTTCCGATCGACTTTTTCGCCGGGGTTCTCGACGTACGGCACCAAAGTTTCGTATACGCGAACGCGGGCTACACGCATCCCGTGCACGTTAAGCCTGCGGGTCCCGTGCCGCTTCTCGTATCGGGCACATCCCTCGCCGTCAGCCGCTCCGTCATGTACCCCGAGCAGTCGGTCCGAGTCGCGCCGGGAGAGGCGCTGCTCTTCCACTCTCCGGGGCTGCTCCATGACGCGCAGGATTCGTCGCTGGCCGCCGTACTGTCCAAGGAAGGCCTTGGGCCGGACTATCACCTGCGAATCCTCAAAGGGCTTCTCGCTTCGAGCGGGAAACCCGAGTTCGGCGATGACGTTACCGTCATCACGGCGCTGCTCTAGCGGCCGGCGGGTTGGGACCGATGCCGCAGAACGTTGAGCTGACGAACGAGCTTTTTAGAATTTACCTTCGTGACGAATCGGAAAAGGCGAATCTCGCGGCGATAAACGCCATCTCGGGCGCGATGAAAGGCGACATCGGAGCGCTCTTTTACGACGACGCGCGGAACCGGTTTCGGTTTTGTCTTTCTGGTTCGGATTTTCCCATATCTCTCGGGCGCGAGCGATGGCACGAATGCGTCGATCGGCGGATGAAGCCCGACGTTCCTGATGTCTTCGGGTCCTGGACCCCTCCCGGGCTGGACATCCCGCTTCGATACTGGATGTCGGCTCCCCTCTACGCGGCGGGAAGCGGTCTCGGTTACGTTTTTATCGGCAGGGACTCCGGGGAATGGTCGAAGGAAGAGCTGAAGACACTCGGATCGATTACCGGCGTTATCGCCGAGATCGTGGTGATCCGGCACCGAAAAGACCTTGAGGCGCGGAGCCGGCGCGAGGCCGAGGTAGCTCTTGCCGCGACCGAGCGGCGCATGAGCGATTTCTTCTCGCTCGCCCGCGACATGATGTATACCTCCGATAACGACGGCATCGTGACGGGAATTAACCCGGCCGGCGTCGCCCTCCTCGGCTCGACGAGCCCCGAGAAAGTCGTCGGGCGCTCCCTTGCCGAATTCGTCTCGAACCCGTCGACCTACGAGTATTTTCTCGAACGCGTTCACGACGCGGGATATATTGACGACTTCGAAATACTCCTCAGCGAGAACGGAACCGAGCCTCTTTTCTGCACGATATCGGCGCACGAAGTACGGGACGAAAACGGACGTACGCTTGAAATTCAGGGCCTCGTCAAGGATATAACCGACCGGATACGAAACGAGCGCGAGCTCTGGAAGACGAATCTCGAGCTCGCCGAGGTGAATCTGAAGCTTCAGCAGACGCAGGAGATGATGGTGCGGCACGAGAAGCTCGCGTCGATCGGACAGCTTGCGGCCGGAATCGCCCACGAGATCAACAACCCGCTCGGGTTTCTCCGGAGCAATCACGCGATGCTCTCGAAGTACTCGGGCGTCTTACGCGAGATTAATCGTCGTCTCATCGAATCGGGCGACGAGGCCTATCGGAAGCTCTTCGACGAATACGACATCGGCTATATCCTCGGAGAGTTCGAGCATATTTTCGCGGAAAGCGACGAGGGATATGAGCGGATCAAGCGGATCGTCGCGAACCTCTTGAGCTTTTCGCGTATGGATAAGGCAAGCGAGTTCGAGCTCGTGGACATTAACGCCGGCATTGAGAATACGATCCTCGTCGCCTGGAACGAACTCAAGTACGTCGCCGAGGTCGAGCGGCGGCTCGGTGACTTACCGAAGGTGTACGCGCATGGCGGCGAGATCAACCAAGTAGTGCTCAATATTCTCGTGAACGCGGCGCACGCCATCGCCTCGCAAAACCGTTCAGAGAAGGGAACGATTACGGTGACGACGGAAAAAATCGACGAGATCGTCGTGATTTTTATTTCCGACGACGGTCCTGGCATGAGCGAGGACGTTCGCTCCCGGGTATTCGACCCGTTTTTCACCACGAAGGAACCGGGCAAGGGCACCGGACTCGGCTTGAGCATCTCCTACGAGATCGTGGTAAACAAGCACAAGGGCACGCTTACCGTCGAAAGCGCGCCCGGGTCCGGGGCGACATTCAGGATCGGATTGCCGATTTTACAGAACGCGTAATCGATGCGATTCGACGAAAGCGGCGCGATTCGCCGAAATCGTATCAGTCGGCGGGCGCCTTGCGCGAGTAAGGGAAGAAATCGGAATCCGCCTCGAGCATGTGCGATACGACGAGTTTATCCACGAGAAAATGAAAGAACTCCTCGGGATTCACGATATCCCGCTCAAGGTCCGCGCGCAGGGATCGGGCCTGCGCAAGAAGTTCCTCGTGCAGCGTCCGATGCTCCTCGACGCGGGGATAGCCGATCCGCGCGAGCATTCGCTCTTCGTTCTCGAAGTGACGCTCACAAAATTCCATGAAAGAATCCATCGCCTTCGACATGATCGCGGGACTCGGGTTCGTTATGGAAAGATTAAGGAGGCGGTTTCCGCGAAGCACGAGTATTCGGTGCTCGCTGTCCGTTTCCGCGATTCCCGATTCCCATTCCCTGCGCCACTCGACGGAAATCGGCTGCGTGCCGTCAGCGCGCTCGGGGCGAAGCGAGGACGAACGGTTCCGGCCGTCGCTCTTTGCCCGGTACATCGCGCGGTCGACGCGCCTGAAGAAGACGTCGCGCGCCTCACCGGGAAAACGCTCGGTAATCCCGAAGCTCGCGGTTATTCCGCGCATGCCGTCGAACTCCGCGTTCTCGATCGCGACGCGGAGTTTTTCCGCGAGGTCTACCGCGCCTTCGAGCGGGGTATGCGGAAGGATAATGAGAAACTCCTCGCCGCCCCAACGAAACACGCGGTCGATCGACCTGATTTCGGACTTCACGAGATTCGCGATCCTGACGAGGACGAAATCGCCGGAGGCGTGGCCCCACGTATCGTTCACTTCCTTGAATCGATCTATGTCGAGCATGATGAGCGACAGCGGCTCAAGGTATCGGTCCTGTCGCTCGATCTCTCCGTCGAGGAATCGCTCGAGTGAGTAGCGGTTTTCGATGCCCGTGAGGTGGTCGTTGAGCGCTATGCGCTCGAGCTGAAGCGCCTTGAAGGACATTCGCGAGACGAGTCGGTCGATGTCGAGCATGAGCGCTATGCCGACCGCGAATACGGAGTACGCGATCGACCCGATGAGGGTCATGGTCGTAAGCGCGCTTTGGTCCATGAAATACTCGCCGTCCGCGGATTGCGCGAAAAGGAGGGCGACGCGCAGGGCGTTGACGCCGATGAACGCCGAGATGACCGATATCACCGCCGCCCGGACCGAGAAGCGCGACGCGCGGAACACTTCGTTGTCGATCGCGACGAGGCACTCGACCAGGGACAGGATTATCAGGGACGTGACGAGCGCCGCGCGAATGGGGTATGAAAGCGAGAGGACGCACGATACCGCCAAAAAAACGAGCGCCGCGCCCAAGTACGCCCAAAATCGCCGGGGCCATTCCCGTCGGATGGAATAGAACGAGCGGAATCCCCAGGCGAGGAAAAAATGGGCCGTGATGACGGCGCAGTTCGGCATCAGGATGCCGATGACCGGAGGGACCTTGCCTTGGGCGACGAACAGTACGAACGATAGGGCGAGGAGGGTATAACCCGTCGCGAAAACGCGAAGCGCCCGGTGTTCCCGGGCGAAGGCAATGAGCCATACGACGAGGGTCAGGCAACAGGTTACGATGAACAGGGCGATAGCCAACGCGTCATTCCACATCGGGTGAAGTACCCCTTTGCCTATTAGTTATATCGCACTTTTTACGTGAAAGCAAATTCTTCCCTAAAAAAAATGGCGTGGCCGCTGTCGAAACCGCGGATCGTATGCTATCATGTTCGCATGGTTATTGGGATCAAATCACGGCAAGTCATCATGCTTAACGCAACAACCGGCGAGCAGGTTCCGCTCACCCTTGATTTTGAGGCTGACGGAACGCTGATCGTCGCCGACGCGCTTTCCGACGTTCCCCGGTTCGTCCATCGCGTCAAGTTCGATCGCTTCCCGACGGACGAGCTCGTGTACGCGGCGGTTTCAAGCTCGCTCGGCGCGCCCCATGAGCCGTTGCCGTGCCGCGACCGGACGGTGGAACTCGACGAGAGCGCCCTCGCGGGACTGAGCAAGATGCCCGTCGATATTTTCGATAACGTGTATCTCGACGAGGTCGAGAACGACGCGCTTGTTTTGTGCGTCGACATCCGCAATTTCAGCAGTTTTCTCTGCGCGCACGTCGAAGAAACCGTATTCGCCCTCATCAAGGATTTTACCTCGAACTTTCTTTCCTGCGTCAATCAATATGGGTGCGCGTGCTCGTACTATAAGCTCATGGGCGACGGGGCCATCGTCATTTGGGACAAGACGACGGAAACCACCGCGCGCGAGGCCCTGCTCGTATTTGATTCCTATATCGACTTCGCAAACGAGTCGTTGTTCAAGCCGTATGACGGCCTCGGACTCGCCGGCGCCTTGGTGACGGAGAAGGTTTTCAAATACGAGATCTCCGCCGAGACCTCCCAGCTTAAATACCGGGATTACGTCGGATACGGAATTAACCTCGCGTGCCGGCTTCAGTGCCTCGCGCGCAAGGATCAGCTCGCGATAAACGGCAAACTCGCCGCAACGGGCCTTGTGCCGTACGCCGCGGCCCCCGGAGGCAAGCGCGGCGCGGATCTGTGCCTGCTTAAGGGCCTAAAAGACGAGGATTGCCGCGAGCTGTTGCTGTATAACCCGATAGCCTGATAGCCCGATAGCGGCACTCGTCGTACTTTTTAGCCGTTCATTGACAGGACGAGACGGTCATCCTACACTTAACGGTATGATACAGGTGCCGGGCTACACCATCGTCGAGCGTTTTCTTACCGCCAGGTCAACCGTGCTCTATCGAGGTATCAGCGACGCCGACGGAACGCATGTACTGCTGAAGTTGATCGACGAGGAGTTTCCGTCGCTTGATCTCATCGAGGGTATGAAACGCGAATACCGGTTTGCCTCCCGCCCTTACGGGGAACGCGTCCTGCGCGCCCTTTCTCTCGAGTCCATACGAAACGGTCCCGTCATCGTCATGGAGGACGCCGATTGCGTTTCCCTCGCCGAAATGCTACGCGTGATCAGCCTTCGCCCGCGGGAACGCTTGATCGTCGCGCTGGCGGCGTGCGAGGCCCTAATAGACGTGCATGGCGAGGGTATCCTGCACAATGGCGTATCTCCTTCGTCAATTCTCTGTTCTCGCGATTTTCAGCGCATTAAGCTGTTTGATTTTTCCTTGGCTTCTTTGCAATCGACCGAAAAAAATCGGAGCAAGGTTACCTATGAGGGATCATACGTGTATGCCTCTCCCGAGCTTACCGGACGCATCGAGCGTGGCATAGATTGCCGCTCGGATTTGTATTCGCTCGGGGTAACCCTCTATGAGCTTTTTACCGGTTCCCCGCCGTTCTCGGGAAGCGACCACGAGCTCGCGTACGGGCATGTCGCCCGCGCGCCGGAGGAGGCGCGACAGAAAAACCCCTCGCTCTCCCGGCCGGTCTCCGATATCATCATGAAGCTCCTCGAGAAGGACGGCGATCGGCGCTATCAAACGGCCTCGGGGCTCGCGCACGATCTGAGGTTGTGCCTTGACGCGGAAGACTCGCCAGATAAGTTCGCGGCGTTCGTTCCCGGAGAGCGGGATAATCTGGAAACTTTTCACGTACCCCGGCGGCTTTACGGAAGGGAGCGCGAACTTGGCGCGCTCAAGTCGGCATTGTCATCGTTCGGCGGGATGGGCGCCTCATTTTTGCTCGTATCGGGCTACTCAGGAATCGGTAAGACCTCGATCGTCGAAGAAGCCGTTCACCGGATCGTGATGGAAGGCGCCCGATTCGTTTCCGGGAAATTTAACCCGATGGAACAGGGCATCCCGTATTCGGCGATCGTCGCCGCCATGAGAGTTCTTTCCCGGGTCGCTATATCGGAGGCCGATGACCCAGCGGCCGCCCGACGACGCGTGCTTGACGCCCTCGGCGCGAACGCCCGGATCATCGGCGACGTGATCCCGGAGTTCGGCGCCTTGATCGGCGTTGCTCAGGCTCCGGGGGCGCTTGATCCCGTCGGGGAGAAAAATCGGTTTCATCGGGTTCTGGCGCAGTTCGTGGGCGTCTTGGCCACTCGCTCAGCGCCCCTCATCTTTCATCTCGACGACCTTCAGTGGGCGGACCTGCCTTCGATCGATCTTTTGGAATACTTCGTCATGTCGACCGAGCTCGAGAACGTCGCCATTATCGGATCGTACCGGGATAACGAAGTGCGGGACGGCCATCCTTTTCGCGCGATGCTCGATCGCGTGGAGGCGGCCGCTCAGGCAAGGGCGCGAACGCGGAGATTCGAGCTCAAGGAAATCGACGAGGGCGGCATCACGCAGCTCGTCGCCGACGCGACACGGCGAAAAAACTCGGAGGTCCGCGAGCTTTCGGAGTTCCTGTACGCGAAAACGCGGGGGAACCCGTTTTACGCGACGCGGCTTCTTCAGTCGCTTTCCGATAAAGGATGTTTTTTTCTCGATAGGGATCGCATGGCGTGGTATTGGAATATGGATACCGTCCGGTCTCTGTCGTACGGCGATAACGTCGTCGATTTTCTCGTCGAGGGATTTTCCTCCCTCACGGCAAACGCCTTGCTTACCCTCAAGCTCGCTTCGTGCGTCGGCTCGCGCTTTGATCTTTCCGTTCTGTACGCGCTCGCGCCTTCGGACGCCGACATTCCGTCCGCGTTGTGGGCGCTCATGGAAAAATGGCTCATTATGCCGATCGGAGGCGGATTTCGCCTCATGGACACTGATCGGGCAAGCTTGCTCGAGTCCTCGATACCCGTCGACTTTGCCTTCCAGCACGATCGGATCAGGCAAGCCGCGTACGGGCTCATCGGAGAGGATGAACGCGAATCCCTTCATCTGAAGATCGGAATGGCACTGCTTTCGTCAGCTCATCCAGGTGCGCTTTCGCCGGAGCGGCTTTTCGCGGTGACGAATCATCTCAACATGGCGCGCTCTCTCGTGAGTCGCGGCCCGGGTATAGACGAGCTCGTCGCGCTCAATATGGCGGCGGGAGCGAAGTCTCGCGCGAACGCGGCGTACGAAAGCGCGCGCGAGTATTACGCGACGGCTCATTCCCTGCTCGACGAAGAAGGTCTTTCCTCGGACGCTCCGCGACGGTACGCGCTTTTAAGCCAATACGGCGAGACGCTTTTTCTCTGCGGCAGGGGAGATGAGGCTCTCGCCGTTTTAGAGCCGCTTCTTACGTCGGAGAGCGACCGGATTCTCCTCGCGCGCGTGTATGCCCTGCGCGCGATGATTCTCGACCATGGCGAGGTTTCGCGCGAGCGAACGCTTACCGAGATACTGACGGCTCTCGCCCTTTTCGGCGTGAAATTGCCCGCGACGCCCGAGGAAGCCGAATCGGTAATAGAAAGCGGCATGGCGTCGTTCGAGGAAAAAACCGCGGCCATCGTGCGGGCGGGTGAGGACGGGCTTGCCCGTATGCGCGACGACGCCGACGTCATGACGATGAACCTTTTGTTTCAGGCCCTGCCGATAACCTATCAGGGGTATCCTTGGCTCTATTCGGTAATCACGCTGAAGATGCTCGACATGACCATTACGCGGGGCGTCACGGACGTTTCGTGCAAGAATCTTGTGGAGTGCGGAATGACGCTCGGCTCTTCTTTCGGCGACTATCGCATGGGCTACGAGCTCGCGATGTTCGCCTTCAAGCTCATAGACCGCTATCGCTTCGAGAGCCAGCGCTCGCCGTGCTACTTTATCTTCGCAAATTTCGTGTCTCCCTGGCGTCGCCCGCTTCGGGAAAGCATAGAGTATTTCGATCTTGCCATTTCAAGCGGGGTTTCGCTGGGCGACATACAGCATGCCGCGTATTCGCACGCGCACCGCTTTAATCGCCTTCTGCTTTCGGGCGTGAGCCTCGCGTCCTGCGCGGACGAGCTGAAAGCGCTTTTTTCTTTTCTCCGATCGAACGGCGCCTTGATGCTTCTCGTGTACGCCGATATTTATCAATACGTCCTTGACCGTCTCGTGTCCGGCGCGACGTATGAATCGGGCGAGCGATTGCGGAAAAAAATCGTGGGAGGGGATAACACGTTTTATAAACTCACGCTCGCGCAAAACGAAACCATGGTGGCGTGCCTGCTCGGCGAGTTCGGGCGCGCGCGACAATGGATATCGTACGGCGAGACGTATGAGGGCTCGGGAAAGGGCTTGTATCCACTTGCGGACCATGCCCTCTACGAGGCATTGTCGATCAGGCGCGAAATTCCCTACCTCGGCGAGGCGGAACGGGCGCGCGCGATCGGGCGGATCGAGGAGCTTTCGGCCCGCCTTTCGCTCTGGGCGGATAACTCACCCGCCAATTTTAGCCATAAATCGCTCGCGGTCGCGGCGATCCTCGCGATGGCGCGCGGCGACCCGATGGAGACAATAGCGCGCAGCTTGCAGGCCGCGCTTGATTCGATATCTTCGGGGGACTTCGCTCATATAAAGTCCCTGGTCTGCGGGATCGCGGGCGAATACTGGCTTTCCGCGGGTAATGAGACCGTCGCGTCGGCGTATATACGTGAAGCGTGGTATGGCGCGCGCGTATGGGGCGCGACCGCAATGGTCTCGCGGCTCGAG
Source organism: uncultured Treponema sp. (assembly GCA_964429975.1). Lineage (GTDB taxonomy): Bacteria > Spirochaetota > Spirochaetia > Treponematales > Treponemataceae > Teretinema. Next base: position 32,589 of record CAYSEA010000016.1, read on the forward strand.
GCGAGTTATCCCGTGTTTCTTTCCGAGGTTCGCGCCTCTTTCGAGCGGACGAGGGACGCCGCGCTTGGCGAAGCTCCTCTTCGTCAAAGCGCCGGAGTCATTGACACGCAATCGGTACTCGAGTCGTCGCGGGCGATATCCGCGGAGTGGCGGCTCGATCGTCTGTTTTCCGTCGCGCTTACCGCGATGCTGCAGTGCGTCTTTGCGGAACGCGGCGCCATTCTCGTGCAGCGCGGGGAAACGGGCACGCTTGCCGTGCGGGCGGAGCGATCGTCGCAGGAAGAGGACGCGCGATACGTCGATTTCATGCCCATAGACCAATGCCGGTGCGCGTGCCCAGATATCGCGTACTCCGTCCATCGCACGGGGGAAACGATTCTCATTAATGACGCGGCATCGCATCCTGACTATCGCAATAACGCCTATATATCGAAGGTCGGAACGAGGTCAGTCGTCTGCGTCCCAATCGCGATACGCGAGGGCGAGCGATGGGTCGCGTATCTTGAGAATAACCTCTTCGCCGGCGCGTTTACCGCGGAGACTATTCGCGCGCTCGGGGAGATCGCCGCGCAATTGGTAATATCGACGGAAACGGCGACGGCGCGCGATCGACTCGAAAAAAACCTTTCCGACCGCACGAAGCAGTTGGAGCTTCTCAACGCGGAGCTTAAGGAACTGTCGCTTCGCGACTCGCTTACGCGTCTTCATAACCGGCGCTACGTTTACGAGTTCGTTTCCGACCTCGCGCGTCAGTTTGTCAAGTCGAAAGCAATCGCGCTTACTAGCGGCTCGAGACGCGACGATAGCGCGGATAATCGGGTCTTCGGAGCCTTTCTCGTGGACCTCGATAACTTCAAGCGGGTGAACGAGCTCTATGGCCATGCGGCCGGGGACCGCGCGCTCGTGCGGTTTTCCGGGATTCTGTCGGATCTCGTGCGCGAGAACGACTTCGTGGCTCGCTGGGGCGGCGAGGAATTCCTCATAATACTCAACGGAGCCACCCGCGAATATTTCATTGGCTTTCCCGAGCGGATTCTCGCCGCGTTTCGCGCCGAATCCTTCGAGGTCGTCAGCGGCGTGAGGTACGATCAGCGCGTATCCGTCGGGTGTTCCACGCTTCCGCTCGATGAGCGGTTTCCCGAGTTACTGAATCTCGAGCAGACTATCAGCGTGTGCGACTATGCGCTGAGTATCGCGAAAGAGGGCGGAATGAACCGCGCAGCGGTCGTTTCCCTGGCGGCCGCGCCCGAGCTGCGGTTCGACGAGGCGCGAAATTGCCTCAGGCGGTTCCTCGCGGACCATCGCGTCGAAAGCGAGTATCTGCGCGTCGCCGTGGTCCGCTGACTTACGCGGGGGTCGCGGCCAAAGCCGCCTGCAAGGGTAAGCTCGCCCTCACGCGCCGCCAGTCCGTCCTTCTGCGCGCCTCGAGGAGAAAACGTTCCACAATGCCGATCGCCGTATCGGTGTCGTCCGAACAGCGCCAGAAGTCGCCCGGTTTTCCGGAATCCGCGCGAAGCGAAGAGAGGGCCCGTTCATGTCGCGGTATCGCGTCCAGGAACTCGGGAAGCCGACGTGCGACGTCGTTGAAATAGCACCAGTCCCCGCCGCCTGACTTTCGCAACATTCGCGCGTTCAGTTCTTGCTCGTACTGTCCTCTCACGGGTATGACGAACGCGGGTTTCCCGAGCGCCATCGCCTCGCTGATGCTTTGGTGGCCGGCGGGAGCGACGAGCGCCGCGGAGGACGCGAGCGATTCGGCGTAATTCGCGCCCGGGTCGGGGAAGAGGCGAAAGTTTTCCGATCCCAGCCGCTCGAGTATCGGCCGCAGGATATCCCGATACCGTTCCTTGGCGTAGACGACGACGTGGCTTCCGCCCCGAACCGGGGCTTCGCGCAACTCGCGTCTCAGGATCGGCCCGACGTCGCCCCCGAAGAAAGAGCAAATCACGGTTTTGTCTGACATTCCCATCATATAATTGGCGACGGCTCGCGATACCAAATGGGACGCGTTCGACACGCCCGCGCGCAGAACGATTCCCGGATGGTTCAGTTGCAGGACCGGTATGCCCATCGCCTTCGCCGCCCTCGGTACGAACGGCTCGAAATCCGAGAGCACCGCGCCGATCTCTCGGCGCGACACCTCCCGCGCGAGCGTCGCCTGCGTGGCAAGGGCGGAAAGAACGACGGTCGCGTTTCTCGCTACCGTCGTTCCGTAATCGAGCGTAAACCCCCGCTGGGCGAAACAGAGATACGGGATTTCGACGAGGTCCGATGCCGGGAACTCGCGAAGCAACTCGGCGCGGAAATGCGCGGGCGCGAAGAAAGTGATTTTGTGCCGCTTCTCCAGTCCCTCCGCCAGCGCCTTCGCCCTCGATATATGTCCGCGACCCTCACCGTTAAGCGAAATGGCTATGTTCATCGCTCGAGTCCTCCTTTCGCGCAGAAGATCGCCCGCGCGCGTATGGCCATGATGAGCGTCCCGCTAAAAAACGATAAGACTCGGCGCGACGCTCATCTTTTTCTCACGAATTGGTTATTGAGGGGTAACACGACGGTGAGACTATGACGCCATGAAGAAGAAATCGGCGATGGAGCGCGCGATGAAAGCGGCGCTTCTGTTCATGGACGACGAGAATTGGTCCCAGATGGCCTCAGGGCAGGCGTTTTGCGAGGCGGTGACGCGCGCTGTCGCCGCCTTTACGGCAGGACACGTTACCGCGGTGCTGTATCGACACAAAGACGCGCCTGGGGGAACGGTGCTTACCGCGAGCGGAACGGAAAGCTTCGGTCTTTCGGCGGATTCGAAGGTCTGGGAATTATCCCAGGGCAAGGAGGGCACGGTTACCGTCTACGACAATGACGGGCTTCTACCTTCCGTGAAGTGCCGGCAATTCGCCGTCGCGCGAATCGCCGCAAGGAAGAACGTCGAAATCGCGATTCTTCTCGCGAGGGAATCGGGGCGGATCGACAAGGATGAGATAGCCGCGCTTCGGTCCCTCTCCGCCGTGTTCGCGAGTTCCCTGAGAAAGGCGAAGGCGTGGAATAAGCGACTGAGGATCCGGGCCGACGAGTCGAGACGGGAGACGTTACTGCACGCGCAATCGTGCATCCTTCGGGGAAGCGCCGAAATCGCCGGGTATGGAAAGGCGATCGATTACTCGGCCGGCACCGGAAGCGACTTTTGCAAGGCGTATCCCTCAGTCGAGTCTTCGGCGCTCGTATCCGTGTGCGACGTCACCGCGGAAATAGCGGTACGCCAGCAAGGACTCGTGTATCTGGATACTTGGTTTACGATTATCTCAAAAACGACGTTAGACGCTCAGAGCGCGCTCAAGCGGCTTAATTCCGACATGGCGCGCCGTCAGGGCGAATGCTACGCGGCCATCGCGCTGATCCGCTGCCTTCCCGAATCGGGAACGGTCGAAGTCGCGGGCTGCGGAAACGTCGGCATCGTGGCGTTTTCCCACGAGACGATGACCGCGCGCGTCATTGAGTTCGGGCCCGCGTCGGGAATTAACGGGGACGCGACCATCGTCGGCCAGACTATCCCCGCGCGAAGCGGGGACATCGTGCTTGCGTGCACGGACGGCGTCTTCGCGGTGAAACGCAGAAACGGCGACCTCTATGGAATGCGCGAGGTATGCGAGTTCGTCCGCGGCCACTACTACCTCGGGGCGGGAGAGCTCGCGGAGCGGCTGCTTTCCGACGTGCACGAGCGCGAGGATCACGGAATCAATCATGACGATAGAACCGTCGCGGTATTGAAGATCCGCTAGGAGGCTTGAAATGGAAATCGTATTCGGCGAAAAAGACGGCGTCTGCGACTGCGCGCTTTCTGGCGAGCTTGACATGTACGAGGCTCCCGGCTTTCTGGAGCGGTGCGAAGGTAAGTTCCAAACGGGATGGAAAGGCGTGCTATTGATCAATCTTTCGGCCCTTGCCTACGCGGACTCAAGCGGGCGATTCTCCGTCGTCTGCTCGGCGCTCATGGCCGAGGGCGTCGGCGGCGACTACTACTTCGTCAGGGAGTACGAGCCGGGATTATGGTTTCTCTGCCTGTGCGATATCTCGGGAAAGGGAACCGCCGCGGCGATCATCACGGCGGTTCTCGCCGGGTTCATGGATAGCGCGCTCTTTGCCTCCCCGCTCGCCGAGACGGTGCTCAGGCTCAACGAGCTCATCCGCGACACGTTCCGCGCGGAGCGCTACCTTACCGGTGTGTTCATAAAAGTCGACGAGGCCACGGGCGAAGGCGAATACTGCGATATGGGCCATTCTCTCGCGTACGTAGCGCGCGACGGCCGCGTAACGGCCCTGTCCGAGGTCGCCGCGAACCCGCCCCTCGGCATGGTATCGCTTGACCGCATCGCCGCGAACGCGCTTGTCCTCGGCGCGGGCGATACCCTGCTCGTGGTTTCCGACGGCATCACGGAACAGGAAAACCGAAGGGGCGAAAGCTTCCCCCTCGAGACCGTGGGGGAAATACTTCGCGCGCACCCGAGCGGGGAGGCGGGGCTCGTCCGCGCGAAGGTCGCCATACTCGAGGCGTTTTACGCCTTCAAGCGCGACATGCCCCAGCGCGACGACGTCAGCGTCCTTTTGGCGCGGCGGGCGCCTCCCGGGGGATAACGAACTTCTCACGGGCCTTTCACGGAGTTCACACGCGAGTGTGCGAGCATTCCGGCATGACATGCCAAACACACGCGTATCTCGCGACCGTGCTCGTACAGGCAATACAGTCCGTTTGGGGCGTCAGGCTCAGCCGAAAGCGTCTCGTGTACGGATCGGTCAAACCGGACTTGACCTCGCTCTTCTTGCGCCATCCCCACTTCTGGAACTATTCGCGCGCCTTCCTCTTTCGGAAAATCGCGAAGCTCGCCGGGATGCGGTTCGACCGATACGAGAAAAACAAAAAGTTCAGCGAGGCCCTCGGCGTCGTGCTCCACTACGTCGCGGACTTCTTCACTGCGGCGCATAACGTCAGGCCGAACCGCCTGCGCGAGCATCTCGCCTACGAAGATGCCCTGCACGCCGAGTTCGCGCGGATCGTCGACGGCGCGAGCCTCCGCGACGCGATCCGGTTCGTCCGGGAGGCCCGATCCCCCGACGCCCTCGCCGACGGCCCTACCGCGATCGCGCGGACCCTTATCGCCCTTCACGCGTCATACCGTCCCTCCCTCGCCGATCCCGCCCGGGACGTTCGCGAGATACTCGTCGCGTGCCTCACCGTGACGGCCGGCGTCATGGACGCGGTCGTCAAAGGAGCGGGCGTTCGGGACGCAACGGCATTTGCTTTCTCGGCGGCGAATTAGTATACTTGTTGTAGGGGGATAACATGTTTGACAATCAACTGAAAAAAGCGATCAACGAGCAGATTAACAAGGAATTTTATTCATCGTACCTCTACCTCGCCATGGCGGCTCACTTTGACGCGAAAGCCCTTCCCGGATTCGCACAGTGGATGAAGGTTCAGGCGGCCGAGGAGTGGGGGCACGGGATGAAATTCTACCACTACCTTACCGAAGTCGGAGCCGAAGTCGAGCTCGCGGCGATCGCGTGCCCGCCTCTCAAATTCGGCACGCCGAAAGAGGTCTTCGAGCAAGTCTACGCCCATGAACAGTCGGTGACCGCCTCGATTAACGCGATCTACGATCTCGCGAAAAAGGTACACGACCCGAAAACCGAGCTCATGCTCCACTGGTTTATCAACGAGCAGATCGAGGAAGAAAAGAACGACCGCGACATACTCGATCAGCTCGAAATGTCCGGCGGAACCTCGTTCGGCCTCATGTTCCTGGACCACAACGTGCTCGGAAAGCGAAAGGCCGACTGACGTCGCAACCGATCGGCGAACGCGCCGGAACGGCCCGCGGGGAAACCTGTGGGCCTTTTTTTTTGTAAGGCAGCGCGGGCCATGAAGGGGCGAGGGCGGGTCGCTCGGAGCCCCCTCGAATAACGCGTAACGAGTCGCGTACTTGACAATTGTTTCCCTTGTCACCATATTTAGGCAATCTCTCGATCAGAGGAGAAACGCATGACCGTACGCCTTGCCCACCTATGCCTGAGAACGAGCCGCTTCGCGGAGATGACGTCGTTTTATCGGGACGCGCTCTCGCTTCCCGTCGCGTTCGAGCTCAAGCTCCCCGACGGGCGCGTCTTTGGTCGCTACTTCACGCTCGGCGAGCGAAGCTTTCTCGAAGTTTTCGATCACGCGGGCGCCACCGAGATGTGGGGCGGCGACGCGGGGCCGGTATCGCCGAAACCGAACGCGACATATCAGCATTTTTGCCTCGAGGTCTCGGGACTCGAAGCCCATCGCTCGGAGCTCGTCGCGCGCGGCGTCTCGGTAAGCGAGATTACGACCGGCATGGACAACTCCCGTCAGGCATGGATCAAGGATCCCGACGGCAACGACATCGAGCTGATGGAATATACGCCGCTGAGCCTGCAGCTCGCGCGATAACGCGAAATAAAGGGAGACACGCGCAATGAATAAACCGCTAGAGGGAAAGACAGCGCTCGTCACGGGATCGAGCAGGGGAATCGGTCGGCTCGTCGCGAAGGGCCTCGCGGCTCTCGGCTGCCGGACGGTGTATTGCCACGGGCGAACCGAGGCCGCGTGCGCCGCCGTCGCGCGCGACATCGAGGCCGCGGGCGCGCGGGCGGTTATCTGTGTCGCGGAGCTGTCCCGGCCCGAGGAAGTCGAACGGCTCGCCCAAACGATACTCGCCTCGGGCGGCGTCGACATACTCTACAACAACGCCGCGGTCATGCACCCTTGGCGCGAGCGAGTGGGCGACATCACGAACGAAGATTGGGCCTGGTCGTTTCAGGTGAACGTCTTCGCTCCCGCCCGGCTTACCGCCCTCCTTCTCGCGCCGATGCTCGAGCGGAATTGGGGACGCATCGTCAACCTGACGTCCGGGATCGACAAGACCCCGCAGCTCGCCTGTTATGGCGCCTCGAAGCACGCCCTCGACAAGTGGACCGATGATCTTTCTTGTTCCCTAGCGGGCACGAACGTCATCGCGAGCCTCCTTGATCCGGGTTGGCTCAAGACCGATCTTGGCGGGCCCGCCGCAGACAACGAGCCCGAGACGGTGTTGCCCGGCGCGCTCGTTCCCGCGCTCCTGCCGGACGGCTCCGAATCCGGCCGCTACTTTCGCGCGCAGGAACTTAAGGATTTTAAATTGCCCGAATAGAGCCGTCCAGCTCCTTGAACACGGCGTCGCTCTGGCGACCGAGGTCGCGCACGGACGCCGATCTCGTGGATATGTCGTTGAAGTTGGACGTGATGCCTTCAAGGCTCGCGAGGGCACGTGCGCTTTTATCGCGTATACTGCCGATCGACTCCGCGTTGCCGGCGATCATCTCGTTGATTTTGCGTATCGAATCGGTCATCTCGCGCGAGGCGGTCACGACGTCCGACACGGCGAGGTTGATATCCTTCGTTCCCGCCGAAAGGTCGCTCATCCCCGTGAGAATTTCCTCGAAGGCTGATCTCGTGCGGTGAATCTCCGCGGAGATGCCTTGAAAGGACGCGCCGATGCTCCGGTTCGCCTTGTCTGCCTCGCCGATCTGGCGAAAGAGGCTTCCGAGCCCGTCCGCGATCGTCTTCGAGTTCATGGCCGTTTCCTCGGCGAGGTGACGGATCTCCTCGGCGACGACCGCGAAGCCCCGTCCGCTGTCGCCCGCGTGCGCGGCCTCGATCGCCGCGTTCATCGCCAAGAGGTTCGTCTGGCTCGAGATGGCCGTAATCACCTCCACGACGTCCTGCAAGGCCGTTCCGCTCGCGGTCAATGACGCGATCGTAATGGCCGAATCCTCCGCGCTCGCGATTCCGTCCGAAATGCTTCGCGCGAGCGACTCGACGCTGTCCCGGTTTTTCGTGGTCACCGAGGTGATGCTTCCGATCGACGCGGTCATTTCCTCGACGGCCGAGGACGCTTGAATCGTCATGGATTGATATCGCTCGGTCGAATGCGCGAGCACCGCCGCCGATTGGGAGATTCCCTCGTTCGCGGCAACCGCGCTCGCGGCGTCGTCGCGAAGCGACAATACCTCGCCTTTGATCGAACCGATACCGACTCCGATCGCGGCCGCGGCTGTCGCCATGGATTCCGCTTCCTTCATGAGCGTCTCTCCGGTCTGCAAGCCGCCTCGGGCCGTCTCCATCGCGTTTCGAATGCGGCCGACCTTACCCTCGGACTCCTTCGCGTCCCTGCGCAGGGTGAGGGTGTACTTCTCGACGATGCTCATGAGCGAGTAGGCGAGAACTCCGGTGGTTAGAAGTCCCATGGTACTGTTGATGATGCCGGTCGATGACGTCGCGTCGAGCGCGTCGCCCGCATGTCGCACCATTGCCCACACGAGCCAGTTGGTTGAGGCGAAGAGGAGTGTCACGAGAGGTACTTGCCATTGCTTTCCAAACACGGCAACGTACACGATGAGATAGGGCATGTAAAAGATGTACGTGGTAAAGGCGGTTTCGGGCGCCGATCGCGCGTTAATAAGACGCAGGGCGATTATTACCACGAGCGTCGGAAGGGCATAGGACCAAGCCGCGAGGTTGAGATTCCCGGTTCGGAGAAAAAGGAGACTGACGACGACGAGCGCGATAATCGCGAAGGCGCCCTTGTGTCCCTTGCTCCTGAGCTCTTCGGAAATCGGCATGACCGCGTATAAAACCGTGAGGAGCGTGAGCAAAATCAGCATAAACATGCTGTAATACAGAAACACCCGAGCCTTGCTCTTCGTGATAAAATCGCTTTGTTCGAATTGTTTGATGAAAAAACGAGTGAAGTCCATTTTTTTAAAAACTCCTTTCCCCATTATAATAGGATTGGAGATTTTTGGGCAAGGATAAAAAAAAGCGAACGTACCCTTTTATCGTATCACTCGTCGTTCATTCCCCGAAACCGACGCCGGTTATCACGCCGACGCCGTTTGAAATCCGTACCGTAATGTACGCGGAATTTCGGTTGGCGCCGAACTTGCGGTCAAGCGCGTCCGCGCGGGCGGCGTTGACGTAATAGCGCGAGAACTCAGGCGCTACCCGACCGTTCCCGAGATAGCGCATCGTGAGCCAATCGCCGTCGCTGTCGGGTTTGTCCGCCGAGGCGAAGGCGATGCGCCCAAAGCCCGCCTCGTCGCGCTCGAGAACGGCGTAGAACTCCTCGCCCTCTGCGAGCCATGAGGGATATTCTCCGTCAGTGTCCTTTTCAACCGAGAGCAAGGAAGGTACCCTGAACTCGATATACCTGCCCCGAAAGGGATCGAGGGGATCGAAGCCGCCGACCCTGAAAAGCCATACCGATTCGCGCGCGAGCGCCGCTTCCCGCGTTACGACGGTCACGACGTTGACGGCGAGACCGACCGCGAACGTAGCCATGAGAAGCGCGAGCAGTATTTTTCGCTTCATCGAGTCGCCCCCTTTGACAGCTTGCGCGAAAGCGCGAGATTAACCGCGAGAAAGGCGGCGCCGAGACCTATGAACACAATCCCGCGCACGATCATGTTCTCGAAAAAGCCTTCGACGAAGACGAACCGTAGGCAGATGAGGACGCACAGGACGAGCGTTCCGAAATTGACCATACCGAGCCGCCCGGTAGCATAGCCGCGAAGAATATGGAAGACGCCCGCGCCGAGGAGACAGGCGTTCATGATGAGGTGAATCGCGAGAAGAAGACGGAACTCGGAGCCCGAAGGATCGCGGTATCCGTATGAGGTTATCAACCCCGAAGCGGATACGACGAGATAGCATGCCACCGCGGCAAGGGCGAACGCGGCCTCGGTCAGGGGCGCGAGCTTACGCCTGCGGATCGCGACCGTCGCGAGGGCGGCGAAGCAGACGAGAAGGCCGACGGCTACGAGATAGTCGACCGACTCTGCCGCGACGAAGAAACCGCCGGACGTACCGCGGTAATAGTTCCATCCGATTTCGCGCCAGGGCCAGGTGTAGGTCAGCATGAAGGCGAGATAGTACGAGCCGAGGAACCCCGTCGAACCGAGGGGGTCGGCGCCGCGCGATGGGGCGTCCCCGAAGGCGAGCGAGCCAGAGAGCCTGAGGCACGCGAACAAAAGCGCGTACGCGACGATCCAGAGACCGGGAAGCGCCTTTTCAAGACTGACCCCGAGGCCGATGCACAGGCTCAACGCCGTAATCCAGCCGAGATACGCCGTCGTGCTTCCGTAGCGATCCTTGCGAACGGACATAACGAGACGCGGGGCGATCGCGGCGAAGAGAGGCCAGTACCAGAGGGAATTACCGCCGTCCCATTGAGACATGGACGTCCATACCGTCAGCGCTCCGAGATAGACGAGCGTTCCCGCATTCGATCTGAGCGCGTAGACGATAGGCAAGGCGAGAACGGCGGACAAGAGGATGAGATCCTGCGCCTCCCCGCGTATCTGGTAGACTTGCGAGAGAATCCCCGTGCAGGCGGCGAAGCCGAGTATCGCCGCGACGCACGCCGACTCCCTCCAGGACGCCGTATCGGACCGTCTGAGAAACGCGAAGAGCGCGAGGGCGTATGACGCGACGAGCGGCGTAAACGCAATCGCGACGCGCGCGACGCGGGGAATCTCGTCCCAGTTGAAGGCCATAAGGACGGTACCGCCGAGGAAGATAAGCGCGAGCCCGATCACCGCGAACACAGCGTGAAGCGCCTTTCGCGCGTCGGCCTCGCTTGTCGCGGGATACCGCTCGCGTAAAACGCGCGCCGTCGCCTCGTTGACGATCCCCTCGGCTTCCCAACCGGCTATTTCCTGCCGAAGCCAAGCCTTTCTGTCTCGCGCCATGGCGCCTCCCTTTGAACGCGGCCTTTTTACGGAACCGCTGTCAAAGAGCATATCACGGTTCAATCGTTCATGCACGAGGGAATGCGCAAATGAAACGAGACTCCGGCTTGCTCATTCGTATTCTTGAATTTCATTTCTATTCCTGCTGTTCAGTTCGCGATTCGCGCGACTTTCAAGGGAGATCAGCCTGCAAGGCAAAAATAAAAGCGACGGACTTTGGTAAATCGAGGCAGAGCGCGTAACAAGGCGCGAACGTCGTCGTTCGGAGCCCCCTCAAACGGCTCAACCTGCGGTTGAGCATAGTCAATGCAGGGGCGAGTTCTCCTTGGCGTTTACTTCGACTTTTTTTTCCGCATCGCGCGGTAGGCGTCTCCCCATTTGCACATGCTCTCCATGACGGGGCGGAAGCTAATGCCGAAGTCGGTGAGGCGGTATTCGACTCGCGGGGGGATCTCCGGGTAAACCGTGCGCGTCAGGAGACCGTCGGCCTCGAGCTCACGGAGTTGTTGTACCATCATTTTCGCGGTTATGCCCGGCATGCGCCGCTTGAGTTCCCCGTGGCGAAGCGTCGGCTCAATCATCAATTCCCACAGGATGAGCGTTTTCCATTTTCCGCCTATGAGCCTGAGCGTCAGTTCGACCGAGCAGTCGGTATCGCTTATTACGAGGCGTTCTTTGGGTACCATAAAGTAAGTATAGCACAAAATAAACATTATTGACAATACGGAACATAGGGTCGATTCTTACTCCAGAAAGTATTTAGGAGGATGTGTATGGGTATTTCGACGTTTCATTTAGGACCCTGGGAAAAAGAGATCGGGTATTCGCAATCCGTATGCGTGAATAAACGCATATTGGTGTCTGGCACCGTGGGCGACGCGGAGCGGTTTACGGATATGGAAAACCAATTGCGCGATGCGTATAGTAACCTACAGAAGACATTGGCCCACGACGGCGCAACGCTAAAAAACGTGGTGAAGGAAGTCGTGTACTGCGTTGATATAGAGGCGCTGAAAAAGTGTCAGGAAATCAGAAAGGCGTTATATGAAGGAAATTTGCCTGCGGCGACGTGGGTCGAGGTTAAACGTCTCTACTCGCCGGGACACTTGCTCGAAATAGAGCTTGAAGCGGTGCTGGTATAGCTTGTTTGCACGCGTGCGGCTTAGGCGAGTAGATTGATTTCGTTTCCTACGGCGGGGTCGGTTATGACCTCGCCCATCATTTTTGCGAGGGCGGCGCCCTGGGCCTCGGCCGAGTTCATGGCGAGCTTCTGTACCTGCACCGCGGCGGCGCTTTGAACCGAGTTTTGCGAAAGGGCTGTCGAGAGAGCGGCTATGTTCATACGCTAAAGGTACTCTGCCGAAGGTTCGCCGTCAAGCGTTTTCCCGCCGGTGCGCGTCGATTCACGGCCTGAAGCGGTAACCCGTTCCGTGTACGGTCAGGATGTGGCGGGGATTCGCGCTGTCTCGCTCAATTTTTTGGCGGAGCTTGGCGATGTGCTGGTCGAGTGTGCGCGTGGTGCCGCCGTAGGATACGCCCCAGAACCGCTCGAGGAGCGCGTCGCGCGTATGGACGGTTTCGGGGTTCGCGTAAAACCAGCGTAAGAGGTCAACCTCGCGCGCGCTCAGCTCGCTTTTTTCCGTGCTGCCGTTGCGCGCGAGCTCCACGGTGAAGCTCTGCGGGTCGACCGTGCAGTCTCCGAAGGAGAACGGCTGAGTCGGTCCGCCGCCGACGCACAGGCTCGAGTCCCGCTCGGCGCGGCGGAGGGCCGCCTTTACGCGCGCGGCGAGCTCGCGCACGCCGAAGGGCTTGACGACGTAGTCGTCGGCGCCGAGCTCGAGGCCGAGAACCTTGTCGATTTCCTCCTCGCGCGCGCTCAAAAAAACGACCGGCGTCGCTCCGTCGATTTTGCGAATTTCACGGCACACGTCGTACCCGCTCAGGCGCGGCATCATGATATCGAGGAGTGCGAGGTCGACTCCTCCTTCTTTCCAGGCGGTAAGCGCGGAAGCGCCGTCTGCGACCGCCGTGACGGCGTATCCTTCCGACTCAAGCAGGTCGACGAGTCCCTCGCGGATCGCGTGCTCGTCTTCGGCGACGAGAATTCGTTTCATTGTTTTTCTTCCTTATGTCCGGCTCTCGGGAGGCTGAGGGTAAACACGCTTCCCCTGCCCCCGTCGACCCGATCTCTCGGCGCGTACGTAACGTCTCCGCCGAGGGCCCTCGCGAGGGACCTCGCGATGGAAAGGCCGAGGCCGGTCCCGCCCTGCTCGGAGGTGAGGCTCGCGTCAACCCGGTGAAACTCGCGGAATATTTTGGCGCGGTGCGCGCGAGGCACGCCGATGCCCCGATCGGCGACCGAAACGAGGCACCGGCTACGTTCTTCGTCGACGCTTACGGAAACTTCGATCT
>CAYSEA010000017.1:0-21229 GCA_964429975.1 uncultured Treponema sp.
CGGTTTAAGGTGTATCATGCCGCCTGAATCGCCAAGTCAACGACCTGGAAAGATTGATACATTTCATCGGGATGAACCGCCCCGGGATTGCCGGAGACCACAAAGTTTGAGAGGATATGGTCATGGGCAAAGAAACACGGTTTTCTTCCGAGGTTAAAGAGCGGGCGGTTCGGCTGGTATATGAGAAGCAAAAGGAAACCAGCCTATCTCAATGGGCGATCATTTGTTCGGTCGCCTCGAAGATCGGTTGTAGCGCAGAAACGCTTCGACACTGGATTCGAAGAAACGAGATCGATACAGGCAAACGCGAAGGACTCACGACAGCCGAACGGGAAGAGTTCAAACGCCTACAAAAGGAAAATCGCGAGTTGAAAAAGGCTAACGAAATCCTTCGATTGGCTTCAGCATATTTCGCGAAGGCGGAGCTCGACCGCCAACAGCGGTAACCGTCGAGCTTATCGACGCATGCCGCCAGGATCAGGGAGTCGAGTCACTGTGCGAGACGCTTCAGATTGCTCCCTCGACCTACTACGATTTCAAGGCGAAACAGAACGACCCTGAAAAGCGATCCGCTCGTGAACAAAGCGATGCGTTATATCGGAGCGAAATACGGCGCGTATGGGATGCGAACTTTCAGGTGTACGGTGCGCGCAAGGTTTGGTATCAGTTGCGGCGTGAAGGCTTTACGATTGCGCGTTGCACCGTGGAGCAATTGATGCGCAGCCTTGGTTTACAAGGCGCCGTGCGAGGCAAGGTTAAGCGGACGACGTTTCCATCGAAGGAGAACCGCGATCCGTTTGACCTTGTTAAGCGCGACTTCACCGCGACAAGACCGAACCAATTGTGGGTTGCCGACTTCACGTATGTCGCGACCTGTGTCGGCTTCGTGTTTGTCGCGTTCATTATTGATGCCTTTTCACGTATGATCGTCGGATGGCGGGCAGCGACTACGATGAGCGCTGAGCTGACGCTCGACGCACTCGAACAGGCAATATGGGCTCGGGATATCAGCGGCAAATTGATTCATCATAGCGACCATGGAAGCCAGTATCTGTCCATACGATATTCAGAGCGCCTTGCCGAAGCGGGTATCGAAGCATCCGTTGGCAGTGTTGGAAGCGCGTATGACAATGCGCTCGCTGAAACGATCAATGGATTATACAAAACCGAGGTCATCAGAAAACGAGGACCGTGGAAAAATCTGGAAGCGGTAGAGTATGCGACCCTGGAATGGGTTCACTGGTTCAATAACATCCGATTATTCGAGCCGATTGGAAGCATTCCTCCAGCGGAACTAGAAAAAGCGTATTATACTGATCAACATAGTCTGCCCGTAGTGGCGGGACTCACGTAAAAAGGCCTCCGGCAATCCCGGGGCGGTTCAGCACCTTCTGAAGAATTAGCATTTTATGCTTGATTGAGTAGCCCATTAATGACATCTCCTTTACATAGGGTATGTCATCTATCTTGACTCATAGGGCTCCCCCTCAAACTGGCCAAACGGGTCCGCCCAAACTGACCCGTCCGAATAGTGAATTCTCTTAGCACGGACGGTTACTAAGGTACACGGCTCTCCGTCTGATACTTCGTAGAAGTCGGGTACAATTGTGCAAACGGCGGAACCGCCGGGTTCGACCGTGACTGAAAAAGACTCTTCACCAGAGACGCTGTCTTCGCCCAAGAAGCCTTCCCAGGAAATGGTGATATCAGTAACTTCGAGGTCAGACTCGTTTACGAAGTGAAACGCGTATTCGGCGGAGTTATTGAAAGTATCCTCGATGGTACCACACGTCGGGATTATTCCGTATGGACGCCGGTTTTCGCCAGTCGGTAACGAGGCGCACGAAACGAGGAAGATTTCCAGAAGCAAAAGACAACGGAGATGGTAAAGCCAGGCAAGAACTCGTCGATTCATGCGATATACCCCTGAGGATATATCGCATGAATACACAGGCTTGCCCGAGAAAGGCTCGCTACGTTCGCGCGGAAAGTATCGCGCTCGCGGCGGCCTCGAACGTTACGGATTCAACCGTCTCTCGCGTCATGAGGTTCTTGAGCGTGAGCGTGCCCGCTGCGCTTGCGGTTTCATCAACAAGCACACCCCAGGGAACGCCTTTTTTCTCGGCCCACGCGTATTGCTGCGCCATCTTTTTCGCGTCGGGGAATACCTCGCAGGAGACGCCCAGCGCTCGAAGGCGCGCGGCGGCGGCGAGATAGGCGCCCATCGAGTCGGCGTTCTGGCAGAATACGACCGCGTCGGTGAAGCAGGCCCGCTCTTTCGAAAGGCCGAGTTCCGCGAGACCCGCGAGCAGCCGGTCGAGGCCGATCGACGAGCCGACGCCCGTGATTCGCTCTTTCGTGTAGAGGCCCGCGAGGTTATCGTAGCGACCGCCCGAGCACACCGAGCCGATGGACGGCAAGTCGTTAAGGAAGGTTTCGTACACGACGCCTGTGTAATAGTCTAGCCCGCGGGTGATCGAAGGGTCGAGCACGAAGGACGCGGCGATGCCGGTCGCCTTCATGAACGAGCGGATGTCGCGAAGACGTTTCGTGTCCTCGGCGGGACCGCCCGCGAGGCGTTCCATGAGATCGAGCGTCGCCTCGAAGTCGTCGCTCGTCGGTCCCGCGCCCGCGATAAACGACAGAACCTCGTCAGCCAGCGCTTCCGCCGCAAGGAGCGGCACGCCGCCGCTTTCCGCGGCCGAAAACGCCTCGATAAGAGTGGCTCGCACTTCGTCCTTGCCGACCTTCGCGAGCTTGTCGACCGCGCGCAGCACGTCGTCGCTTCGATCGGAAAGACCGCGACTCGAGAGAAAGCGGTTGAAGACGCCGCGGTGAGAAAGGCGGATCGTGACCGCCTCGACGCCGATCGCCGAAAGCGCCGTCTTCATAAGGCTGAGGATTTCGAAGTCGACCGAGGCGGAATCGGATCCCACAACGTCGAAATCGCACTGGACGAACTCGCGATAGCGGCCCGCCTGCGGCTTCTCGCCTCTCCAGACCTTGGCGATGTGATAGCGCTTGAAGGGAAGATAGAGCTCGTCCTTATGCTCGGCGATAAAGCGCGCGAAGGGAACCGTCAGGTCGAAGCGGAGCGAGACGTCGCGCCCTCCGTTATCCTCGAAGCGAAACACCTGTTTCTCGGTTTCGCCGTCGCTCTTTCGAAGGAGTATCTCCGAATACTCGAGCGCGGGCGTATCGATCGGCACGAAGCCGAAGGAACGAAACGTCGCGGTCAGTTTCTCGACGAGGAGGGCCCGCTCCGTTTCGGCTGCGGGAAGGAAATCGCGAAAACCCTTTAGGACTCTCGGTTGTATAAGGTCAGACATGGTGGTATGATACCGGCCTAGAGCGATTTTATCAAGCGTACGGGGGAACATCGTTATGTTGATGGTAATCGACGTGGGGAACACGAACATCGTCTTGGGCCTCTATCACGGCTCTGATCTCGTGCTTGACTGGCGACTCTATACGGACCCGAGACGGACCGACGACGAGTATGCGTCCGTCGTGCGCTCCCTCTTTCGCGATTCCGGCATCGCCCCGGGGACGATCGAAAAAACCGTGATCTCTTCGGTCGTTCCTCAGCTGAACGAAACGTTTTCGTCGATGGTCGAAAAACTCACCGGGCGTCATCCCATCGCGCTTGGGCCCGATAATTACTCAAGGCTTCCCATTACGGTTCCCGAGAGCGCCATTCATGAGATCGGCACGGACATCGTGTGCGACGCCGTCGCCGCCTGGGACGCGTATCGCGACGCGTGCATCGTGGTCGATTTCGGCACCGCGCTCACCTTTACCGCGATCGGCCCCGAGGCCGACATACGCGGCGTCGCCATCGCCCCCGGGCTCGGTACCGCCGTAAAGGCCCTGTTCCGCGACACCGCCCAGCTACCCTCCGTTCCGCTCGTCGTTCCCCCCTCGAGTCTCGGCACGAACACCGTGCACGCCATACAGTCGGGCGTCGTATTGGGCTATCAGGGTCTCGTGGAATCGCTGGTGGGCAGGATGCGCCGCGACCTCGGCGTCGAGGCCCCCGCCATCGCGACGGGTGGGCTCTCGTCCGTGCTATCGAGCGTGTCGGACGTCTTTGACCGCGAGGACCGCCAGCTCACCCTCAAGGGCCTCTATCTCGTCGCGAACCTTCTGGAAGATTGACGCGCGCTGCGACGCGTTAATGGGCGATGAAATCGTTCCAGGAAACGCCCGCGCCGTTTTCGACGTCCCGCGCGAGTGCGCTGCCTACGATCGTTTCCATCCATTCGGGCCCGATTCCGGGCGTAAGTTTTTTCTCGGTTCTGAGGATTGCGACGTCTTTTTCCGTCACAATGCTTCCCGCGCGGGCCGCGCGAAGATAGTGTAGGGATCGGTTCGTTCGCCCGTAGTTTTCGCGCTCTGACGGCGCGAGCGACTTAACCCCGGAGCCAAGCGTCGTTTCCACCCGCTCCGATCCGAACTCGCGCGCGAGCCGTTCGCAGGTTTCTGTTTCGCCGTCTTTTTCCTCAGATCGTACGCTCGCGACCATGCGCGCGAAGTCTCCGGGGGGGAGGGCGACCGGGTCATCGAGACCCGGGTCGGAGCGCGAGAGGCAGATATGCTTTTCGATCGCGACTGCGCCGACCGCCGCCGCGAGCGTGGGTACGAGGATCGGGTCCAGCGAATGGTCGCTCACCCCGCACGGAAGGCCGAATATGCGCGAGAGCGCGGGGATCGTCCGGAGGTTATAGTCCGTCTCGGGGGCAGGATAGGTCGTGACGCAGTGAAGTAAGGCGCGCGACGGGGCCGTCGCCGTCAGCTCAACGGCTCTCTCCACGTCTGAGAGCCGTGATACCCCGGTTGAGAGAATGATCGGCACGCCGTACCCCGCCACTTCGCGGAGCAGGGGCAGGTGATTGAGTTCGGGCGAGGCTATTTTCACGGCCGCGGGGCACAGCGTCGCGAGTTCTCTCGCGCTTCGGATGCCGAACGGCGTACAGAGAAAGATAAGGCCGCATTCCGCGCAAAAAGCGGCTATTTCGCGGTAAAAGTCGACGGGAAGCTCGAGGGAGCGAAAACGCTCGTAGAGGCTGACGGAACCGCGGGGGAGGGGAACGAAGCCCGTATCGGGGTGAAGGATTTCGTCGGCATATACCATTTGAAACTTCGCCGAGTCCGCTCCCGCGTCCCGCGCGGCCCGGACGAGGTCTTTCGCTCGATCCATCGATCCGCCGTGAGCGGTGCCGATCTCCGCGATAATCAGGATTCGCCCGCCGCTCGTAAAGGTATGTCGTTCCAGGGTAAGGGATGCCATACGTCGATTGTAGCCGCGGGGAGACCTTTGTCAATAAAAAACTCGCTCGACAAATCGTTATCTTTGCGCTATCATACAAGCATAACGCCAACAGTTCGTAGGAGAATGTCATGAAGACGCTGTATTGTGATGTCTGTAAAGGCGAGATTGAAAACCCGATTCCCGGTCGAACTTGCTATTTCGTCAAGGAATTTGATATCTGCGACGATTGTAAGGAAACTATTGACGCCCGGCTCAGGCCCGTCGTTCGCTCCCATTTTCCCTACTCGGCAGAGTGGTATGAACAGCAGGTTATGGCCCTTGTTGAGCGGGGAGTCGCCACAAGCAGAGCCTAAGAGTCTCGCTTCCTGACGGATACGGATCCGCTGAAGGCATGTCGGATGCGAAAAAGCGCGTTTTCTGCGGAAAACAGCCCTTTTTGCGCTTCTTGACATGCTTTTTTGCGTTATGGTACTATTCCAAAACTACTGTGAATAACTCTTCGAATTAAGGAGACATAATGTCAGGACATAGTAAATGGGCGACGATTAAACACGCCAAGGGTGCCGCCGACGCGAAGCGCGGACAGATTTTTACGAAGTTTATCAAAGAAATTTCCATCGCGGCCCGTATGGGCGGCGGTGATCCTAACTCGAATCCGCGCCTTCGAACCGCCATACTTAAAGCCCGCGCCGCGAACATGCCGAAAGATAACATCGAGCGGGCGATTAAAAAAGGTACCGGCGAGCTTGGCGCCACGACTTTCGAGGAGCTGGCCTATGAAGGCTATGGTCCCGGAGGGGTTGCCGTTCTCGTCGAAGTCCTGACCGACAATAAAAACCGCGCGGCCGCAAACGTGCGAAACCTCTTTTCCAAGAACGGGGGCAACCTCGGAGCCACCGGTTCGGTATCCTACATGTTTAACCGTAAGGGCGTCATCGAATACGACGCCGAAGTGGTGAACGAGGACGTAATCATGGAGGTCGGACTCGAGTCCGGCGCCGACGACGTTAGCAACGACGACGGGGTCATTACCGTTACGACCGATCCGGCCGCGTTTGAGGCTGTCCTTGAAGCCCTGCAGGCGAAAGGCTTCGAGTCTCTTTCAGCCGAGATATCGATGGTTCCGGACACCTACAGCGAACTTGACATTGATACGACCCGAAAGGTGCTCAAGCTCGTCGACAAGCTCGAGGAAGACGACGACGTCCAGAACGTCTACACCAATCTCGACATTCCCGAGGGCTACGAGGAGGAGTAAACTCCCTCGCCTTCATGAACGGCCGTCGCGCTTGCGACGGCTTTTTTTTTGCGCTATCATCCGTTCATGAAACTTGCGTCTACGCGCGTCGTCATCGGCATCGATCCCGGGCTTGCCTCGACCGGATACGGCATCGTCTCGTCTTCCCGCTCGCGCCTCGCGTACGTCGACCATGGCGTCATCAAGACCACGGCGGATACCCCGCATCAAGAGCGCCTTCTAATCATTTATCACGGCGTTACGGCCCTGCTTGAGCGCTACGCGCCGACGGAGGCGGGTATGGAAACGCTCTATTTCGCCAAAAACGTCTCGAGCGCGATGGCCGTCGCCGAGGCCCGCGGCGTCGTGACGCTTGCCCTCGCGCTTCGGGGCATACCGCTCGGGGAATATACCCCTCACGGGATTAAACA
Source organism: uncultured Treponema sp. (assembly GCA_964429975.1). Taxonomy (GTDB): domain Bacteria; phylum Spirochaetota; class Spirochaetia; order Treponematales; family Treponemataceae; genus Teretinema. The sequence goes on from CAYSEA010000017.1 coordinate 6,941, forward strand.
GGCGGTCGTCGGCGTCGCGCGCGCCGACAAGGCGCAGGTACAGGAAGCGGTGCGTGTTCTTTTGGGACTCGTCGATATACCCCGGCCCGACCACGCGGCCGACGCCCTTGCCGCCGCGATAACGCGCATACACACCGCCGATATCCTGTCGATGATAAATAAAAAGCCGACGGCGTGAGATGCGGAGAACTGCTTGCATAGCCGCCTTGAAACGGGGATAATACCGCCATGTTTAACAGCCTTTCGGGAAAAATAACCGCGAAGCTTCCCCAAGCGATCTATATCGAGGCGAACGGGATAGAGTGGGATATCGCGTGCCCGACCTTGAGCCTCGACTCCTTCGGGACAGTCGGCTCGTCCGCGCGCGTCTTTACCTGGCTTTCGCACCGCGAGGACCAGATGCGGCTTTTCGGCTTCGCCTCCGCGAAAGAGCGGGATATCTTTCTCGATCTCATGAAGGTGGAGGGAATCGGACCAAAGCAAGCCGTGCGGATACTTTCCGCCATAACCGTCACGGAACTCGAATCGGCGCTTGATTCGGGAGATCTTACGCGCTTGCAGGCCGCGCCTGGCATCGGGACGAAGACGGCGCAAAAGATGATACTCGCGCTCAAGGGAAAGCTCACCTCGTCGGACGCGCCGGCCGCGAAGGGCGTTAAGTCCGAATGGACGGATATCGTGGACGCGCTCGTAAACATGGGCTTCGACCGCAGGGTCTCGGCCGAGCGAATCGACGCTCTCGCCGCGGAACTCGCGTCATCGGGCCTCGAGCGCTCGGCTCCCTCATTCGAGAAGGAGCTTTTCCATCGCGCCATCGTGGCGATGAGCTCGTAATGGGACGGAAGCGATGATCGAAGGCGGAAGCGAAGGCGTCGTGCGCCCCGAGCGATTCGACGAGGACGAGCGGGATCGGGCTTTGCGCCCAAGGTGCCTTGCCGACTTTCAGGGGCAGGAGCAGATTCGCTCGAACCTCGCCGTGTTCATCGAGGCGGCGCGCGCGCGCGGCGAAAGCCTCGATCACTTGTTTCTCATAGGCCCGCCGGGTCTCGGCAAGACGACGCTCGCGCAGATTACGGCGAACGAGCTCGGCGTCGACTTCAAGGTAACGAGCGCCCCCGCGCTCGACAAGCCCAAGGACCTCGCCGGCATACTCACGACCGTAACCGAGCGGACCGTTTTTTTCATCGACGAGATACACCGGCTTAAGCCCGCCATCGAGGAAATGCTCTATATCGCGATGGAAGACTACGAGCTCGACTGGATCATCGGGCAGGGACCAAGCGCGCGAACCGTGCGGATTCCCGTGCCGCCGTTTACCCTGATCGGCGCGACGACGCGCGCCGGCATGGTCTCGAGCCCGCTTATCAGCCGTTTCGGCATCGTGCAGCGCTTCGCGTTTTACTCGATCGAGGAGCTCGCGTCGATAATCAGGCGCTCCGCCGCGATACTCGGCGTGAGAATCGCCGCGGAATCCGCCTTCTCGCTTGCCGCGTGCTCGCGCGGCACTCCCCGCGTGGCGAACCGGCTTCTCAGGCGCATGCGAGACTTCGCGGAGGTTTCCGGCGACGGGCTTATCACCGACGACATCGTGCGGGACGGGCTCAAGCGGCTCGAGATAGACGAGCTCGGCCTCGAGCGGTATGACCGGGAAATCCTGACTTCGATTATCGAGAACTACGCAGGCGGGCCCGTAGGCGCCGAAACCCTCGCCATTTCGGTCGGCGAGGCACAGGACACCCTTGAGGACTATTACGAACCGTATCTTATTCAGGCGGGGCTGTTGCAGCGAACGCCGAGGGGCCGCATGGTAACCGAAAAGGCCTATGCGCACCTCGGGCTTTCGATCAGGCCTTCCGCGCGGGACGACGCAGATGCTGACCAAAGACTTCCATTTTGATCTTCCCGAGGATTTGATCGCGCAAAACCCCTCGGGCGAGCGCGGCGCCGATCGCCTGCTTTCGCTCGATCGCGCGACGGGTATCCTGACCGACGGGCTCTTCGCCGATTTCCCCTCGTTTCTGGATCCAAAAAGCCTTCTCGTATTCAACGATTCGCGCGTCAGGCACGCGCGGGTCTACGCGACCGCCGAGTCGAGCGGGTCGCGCGCCGAGTTTTTGCTTATCTCCGCGCGCCGATCTCCCGATTTCGAACAAGGCACCCTGTGGAAGGCAATGGCGCGAAACGCCAAGCGGCATCGCGTCGGGCGCGGCTACGTATTCGCCGACGGGACGAGCGCCCGTATAGTCGACCTGCCGGGCGAGGAAACGGCCGGAAGCGAGTTTCGCTTTCTCGAGTTTTCGCGCCCCATCGACGACGACTGGCTTGACGCGAACGGCCACATGCCGCTTCCTCCGTACATCAGGCGCGAGGACGAGCTTTCCGACGCGGAGCGCTACCAGACGGTGTATGCGCGCGAGACGGGCTCGGTCGCGGCCCCTACCGCGGGCCTTCACTTTACCGAGGACGTCCTCGCCGATATCGACCGAAGGGGAATCGAGCGCGTCTCGGTGACCTTGCACGTCGGATTGGGTACCTTTCTTCCGGTACGCTCGGAAAGTCTGGAAGATCACGTGATGCACGAGGAAACGTACGGCGTGAGCGCTGAGACGGCCGAGCGGGTTACCCGAGCGAAAAAGGATGGCAGGCCGATCGTCGCCGTCGGCACGACCAGCGTACGGACGCTCGAGTCCGCCTGGGACGCCGAGACGGGCTCGCTCAGGGCAGGCGAGGGCGCGACGAGGATATTCATGTACCCCGGGTATCGCTTTCGCGTGGTCGACGCCCTATTCACGAATTTCCATACGCCCGAATCGACGCTGTTGATGCTCGTCTCGGCCTTTGCGGGCAAAGACGCCGTCTTTCGCGCGTACGCGCACGCCATCGAAAAACGATATCGCTTCTTTTCCTATGGGGACTCGATGTTCATCAGGTGACGGGTGTCGCGTAATGCGCGGCACGCGGCGCGTAACGTGGCGCATAATGGGCGACGCGCAGTTTACGTAAGAAGACGGAGAGAGTCCTCGATGAGGTTGAGCATGCAGCTTCGCTCGTACGAGGGCGGGAACAGCGTCTTGTCGAAGAAGAGCTCGGCTTTGTCCATGAGGTTCACCATGTCGCGCTCGGACAGCGGCAGAGACCGGCCGATGATAAGGTTCTCGAACTCGCGCTGACGAAAGAAGAATTTTCCCGCCCAGGCGATCCGTATGTCCGCAAGTATGTTTTTTTGCGCCTTCACGAGAAACGCGAACGACGACGTCGTGTCGGTGACCATGTTCGCCCTTCCGATCCTGCGATATATCGAGATGTCCCACTCCTGGGTCGGCACGCGAATCTTGCTGATGAACTCCGCCGTCTTCGTGGGCTCGCGCCCGGTATTCGAGAAATAGCGCAGCATGGGTATCCATGTCGCCTCGAGGGGCGTGCGGATCTCGAGCTTCGCGTCGAGCGCGAGAAGCGGCGCGAACGCGGAAAGGCGCCGGCCTTTCGCCGCGATGTTTCCGCCGATCGTCGCGATCGACCGTATCGCCGGGTTCGCGATCCCGAGCACGCATTCGTGAAGCATATCCGGGATGTTTTTTTTTCCGAGCTGAAGGAGCGAGGCGAGCGTGACGGAAGAGCCGAACTCGAGGTATCGCTCGGTCTTGGTGACCGTCGAGAGCTCCGCTATCCTCGCGACCGAAAGTATGTTAGCGGGCAGGTTCAGCGCGAAGCCCGATTGCCTTCGCGCGATTTCGGTGCATCCGGCAACGACCGAAATGCCGCTGACGTTTTTGAGTATCATCTGAACTTCCGCGACGTTGTTCGCGTGGAATACGGTGGTGTTCTTATTTAGCATTGAGCCTCTTTCGCCTGACCGCCCCGGCGCTCTTCACCCCGGTTATCAAGTCTCCGACGCTCGTGCATCGGCAAATATTGCCCGCGTACATCGTACGAATTTCGTCTTCGTTTGGCCTGAGGGATGCCTGCAGTATCGCGTGCGCGATGAATATCTTACCCGAGTCGCAGAATCCGCACATGGAAACCCCCGCCAACGAGAAGCCTTCGAGTATGTCGCGGCAGTCAGGCGTTTCTCGGAACGACTCAATCGTCGTTATCGCGGCGTTCCTGACCTGAAACACCGGAACGATGCACGAGGGAATCGGGCTTCCGTTCATGAGGACCGTGCACGAACCGCAACGCCCCGAAAGGCAGCCTTCTCGCGCGCCGAGGAGGCGAAATCGCCCCCGAAGTATTCGCACGAGCCGCTCTCCCGGATTCGAGTCGATGATTACCCTTTCCCCGTTGAGGTCGAACGGTATTATCATGCCTGTCCCTCCGTATCGTCCGAGACGAGCGCGTAAAGCGTTTCCGGGTCCAGCGGCAAGGAGGCTATCTTGCGCCGCAGTACTTGGGCTACGCCGACCGAATACGCGGCCGGAAGGAGATTGTGCGCGACGGATCCGATTCCGCGCGGTTCCGCGTTTGACTCGAGGAACGTTACGGAGGCGTCGGGAATGCCGGATGGGGGAAGCACGTCGTACTGTATGGAGTCTTTCGGATAGAGCCGTCCGTCCCTGAGCGTAATGCTTTCGGCCACGATACGCGATACCGCCTGAGCGACCGATTTTCTGACGGCGCTTGTCGCAGCGGCCTTGTCGAGTATTCTTCCCGCGTCGCAGGCTATCCATATTCCCCGAATGCTCGATTCCCAAGTGAGCGGGTCGATTTCGACTTCAACCGCGCACACCGCGTTCGTCATCGAGACGAAGGGCGTTCCACGCAGTTGAGAGGAGTCCCAGTCGTCGGTTTTCGGCTGTTTCCACGCTTTCTTTACCGTGATCGGGAGCGGTTGCCTGAAGCGCTGTTTCTGTATCGCGAGGCAGCATTTCTCCACGAGGGGCGCAAGTATGGTTAGTTTCGAGGAGAGCGTCTCGGGACCCGAAGGCGAGAGACTTTCGGTACTGTCGCCCGTAAGCGTAATGCTCGTTTTATCGACGTCGAAGATATCGGCGGCTATCTTTGAGATGATGCGCGTCATCGATTCTGAGGCGCTACCGGCGGAGACGCGGACTTTTCCGTCAGTGTCCATGGTGACGGATACCCCATAGCCTCCGGTGGACGGGCCTTTTCCCGTAAATCCGTTACCTTGATAGCCAGAAACGATGCCGATGCCCCGAAGCGGGCCGTCGCGAAACCCGTTTCGCCTTCTGTTTAGAATTTCATAGGCTGCGTACTTTCTGGTAAAGTCGGACTGGTGGCATACCGTCTCGAAGAGTTCGGGGAACCGGTTATCTTCCTTGAGCGTTGAACCGGTGAGGGTGATCCTTCCCTTTTGAAGCATATTGAGGCCCTTCCATTCCACGGGCGAGGCACCAAGGCGCATGATCGTATCCGCAATATGGGTTTCGAGCGCGAAGAACGCCTGAGCTTCGCCCCAGCCCGCCATGGCGCCCATTGGGGGGAGGTTCGTGCGAAGCGCGTATGCTTCGACGCGATAATCAGGGCACGTGTAGGGCCCAAGGGCGGCGATCGTCATACGGTCGATTATCTCGTCGATGAGCGGGCTATATGCGCCGGCGTTGATGAGGATGCGGGCGTGTAGCGCGGCAAGCGACCCGTTCTCGTCGAGCGACGTGCGGTACAGAATCCGTACCGGCGCGGATTTCCCCGAAAAGAGAAAGTCTTCCTGTCGGGAAAAGCAAAGCTTAACCGGCCGCTTGCACAGGACCGCGGCGAGAGACACTTGCGCGGCGATGAGCGAGGGGTACCAGATTTTTCCATCCATCGTCTCGCCGGCCCTCGTTGGATGCACGACGATCTCCGAGGGGTCAAGGTCAAGGGCGGCCGAAACGGTCGATCGCACGTGAAAGGGCCATTGCGTCGCGCAATACACGTCAAGGCGCTCGTGAGACACGTTTACCACCACTCCGATAGGTTCCGCGTAGTAGTGGTCCTGCGGCCCTATCTCGCTGACCGTTTCCGTCACCGTCCCGATTTTCTGAAACGCGACGTCCGAATCGCCAGAGAAAATTATGCGTTTCGCCACGACCTGCGACGCGCTGAATTTCTCGCTGAAGGGATACGGCTCGAGCGGCTCCGTTTCGATTAAAACTTCCGCGACGAGTTCCTGTACCGTTTGCAGGTTTGGGCCGACGAGAATTCCGATCGGCTCCCCGTAGTACTGAATCTCGTACGGAGTGAAAATAGGCACGGAGGTGCCCATGACCGTCAGTCGGTTTTCTCCGGGGATGTCCGTCGCGGTATAGAGGTGATACCCGTCAGGCATTGAAGGAGGCCTGAGACCGATGAGGTATCCGCGCTGGATCGAAGACCGCACGAGTACGCCGTACTGCTGATCGGGAAAGTCTATGTCGGAGAAAAACGCCTGAGTATTCGGTTCCTTGCGCTTCATCTTGCCTTCCGATAATGGCGCTCGCCCGTTTCTTTCACGACATCGATGACGCGGTTGACCTGTTCGTCGTTCATGTCGGGCCACAAGGGAAGGGTGATCGACGTTTCAGCCTTACGCGCCGTCTCCGGGAAACTTCCGCGGTCGAGTCCATAGCGTCGTTTGCACCAGGTCATTTCGTAATGCGGGATGAAGTGCATTGATATCCCGAGGCCCGCGGCTTGCAGGTCATGGGCAAACGCGTCGCGGTCGCAGTCAAGCCGCTCGGGAACGATTCGCGCTATATAGAGATGCCATGCGTTTCCCGGTGAATCGGGAGGCGGAATCATCCAATCAAGGCTTGAGAAGGATTCCGAGAAGATTCGCGCGATTCGAGCCCTTTTTTTGAAAAACTCGTCGGCCTTCGCGAGCTGGACGCGCCCGAGGGCGGCAAGGATGTCCGGGAGGTTGCATTTCCAACCTTCGGTCGTGACGTCGTATTTCCACGAAGCGTCGCGCGCCGTGTAACGATCCCATACCGTGCGGTCAATGCCGTGCGAGCGGAGCGTTCGGATGCGGGCGGCCGCCTCGGCGTCGTGGACGGTAATCATTCCGCCTTCGCCGGTCGTTATCGTTTTGGTGGCATAGAAAGAAAAAACGCCCGCGTCTCCGATCGTACCCGCGAACCCGAGCGGGGTCCGCGAGGGAAACGAGTGGGCTGCGTCTTCGATGACCGCAACGCCGCGTCGCCGCGCTATCTCCATGAGGGCTTCCATGGCGCAGGGATTTCCGGCGATATGCACGGGAACGACCGCCCGTATCGCGCCGTCGCGTGCAAGCGCATCGTCGACTCGCTCGGGGTCTAATCCATAATCGTTTGCCGAGATGTCGGCGTACGTCACTTCCGCTCCGAGGTGAATCGCGCTCGTGGCGGTTGAGACGAAGGTATAAGGCGATGTAAGTATCTTCGTCCCGGGCCCGACGCCGAACGCCTGCATCGCGAGCATGAGCCCCGAAGAGGCGCTGTTTACCGCGAGCGCGTGAGGCGACGAGGTGAACGCGGCGAACTCACGCTCGAAGGCGAGCGCCTCGGCGCCGGTCGTGAGCCAACCCGATCGGAGTACCCTGATGACGGCCTCTTCCTCGCGAACGTCGAAGGACGGCTTAAAGAACGGAATGAAACCATCCGTATTGGTATCAGTCACAGGCGGCCTCCCGAAATGACGATACCGCTTCGCGAAGGGTCTTGATAAGACCTTCCCGGTCGCGAAAGCATTCGGGACGCTGAGCGTCATACGAACAGAACGGGTGTAACGCGTCGAGCATGTGCAAAGGCTCTGTTTCCCTTGCGTCGGAAGCGTCGTCCCCTACCGCATCGCGCGCTCGTTCGAGCGTCAAGATACGGGGATATTCGGTCTTAACCGGGTTTTCGCGCGATGACCACAGCGGCTCATCGAGCCGCTCTCCGGGCCTTCGTCCGATGAATGAGATCGGGATGTCCGTTCCGGGCTCATACCCCATAAACCGTATTAGTTGTTCGGCGACCTCGAGTATTCGCACCGGCTCTCCCATATCGAGCAGGTACGAAGCTCCGTTCTCCCCGACGCCGCCCGTCTTCAGGACGAGCGAACAGGCCTCGGGGATAGTCATGAAGTATCGTACCATGTCGGGGTCGGTCACGGTGACCGGTCCGCCATTCCTGATTTGATCGATGAACAGGGGAAGGATGGAACCTCGCGAGCCGAGAACGTTGCCGAATCTGACGAACATATACGCCCCGTCGGAGCCCTTTTGCGCGGATCGCCGCGCGTAAGAAAGCACGAGGCGTTCGCAGAGCATCTTCGACACTCCGTATACCGAAACGGGGTCCACCGCCTTGTCGGTCGAGATGAGAACGAAGCGCTTCACGCCGGCCTCCAGGCTCGCCTCGAGGAGGTTCGCCGTCCCGAAAAAGTTATTGCCGATGACGGCGACGGGATTTTCTTCCATGAGGGGAACGTGTTTGTAGGCCGCGGCGTGAAAGACGACATCGCATTTCAGGCGGGAGACGATGTATCGCATATATTCCCGGTCTTTCATGTCGCCGATGACCGGTACGATCGTCGCTTTTTCTCCGACGCCTTCCTTTTGCAAGAGCCTGAGCTCGCGATCGATCTGATAGATCGAGTTTTCACCATGTCCGAATAGGTAAATTCGCTCCGCGCCGCCCGAAAGGAGCTGGCGCGAAAGCTCGCTTCCGATGGATCCGCCCGCGCCGGTAATAAGCACGCGTTTTCCGCGGAGATATGCGAGGCTCTTCTTGAGGTTTATGGCGACCGGGGCGCGGCCAAGGACGTCGAGCGGGTCAATTTCACGGGTTTGGATGAGGTGCGCCTGACCTTCCAGAATTTGCGCGATACCGGGAAGGAGTCGAATACGGGTGAATCCCGCAGACTTAAGCACGGAATAGATATTTCTGAGGGAGTCGGGGCTTGCGCTTGGAATGGCGATAAGGGCCTCGTCCTTCGAGCCGATCCTAATGAGTCGGGCGGTTTGGTCGATTGGTCCGATGACGGGAATCTTGTCGATGACGCGCCCAATTTTCAACGGGTCGTCGTCGAGAAAGGCGATGACGCGCCCGAATATTCCCTTTTCCCTGATTTCGCGGGAAAGCATGGTGCCGGCGATTCCGGCCCCGATAATATAGATATTCGTGTCAATCTGCTCTTGTTTCATGCTTACCGGCTCAGTATCTCAAAGGTTAGATCGACGGGAAAAGACTCGTCGTATAAGTCGAGCGTTACGCGCGCGCGACACTTTCTTTTATCGACCTTTATTATCCTTCCTTCAAGCCCTTTCAGCGGGCCGTCCTTGACGCGAATGCGGTCGTTTTCGTCGAAAGTAACGCGGGACGTTCCCGCGACGTCTCCGAAGGACATGAAGTGCTTGATGGTCGATAGATCCCGTCCTTCGAGGGGGAGCGGGCTCGCGTTTTCGGGCAGGAAGCGAAAAAACCCAATTGTCGTTCTCAAGTGCCAATACAGTTCGCCGCTCAGTTGTTCTGCTTCGAGGAATACGTATCCGGGGAAGACGGCTTGCTGTTCCTGCCGTGCCGTACCGCTTTTCCGAATCGTGATGGCTCTTCGTGGAAAAACGAGTCTCCAGCTTCCGGCGTCGTCCAGTGTCCTGACAATGACGGCGCGCTTAATGAACAGCTCCTCTGAGCGTGTTTTTACCTGGAGGGCAAACAAGTTCATTGAAAAATGATACCATAAACGGTATGAAATGAGAATAGCGATTTTACGGACGAGATTTGGCTCATTTACCCGAAAAAGGGGTCGATACTCTAACGGTAGGGGAGGGTCCCATGCGCGTGCGAATATGCAGTATGATACTTTTTTGTTTGCTCGGTGTCGTGGTGGCGCAAGCCGCAACGGTAACCGTCGCGATCGCCCAAAACGCCACTGCGCCCGTCATGGCACTTGAGATGTCCCGAACAGTCGAGGACGAGATCATGGGCATCTATTTCGACTCGGGCCATATCGTCACGAGCAATGCCCTTTCCATGAACGATTCATCCTTTGATGATCTGTCGTTCGGCGTAGCCGAGGCATCCGAAGGGTTCGCCGACTATCTAATAACAACGAAACTTACCTATACGAAAGACGAGAAAACGGATGAACTTCTCAAAATTAGCTATGCCGAGTTACAAACGATCTCGTGGAGGGTCATCCGAATTTCCACGGGAAAAATGATAGCAGGCAAAACCGTGAAGCTTCGGGAGTTCAAGTCAGTGGATTCAGACCCCTACCTGCAAGCACGAGCGGCGGCAAAAAAAATCGCATTGGACGCCATGAAAGAAATCGACAAGGATATTGAGGGAGATACCAACAGATGAAACGATCAAACGCTTCGTTAGCGCTTATCGCGCTTCTCCTCGCGATCGTGCCGCTTGCGGGCGCGTGGGCCGTATGGGAAGGAAATGCCGGCATTGCCTCGGTATCGGAATTCCCCGGTTCCGGCCTGTACGCGAAAAGCGACATGTTTCCGCGAAACACGATAGTGGAAATTGAGAATCTCGAGACGGGCAATTCCGTACGTGCGGTTATTACGGGATCCTCCGGCATATCGGGTCTCGTGGCCGTTTTATCTCCGGAAACCGCATCTGCGCTTAACATTCAAAAAGGATCGGTCAGCCGAGTTCGAATTCGCATTCCCGTCCCCGTCGGTGAAACGCCGGCGGAAGGGCTGATAGCCTCAGGTTCCGAGGTTTCGTCCCGAGACCCCGACGTCAATCCCGCCGAGGCGGTTCGAACCTCTCGAACGGCCGAGCCGGCGATGCCTCTTTCCGCAATCGTTGAATCCGATGGGGAACGAATGGTTCCCGTCGATTCTTTACGGGAGCCGGAAGTAACAGAAGCCGAGCCCGTCGTCGCAGAAGCCGAGCCCGTCGTCGCAGAGACCGAACCCGTCGTCGCCGAAACCGAGCCTGTCGTCGCAGAAGCCGAGCCCGTCGTCGCAGAAGCCGAGCCCGTCGTCGCAGAAGCCGAGCCCGTCGTCGCAGAGACTGAGCCCGTCGTCGCAGAGACCGAACCCGTCGTCGTTGAACCCGAACCCGAACTCGTTGTCGCCGAAACCGAGCCTTCGCCAACACTGAGCGAAGAAACTGCCCCAAGCGAATACGTCTTGTCCGAGCCCGCTCCTGTCTATGATGATGAGCCGACGCTTGTCACGCAAGAAGACGCGGTCGCTTCACAGGTAGATTTGGTTGCCGCTGACCCGAATCCTCCGGTTGTTACTTCCGAGTCTGCCCTTGAAGGCCCATCGATCGTGGTGGTTCCTGAGGTGCCGGCCGCGAAAGCCGCAGTGGAACAGACGAAACTCGCCGAGCCCGCAACGGAAAAGACTCCTGCCGTCGCGCAAACGCCTGAAACGGTTGCCTCACAAGGGCCCGTGCAAAAGCTTGACGGACTTCCGATCGTAGCTTCGCTCGAGCGCGGCGTGCATTACGTGCAAATCGCGACCTATAAAGATCCGCAAAACGTTTGGAAAGTCTTACAAGATCATGCAAAAAAATATCCGATAGCAATAGAACGATCTGGTTCCGATTCGCTTAAGGTGTGCGTCGGACCGATAAAAAAGGATGAATGCGGCGCGGTTCTTGAACGGTTTAAGGGCCTTGGATTCAAGGACGCGTTCGTGCGTAAGGGAAAATAATCGATTGGATTATCTCGAAGGCATCGTTTTCATCGCGAGTCGTTCGGAGCTTCTCAGGGATAAGCGGGTAACCGTTAGGATGATTGCTAATCCCGCGGCTGGTGGGTTTACCCAAAAAAAGCGGGCAGCGCTTAATCGACGCCATCTGGAAGAAGCGATCGAGCGAACACGCACAAGGCCGGTGGTTACGCGCTCTTGCGATGGGACGATTCAGTATACCGAATCGGCACGGCACGCGAGCGAGCTTGCCGCGGTCATTATCGCTCAGACAAAAAAAAATGCGGTAAGCGATGACCTCGTTCTCGTGATTACCGCCGGCGGCGATGGAACGAGCCTTGAGGTTCAGGAAGAATTCGCGCGTGAGATTTTAGAAGAAGGAAATACTTCGATTCTGGAGCGAATAGTGCTCGTGCGTCTTCCCTTTGGTACGGGAAACGACGGTTCAGATGGACGAACGCTGGACGAAACCCTCAAGCTGTTTACAGAACCTGCGCGTATTAACCTTCTATCTGCGATTCGGGTATTTAGCGAGCGGGACTCTGCGCGAGTTTGGTATTCCTTTAACATAGCGAGCATTGGAATAGACGCGTTTATCACGCATATGACAAACCGCGTAAAACGCTTTTTCCCCGGAGATTTCTATAAGATTTGGGTTGATCTCGCGTGTCTTTTTTATGACAGACTGTATCGAGTAGGAAAGATGAGCGTCGTTGCCAGTACCAATTCGGGAGATACGGTGTTGACGCATTCGGACGAAATGCTACTGTATGCAATGGGTGTCTCCGGTAATCGTACGTACGGCTCAAATCAAAAGATACTTCCTGACGCAAATAACGTTTGTGGACTCAAGAATATGTCGCTTCTTCGGAAGCTGTCGCTAAAATCTTTTTTCAAAACCGGAGGACATAAGGGACAGCCGGAAACTATGCTGTATACGGCCGATAGGCTTGTCGTGAGTTATAGCGAACAAATACTCGTACAGCTTGACGGTGAGTCGCACGTATTGCTTCCCGCGGATTTTCCGCTTGTCATGGAAAGGACGCGTCCCTTTATTCCGATAATTACGAACGCGTAACGTGAAAAAAAACCGCCCTCGTAGGGCGGTTTTTTTATCGGTCGTCATCGTAGAAACGAAACGACGGTTTACTTTCCGTGGCAGAATTTATATTTTTTTCCGCTGCCGCAGGGACACGGATCGTTTCTTCCGACCTTGGGAACCGCTCGTACGACCTGAGCCTTGTCGGGCGCGCTTGCAGCAAGCGGGCCGGTTCCGCGACCTCCCGAAGACTGAGAGCCAAACGCGTCAAACCCATGGTGCTGCGCGTTGACCGAAACGGTCTTCGCGGATCTCGCGGGAGCTCCCTCCGTTCGAACTTTGACGAGAAGGACGCGCGATGCGATATCGACGCGTATTTCGTCAATCATTCGATAAAATATCTCAAAACCCTCAAGCTTGTACTCTGTTAAGGGGTTTTTCTGGCCATACGAGCGAAGATAGACGGCTTCGCGCAAAGACTCGAGATTTTCAAGATGGTCGAGCCATCGCTTGTCGATTGCCTGGAGATACTGCATTCGAACGAAGGCATTGATGTTCTCGTTTCCCGCGAGCGCGACCTTTTCTTCAATGTTCGCCTTTACTTTCGCGATAAGTCGGTCTGTTGCTGCCTGAGGCGATGATGACCCAAGCGCAAAATCTTCCTCGGAGAGTACGATTCCGAACTTTTGCCGAAGGGTCAATGCGAGCTCGGTCGCGGCCTCGTCGCTCCGCCGCCGGCTCGCCTGCGCGTAATCGTCGACCGCGTCTTCGATAAACTCGCTTGCTGTCGTGATTACCCGGTCTACGAGCCGCTCGTCCGACAGGATCGCGTCACGCTGTCCGTATATAAAGGCCCGCTGCTCGTTGAGCACGTCGTCGTACTCGAGTAGGTGCTTTCTGATCTCGAAGTTTCTCTCCTCGACCTTCGATTGTGCCTTTTCGATGCTTTTGTTAAGCCAAGGATGAAAAATCGGCTCACCGGGCTCCATTCCGATTTTCGTCATGAGGTTTTTCAGTCCCTCGCCGCCGAATTTTCGCATGAGTTCGTCGTCGAGCGAAATGAAGAATCGGGAGCGGCCTGGGTCGCCCTGCCGTCCGGATCGTCCGCGAAGCTGATTGTCGATTCGTCGGCTCTCGTGTCGCTCGGTTCCGATCACGTACAGGCCGCCGAGGCTCTTGACTTCCTCGTAATCGGCGCGCCATTTGGCATATTCGTCGGCGAGTATCTCGGAATAACGTTCCGGCGTAGCGTCCGTTCCCGCGCGTTTTCGCGCGCGATACTCCGGATTGCCCCCAAGCTTGATGTCCGTTCCGCGGCCCGCCATGTTCGTCGCGATCGTTATCGATTTTTTGGCGCCTGCCTCGGAAATAATGAGCGCTTCACGAGCGTGGTTCTTCGCGTTAAGCACTTCGTGCCGCACTCCGCGCCTCGTGAGAAGCTGGGATATACGCTCGGATTTCTCGATCGATACCGTGCCGACGAGAACCGGCTGACCGCGCTCGTGCGCGTCTGCGATCTCGTCGCAGAGCGCGTCCCATTTTTCCTTTTCGTTCAGGTAGACGACATCGTCCTCGTCCTTTCGGGCGACGGGCAGGTTAGTCGGTATCACGACGACCTCGAGATCGTAAATTTTCTTGAACTCGACGGCCTCGGTGTCGGCCGTACCCGTCATGCCCGACAGTTTGTCGT
>CAYSEA010000017.1:21239-43789 GCA_964429975.1 uncultured Treponema sp.
TACATGCGAAAGAAGTTCTGAAAGGTTATCGTCGCCATCGTGCGGTTGCGCTGGGCGATTCGGATTTTCTCTTTGGCTTCGATGGCTTGATGAAGCCCGTCGCCGTATCGCCTTCCTTCGAGTATGCGTCCGGTGAACTCGTCGACGATTTGCACGAGTCCTTCCTTCACCACGTAGTCCACGTCTATCTTATAGAGCCGGTGTGCCCTGACCGCCTGCGTAAAATAGTGTATGTATTCAAAGTTTTCCTCGTCGAAAAGGCTTCCCGATATCAGTCCGCGCTTTTGGAGAATTTCCTCGATATGGAGCATTCCGGGATCGGTAAACGAGACCCTACTCGACTTTTCGTCGAGAACGTAGTCGCCGATTATCTCTTCTCCCTGAAGTTCGTCGGGGTACTCGCCGGTATCGGGGTTCTTCGCGACCTCGGTAAGCTGGTTTACGAGTTTGTCCACATCGAAGAAACGGGCGGTATCGTCCTCTGCGGAACCTGAAATGATGAGCGGGGTTCTCGCTTCGTCGATGAGGATCGAGTCGATCTCGTCGACGACGGCGAACGTGAAGCCCCGCTGGGTCCGCTCCGACGCTTCCCATTTCATGTTGTCGCGCAGGTAATCGAACCCGAGCTCGTTGTTCGTTCCATAGGTAATATCGCGGTCGTACGCGGCTTTCCGCGCGGAGCTGTCCATGTTCGATAGAATCGAGCCGACGGTTACGCCGAGATAATCGTATACGGGTCTCATCCAATCGGCGTCGCGCTCTGCGAGGTAATCGTTTACGGTTACTATATGGACGCCCTTACCGGTAAGGCTATTGAGGTATGCGGGGGCTACGCTCATGAGGGTTTTTCCCTCGCCGGTTTTCATTTCAACTATGCGGCCTGAATGAAGCACGAGAGAGCCGAGCATTTGAACGTCGTACGGCCGCTCGCCGAGAACCCTTCGAGCCGCCTCGCGCGCGAGCGCGAACGCCTCGGGCAGGAAGGCGTCAAGGCTTTCGCCGTTTTTAAAACGCTCGCGGAACGTATCTGATTCCTGTCTAAAAGCCGGAGCCGGAAGGGATATGGCCCAAGCTTCCCGGGCGTTTATCTCGTGCAAAACCGGAAGGAGCGCTTTAATATCACGTTCATGCTGGGATCCGAAGAAAAAGCGGATGATTTTATCGGTAATCATTGGACTATATTACTAAATGTCTTCGGAGTTGACAAGCGATCAAATGAATTCTACCTTGATACGCGGAGGAACGCATGGAAACCCGTTTGCGACCGACTCTTCGATCCGGCACCATCATCCTGATTGTCTCCCTCGTCGCATGCCTCTTGGCCTCATCGTGCAATGCCCGCGTCACGTCGCAGGTTGAGCGCGAAAAGCTCTTTTCGCTGGCGTATGGCCGCTTCGAGGACGAGATAGACCTCTTTCGCCTGGACACATCCACGACAGGGCCCGATACGCAAATTTTTATGCGAGACGGGATGTTTTACATTTCAAACTCGGGTTCCAAGAAGATCCTTCAGCTAACCTCGTTTGGGGATTTATTATCTGTTTATTACAATCCTGACGACAATCCCGTGCCTTCATACGCGATCGGGCGCGAGGAACAAGACGGTCTGGCGGGCGAGGCGACGCGGAAAGCGACGGCGTATCCCTTCGTCCATCCTGTTTTTCTTACGGTTGACTCGTCAAAACGACTCAGTGTCGTCGATCAAATTCCGCCGGAACGCTATGAGTACGACAATGACGAACAGGTATTGCTGCGAGACGTCGTGCTTCGCTTTGGCTCCGATAGCAGGTTTCTGGATTACCTTGGGCAAGAAGGCCCGGGAGGAACGCCGTTCCCGCCTATTATGGGCATATTTTCTAATTCCAGGGAAGAGACTATCGTAACTGCGCGAACACAGTCAGGTGTACGGATCTTTTGGTTTGACCCTGACGGCAATCTCCTCTATCGCGTACCGATTCAATTCAGGAACCTTCCCGGTCCATTTACCGGAGGGGACGTGGTGTATTCCTCTCTCGAAAAGGTCGTTCCTGATTCCGAGTCCCTGCGTCTCTATCTCAAGATTGATTATTATACCGAAGAGATCGACAAGGATACCGGCGCGGCCGCTGGTATAGCGTACAATCGAAGTTGCCTGTATCCCTTCGATATTCAAGCGGGAACGTATGAGGAAAAAATCGACCTGCCTTCCTATGATGGGGTTGATAAGGACGGGCAGGGTACCGTCACCTTTCGGAAACCGTATGAGTTTCTCGGAATTACTGCCAGCGGCTGGGTGTTTCTTCTTTCTCCCGATTCCTCCGGATACGCCCTTGAGATTCTTGACGTAAAGTCGCGAAGAATACATAAACGAACCCTTTCCGTCAGTCAGGACGAACTCGCGTATAACGCATTGATGCTATCTCCTGACGGAATCGTTTCCGCATTGCTCGCCACGCCCTGGAATGCGTCTGTCGTTTGGTGGCGCACGGATAGCCTCATAGGGGAGATCAGACGATGATCGAACATGACGCCGATGGAGATTCGCGCCAACAGAGCAACGGAAAAAACGGAGAGGGTCTTGTTTTTCATTATGATCGCGAGCGAAGGCTTCAGCGCGCTCCCGAAGGCGTCAAGCGGGCATACGAGGAAGGCTATACTCCAAACAAGGGGTTTATCAGGGGCTTGACCGCCAACGCGGGTCTTAAGAGTATTTTCGTCACAATCATTATACTTTCCGTCACAGCGGTTGCTCTTACCTTACTCGGCGGTCAAAACGGAAAGATCGCACTCGGCGAGCTTGACGTTCGGGTTCGAGCCTTTTCATACGGCGATTCAGTGTATGTTTCCGTGCTGATTCCGGAAAACGATCAGTACGGGGGAGACTCCGCGCAGGTGTCGGCGATCATCCATGGCTTGAGCAAAACTGACGTGACAGTGTCTGAAAAAGAGTTGACGGGGATATACACTGGTTCTGAGCTTCTATTGCGGTGTATAGTACCGGATCATGATATTGATCGTATCGTTTCCACGGTGAATATCGATGAATTATCCGGAAAAACGGTCGTTTCTGTTGACCGTGAGTAGCGTTTTCAATATGCTTTTAAAAGCAGGAGAATGAAATGTTGCAGTTTTATTTCCTTTCGATCCTTCTCAACGCAGTTACTGGGGTAATTTTATTGTATTCGGACGCTGATGACGTAACCTCAGAAATTCGGTTGCCGTCATTGGCAATGGATGAGACCTTCAGGCTCGTGTTAGGCATCCTTACGGCCGTTACCGGTTTTTTCAAACTGCTTACCGCGATTCGCGGCGACATTCCCGTAATCGGCGATCTTGTGCCTTCAGTCGCGGGTCTAGCCGGCGGTTTCGCGCTTCTCTATGAGTTTTATAAAAGTCGTTCTGTTTTAAACGAGGCTCGCATACCTACAGTCGTTCTTCAGATCGTATCGGCAAAACGCTATGTGGGCATCTTTTTGCTTATTGCCGCCGTCGCGCATTTTCTGTTTCCGACCGTAATTTTCCTGTAAGGCTTTTGATGAAACGCTCCATAGCGGGTATCGTAGAGCGTAATGGCTCATTTCTCGTGGGTTTACGGTTGCCTACGGGAGAGATGGGCGGTCGTTGGGAATTTCCCGGCGGTAAAGTTGACCAAGGCGAAAAGCCCGAAGAAAGTCTTATCCGAGAATTCCGGGAAGAAATGGGCGTTGACGTGGTTCCCGGGCGAGTCATCGCGAAAGTTACGTTCGAAAACAGAAACGGTCCCGTGGAGCTTACCGCGTATGAGGTTACAATGCTCGAAGAAACCCCGACGTATCTCACGGAACACGAGAAGTTTGATTGGATAACCCTCCATGAGGTTGAGCGCCGTTCCTTCGTTGACTCAGACCTGTTGCTCGTTCCTTATATACGGAATTGGTATGAAAAGCAAACGCGCTAAACTCGCTTGTAAAATTGTTTTTCTTTCTTTACTTACGTTTTCAATGTCCCTTTTTCTCTCATGCGATAAAAAGAAATCTCTGTCCCGCCTTGCGCTACCGCCCTCGACGAGAATCTCGACTGAAGGACGATTTGCCCTCATTAGCGATCCCTATGTGTCATTGCGGGATATTCCCGGTTCCGACGGCATAACCGTCGCGCATGCGCGGCGGGGAGACGTATTAACCGTTAAGGGAACGAAACTGTTGACCAACGGAAAGGAAACAGCCCTGTGGCTTGATCTGGGATCTGGTTGGGTGCTTGATGCGTCCGTTCAATTATACTCAAACCAAGCTCGTGCCCTGGCTGCCGCGCGTCTCATTGAGACTGATCCGTCTTTGACGAAGTAACGGAAGCGCCGAGCTGTCCGCATGCCCCTCCAATAGACCTTCCTCGTTTTGTTCTCAGCGTTGCGTTAAGTCCCCGTAGTTCGAGGGCGCGTAAAAAGGCTTCGGTTTCGCGCGAAGAAGGGGTTTCGAAAGGAAGTCCCGGTATAGGATTCCACGGGATGATGTTGATGTGCACGTTCAGCCCTGACGAGAAATTCGCGATGCGTCGCGCCTCCTCGTCGGATGTATTAATGCCAGCCATAAGCGCGGCTTCGAGCGTAACCCGATTTCCCGTTTTATCGCAATAATGCTTAATTGCCTCGTGCAGGAGCGGAAGCGGATTTGCCTTAGTTACCGGCATGAGCCGCTCCCGCAGGTCAGGATCGGCGGTCGTAAGTGAAATAGCCAGTCGGATGTCGGGCCCATCGTCTGCAAGTGAGCGGATTCCTTCGACGATGCCGGCGGTTGATACGGTAATCCTGCGACGAGAAAGTCCGCGTCCTTTTGCGTCAGTCAGTATCGCGACGGTTCTTCGCAGAGCGCCGAGGTTCAGCATCGGCTCTCCCATACCCATGAACACGATGTTATCAAGACGTCCGACGGAATCCTCAAGGTGGTAGAATTGTTCGATAATCTCGCCCGCTTCGAGATTTCGGGAATAGCCGATTTGTCCGGTCTGGCAAAACGCGCATGCCATCGGGCAGCCGACTTGCGACGATACGCATGCGGTCTTTCTTCCGTCGGCGTCGGTAAGCAATACGGTTTCTACGGCGTTACCGTCACCGAGCGAGACTTGCAACTTAACCGTTCCGTCAGGATCCTTTAACTCGCGCGACACCGAGGTGGAGAAGAGCGTTGCCCTTTCCTCGAGCTCTTCGCGCAGTTTCGCAGGAAGGTTCGTCATGTCTTGAAACGAACGTGCGCCGTCGGCTATCCACCGGTAAACTTGCGTCGCCCGAAACGGTTTGTCGAATTCTAGGAATTTCACGATCTCTTCGATCGTCATGCCGGAAAACGCTTGTGACCTTTTGTAAGAGGCATTCATGGCGGCTATCAGGCGCGAATTTTATCCAGCATCTCGGAAACGAGTTGATTGCGTATGCCGAGTTTCTGGAAATCCTGCAGGACCGTGACCGCCTGCGCACGCTCGCCCTTGTTGAAATGGCATTCTGCAAGCTCAAGGTATAGTCGAAAGTTTTTTGGGTCTGACTGGATGAGCCGCTGGAGGCTCGTAGCCGCCTCGTCATATCGCCCCTTAATCTTGCTGATCATCGCGAGGCCGAGCACGGCGTACACGTCGAACTCGATATCGAGCGCGCGCTGATAGTACCTTTGGGCCTCGTCGTAATCGCCCATGTTGCGGTAGGCGTCCCCGGCGCGCGTCAGTATCACCTTGTTGTTCGGGTCTTTGTCCAGAATCTTGTTCCAGTATTCCACCGAGCGGAATTGCTGATTCATCCCGCGATAGCAGTCGGCGAGTCCGAAGAGGGCGTAGAAGTTATCCTCGTCCATGCGAAGCGCGCGTTGAAAATAGTATATTCCCTGTTCGAAGGTTTTTAGTTTTCTGTGACAGTTTCCTATCGAGGTGAGAACTCGGATATCAACCGAATCCTCGTTTAAGTCGAGCATCTTCTGCCAGTAATAGAGCGCGTCGCGGTATTCCTTGAAATCGTAGTGAAGGTGACCGAGTCCGATGAGCGCGTAGGGATTATTCTCTTCCATGTCGAGCACGCGTAGGTAGAGTATTTTCGACTGTTTGAAGTCTCGAATTTTTCGATAGGCGTCAGCTACGCGGGTGAGAACGGTGATGTTCCGGTCGTCATGCTGCAGGTATTGTTCCCAAATCTCGATTGCCTTATTGTACTGATTGAGGGCTTTATAGCAGTCGGCGAGGCCGAAAAGGGCATAGTTGTTGCCGGGATGATGCGTCAGACAAGTCGTATAGTAATCGACTGCCTCGCGAAAATGGTTCCGTTTTCTCGAGGCGTCCCCGAGACCGACCAACGCATAGTTATTTTGCTCCTCAAGGGCGAGAATCTTTCTAAACGCATTTTCCGCCTCGTCAATGCGATTGTCCTTGAGTAAGAGGTATCCGTTTTTCGATTGCTCGGCAATCTCGTTGAATCTTTTTTCTTCTTCGGTGGTGCCCGCGGTAGGTTCCGGCATGGGCGGCATATCGTTCAACACATCAGCCATAATGTACCTCTTTATGAATCTGTCAACATCGTTCCGATGAGGGCGGCTACGTCTTCCACAATTTTATCTGCCTTTCGGCGGTTGTGCGCGAGCCAGTATAGCTTTAAGGCCTCGAGGACGCGTCCTTTCTTAGCGTACACATCACCTACACGTGATAAACCATCAGAATAACCGGTTGTAACGAATATTTTTTTCGCGGTTTCAATGTCTCCCGCGTTAAAAAGCTCGTTCCCTTTTCGATTGAGCGCGGCTTTCTTGTCCGTTGTTATGCTCGCAACGGGCAAATCAGCGCTTTTTATCAAGCCTTGACCGGAAAACCGGTTAAATTCGTCCAAAGATCTGGATTTCAAGACGTACCCTGAACTTATAATAAGTAATATTTTCTCGCGTTGCAAGCGGAATGTCTAAAAAATCACTCTTTTGAATAGAAATCAACGATAGATCTGCCATATTCCCGGCGGTCTGTTAGCTTCATGCATCCGACGGAATCAGGCATATCTCGTTCCCGAGGACGATGGATCAAGGCGAGCCCGCCCGGCTTTAAAACAGGTAATTCGCCGGACATTCTGATGAGTTCCTGGTGGAATTTATAGGGGAACGGGGGATCGAAGTAAATGATGTCGAATTGCTCTCGGCTCCGCTTGAGGAATAGCTCAACGGCCATAAACTTGCATTCGATTCTATGAGGAGCCATGGAGACATTCTTGAAAAGCGTCTCGACTTTGATGGGGTCCTTTTCCACGAGATATACGGGATGCGCGCCCCGCGATGACGCCTCGAGCGCGCAAATACCGGAGCCCGCGAACATGTCGAGAAATGACTTTCCCGTAAGGTCCCCGAGAATCGCAAACAGGGATTCCCGCATGCGGTCCATTGCGGGGCGAATGACGCCTCCCGGGCATTCAACGGTCCGTCCGACGAGCGAGCCACCGGTTATTCTCACCTCACCACCCCTTCTTCCTGCGAATACCGTCCGCCGCGCGGAGACCTGATGCCCAGGCACCGGTTATTCCACGCGAGGTACCGGCTCCGTCACCGATGAGGTAAATATCTTCAGCGGCTTGGAAATACTGATCCCGAAATACGGGCTTATTTGCGTACAGCTTGATTTCGGGATAATAGAGTATTGTCGCCGGATGCAATAGCCCGGGTACGATAGTATCAAGCTGTTTTAAAGCTTTCCAAATCGATCGCAGGAATTTTGCCGGCATCGCAAGGCTGATATCCCCCGGCGTGCACGACGCTAGAGAGGGCGCGAAATTGTAGAGATCCTCGTTAAGGCCTTCCTTTGTGGTTCGTTTACCGAGCCTGAAATCCCCGATGCGCTGCATGATGGGGTGCCCACCACCGGTGAGCATTGCGAGTTGCGCGAGAAATTCCGCATAATCCTGGCCCGAGGCTAACGGGCGGGTAAACTCGACGCTTCTGAGCACGGCGAAATTCACGAGGCCGTTCGCCTCGCGGTCGCTTGACCAGGCATGGCCGTTGACGCTGTAATACGGCTGGCCGTTCGCCGCGGTATACTGCTCCTGCACGACCTGCGCTGCTCCGGAATTCGTGCAAAAGGTGCGTGTGCGTTCGGGAAAGAGGAACTTGGGATCGTAGTAGTCGCGGACGATCGGGTAGTTCTCGATTTTCGTCTCGACTCGTATACCGACGTCGATGCTATTATCCGTATATTCGATTTCGTTCGCTCGCATGAATTGCCGGAGAAAGTCAAAGCCATGCCGTCCCGGCGCAACGATGAGCTGGTCATACCCGACGCTTCTTTTATCAGTGACGGCAATCTTGCTTGCGCGGTCTATCGAGACAAACTCTTCTTCAAGTGAGACTTCGACGCCTGCCGTTTGAAGCCGCGTGATGAGCTCTTTTATGAGTTTCAGCCCTCCGTCGGTTCCAAGATGGGATTGCCGAACCATCAGAAGCTCCACGCCGATACGCTCGGCACGTTTTTGGTACATTGAGAGGTTTGTTTGCGCCATGATCGCGGGCTGAAGGAAATCCTCGGTACGGAAGAGGTAACCGGCGGCAATTTCCCGTGTCCAGTATTCGGACGGGAAACCTATGGGCCACGTAAAGTTCATCTTACAATCGTTTCGAAGTCCTCCCGAAGATATTCGGGAACGTTCCAGAAGAAGTATTTTTGCCTGCGGGCGAGATTCAAGTATGCCAAACGCGGAAGCGAGCCCTGCCGGGCCCGACCCTACGATTACGCAATCAAAGTGTTGCATGAAGATAAGTATATCAGAAATTGAGAAGTTCGCTCAACTCACTACGGGACACGACGTCCCGCGCATCGGCGCCTGTGTCGCCCTTGCGTATGCCGGTTCCGATATCGGCCCTAATCGCGGCGTGCGCGTTGCGTATCCCCTGAATTTTCGTGAGAAACTGCGTAAAGGCCCCGCTCATTGAGCCCTTTCCCTGAAGGATTGAGTCAAGGAGACGAATAAACCGATCTTCGCACGAATGAAGGGAGTGCATGATTTCCGTGTAATCGGAGATTCTGCTATTATCGCGCACGAGTTTGAGTGTTTTTTGGAGGGCAACGTCGAAAAACAGAAGATCGTCTATGGCTTTGTCGAGAAAGATATCATCGGAAAGGTCCAAG
This sequence comes from uncultured Treponema sp., assembly GCA_964429975.1. Taxonomy (GTDB): domain Bacteria; phylum Spirochaetota; class Spirochaetia; order Treponematales; family Treponemataceae; genus Teretinema. The sequence goes on from CAYSEA010000017.1 coordinate 30,327, forward strand.
AGGAGGCCTTCATACAAGTTATCGATGGAACGCGCCAATTGGTATATATTATCCTGAAAAATGATATTGTGAAGCATTCGCGACCTCCTCCCGATCCCTTTCCTTATCGGCAAAAAGGAATCTTGCCTTGACCAAAGAGGGCGGAACTGGTAATCTTTATTGCCGGTTATGGCGGTTTTTGCCAAAATTCCCGACAATTCAAACGAAGGCATAGCCTTCGTAAACTCCCGCCCGCATCCAAAATCACGTCACATACGTCGTGATCGAGAGATAGCGGGCCCAGCGATGTGTCCATGAGGAGGAAACATGAGAACGTATGAACTGATGGTCGTTTTCCCGCTTGAGGAAGACCAGTTCAAGGCAGGTGCCGATGGGGTACGCAAGGTACTCACAGATTTCGGCGCGCAGATTAAAAGCGAGGAGCCTTACGGCGATCGCGACCTTACCTACGAAATCAAGAAACGGACGAGAGCGCGATACGTGCTCTTTAACATGGTTGCCGCCCCCGATAAAATCGTGGAAATGGATCGTCAGCTGAAGCTTAACGTAAACGTGCTGACCTTCCTTTTTGTCAGGGTGGACGAGTAACGACGGTAGGAGGGACCCATGGCTGATGTTAATCACGTAATACTGATTGGACGGCTCACCCGTGACGCGGAGTTGAAATACACTTCCGGTGGCATGGCTGTGTGCAAATTTGCCATTGCGGTCAACAAACGGCGGAAAAACGGCGAACAGTGGGTCGATGAGGCGAATTTCTTCGATATCGTGCTATGGGGTCGCGCAGGCGAGTCTATTAACCAGTATCTCGTAAAAGGGAAACAGGTCGCGGTAGAAGGAGAGCTTCATCAAAATCGCTGGGAGCAGGATGGACAGTCGCGAAGCAAAGTTGAAATTAACGCGTCGAATGTTCAATTGCTCGGTGGAACCAGCGGATCGGGCGGATCAGGCGGATCTTCAGGTACGGCACAAGCCGAACATGGACAAGAGCCGTACCAGAGACGTCCCGAAGCTTCTTCCGCTCCAAGGCAGGAACGCGACGATACCCCGCCCGCCGACTTTCCAGACGATATTCCATTTTAAGGAGATTACGTATGGCTGACGAAAGGATGAAAGATATGGATCAAGATATGCAAATGCAGGATGTTCTTCGTGACGCGGATGACCGCGGCGGCGGCGGAAGAAAGGGAAAGATGTTTTTCCGCAAGAAAGTATGCCGCTTCTGCACCCAGAAGACGAAGATCGACTATAAGGACTCTGATGGTCTGCGGCGCTATACCACGGAACGCGGAAAAATCCTTCCTCGCAGAATTACCGGAACGTGCGCCAAGCATCAGCGCCGACTTGCGCTCGAGATTAAGCGCGCTCGCGCGCTTGCGTTGCTGCCCTACGTTCAGGGATAATCGTTTATGTACATTTCTCGATGACGTCGCAGTGTGACGTTATCGAGAGCGCATAAGAGCGGCAGAGTCCGCCCTTATGATACGGTTTTTCCGATCCAACTCCTGGACGCGGATAACCATTTTTTTTAGTAAGGAGCTCGTGTATGAAGGTAATTCTTAATCAGGACGTCAAGCACCTCGGCGAAGAGGGCGATATCAAGGACGTCGCAACCGGTTATGCCCGTAACTTTCTTTTTCCGAGAAATCTCGCCGTCCCGTGCAATGAGATGACGAAGGCTTTTTTCGAGGGTAAACGCGCCGATATTGAGGCGCGCAAGGACTCGAAGCGCGCCGCGGCGGCAAGCCTCCGCGAGAAGCTTGAGGCCACCAATATTACGCTCGTCATGCCTGCTGGAACCAACGGCAAGCTGTACGGCGCGGTCACGAATCAGACCATCGTCGATGAGCTCAATAAGCTTGGTTTTGAAATCGAGCGAAAGCGCGTTGAGCTTCCCGGGCTTACGTTCAAGAGCGTCGGAAAGTACAACGTGACCGTTCATCTGTACGAGCAGGCTAATGCGACGGTTCATGTCGTCGTTGAGGCACAGCCCGAAACCGAACGTTCCGCTGCTCCCCGGCCCGAGCGTCCCCGAAGACGACATGAGGAAAATGAAGCCCAGGGCTCAGTTTCCGGCGAAGCGTCTGACGACGCGGGAAACGCCGTTGAAGGTTCCGCCCCGGACGCCGAGTAATCGCGCCTAAGCGTACGTACCTATGAGCGATTCGCTGAAAGATAAGGTACCGCCTCATAATCTTGAGGCGGAACAAGCGACTTTAGGGGCGCTTCTTCTCGACGCGGACGCCGTAGGTACCGTTATACGCTATCTTCGCCCCGATAACTTCTATTCCCTTCAAAACCAAAAGATTTTTCAAGCGATCATCTCGCTGTTCGGTAAAGGACAGCGAGTTGACCTCATTACGCTCATCGAGGAATTGCGCCTTGAGGGCATACTTTCGGCGGCCGGCGGCCCCGGTTACGTATCCGCCTTGACGGACACCGTGCCGACGAGCGCGAACGTCGAATATTACGCGAAGATGGTTCTTGAACAGTCCGTTCGCAGGTCGTTGCTCGTAATATCAAATAAGATAATCGCCGAGGCACATAACGACTCGAGAGAAAGCCGGGCTGTTCTCGAGGACGCGCAAAAGCGAATCTTTGAGCTGACGGACGCAAATCAGTCGGCGACCTTTAAGACGCCGCGCGAGATTATCCCGCTAGCGATCGAGGCGATCGAGAAACTTTATCATACGCGTGATGCCTTCACCGGCATTCCATCGGGTCTCATCGAGCTCGACCAAATGACGAGCGGCTTTCAAAAGTCCGAGCTAATTATCATAGGCGCTCGCCCTTCGGTTGGAAAGACGGCCCTCGCTCTTTCCATGGCCGCGCACATATCGATAAAGGAAAAGATTCCCGCTGCCTTTTTCTCGCTTGAAATGTCGGATATGCAGCTCATTCAGCGTATGATATCGCAAGAATCGCATATTCCCTCCGAGAAAATTCGCACCGGACTTCTTAAGATGAGCGATTTTCAGGCAATACAGGATGCAGCAGGGCGAATATACGACGCGCCGCTCTATATCGTCGATATGCCAAATATGAAATTGCTTGATTTGCGGGCAATGGCGCGTCGCCTCCGGGCCCAATATTTCGTCGAGATTATTTTCATTGACTACCTGACGCTCATTTCGAGCGAAAATAGCCTTATCCCGCGACACGAGCAAATTGCGGAAGTTTCAAGATCCCTCAAGAGTCTCGCGCGCGAGCTAAATATTCCCGTGGTCGCGCTTTCGCAGGTCAGACGCGATGCGGAGGGGAAAAAACCCATGCTCGCCGACTTGCGCGAATCGGGATCCATCGAGCAAGACGCTGACGTGGTAATGTTCTTGCATAGGGAGCGGGTAAGCTCGAACAAGGACGGCGGGGACCGTGATCAGGCAGTCGACACCGAGCTCATCGTCGCGAAGCAGCGTAACGGCCCGATCGGCGACATCGATATTTTGTTTCTTCCCCGATACACGCAATTCGTCTCAAAGAGCCGGGGCTAATTTCGGATTACTGCGCCCATTCGTCGATTCCGACGAGCGCGGCCGTCGCCGCAATGCCTTTACCCGCCTTGTCGTACCATGTTAGGGATCCGTCATAGTTCAGGCCCACGAAATAATCTTTCATGAAGGCGCCTTTGGCGGGTAATGCGTAATCCCGAACGAGAGAACGTTGCCGACCCGATGAGGAATCAATCAATGCAAGGCTTGTTTTTCCGAGATTGGTCAAGATCGACCGCGAATCGACCGCGATCGATGCGCGCAGATCCTCGTCTTTATATGTCGCGTGTACGGTAATCTTGCTGGACGATAGCGATTCCGTATTTATAACTAAGGAAAAAAGTTCGGTCGACGGAGGATTTCCTCCCTTGACAAGAAGGCCACGGAGTTCGTTTGCGGAGCTATTCGCGAGTTTAAGGGAAAAACAGAGATCCCCGGAAACAGATAAGGGCACTGTCTCACCGGTCGCGCTATTGATATAGAGTAGGGGAAACGGGGAGCGCGACGTTGCAGATTTGGAAACGATAATCGAGTCGCCCGTAAGCGGAACCGCGTCTTGAAGGCCGGCTCCCGAGTATCGAAACGCTTCTCCGGTTATTTCGGGTTTCAAGACGACGACCGTACTGGTTCCCTCGACGCACGATATTACGCCATTATTATGATTGAGCGAGGATATACCCTCAATCGGAGTGTAGAGCACGTGCCTGCCGTTTCCGGATAGATCGGTCGAAAAGAGCGGCGAGGCGGATTTTGTAGACCAGAATAAGAATGTTACGCCGATTTTTTCCATGCGATTGGCGTCGATACCGCCAAAAAGCTTCATTGGATATGCGCTTGGGTCCGTTGAGGCGAACACCGTTCCCGCGGCGAGGATATACAGCGTTTCTCCGTCAGAGATGATATCATCCACCGGGACGATTGCCTCGTGGGCTGTCGCGAGAAGGGTGGGCCCGCTATCTGAATAATTCCCCCGGGGAAACGTCAGTACTTGGCCTGATTCCGTTCCGATGGCGATATACTCGGGAAGTCCCGCGGCTGCGGTTATCAAGGAACCATCGGGCGAGGTAAACGGCTTCGAAGAGGCTTTGCCGGAGCGAAGGATATAGTTCCCGCCGTTTCGCTCGATCCAGACGGGCACGGAATCACCCGGTAGTGTCGCGAAGATGGGTTCGCCCGAGGCAAACGTGTCGATCACGGTACCCTTCGTCGCGTCGATCGAAACGACGCTATCGCCAAGATAGCCTGATAGTATGCGGTTATTCGAAATCAAGACCGCATTTGTGATGTCGCGCGGCCCGTCATACACGGCGCGTTCAGAGCCATTTGACGTGTCTGTATACCGTATCGTTCCTGAAGGCCCGAAGGTCATTACGCTTGATTCCGATGATCCTGTGACGCTTATATACACAAGTCCCTGCGGCGACCGGAACATCCGCTTCGCGTCGCCTGATTTTCCGTCAATCACCGAAATTCCTTCAAGTGACGTGTTGCCGACCATAATCCAGCTTCCGCGCGCGGACCAAGCGATTGAGGTAATTGAATCCCGAAAGCGCTTCGCAAATATGCGCGTTTTCTTTTCCCAGTTCCAGACTGACAGGCGGTGCGTGGTGAATCCGTCGGACTCATAGCATGCCAGCGTGTTTCCGGACGGATGTACCGCGATCGCGCGAATCGGCATGTCGGAAACCTGCCAAGTCTCATCAATAGTCCCAATACTGTGTAATGTTATGAATCCGTCTTCTCCGCCGCTAAAGAACGAGTCAACGCCGGGTTTTGGGGTTATGCAGAGCACTGCGCCTGCGTGTTTCCGCGATACAAGAGTCGAGCCGGCTTCACGGGCATATGCCGTAGCGGCTATAAGACAGAGCGCGAGCGTGACGGCAACTGATTTGGGCAAGTAGGCCATGCGCATTATACTTAGTCCTCGACCAAAACGTTTCTGACCGAGACGTACGAACCATTGACGAGCGCGCAAAAATCTTCGTTTTCGGGGTTCTTGCGGTATTCGTCGAGAACCGCGTCGTAGAGCCTTCGCGGAACGGTCGTTACGGCGACTTCGCCTTCGCGAACGCCGTGAGCGTGGAACACGAGGTCCCCTGCCTCGTTCTGGCGTTCGAAAATCAGCGTGGGCGTATTCGAAGGATTCGTTTCCCGGGCGCGTTCGAGCAGTCGAAGCTTAAGCGCCTCGACCGCGATTGGTTCGAGTCCCGCGGTGAGAACCGCGAGCCGATCGGCAAGCTCTGCGTAGCCGACAACGAATGTTTCTTTGCCATGCGGCGCAATCGCGCCGGAGATGAGTGAAAGCCGTTCAAGTTCGGGAATGAGCGTCACGACCACGTTCTTTGAAGGCCATTGAAACGTCGTTCGCAAATCAAGGTGGAGTTCGGCGTTGCATGAAGGGCAAACGCAGGCTAAAAACTCACCCGTCGCTACACGTGAAAGCTCAGCCGGCGTATCGTCGAGATTGACCGTTTCGGGTATATCGACGCTGAATTCCTGCTCGCAATGGCACGTAATTTTTCTCATGCAACGCCTCCGGTTATTTTAAGAGATATTGTATGTCGCCGAAAAGGGCAAACACGAAAACAAACAGTATAAAGCCCACGCCGATAAATTGAACGTAATAGAGCGTTCGCGGCTTGAGAGGCTTTCCTTTCAGCAGCTCAAGCACGCTGAAAAGGATAATACCTCCGTCAAGAATTGGTATGGGAAGTAGGTTCATGAGAAAGAGAGAGACGCAAATGACGCCAAGAAGCTCGGCGACGCCGGTTAGGCTCGTCTCGGCGACTTCTCCGATCATCATCGTAATGCGTACCGGCCCCGAAACAGCCTCGCTTAGCTCGACGCCGCGAAAGAGAAGGGCGATTCCGCGAACGGTAAGGCGAAGCGTGCGCGCGACGTCGTTGATACCCGCAAGGATGCTTTCAAATAAACCCGTGCCGCGAACGGTAACGTTGACTGTTTTCCACGCGATTCCGGTTTCGATCGATCCGTCATCGCGGTACAGAAGGACGAGCGGAAGCCGCACGGTCACATCCGTGCGCTCCACGGTAACGACTGTCTGTTCTGGGCGATGAGAAAGCGCTGATGCGAATTGAGCTTGATTTGAAACGCTCGTTCCGTCAATGGCGATGATACTATCACCGGCTTTGATACCGCTCGATTCCGCCGCTGAACCGGACGCCACTTTTCCGACGATAAGCGGTATATACGGGAACACGCCGATCTTTCCCGTTCCCGTGCTTTTATCAAGTTCCGGAACGATCACGAGTGAATGCGATACGCCGCCGCGCGAGACGACGGCAGTGATACGGCGCTCGGGGTTGGTTCCGATGTATTGCTGAATATCGGAAAAGGAATGAACCTCGTTACCGTCGAGCGAAAGAATCGTGTCTCCCTCGAGAATTCCCGCTTCGAGGGCAACCTTTGGCGCGGCAGGTTCGTAGAGAGCGGCCGGTATTACCCGATTTCCGTACGTGTCGTATGTGTATCCAATTGCGCTGACCAGTGCGAACACAAGGGCCGCGAAAAGAAGGTTGAAGAAGGGCCCTGAAAAGGCGATGAAAACGCGCTTAAACGGATGGACGCCGTAGAAACCATCGGATTCAGCAGGAATGGCGTCAAGCTTCTTATCGAGCGCTTCGCGAAACGCGTGTTCCCCTTTCATACCGCAATAGCCGCCGAGCGGAAATGCCGAAAGGCGATATTCCGTGGCTCCGCGTTTTTTCCGGAAAAGTACCGGTCCCCATCCGATTGAAAATGATTCTACGGTGACGCCAGAGAGGCGAGCCGCGATAAAATGCCCGAGTTCATGCACGAAAACCACTAATCCAAGGGCTAAAAGCCCAACAATGACCCGTATCACCACGCGCGCTCCTCGACGTATTGCATGGCATTGCCCCGCGCCCTGCGGTCGGCCTCGAGGACCTCCTCGATTGAGGATGGCTCCGTCGACCAGTCATCATCCATGACCGCAGCGACCAGTTCGGCAATGCCCCCAAAGGGGATCGACCCCGACAGAAATTTTTCCACGGCGATCTCGTTTGCCGCATTATAGCATATTGGATACAAACAACCGAGCGATGCCGCGCGATACGCGAGACCGAGCATCGGGAAGGCTTGACGTCTAGGTGGCTCAAAACGCATTGAGAACGCCTCGTCGAAGGAAAGTGGCTTAAGGTCGTTCATAAACGTTTCGGGCCAAGAGAGGGCAGAAAGTATTGGATGACGCATGTCGGGGTGGGAAACTTGCGCGTAGAGCACGCCATCCCGTGTTCGTATGAAGGAATGCACTAGGCTTTCAGGGTGGACCACGACTTTAATCGAGTCAGGTGAAAGGTCAAATAACCGCACGGCCTCGATAACCTCAAGGCCTTTGTTCGCGAGCGACGCAGAATCAATCGTAATTTTCGAACCCATGGACCACGTTGGGTGCTTTAACGCGTCGGCCGCTTTTGCCTGTCGTATGCGCTCTTCGTCCCAGGTGCGAAATGGGCCTCCTGACGCCGTTAAGATAACTTCCGAAACCGCGTCTTTTCCATACGCGCTAATCAGGGAGAATACGGCAGAATGCTCCGAGTCCACCGGCAGAATATTCCGCCCGTTGCGAATCGCGGTCGCCCTAACGAGTGGGCCTGCCATAACGATAGTTTCCTTGTTTGCCAGCGCAAGGTCTTTGCCTGATTCCAGCGTGGCGACTGACGGAAGAAGCCCGCTCGCGCCCGCGATGCCGTTCACGACGATATCGGCGTCCGTGTCGCGAATCATGGAAAGGAGAGCTTGCTCGCCCTCGGTTCCCGAGAGTACCGCTTTCGCTCCCGGAAACTCGTCCGTAAGCGAAGACAACGCGCGGGCGTCTGTATGAGCCGAGAGCGCGCATATTGAAAAGCAGTCGGGATTTCGCCTGATGACGTCAAGCGCGCTTTTTCCGATTGATCCCGTCGCACCGAGAACGATAATCCGTTTTGTTTCTTTCATGCGGATTACCCGAAAAAAAGTTCCGTAACGACATAAAACACCGGCGCGGCGAGGATGACGGAATCGATGCTGTCTAGTACGCCGCCTCGGCCTGGGATGAGCGTCCCGGAATCCTTGATGCCAGTCGACCTTTTTAAAATAGACTCAATGATATCCCCGATGATTGCCATCGTAGCGGTGCAAATACCCGTGATCACAAGACGCTCCATGTGGCCACCGAAGGCGTCGTAGAAAAGATACGTTCCGATAACGCCCGCGACTATTGACCCAAAATATCCGCCAAGGAATCCGGCGATGCTCTTATTGGGACTAGCCGGTATAAGGCCCCGGTTCCCCTTTCCGAAGAGCATCCCGAAAAACCACGCGAGCGAGTCGCACATGAACACCATGAGAAAAAAGACGCTGAGGAGCGCGCCGGCGTTTTCGCGGACGGTCAGCGCGCAAAGGTACGTTATCAGCGTGGAGGGGTAAATGATTATCGTGAAGGAAGACGCGATTCTCCCGGCTGACTTGTCGAAGTTGCCGGAGAATGAGGCGGCGAATTCCCACGTGAGTATGACGATGCACGCGAGGGCCGAAGACACGAAAATTGTGTGAAGGGGAAAGCCGAAAACCGCCGCCGCTGAGGCGGTCGCCGGTACGATGAGCGCGGTCACGAGAGAAAGCGGTAGGGGCAACACCGGTAGCCGCGTGGCGAGGAGCGCGCGCATCTCGACTATCGCGAAAGCTGCGAATACTAAAATTTCAATATGAAAAAATAAATAGTTTAAATGAGGCAAAAAGAAAACTGAGGCGACAATAAGCGGAAGGCCGAAGAAGAACAGCAAAAGCCGTTCGATAAGTTTTTTCATTTCACACCACCAAAGCGTCTATCGCGTGATTTATAGTAGTTTACCGCGAGATCGAGTTTTTCGCCATCCCAATCAGGCCAAAGTTCTTCGCTAAAATAAAATTCAGCATAAGCGGTCTGCCAAAGCATGAAATTACTAAGACGTTGTTCCCCGCTCGTTCGTATGAGTAGGTCAACGGGAGGCAATTCGGGTACGTCCAGATAAGATTGAAATTCATCGGAGGTAAGATTCGCGATACGATTCGTTGGTATCTTGCGTATCGCCCTGACTATCTCGTCCTGTCCGCCGTAATTAATGGCCAGCGCGACCGTCATGCGGGTAAAGGATGAAGTTTGGGCGGATATGTCATTGATTTCTTTCGCAATATTGGGGGGAAGTCCTGAAAGATCGCCGATATGGACGACGCGAATCTCGTTTTTTCTGTAAAACGCGAGTTCCGCGCGAAGGTGCGTCGCTATGAGCGACATGAGAAACCCGACTTCGTCCGCGGCTCGCTTCCAGTTTTCGGTTGAAAACGCGAAAAGGGTAACGCACGCGACATTAAGGTCGGAGGCTCGCTGTATAACGCGTTTTGCGGCCTCGAGGCCTTGTTGATGTCCGACGGTTCTCGGAGAGCCGCGCATTTTAGCCCAGCGACCGTTTCCGTCCATGATAATGCCGATGTGACGAGGTATATCGTTCATCAGCCTTCCATGATTTCCTTTTCTTTTTCCTCGAGGATTTTGTTTATTTCTTGGATGAATTTGTCGGTTTCTTTCTGCAGTTCTTCTTCGGCGGTTTTAAGGCCGTCTTCGGTTAGCTGACCGTCTTTTTCAAGTTTTTTGAATTCGTCGTTTCCGTCGCGCCGGATGTTCCGAATCGCGACGCGGCTTTGCTCTGCGTATGCCTTCGCCTGCTTAACGAGTTCCTTGCGGCGCTCCTCGGTGAGCGGAGGTATCGCGATACGAATTACCTTCCCGTCGTTTGACGGGTTTAGCCCAAGCTCGGATTTCTGCAGCGCTTTTTCGATTTCCCCGATGAGGCCCTTGTCCCAGGGCTGAATGACTACAAGGCGAGCTTCAGGAATAGAGATCGTGGCGACCTGGCTTAACGGCGATTTTTCGCCATAATAGTCGACGCGGACGCGGTCAAAAAGAGAGGCTGATGCACGTCCCGTCCGAATGGTGTTGAATTCGTCACGAAGGGACTGAATCGACTTTTTCATGCGCTCTATGTGAACGACGATGGTATCGGACATCTGCGTACTCCTTTTGACGTGAATCAGGAAAGGAAACAGGACCGATACCAAACGGTTCGGTCCTGATAAGGAATTATTTTACACCTAGTTGAAAGAGAACCATCTTGGAAAGTGCGAGCTTTCCGCCGGCGGCTTTCCCGATTTCTTCCATTTTTTTCGCGACCGTTACTTTGTCATCCTTAACGAAGGGCTGCTCGAGGAAGCAGATATCAGCAAGGTGCTTCTTGATCTTTCCCTGTACGATGCCGGCCTTAACGTTTTCGGGTTTATCGAGTTCAGCGACCTGCTTCGTGAAAATTTCCGTCTGTTCGGCGATATAGGCCTTATCAACCGAATTCGTATCGGGATAGAGCGGTGCGAACGCCGCGAGGTGGAGGCAGCAGTCATACGCGAACTCTCGAACGAGCGGGTTAGAGAAAATCTCCGCCTTGTCGGCCTTAAGCACGATGAGCGAGCCGGTTTTCTTGTCGGAATGGATGTATTTCTCGATATACTCGTCGCTGGCTGCGGTTACGGAAACGACACGGGTGAGCGTCATGTTCTCGCGGACCTTCGTTGCGAGGTCAAGGACCATAGCGGAAAGGTCCTGGGTAACGCTCGTATATCCTTTCGAGAAAGCTGTTTCGATGACCTTTTCTCCAAGGGCGATGAAGTCCGCGTTTTTCGCGACGAAGTCGGTTTCGCACGTCATTTCTGCCATGACTGCCTTTTTTCCGTCCGTCTTTACGAGAACGAGGCCTTCGCTCGTGGCCCTTCCGGCGCGCTTTTCAACCGCGGCGAGGCCTTTTTCTTTGAGAAGTTTTTCCGCGGCGGAGGAATCGCCGTTGCATTCGACGAGGGCGTTCTTGCATTCCATCATTCCCGCGCCGGTTTTATCGCGCAGGGCTTTAACGTCAGATGCCTTTATATCCATGAATCGTCTCCTTGTTACTGGCAAAAGCGCGACCGTGAGCGGTCGCGCATCATACCGTTATTTCTCGTCGTACAGCTTGTCTTCGTCGACGAGGCTTTCCGGCGCCTCTGCGGCCGGTTCCTCGGATTTGGTTTCCGCAGGCGTGTAATTGCTGTAATCCACGATCTCCTCTTCTTTTTGAACGGGAGTCGCGCCGGATTCGACGTCTTCATCGTCATCCTGAAGGTTCTCGATGATCTTCAGGCCATTCTCGTTATCCGCCTCGACGACGGCGTTCGCGATGATTTGGGTAAAGAGGGAAATGGCGCGTATGGCGTCGTCGTTTCCGGGAATGGGATAGTCGATGCCTTCGGGATTGCAATTCGTATCAACGACGGCAACGATGGGGATGCCCATGCGGCGCGCTTCCGCGACGGCGATAGTTTCCTTGCGGGTATCGATAACGAAGATGATGCCGGGAAGCTCCTTCATCTCCTTGATACCGCCAAGGTTTTTCTCGAGCTTCGTCTTTTCTTTCTGAAGCGCGGCAATTTCCTTTTTAGTAAGGCTTTCGAAGGTTCCGTCAATCTCCATCTTCTCGATTTTCTTGAGACGAAGGAGGCTTTTCTTGATGGTGGTGAAGTTGGTGAGCATTCCGCCAAGCCAACGGTTGTTCACGAAGAACATTCCGCATCGCTCGGCTTCTTTCGCGATCGTCTGCTGCGCCTGCTTTTTTGTTCCGACGAAGAGCACGCTCTTGCCGGCGGCGGCGGTCTTTCGGACGGCCTCGTAGGCTTCCTTAATCGACAGAATCGTTTTCTGAAGATCGATGATGTGAATTCCATTCCGCTCTGCGAAGATATACTTCTTCATGCGGGGATCCCAACGCTTGACCTGGTGCCCGAAGTGCACGCCAGATTCAAGCAGACTTTTCATGGTGACTACTGCCATGAGATGACTCCTTTTGCGGCAAATCTGATCAATTGATCTCGATTAGGCCGCCCCTTCTCTGATTCTCGGACGCCCGAAGGCTCCGGAAGATTTGCCGGATAGGCTAGAAGCGATATCCGTGCTCGCGGAGTATGGCATATAATTCATGTATTGGCAAGCCTACGATACCGCTCCATGATCCTTCGATTTTTGGTATGAAAAAAGCGGCAAGGCCCTGTATGCGGTACCCTCCCGCGACGCCCTGCCACTCTCCCGTTTCGAGGTACCGTTCGATTTCCTCGTCCGTAAGCGAGGAGAAATGGACGGTACTGCGACTCGTTTTGCTTGTGGTAAAGTTTGTAACTGAATCGAAGAGACTTATCGCGGTAATAACCTCGTGAGACGTTCCGGAAAACGATTTAAGCATCGATGCCGCTTCCTCGCGGGACTCTGGCTTTCTGAATATACGCGATCCTTGGCAGATGATCGTATCGGCGCCGAGAACCCACGGCATCATAAACGAGAGCTTTAATTTTATAACAGACTCGACTTTTTTCATCGAATAGAGCTCTGCCAATTCCCCTGCGTCGAGGCCGTCCATTGGCTGTTCCTCATAGTCAGGCGTAACGACGGAGTAGGGGATGTTAAGGTTTTTGAGTATTTCCTGACGACGCGGTGAAGTAGAGGCAAGTACGATCGAATCCATTGTAAAATCTCCCATTGGTTGACAAAGTGGTGTTTTTCAGCTGTAATGAACGCCAGTACGGAAGATTAGCTCATTTGGATAGAGCGTTGGCCTCCGGAGCCAAAGGCGGTGGGTTCGAATCCCGCATCTTCCATTTTATCAGTAATGAATAAGACAAAAAAAAACCCGGTAGCGACCGGGTTTTATTTTAACTCCGCATACAGTTCTTATTTTTTTTCGGTTTTGGCGCTCTGATTTCCCTTTCCATTACCATTACCGCTGACGCTTTTAAGCACTTCGTACGCCCTGTTACGAACCGGGGTTACGTAATTGTAGTTACCCGCAATTCGAATGATGGACTCAACCATCCCTGACTTATTTTTTACGGTAGGCGCAAGCTTTT